>JAFYXJ010000009.1 GCA_017546205.1 Clostridia bacterium | reverse complement strand
TAAATTTTCTAACTCCAAATGAGGTAATGGAAAAGTATTTAGGGATAATGTAAAGACATCATATTTGGATGTATTTTTATTTTTTAATAAAAGTGTCACCCATCATTGACAATTATACAAAAAAAGTTTGAATTTTTTTAAATTATGTATTGACAAGTCTTATTTTTTATGCTATGATATATGAGTTGTTTCGCAATGGTCCGGTAGTTCAGTTGGTTAGAATGCCAGCCTGTCACGCTGGAGGTCGTGGGTTCGAACCCCATCCGGATCGCCAATTTTATATGCTGCCCTAGCTCAGTAGGTAGAGCACTTCCTTGGTAAGGAAGAGGTCGGCGGTTCAAATCCGCTGGGCAGCTCCAAAAAGAGCAAGTCGAAAGACTTGCTCTTTTTTGTTTTACACAATATCTTTCAACGTACAAGGCAACACCTGATACTTACATAGCATGGCAACTGTCGCCTCTGCCTCCTCTCTGGTAATAAATCGTTCCGTCACAGAGGCATGCTCCTCTACCTGGCCATCTCTGTACATGGTTGCCTGAATCCCATAGGTACGGAACTCCCCCTCTGTGTGAAGCAGAGAAAATGCTACCTGATGTAAAGTACCCTCCATGTCTGTAAATGAAAATTCTTGATTCATATTTTTTTCTCCCGTCCCAATATGTATTTTGGATCACCACCATTTTCTCATAACTGTTTTTTCTTTTCAATAGTCTTCCATCGCAATTTTCGACAAGACAAAATTCCCCATAAAAACGGAAAAAACCTGCAGATTCTCTCTGCAGGTTTCGAATTATGTAAACTTCAATTCCTGATAAATTTCTCTTTTTGGCTTATGCGCAGTCTCTGTTGATACACCGCACTGACAAAGAAACCGAAAGGAAAATGTAACCATGCCGCTCTCCTTTTGCAACCATACCCGACCGCACTCCGGACACGATAAAGTATCATCTTTATCCTCTGCCATTGCCACCGCAGAAAAGCTGTCACATTTTCCCGTTGAAAGAACCCCACATCCTCCGCAATGGCATCGAAATTGCAGATAGGCATAGGAAAGATTCTTGTCCCATATATATGCAAGGATTCTTCCACAATCCCCGCACCGTATGATACCGCCTTTCGGGCGTGATGTAATGATTCCGTATTTATCTTTTTTCATTCTGTATCCTCTTCCAATAAGGCATCCGCCGTAATATGAAAAATATTCGCCAGTGCCTTTAATTCAATATCCGAAATTTTTCTTTTCCCACTTTCGATTTCCTGCACCTGATTTTTCCCTACATCAATCCCCATTAATTGCAATTGTTCCGCCAAGACTCTTTGGGTAAAGCGAGGTGAAATGTTTTGTCGCAGTTGTTTCAGTTTTGCCCCGGCAATATTCTTATTACTCATTTAGGCACCTCCTTTTGACATGAATTTCATGTCACTAGTATAGATTTTATTTTTCAAAAACTGACATGATTTTCATGTCAGTTTTGTACTTTGTCCGTCACAAATATGATTCTTTCCCATATACTATATTTCGTCAGGAGGTTTGTGCTATGAATGAACAATATTCCGATTTTAACCGCCGATTGATGCAGGAATTACAAACCGATCCATCTTTTCTTGTCCCTGCTGTTACAACAACTGCGGACAGAGAGGGCATGGGAACTTTACAAGTCACCGTTACGTTGGCGAGGGGAGCAATTCCCGTAGAAGGCGCAACCGTCACCGTGTATGAAGCCGGAGAAAACGGCAGAGAGTTAAAACGACTGTGGACCGACCAAAGCGGAAATACCGAGTTTTTACCACTTCCCGCTCCCGCTCTCAGTCTTTCCCAAACACCGGATGAGGCATCATCTTCCTACAGTTCCTATACCATTCGGGTAACACAGCCCGGCTTTTATCCGGAATTAAGACTCAATGTACCGGTGTTTGACGGGGTTACCTCCATTCAACCTATCGGGTTGATTCCTTTGTCAGAAGGACAGGTAAACCCGCAAGAACTGGTTGTTGACGAAGAAAGGATGTGATACCATGGCCTTGACTTTTGCTGTTCCCCAGACTATCACGGTTCATCTGGGTTCTGCTGAAGACCCCAACGCGGAAAATGTAACGGTTTCTTTTCCTGATTACATTAAAAATGTGGCATCCAGCGAAATCTTTCCCACTTGGCCGGAAAGTGCCATCCGCGCCAATATTTATGCCCAGATTACCTTTGCCTTGAACCGCATTTTTACAGAATATTATCCAAGCCGCGGCTATCCCTTTGATATCACCAATTCTACAGCTGTAGACCAATCCTTTGTGTATGGGCGGGATTATTTTGAAAATATCAGCCGTATTGTGGATGATATTTTCAACAGTTATATTGTACGGGGTGACAACCTGAACCCTATTTTTGCCCGCTACTGTAATGGAACCACCTCCACCTGTCCGGGAGGACTTTCTCAATGGGGGACCGTGGATCTTGCCAACCAAGGGCTAAACCCCTATGAAATCCTTACCTATTATTACGGCGAAGACATCAATCTGGTTACCGATGCCCCCATTGCTGACCTGCCGGAAAGTTATCCCGGAACCCCATTAAGTCTCGGTTCTTCCGGCGCCGATGTGAACCGCATCCAACTCTGGCTGAATCGGGTTTCCAGAAACTATCCCGCCATCCCCAAAATTGCAAATCCGGACGGTGTTTTTGATGTAGAAACCGAGCAAGCCGTCCGTAAGTTTCAGGAAATTTTTAACCTGACTCCTGATGGCATCGTTGGGCGTGCAACCTGGTATCGGTTGTTCTCCCTTTTTACCTCAGTAAAACGTCTTTCCGATCTGGATTCGGAGGGAATTTCCCTCGCCGCGGTCAGCCGTCAGTTCCGCGCCCAACTTTCCGAGGGATCCACCGGGCCCGAGGTAAGCCTTATTCAATATTTCCTTAACCTGATTGCAGAATTCAATAATTTCATCCCCACCGTTTCCATTGACGGCGTTTACGGCCCTGCCACAACCGAAAGCGTACGGGTCTTTCAGCGCTCCCAATCCCTGCCGGAAACAGGCGTGGTGGACCAAACCACATGGGATGCCCTGTACTCCCGTTACACTTCTCTGGTTGCAGGATTGCCTGCTGATTTCCGCACCGGAGGTGCCCCGGTTTATCCGGGAACACCGCTCCGACGGGGAAGTTCCGGAGAAGCGGTTCGAAATCTACAAACCTACCTCAATAAAATTGCTTCGGTGAATACCGCCATCCCCTCCGTGCAGGTAACCGGATCTTTCAGCAATGATACCGAGCGTGCAGTTCTGGCATTTCAGCGAGAAAACGGGATTCCTCCCCGTGGAATTGTGGGTCTTAGCACATGGCAAGCCATTGTCAATCAATACCAGGATATTCTGCTTGGAGAAGACAGATCTGCAGGTCAGTATCCCGGCTATCCCTTATCTGCAGAAGGAGGGCAATCATGAAATATAATCTTTACGACCATCGACAGAATGTATTGGAACTTCAAAACTTACTTCGCATCAACCATCTGCTTGAAGGCGGAATTTTAATTAATCCCGATGGCATTTTTGATCATACAACCCGTGAGGCAGTTTTGCAGTTTCAAACCAGAAACGGCATAGCGGCAACCGGCATTGCAGATTATGAAACCTGGAATCTTCTGGCAGAATACGCCAAGGATATTTGCAGAGATACTTCCTGTCTCATTGTTTTGACATAATTGGATTTTTATGGTATACTGCCTTTGAGGTGTAGACTATGAAAAAACATTCTATTTCTTTGACTTTTCTGGTACGTTGTTCTATGCTGACCGCATTGACCGCCGTACTGACCTTGTTTCCCCGCATTCCGTTAGGAAACGGGTATGCACACATGGGAGACTGCATAATTTATCTGACCGGTGCTTTTCTGGGACCACTTCCCGCCGCAATATGCGGAGGTATCGGGCAATGCCTGGCTGATATTATCGGCGGATATCCCATCTATGCCGTCCCGACTCTTTTGATAAAAGGATTGCTGGGTCTCTTGGTGGGAAAATTGATATATAGACATGAAACCCATGTGATACGATTGCTATCTGCCGCAATCCTTGCCCATGTTATTGTTGCAAGCGGATATTTCCTGGTGGACTTTTTCCTTTATGGATTGGAGGTCGCACTGATTACTTTGCTTTCACCTACCCAATGGATCATGAGTATTCTTGCAACCGCCTTGCTTTTGCCAATCGCAAAACAAGTGTTAAGAAAACCGTAACGCAAATCCCCCTTGCTCTGCTTTGGGGGATTTTTATATTGAAAATTTTCCGAAACTGTGTTACACTACAAAAAGAAACATCCAAGGAGGATGCATATGAAAGACGATATGATTTACGGGCGGAATCCCGTGATAGAAGCATTGAAAACCGGAACAACCACCATCGACAAAGTGTTTCTTCAAGATGGACTCCGGCATAGTCAGATGCAGGAAATTCTGCGTCTGTGTAAAGAGGGAAATATCCTCTATCGGTTTGTAGATAAGCGGAAACTGGACAGCCTTTGTGATGGCGAAAACCATCAGGGAGCCGTTGCCGCCATTGCTTCTCACAGTTATGTAGAAGTGGCGGATATTCTTGCCCTTGCAGAATCCAAAGGGGAATCGCCCTTTCTGGTGATTGCAGACGGCATTTCCGACCCTCACAACCTCGGCAGTATTATCCGCAGTGCCAATGCAGCAGGAGCGCATGGAGTAATTATTCCCAAAAATCGCAGCGTCTCCTTAAACGCAACAGTTTCCAAGGTTGCAGCAGGTGCGGTAGAATATACGCCGGTGGCACGGGTAACCAATCTTGCCCGCACCATAGAATCTTTGAAAAAAGCAGGCGTCTGGATTGTAGGTACTGCTTTGGAGGGAAGCCAGATGCACACCCAATGCAGTCTGACCGGCCCTCTTGGTATTGTTATCGGCAGCGAAGGCGAGGGCATGAGCCGACTTGTTCGGGAATCCTGTGATTTTCTGGTAAAGATTCCCATGATCGGAAAAATTGAATCCCTAAATGCATCCGTTGCCGCAGGCGTATTGCTTTATGAAGCAGTTCGCCAAAAGTTAGAGAAAGGGGAACTTTCATGAGAATTCTTGCAATTGGAGATATTGTTGCCGAAGACGGACGGGAATTTGTCTATAACAACTTAAATCGCATCCGGGATTTCTATCGCATTGATTTTTGTATTGCCAATGGAGAAAACTCCGCCAACACCAACGGCATCACCGCAGAGATTGCCGATGCCTTGATTACCCGTGGTGTGGATGTTATTACCATGGGCAACCATACCTTTGCAAACCGGGAAGCAGAGCACGTACTGGAGGATAATCCCAATATTATCCGTCCCCTGAATTTTCCTCCGGAAACGGAAGGTGTCGGTTATGTGGTCAAAGATACCGGAATTGCCCGAATTGGCGTTATCAACCTGATTGGAAGAGTCGATATGTCTCCGGCAGACTGCCCCTTTCACGCTGTAGAACGAGCATTGAAAGGTATGGATGCTGATATCATTTTAGTGGATATGCACGCAGAAGCAACCAGTGAGCGTCTTGCCATGGGATATTTTCTCGACGGAAAGGTAAGCGGTGTTTTCGGCACACATACCCATGTGCAAACTGCGGATGAGCGGATTCTCAAGGGGGGAACAGGATACATCTCCGATCTTGGCATGACCGGCGTAGAAGATTCTGTGCTGGGCGTCAAAAAAGAGATTATCATCGATTTTTACTATCACGCAGGAAAACGGTATCGATTTGAAAAGGCTGAGGGTGAAGTCTGGTTTAACGGTTGTATTTTTGATATTGACCCAAAGACCGGAAAAACCACGGCCATAGAACGGGTAAGATTTTCTTCATCCAATCTACCCTATTAAGGAGCAACTATGCAACAATATAAAACAAACGGACGGCTCTATCTTCAATCAGAGCCGTTTCTTTTGACTCGCCGTGTCAGCCACGGCTTTACCTCCCGTCTGGGCGGAGTCAGCCACGGAAAAATAGAAGGGCTGAATCTGGGATTTCGTGTTGGTGACAATCCCGACGATGTCATGGAAAATTATCGCCTGGTTGCAGAGGATTTGGGATTGAACCTTTCCCACACCGTCCTTGCCAAGCAAACCCACACCGACTGCATTCGTCTGATCACGCCGGAGGATATGGGAAAAGGAATCAGCAAGCCAAGTGATATTGAGGATACCGATGGATTGATGACCAACCTGAAAGGTGTACCTCTGGTTGTTTTTTCCGCCGACTGTATCCCCCTTCTTTTTCTGGATCCGGAAAAAGAGGTCATTGCTGCTGTCCATGCAGGATGGCGTGGTACCCTCAAAGAAATCGGCAAGAAAGCTGTTGCTATGATGGAACGGGAATTTGACTGCAATCCCCAAGATATTCTGGCAGCAATCGGGCCGGGTATCGGTCCTTGTTGTTTTGCCTTTGGAAAAAAAGATGCAGAAATCTTTCCTCCCGAATTTGTGCGGGAAACCTCTCCTGACAAGGTTCTGGTGGATATCTGGGAAATGAACCGCAATCAACTGCTGGATGCAGGACTTTCTCCAAAAAATATTGACATGAGCGGCGTTTGTACCGTCTGTCAGCAGCATCAGTTTTATTCCTACCGCACCCACAAGGAACATACCGGACGTCAGGGTGCTGTTATTATGCTGAGGTGAAACCATGGAACGAAAAATTATCCATCTGGATATGGACGCTTTTTTTGCCGCCATTGAGGAACGGGATAATCCGGACTTAAAAGGAAAACCAGTCATTGTAGGTGCACCCCCCAATGTGCGGGGTGTGGTTTCTACCTGCAATTACGAAGCACGGAAATACGGTGTCCATTCCGCCATGAGTTCTCAGGAGGCGTATCGCCGATGTCCCGGTGGCATCTTTATTACGCCACATTTTAAAAAATACGCCGAAGCTTCTGAAAAAGTACACGCTTGTATGCAGACCTACACCGATTGTATTGAATTTTTATCTCTGGATGAGGGATATATGGATGTCACCGGCAGCGAACGGTTTTTCGGTTCCGCCTCCTCCATTGCACAAAAACTCCAACAGGAAGTTTTTGAGGCAGTTGGCACCACTTGTTCTGTCGGGGTAGGCTATAATATGCTGACTGCTAAACTTGCCAGCGAGGAAAAGAAACCTCAAGGATTCTTTGTGATTGACAGTCCGGAAACCTTTCAGCGTATCATGAAAGACAGACCGGTTGGCGTCCTCTACGGCATTGGAGCGAAAACCGCAGAAAAACTTTATCATCTGGGCATCCGCACCGTAGGGGATCTTGCCAAAACATCCCTTTCACGGCTGACTGCGTTCGGCATCTCCGCTGAGGAAATGATCAATTATGCCAAAGGAATTGACCATCGGGAAGTCACTCCCAATGCACCCGCCAAATCCATTGGCAAAGAAACCACCTTTTTGAAAGATGTGACCGATTTATCGGTTTTGAAAGACACTCTGCTTCTCCTATCCCGCACAGTCAGCGACCTGTTAAAGGAAAAACATCTGTTCTGTCGGACCGTGACCTTGAAATTAAAATTTTACAACATGCAGAGTATCACCCGCTCCTGTTCCGGGAAACTGACCAATCAAGCAGATGACTTATACCAGACGGCAGAACTGTTGCTGATGCAGAACCTTCCCCAAAAACCGGTACGTCTCATCGGCATAACAACCGGAAACCTGTCCGATTGCGGATACGAGCAACTCTCCTTTACAGAAGAGACAAAATTGACATCATCCGAGGATGCTCTGGATGCGGTAGTGACACAACTCCGTTCGTCCTACGGAAAAGGAAGCCTGAAAACTGCCAAAGAATTATTGGCAGAACAACATCTAAAACAACTATACAAAGAATAAACGGAAAAGAAAAACGATGTTTTCTTTTCCGTTTATTCTTATAGAACATAAAACAATATACAAAAGAAATGACACACACTTGCCAAATTAACAAAAATGTGGAATATCGAATGAATATACCGCCGTTTTTTCCCCATACCATAAAGCACAGCGCCAATGGTATAAAGGATACCTCCTGCAATCAGAAATATGGCACCGCCTATCCCAATAGCAGCATAAGTCATTTTCCAGAATGCTACGATACACCACCCCATGCCCAAATAACAAACCATGGATAATTTTTTGTATTTGTTCAGGTCAATGGCGGTAAAGGTTGTCGCAAGTGCCGTGACACCCCAGATGATACCAAACAGCACCCATCCTGCGGCTGTATTCTGTCCCCGAACCGCGCAGAGTGCAATGGGGGTATAGGTTCCTGCAATCATCAAATAGATGGTACAATGGTCAATAACCCGCAGTACTTTTTTGGCATTGGAGGGTTTCACTCCGTGATAGACGCTTGACATGGTAAACAGTATAATGACCGATGCACCGTAAATGGCGGACGCTACAACGCCCATAGGGTTATGGTGAACGGCTGCCATAATCACGCATAATACCAGATAAGCAATACCCCAGGCTCCGCCTACGATATGGGTGACCATATTAAAAATTTCTTCTCCCTTAGTATAATCAGGAAGCACTTTATCTTTCAAACTCATCCAATCACCCCTTTTTTTTAATTCTAACACAGTCTCCAAACAATTGCAACCGAATATTTATGCTTGCATCCTATTATAAATTATGTTACAATAAATAAAATTTCAAAAAGGAGGAATTTTCCATGTCCAAATATCAAGGAACACAAACCGAAAAAAATCTGGAAGCAGCCTTTGCCGGTGAATCTCAAGCAAGAAATAAGTATACATATTTTGCATCTGTTGCAAAAAAAGAGGGTTACGAACAAATTGCAGCACTCTTTTTGAAAACAGCAGAGAATGAAAAAGAACATGCAAAAATGTGGTTCAAAGAACTGGAGGGCATCGGCGATACCCAGCAAAATCTGAAAGAGGCGGCTGACGGCGAAAACTACGAATGGACCGATATGTATGCAGGCTTTGCAGAAACTGCAGAAAAAGAAGGTTTTCCTGAGTTGGCAGCAAAATTCCGTCTGGTTGCTGCTATCGAAAAGCATCACGAAGAACGGTATCGTGCACTCTTGAACAACGTAGAAACTGCTGAAGTATTCAAAAAAAGCGAAGTTAAGATTTGGGAGTGTCGCAACTGCGGTCACCTTGTAGTAGGTACCAACGCACCCCAGATTTGCCCCACCTGCGCGCATCCCCAGAGTTATTTCGAAGTTCATGCAGAAAATTATTAAGTCCAAAAACAGCATCTCAATGAGATGCTGTTTTTAATTTAGTTCCTTAACATATTTTTTGGGTGTAGTTCCGGTAATTTTTTTAAACAGTTGAATAAAATAGGACATATCTTCAAATCCGCACCCGTCACAGGTTTCTCCAATGGACTTTCCCGCTTTCAGCATACGGCATGCACGGGAAATGCGCAGGTTATTCAGATACGTCAGATAAGTAATACCCGTTGCTTTTTTGAATTTCTGGCAGAAATAATGTTTGGTATATCCAAATACATCGGAAACTTCATCAAGGGAAATCCGTCTGGTATAATTTTCTTCTGTCCAATGAATAATTTCACGCAGTTCTTCTTCACCGGACGGTAATGTTTTTCCAATACTTTCTTCTTCCATAGAATAATTGAGCAACACCTGAAAAAACTTCAGTATCATAATCAGCACATCATTCACATCGGTCGCCGACGCAAAGACCTCCGGCATCATTTGGATGCTTTCTTCCATGGGAATTGAAATGCATAAATCCGAATAATCTTTACCGTGGTACTCTAAAAGCGTATCCAAATCAAGCAAGGATTTTAATTGCGGAGGATTAATTTTTAAGGTTTTGATAATTCCCTTACACGCCTTATAATTCATAGAATGCACAATATTGGGCGCAACAAAAAAGACCCTGTTTCCTCCCAGAGTAAAATGCTGACCACCGATATGAACATCCCCCTCCATATCATAGAAGAAAAGAACTTCAATCGTCTCTGCATAATGGGGCGGTGTCATAAAGGAACGGACTTCCGGGCCGAATTGCCAGAAACTCCATGGTCTGTTTTTCTTAAATTCTTTGTGTTCTTTAAAGGCTAATAATAGATTCATGGTTCTATAATATCACAAAAATCATAATATTGCAACATTTTTTATTAATATCTTAATTGAAAAATATTGCGTTTGGTGATACGATGAAGAAAAATAAATAATTTATTTATGAGGAGTGTACAATTATGGAAAAATTGAGAGTTGGTATCATCGGTTGCGGTAACATCGCAAACGGAAAACACATGCCTTCTATCGCTGAGATTAAAGAACTGGAAATGGTTGCATTTTGTGACATTATTCCTGAGCGTGCAGAAGCTGCTGCAAAAAAATATGGTACACCGGATGCAAAGGTGTACACCGATTACAGAGAATTATTAAAAGACGAGACCATCAACAACGTCAGAGTCCTGACCCACAATAAAATGCATGCCGAAATTTCTATTGCTGCAATGAGAGCCGGCAAGCATGTTCTGTGCGAGAAGCCTATGGCTGCAAACTATGCAGATGCTCTGGAAATGTGCAAAGTTCAAAAAGAAACCGGCGTGCTTTTGACCATTGGTTATCAGCACAAGTATGACCCGGATGTTCTTTATGCAAAAGCAGAGGCTGCAAAAGATGTATTCGGTGAAATGTACTACGCACATGCCAATGTTGTCCGCAGAAGAGGTGTTCCCCTCCAAGGTTTATTCCTTCAGATGGATGGTCAGGGCGGTGGCGCTTTGATTGACGTTGGTACTCACGCAGTAGATACTGCACTTTACATCATGAACAACTACAAGCCCAAGATGGTTGTAGGTAAGACCTTCGACAAACTGAAAAACCAGACTGAAACCGGAAACCCCTTCGGCGACTGGGATCCCTCTATCTATGAAGTTGAAGAATTTGCATCCGCATTTCTGGAAATGGAAAATGGTGCAACTCTGATCGTAGAGGCTTCCTGGGCACTCAACACCAGAGAGCAGACCGGTGTAAGATACAGAATCTGCGGTACCAAAGCAGGTATGGATAACTATGATGGTACATTGAAAATCAATGGTATCTGCAACAACAAGCAGTACATTCACGAGCCCAATTTTGACCCCGCCGGTGTTGCATACATGGACACCAACAAGGCAGACCTTCCCCGTATCAAGGAACAGCAGGTATTTACCGATGCTATCCTTGGCAAAGGCGAACTGGTTACCACTCCGGAAACCGCTCTGGTTGTTTCTCACATTCTGGAGGGTATCTATGAATCCGCTAAGACCGGTAAACCTTACTACTTCAATTAATTAGGAGGAATCAATTATGTTTAGAATTGGATTAATCAGCAGATGGCATCCCCATTCTCATCAGGATGACCAAAGATACTTAAAAGAATTTGTAGGCTTGCCCGACTGTAAAGTTACCTGCGTATGGGACGAAGATCCTGAAATTGCAAAGGCATGGGGCGAAGAATGGAACGTTGATGTAGAATCCTCTTTGGAATCCTTGTTGTCCAGAGACGATGTAGACGGTGTTCTGGTTACCTCTTGTCCTACCGACCACAAAGAGATTTTGATTGCAGCAGCTAATCATAAAAAGCACATTTTCACCGAGAAAGTTCTTTCCTACTCCTTGGAAGATGCTTATGCAATCAGAGACGCTGTGAAGAAGAACGGCATCAAATTCTGCATTTCCTTTAACCGTCTGGCAATCAAACAATTCTACTATGCAAAGAAATTGATTGATGAGGGTACACTGGGCACCCCCCTTTACTTCCGTTGTATGTGCGGTCACGACCAGGGATACAAAGACACACTTCCCCACTACTGGTATGACCCTGCAAAGAGTGGCGGCGGTGCTATGATTGACCTGGGATTCAACTCTACCTATCTTGCAAGATATATCATGGGTGCATTTGAATCCGTTAGTTCCTCTTTCTCCTATGATATCATTCACAAACCGGTAGAAGACACCGCATCTTGTAACGTCAGATTCAAAAACGGTGCTATGGGTCTTTTGGAAGCAACCTATGTTTCTCCCCTCCTCAGCGTATTTGAACTGGCTGTTTACGGCACAGAGGGTTCTTACTATGCCCGCTTTGGCGGTAATGATGTTGCTGAACTCCGTCTTGCCGGCAAAAACTCCGAGATTCTTTCTCTGGACGATATGGAAATTGACATCAAAACTCCGGTTGCAACCTGGGTTGATGCAGTTGTAAACGGTGGCTCCGATGAGCTTTATGGCATTGATGCAGCTGTGGATATGGTAGATTTCATGATTGCAGCATATCAGTCCCATGAAGAAAACGGAAAGCGGATTCAAATCAATGGTTAAAGGAATAGTAACAGATATTCAAAGAGCCTCGGTCCATGATGGACCGGGGCTTCGTACCACTGTCTTTTTTAAGGGTTGTCCCCTTCGTTGTGACTGGTGTCACAATCCGGAATGTATTGCCTTTCCTCCGCAGATTCTTGCATACCCCGAAAAATGTATCGGTTGTGGTATGTGTGACCAGGGATGTTTTACCGGTGCCAAGGTTTTGTGTGGTCAGGAAATGAGCACCGATGAGGTTCTGGCACAGATTCTTCTTGATAAAGATTATTACGGTCAGGATGGCGGTGTCACCTTTTCCGGTGGCGAGCCATTTTCCCAGCCGGAATTTCTTTCCGAACTGATTGACAAATCCAAGGCGGAAGGCATTCATTGTGCAGTAGAGACCTCTCTCATTTCCTATCAGGAAGATATCTTAAAAAAACTGGATTTGGTTATGGCAGATTTGAAAATCTGGGATGATACACTGCATATCAAACATACCGGCGTATCCAACAAGATTATCAAAGAACATTTTATCAAGCTGAATACCCTGGGTATTCCCATCATTGTAAGAACGCCGGTGATTCCGGAAATTGAGCAAGGAATTGCAGAAATTTCATCATTTGTACATTCCCTAGAGAATGTCATCCGATATGAACTTTTACCCTATCACCCTCTGGGTGAATCCAAACGGATTGCTCTGGGGCAACCGAAAACGGGATTTACCATCCCGTCCAAAGATTATATGAAGGAGTTGGAACAGTATGTATTCATACGCTGAACGCTTGAAAGCATTGCGAGAAACAAAAATCAGACACACTCTGGAAAAGAAAGAACAATGGGGATATACCAACATCGATGATTTTGGTACCGTTCCCGTTTCCCCTGATTATGAAGTAGAGCCATGGTACAACAGTAGTAACGGAAGTTTCTACGGATTTGACGGCATGTGCGAAAACTTTGTCAGAATCATCAACGCCCACGAGCCTTATGTTGACCCCAACGAAATGCTCTGCGGAAGATGGCGTGATATGCTGGTAAACTACCGCGGTGATGTGCATTTTCTTCCCGAATGGCTGAAGAAAAAGCCCAAAACCATGGAACTGATGAAAGGTGTTACCAGTCAGTGGAGTAAACGTTGGGATGAACAGCGGTTCCCCTATGATGACTTAAAACCTTTACAGAAAAAGTATAACATTGTCACTGGTATTGACAGCGACTCCCACCTGACCTGTGACTTCACCATCGGTTTTGAACTGGGTTGGGGCGGTCTTCTGGAAAAGGTAAGAAAATACAGGGACATCAATCCCGATAAAAAGGATTTCTATGATGCAGAGGAGCGTTGTATCCTTGCAATTATGGATTTTATCCAGAGACATATTGACAAAATTAAGGAAATGATTGCGGAAGAAACCAATCCGGATATTAAGAAGAATCTGGAAACCATGTGTCAGGCATGTGAAAATGTAAAATACGATGCACCCAAAACCTTCCATGAGGTTTGTCAGTGGACCGCATTCCGTAACTGTGCTTCCAGAATCTACACCCGTGACGGGTCCGGTTTTCCTCTGGACGTCCTCCTCTATCCATATTACGAAAGAGATACCAAAGCGGGCATTCTGGATGACGAAACTGCAAAATTCCTGATTGCAAACCTGCTTTTGATTGATCCTCATTTTTATCAGCTTTCCGGCGTGGATGAAAACGACCAGGATTTGACCAATCCTCTGTCTTACCTGATTCTGGATGCGGCAGACAGCATTGATATTGCCTGCAACCTGACCGTACGCTGGCATGAAAACTGTGACAAGAATTTTATGAAAAAAGCAGTTTACTATCTGTGCAAGAACAAAAACGGCTGGCCCAGATTCTGTAACGATGCTTCCCTTTGCGAAGGCTACATGAAAAATGAAGGCATTGACAAGAAAACCGCCAGAGAGCGTGTTGCTGTGGGTTGTAACTGGATGTGCGTTCCCGGAAAAGAATTCCCCATGAACGACGTGGTAAAAATCAATATTGCCAAAGTTCTTGACGAAGCATTAAAGGACATGAAAGAGGAAGAAAACAAGTCTATTGACAGATTGTTTGAACTCTATGAACAGCATCTGAAAAAAGCCATCGAGGTTACCGCTGCCGGCATTAATTTACATATCGAACATCAGTGGGAGGTTACCCCTGAACTGATTATGAATCTGTTCATGAAAAATACCATCGAAAAAGGTCTGGATATTTCTCAATGCGCGGAACTTTACACCGTGGGTATTGACGGTGCAGGTCTTGCCATTGTTGCAGACTCCTTTGGTGCTATCGAAACCCGTATTGAAAACGAAAAACTTCTCACTTGGGATCAGCTTTACGAGGCTCTGGATAACAACTTTGAAAACGAGCGTATCCACGCCATGATGCAGAGTGCGCCCAAATACTGTCAGGGCGGGACCGTTTCTGATGCCTGGGCAAAGAAACTGACCGACAGTTGGGTTGCTGCTATTAAGGCGCAGGAAATGCCGGAGGGCAGACAACTTCTTCCCGGCTGGTTCAGTTGGGCAAGAGCTATCGAATACGGAGCAACCGTAGGTGCAACCCCCAACGGCAGAAGAAAAGGCGAACCCATTTCTCACGGTGCAAACCCCGTTCCCGGTTTCCGGAAAGACGGCGCGCCCACTGCACAGTCCAACGGTATTGCGTCCATCCAATGCGGATACGGCAATGCGGCACCGTTGCAGATTGAATTTGACCCCCAGATTGCTATGGACGAAAAAGGTGTGGATGTTGTCCTCAACCTGATTGAAACTCACTTCAAGCAAGGCGGAACCTTGATTAACATCAATGTCCTTGATAAAGAAAAACTGCTGGAAGCACACGAAGACCCTACCAAACATCCGGATCTGGTTGTTCGTGTTACCGGCTTTACCGCATATTTTGCAAGTCTTTCGCCGGAGTTCCGTCAACTGGTTGTCGACCGTTTCCTGGAGGGTATCTAAGATGGATATGCGAGGTATGGAACCTATTTTCAAAGGTTCTTATGATGTGATTGTCATTGGTGGCGGAATTGCCGGGGTTGCAGCCTCGGTCTCCGCCGCCCGTGCGGGTGCCTCTTCCCTTTTGATTGAAAAAAGTTGTAACCTGGGCGGTCTTGCCACCGGCGGACTGATTTCCTGGTATGAACCTCTTTGCGATGGGGAAGGAACCCAGATGATTTATGGTATTGCCGAAGAATTGATTCGGCTTTCTGTGAAGTATGGATTTGAAAATTTACCCAAATGCTGGGATGGAGACGGGAAAAACGCACCCCGAAACCAACGTTATTCCACATTTTACTCTCCCGGTGTCTTTTCGGCAGCGCTGGATGGTTATGTTCTGGAAAACGGTGTGGATTTGCGGTTTGATACTTTGACTACCTATCCGGTTATGGAGGGAACCCTCTGCAAAGGTGTGGTATGCGAAAGCATCAACGGCAGGGAGTATTTTCAGGCAAAGGTAGTCATTGACGCAACCGGTGATGCATCCCTGATGCACCGTGCAGGCGTCCCCACCGTTTCCGGCAAAAACTTTATGACCTATATTGCACATTACTGCGATATGGAACTGGCGGAACAACTTTGCAAAGACAGCGACTTTTCTGCATTTCGCAAATGGATGAACACCGGCAGTGACATGTTCGGCAAAGGCCATCCGGAGGGAATGGACTTACTCACCGGCATTACCGCAGAGGAAATCACAGCCTATATGACCGAGGGTAAAAAAAGCCTGATTCAGCGGATTTCTCAAAAAGATAAACACAGTTTTGATATTATGACCATTCCCACCATGCCGCAGCTGCGTACCATTCGTAGAATTGTGGGGGCATGTGACTTTAACGCCATTGACGGGGAAACTTATCCGGACGCTATCGGTGATTGCGGAGATTTCAGACCCGACGGAACCGGAAAACACTACCAGATTCCTTTCGGTGCGCTGTATAACGAAAACTTCCCCAATCTTCTGGCGGCAGGAAGAATTATTTCTTCCCCCCAAGGTGACGGTTGGGAGGTTGCGCGGGTGATTCCTACCTGTGCCCTGACCGGAGAAGCCGCAGGCAAAGCGGCGGCGGTTTGTATACAGAAAAACTGTCGTATCACTGATTTAACGGAACAGGACATCAAGAAAATTCGCATACCGAATAAAATGTAGATTCTCCCAAAAAGATAAAATCGTGCAAATTCGGGTAAGTATTGGTGTAGAATCTATTTCCTATTGTTGTTATAATGATAGCGAGGATTTTACCCTATGCAAAAAACAGTTTAAATCACAAATTCTCAGCACAAGGAGAAAACGGTTATGAAAACATACAAACTTGGTATTATTGGATATGGCTCTATGGCAGGCAATCACCGTTTGCAATTAGAAAAAGGAAATGTACCTGTTACCCTCAAAGGTGTCTTTGATATTGACCAATCACGGCTTACCTTAGCAAAAGAACAAGGGTATCTGGCATATTCTTCTAAAGAAGAACTCCTTGCCGATGCCGAGATTGACATTATTCTGGTAGCAACCACCAACGAGCATCACAAAGCACTTGCCATCGAGGCACTTCGTGCCGGAAAACACGTGATTTGCGAAAAGCCTGCCACCATGACAAGTGCGGACTTGGAAGAAATCATTGCAGTTTCCAAAGAATGCGGCAGAATCTTTACGGTAGACCAGAACCGCCGGTTCAATCGGGATTTTATTAATCTCTGGCGAACCATTGACAGCGGTGCTATCGGAACACCCTACCTGATTGAATCCAGAGTAGAGGGGTCCCGGGGAATGCCCGAGGGTTGGAGAACCCAAAAGGAAAAAGGTGGCGGCATGATGTTCGACTGGGGTGTACACCTGATTGACCAGATTCTGTACATGACCAAATCTCCGGTAACCCATGTCTTTTGCAAGATGTATTCCATTCACTATCCGGACGTGGACGATAATTTCCGCTTGTTTTTAACCTTTGCAAACGGATTAACGGCAGAAATTGAAATTTCTACCAACAACTTTATTACTCACCCCCGCTTTTACGCATTCGGTACCGAGGGAACCTTGGTAATTACCGACTGGGACGGAACCGGAAAGGTAGTCAAGAAGTTGTGTGACGATAATCAATGGGCGCCGGAAATTAAAAAAGTAAAGGCAGGCCCCACCAAGACGATGGCACCCAGAGACCCCAGCACCGTAACGGTGACGGAACTGACTGAGCCAACCGATGTAGTTGACAATCTGGATCCGGTCTATGAACAACTGGTTGCCGCCATAGAAGGCGAAGAACTCCGCATCAAGCCGGAGGAAGCCCTTCGTGTTATGAAAGTTATGGAAGCGGCGTTTTTATCTTCTGAAACCGGCGAATGTATCAAACTGAACGTATAAAAAATCCCGTGGAGTTTACTCCACGGGATTTTTTTTGTTTACAGATTGTTCAGGTAGTTGTTCTGGAAGTCGCTGTTGGCTTTTTCAAGAACGGAAACCACATCTGCATCTTTGTTGGTAAGTACTTCCTGCAGACATGCATCCAGAGTCTTGTAAAGTTCCTGACAGCAAACCGGCTCCTCTGCCTTTACTTCACAGGTGGGGTTTGCCGCAAACTTGTTATAAAGACGGACATGATTGATGTTGATGTTGGTATTCTTGGTATATCAGATATAATCTTCGATGAAAAGACTGTGCCATTGCTGGTTGATAGATATAATGCATATGTGCGTACTAAAAACGTTGAAACAGCACATCAACTTGAAGTTAACTTGGCAGAAGCAAAAAAGCAAGTCACAAAATGACTTGCTTTTTGATGGCGGAGAAGGAGGGATTTGAACCCTCGCGCCGCTTTCACGACCTACACCCTTAGCAGGGGCGCCTCTTCGGCCAACTTGAGTACTTCTCCGAATTTAAAAATATGAACTTGTAGGCAAGTTTTGTAAAGTAAAAGTGGCGGAGAGGCAGAGATTCGAACTCTGGGTGCTTTCGCATCACTAGTTTTCAAGACTAGCTCCTTAAACCACTCGGACACCTCTCCAAGCACTTGCCGTGCCGCTTAGGTGCGACTTAAAAAGTATAGCACGCCGTGTTTGAATTGTCAAGGTTTTTTTGGAAAAATTCTTTGAAACTTCAAAAATCTCTCCATTTTGTGTGTTTCAACTATATTTTTCAAAAAATTTGAGAAAAGCACTTGATTTTTTTATTTCACTGGGTTAAAATTAGATTATCTGTAATATAAATTTAATAGCTTTGTGCATTAAATTTGAAAAGTAGGAGTTGGAATCTTGCTTACTTACAGTATGATACATATGTGGAAAAGGCTTGTTTCTTCTCTTTTTAGAGGGGTTGCGATTCTGGGAATCGGCATTTTTCTTGTTATCACAATCAACAGCCAAACTGAAACAGAGTTTGTGTATGCAAGTCAGGTGTACGGGCCGGAACAAGTTCACGGTCCCACACCTGAGACGGACGCAAACACCTTTACCGAACCTGCATGCGGAGTGATTACCTCTCCTTTCGGACAGCGGTGGGGCAGAGCGCATCAGGGCATTGACATTGGTGGAGAGATGGGTTCTCCAATTCTGGCAGCAAAAGACGGCACCGTGGTATTTGCCGGCATTGCAGACGGATATGGGAACTATCTCATCCTTGACCATGGAAACGGTCTTCGTACCGCTTATGCCCATTGCGACAAACTCTACGTCAGTGATGGAGATTGTGTTGTTCAGGGACAGCAGATTGCCACAATGGGGAGCACCGGAAACAGCACCGGTCCACATCTGCATTTTGAAATTCAACAAGACGGCGTATTCTTGAATCCACAGGAATACGGACTCTATTGACAAAAGTTTAGGAATAATTCCGGGGGTGGAAAACATGGGAAAGAAAATCCTTGTAGTTGACGACGAGAGAAGCATTGTAGACATTTTGAAATTGAATTTGCAAAACGAGGGTTATACGGTATTTGAGGCATACGATGGCGAAGAGGCTCTGGCACAGGCATCAAGTGTAGACCCTGATTTGATTTTATTGGATGTTATGCTTCCGAAACTTGATGGTTTTTCGGTTTGCAAAAAAATCCGGGAAACATCATCGGTACCGATTTTGATGATTACCGCCCGTGAAGAAGAAGTGGATAAGGTTCTGGGTCTGGAACTGGGTGCTGATGACTATGTCACCAAACCCTTCAGTGTACGGGAACTGCTTGCACGCATCAAGGCAAATATGCGTCGTTCTGAGATTGAGGTTGCGCCTCCTGCCGAAGACAGCGATATTGTTGATGTTGGTTGCTTCCGTCTGGATTCCAATCGTTATGAACTTTACAAAAACGGCAACTTGATTGACCTGACTGTGCGTGAGTTTGAACTGATTAAGTTCCTCTCTGCACAACCCAATAAAATTTATTCCAGAAAGGCTCTTTTGGAATATGTCTGGGATTATGAATATTATGGTGATGTACGTACCGTCGACGTTACCGTCCGCCGTGTAAGAGAAAAGATTGAGGACGACCCCTCTCAGCCCCGTCATATTATGACCAAGCGCGGTGTTGGATATTATTTCGCAATTTAACCACAAAGACCGAACCTCTCTTGGGTTTGGTCTTTCTTATGGAGGAAACCATGACAACAATTACAGTCATTACCGTTGGGAAAATCAAAGAAAAATATTTTACCGACGCAATCAAAGAATACCAAAAGAGACTGAGCCGTTACTGTAAACTGTGCCTGATTGAGGTTCCTGATGAGCCAACGCCGGATAGTCCCTCGCCGAGGGAAAAAGAACAAGTATTGGAAAAAGAAGGTGACCGCATCCTGAAAAAAATTCCTGATTCCGCTCATGTGACTGCCCTTTGCATTGAGGGAACCCAGATGTCTTCGGAAAAGTTGGCAGAGAATCTGGACACACTGGCATCATCCGGTGTCAGCCACAGAGTCTTTATTATCGGCGGTTCCATGGGACTTTCGGATGCTGTCAAAGCACGGGCAAATCTGAAACTCAGTTTTTCACCCATGACCTTTCCCCATCAATTGATGCGGGTAATATTGTTGGAACAAATTTACCGGGCGTTCACCATATCCGCCGGAACCAAATACCATAAATAAAAGAAATCCCGCAATACTGACGTATTGCGGGATTTCTTTACCCTCTTATTTGACCGGTTCCGGTAATCACATATTTGGTGGAGGTCAATTCCGCAAGCCCCATAGGTCCACGGGCATGAATTTTCTGGGTGCTGATACCGATTTCGGCTCCAAAGCCAAACTCAAATCCGTCTGTAAACCTTGTAGATGCATTCACATATACGGCTGCCGCATCAATTTCTTTCTGAAATTTTTGGGCAATTTCCATGTCTTCTGTGATAATTGCCTCACTATGCCTGCTGTTATAGCGATTGATATGTGCAATCGCCTCATCCGGTGAGGATACCACCTTAACCCCGATTTTCAAATCCAGATATTCTGTTTCCCAATCTTCCTCCGTTGCCGGAATCGCATCGGGGAACAAAGCACAGACCCGCTCATCGCCTATAATGGTTACGGATTTTTTCTGAAGTGCTGTAAGCATACCCGGCAAAAATTTCTCTGCCACCGATTCATGCACCAGTAACTTTTCCTGTGCATTACACACCGACGGGCGTTGGGTTTTAGCATTGATAACAATTTCCTTTGCCATGGTTAAATTTGCCGATGCGTCTACATAAACATGACAGTTTCCCGTTCCGGTTTCAATGGCAGGAACGGTTGCGTTTTCCAACACGGCACGAATCAGTCCCGCTCCTCCTCTGGGAATAATCACATCCAGATACTGATTCAACCGCATCAAAGCAGTTGCACTTTCCCGTTGAGTGTTTTCCACCAGATTAATACATCCCTCCGGTAGTCCTGCGGCATAACCGGCATTTTGCATCACTTTGACAATGGCACAGTTGGAATGCAGCGCCTCTTTACCGCCCCGTAAAATGACCGCATTGCCGGACTTGATACATAACCCTGCCGCATCCGCCGTTACGTTGGGCCTTGCTTCATAAATAATACCTATAACACCCAGAGGAACCCGCACCTTGTCAATCTGCAAGCCATTGGGGCGCGTGGTTTGTGTTAAAGTCTCTCCTACCGGATCGGGAAGTTCCGCAATCTGCCTCAGCCCCTCTGCCATGGCATCAATCCGGGCATGGGACAACGCCAGACGATCCAACAGTCCTTCACTCATTCCCTGTTCTTTGCCGGCATCAAGATCTTTCCGGTTCTCCTCCAAAATCCACGTCTCTTCTTGTTGCAAAGCATCTGCCATTGCAAGCAGCGCCTGATTCTTCACCGAGGTCGACAACGTTGCCAGTGCATAGGACGCGTTCTTTGCCAAGCTACCCTTATGATTCAATTCCTCAACTGCAGTCATAATTTTCACTCCAATTTGCGATTTTGAGTTGATTATACCACGGTTTTGTGATATAATCAACCGCAAATACAGAAAAAAGGAGACAATTGTATGTTGTTTGATACCCACGCTCATCTGGACGACCCACAGTTTGATGCTGACCGAGACGCCGTCATCCGGAGTTTAAAAGAATACGGCGTTTCCCGGGTTACCAACATTGGTGCAGATATCAATACTTCCCGTCAGGCAGTTGCACTTGCCAATCAATATGATTTTATCTATGCATCTGTCGGTGTGCATCCCGGTGAGATATCCGGTATGTGCAACGAAGATTTGGATACTTTGAAAACCCTTGCTTTGAGCAATCCAAAAGTGCGTGCCATCGGGGAAATTGGTCTTGACTATCATTATGACGATGCCGACCCCCAAAAACAACAGTTTTGGTTCCGCCGTCAGTTGGAACTCGCCAAAGAACTTTCTATGCCTGTGGTGATACACGACCGTGATTCCAAAGGAGACTGCATTCGCATCTTAAAAGAAATGCAAGTTTCCAACGGCGTTATGCACTGCTTTTCCGGCAGTGCCGAGACCGCAACCGAACTGGTAAACATGGGATTTATGGTCTCCTTTACCGGTGTACTGACCTTTAAAAATGCCCGTCGGGCCGTTGAGGCTTGTTCCGTTGTTCCCCTTGACCGGCTGATGATTGAAACAGACTGCCCGTACATGGCACCGGAACCCCATCGGGGAAAACGGAATTTTAGCGGATATGTAGTTCATGTGGCAGAAAAAATGGCAGAAATCAAGGGCATCTCTTTCGATGAACTATGTAAAATTACTACCAGAAATGCAATGGAATTTTACGGAATTTGTGATTGACGCTTTTCCTTGTATGTGCTATGATAATCAGGAGGTGATTGGATTGAAACAATACATTCGGTTGACAATTTTAATTCTTGCTGTGCTCTTGTGTATAACCGGTATCTTCTCACAATCTGTCCGCACCCGGGAAGAATCTAATTCTTCCAGTTTGTCGCTGACAGAACTTTTGAAACCCATCCTTGACCCCTTAGACAGATTGTCTGTGGATGATTTTAACCATTTCATTCGAAAAACTGCCCACTTGACCGAGTTTGCCATACTGGGAATTCTGGTTGGCTTACTGTTTCACCAAATTGGGCGTCAATTTGGAGGACGGTATATTTCTTGTCCCCTTTTGATTACCCTTTCCACCGCCGTTACCGACGAATGGATTCAGACCCTCAATGACCGGGGAAGTCAGGTGATTGACGTGATGCTGGATTTTGGCGGAGGTATTTTGGGATTTGTACTGATATTTATTATTTTAACGCTATTTACGGAGGGAAAAACCTATGGCAATCAGCTACGATAAGGAACAAAAACTATTTCATCTGCAAACGCCCAACACCAGTTATGTGATGGGGGTTTGTGAAGATACCCATCTTCTGCATTTGTATTACGGTGCAAAAATCAAATCTTATTCTGTTGTGATGGAGAATTTCCCCATTCGGGAACATCGTTCCTTTGAGTGTGAAGATATTTCTATTGGCGCATACAGCACCGGAACCCTACCTTTGGAATACCCTGTCTACGGACACGGGGATTACCGCAGTCCTGCCTTTCATGCAGAATACTGTGACGGCAGTCATATTACTGCGCTTACCTATCAGGGCTATGAAATCAAAAAGGGAAAGACGCCCTTAAAGGGTCTTCCTGCTACATATACTGAATCCGATGATGAAGCGGAAACCTTGTACATTACTCTTATGGATCAACTGACCGGTCTTTCTTTGATTCTTTCCTATACGGTGTTTGAGGATTCCGATGCCATTGTCAAAAGTGTTCTGGTTAAAAACGGAGGATCCTCCTCCATTTATCTCAAAACGGTGATGAGCAGTTGCATCCATCTTTTTGATAAGGATTATGATTTTGTTCATCTGGAAGGAACATGGGCCCGGGAACGAAGCATTCAGAAACGCCCGTTAATGACCGGTACCATGTCTATCGACAGCAAGCGTACCACCAGCAGTCACCACCACAGTCCTTTCCTTGCTTTGGCGAGACCTTATGCCACCGAAACTTGTGGTGATGTGTATGCCATGAGTTTTGTCTACAGCGGAAATCATATCGAAACCACCGAAGTGGACGCTTTTGACACCACCCGCGCTATGGTTGGTATCAATCCTTTTGGATTTGGCTGGAACCTGAATCCCGGTGAGGAATTTCAGGCACCGGAAGTTGTTCTGACTTACTCCGCTACCGGATTCGGTGCTATGAGCAGAACCTATCACAAACTCTATCGCACCCGTCTCTGCCGGGGAAAATTCCGGGATTTGGAACGCCCTGTCCTGATTAACAACTGGGAGGCAACCTACTTCGGATTCAATGAAGAAAAGATTCTGAGGATTGCCGAGAAAGCAAAGACCGTCGGTGTAGAACTGATGGTTCTTGACGATGGTTGGTTTGGCAAACGAGACAGCGACAATTGTTCTCTGGGCGACTGGGTTGTGGACAAACGGAAACTCCCCAACGGCATTGAGGGTCTAGCGTCCAAGGTAACAGAACTCGGCATGCAATTTGGTCTTTGGTTTGAGCCGGAGATGGTTTCGGAAGACAGTGACTTGTATCGGGCACATCCGGACTGGTGCCTCCATGTAAAAGACAGAAGACGCACACCCAGCCGATTCCAGTTGATTCTGGATATGTCCAGACCTGAAGTTCGGGATTATGTGGTTGACGCCGTATCTTCGGTACTTTCTTCTGCTCCCATTTCCTATGTAAAATGGGATATGAACCGGAACGCCAGCGAGGTTGGTTCTGCCGGCTATCCGGAATCCCAACAATCCGAAATCAGTCACAGATATATTCTTGGCGTCTATGAAATTCTGGAGCGGTTAACCTCCGCCTTCCCCGATATTCTCTTTGAGGGATGCAGCGGCGGTGGCGGTCGGTTTGATGCCGGAATGCTTTATTATTTCCCCCAATACTGGACATCCGATGACAGCGATGCATTGGAGCGTCTGTATATTCAGCACGGAACCAGTATGGTTATGCCTGCGTGCACCATGGGTGCCCATGTTTCTGCCGTGCCCAATCATCAGGTACGCCGAACAACTCCCCTCAAAGCCAGAGGTGATGTTGCATCCGTAGGACAACTGGGATATGAACTGGACTTGAATACCCTTTCTGAGGAAGAAATTCAGGCAGTCAAAGCACAAATTATAAAGTATAAGGAATTGCGTCACACCGTACATTACGGCGAAATGTACCGCCTGAAATCCCCCTTTGATGATCGTTGCTGTGCGTGGGAATATGTAACAGAGAATCAAATCGTTCTGATGTACTGTGTCGCCCATGCCCGGGTAGGACTTGGAAGAACCTGTGTCAAACTGGAAGGTCTTGACCCTGATGCAAAATATCGGGATAAGGAATCCGGTGTTGTTTACGACGGAGATTATCTGATGCATGTAGGTCTGTATTTTACCGACAAAGCTGACTTGGAATCTCAGTTATTGATTTTTGATCGGGTATAATTTGATTTGAGATACTATGCGCCCCAAAAGATAAAATCTTTTGGGGCGCATATTTTTTATACAACAAAAAGAATGAGTCCGGTATTGTACCGGACTCATCCTAAAGCAAATTCATATTACATTTTCATCAAACCCTTGCGAAACACTTCCATAGTCTCAGGGCGTTCGATGTACATACTCGACAATTACCAAATCGTCACCGATTTTTTTGATATTCTCCCAAGGAATCCGGCGGTCCGGCTCTTTTCCCAACAGTCCAAAGGCTTTATACGCCCCGGGTACGCTGATGGAAATTACCCGTCCGGTCACGGCATCCATCTCCAGATCGGAAACAAAACCCAAACGTTCTCCGTCTCCTACATGGATAACTTCCTTGGCTTTCAGGTCATTGAATGTATAGGTCATCGGCAGTCCCTCCTGCTTTTTCTACATTCTATGCAGAAAAAGAAAGATTATGCCTCGTCACACAACATGACCAGAAGATATCCATGGGAAAAAGAAACCGTTCCCTGTTGTCCGTCTAAAAACTCGTTGCTGGATGCCTGCACTTTATCGCAAGTAAGGGTAATCCCCTCCGCCTGATATTTGAGTCCATGAACCGAAAATTCAGTCACATCTCCTCCATAGGGGAAAAAGGATACATACCGTCTCCCGTCAGGATGCAAGGTAAAGGGGGTATCTTTCATAAAAATTTCATTCCGGTCATTCCAAAGACGGACAGTTATTCCCTGTTTGATGGCATACAGCATCAGCGCAAAATGAGAAAATTCATGATCCAGTCTACCACCGATTCCGCCCAGAATCCATATCTCATTTGCACCTTGCTCCATTGCCCAATCAAGGCAGAGTTGAGTATCAGTTACATCCTTTTCGGAGGGGTAAATCTGGTGGGGAACAGTCTTGGGATACGCCTGCAAAAAGGAATCGCAATCCCCGATAATCATATCCGGAATGATACCCAATCTTTGTGCATGGCGAAATCCTCCATCTGCACAAACCACCAGCCATTCCTCACGCTTTTGCAAAGGCGGGAACGTTGTATCCTGAAATGCACCGCTGCAGAAAATCACAGCCTTTTTCAACTTATTTCACCGCCTCATTGGCGTTGGCGCGCAAAAGAGCAACAGCCGCTTTGGGATCTTCTGCTCCGAACACCGAGGAACCTGCCACCAAAACATTGGCACCTGCCGCTGTCGGAACATGAATATTGTCCGCTGTAATACCGCCATCTACTTCAATTTCTATGTTCGGATTCTCCTCTTTTGCCATCAAGGCAAGACGAGAGATTTTTTCATTCACGTCATCAATATAGGACTGTCCGCCAAAACCGGGTTCTACGCTCATAATCAGAACCAGTTCAAAGGCGGAAAGTAACCCCTTAAGCACTTCTGCCGATGTTTTCGGTTTGATGGAAATGCCGGCTTTGATGCCGTGGGCATGGATTTGCTCTGCCAGTTTCAACACAGCCTCCGGATTCTCTGCCGCTTCATAGTGGAAGGTAATCAAATCCGCTCCATTTTTGGCAAAAATATCAATATACTTTTCCGGTTCACTGATCATCAGGTGTACGTCGAAAAACATCTTGCTGGTTTTGCGGAGCCTCTTAACAAGATGAGGTCCAAAACTAAGATTGGGCACAAAATGCCCATCCATAATATCAATATGCAGGTATTCTGCTCCTGCCTCCTCTACCATCTGTACATCTCTGCCCAAATTCACAATGTCTGCCGCAAGAATCGACGGCGCCATCTTGATTTCCATAGGTATTCCTCACTTTCGTTTATTGGCATCCCGAATTTCCTGTACCAAAGCACAGTAACTTTCATGACGGGAAGATGCAATTTTTCCATCCTCCACCGCTTGCAGAACTTGGCATCCCTGTTCTACTGTATGACTGCAGTCACGGAACCGGCACCCGTCGGCATAGGGCGTAAATTCGCGAAACAGTTCCACCACATTTTCCGGTTGCAAAAGGGAAATGTCAAAGGATCCAAAACCGGGGGTGTCGATGATATATCCGCCAAAAGGCAATGCTGCCAGTTCGCTGTGGCGGGTGGTATGTTTCCCCCGTTCCACACGGGAACTGACATCACCGGTGGCAAATGTTTCTGTCCCAAAAATACGGTTGAGCAAACTGGATTTCCCCACACCGGAATTACCGGCAAACACCGTAACCTGATCTTTTAATCTTTCTTTCAGCAAATCCACCTGCTGTCCGGTCTCCGCACTGAGCAAAAGTACATCAAATCCGGCGTTTCGGTAAAGTTCCCCATAATCCTCTCCGGAATCCAAATCGGTTTTATTCCAGCAAATCAAGGGGTGTATCCCTGCATATTCTGCCGATGCAATCAGTTTGTCCAGCAAATACAGATTGGGTTTGGGGTTTGCCGTTGCAACCACCACCGCCATCTGGGTAACATTAGCAACGGGAGGACGAATCAACAAATTCTTGCGGGGATGGATTTCCTCCACCGCACCGGTACCTGTCGTTTCGTCTACCGAAATAGTAACCAAATCTCCCACCAACGGTATAAGCTTTTCTTTTCTGAAAATGCCCCTTGCACGGCATTCCAAGATGCCGTCGGCGGTATCTACATAGTAGAAACCGCCGATTCCTTTTACAATTCTTCCTTCATATTGCATCCTAGTCACCGATACCGGGTGCCGTTGCATTGGCTGGCTGGCTGGGAGTCTGCGCTGTTGCAACCGGCTGGCTTGTAGGTTTCGCCGTTTCTTCCGGTTTTGCCGTCTCCTCCGGCTCAGGACTGGGGGTTGCACTTTCGGACCCTTTGCTTACATACAGGGTTACCAGACTGCCCTTGCCCACAGGTTCTCCGGAAACAGGTTCCTGGGCAAGCACTTTGTCTTTTTCCTCAGAGTCGCTGAATTTCTCAATCAAATTCACCTGATATCCTGCATCAATTACCGCACGCCGAGCCTCTTCCCGGTCCATTCCAACATAATTTTCAAGGGTAACAACCTCATTGCCGGCACTGACTACAACATAAATCACCATATCCGCACGCTTGTTCACATGGTCTCCTGCCTCTGGCGTCTGTTCTACTATGGTGCCTTCCGGTTTGTCGCTCTGGGTCTCGGATTTGCGGACAATGCTGAATTTGTCTTTATATTCTTCCTGGGCTTTTGCCAGTTCCATATCCACAAGATCGGGGATTTTTACCGTTTCTGTTCCGCCAAAGATACTAATTCCTCCGGTCAGGGCAGAGAACGCCGCGCCCAACAGCACAACCACCAAAACTGCAGACAGAACTGCAATCCATGTAACCTTGCGCTCTTCTTTTTTTCGGTCACGTTCGGTTCGTCTTTCATCTACCTTTCTCAGTTCCCTCTCCTCCATTTCACGGTCTACTTCTCTTGCGTATCTTGCATAATCATCATCCAAAGCAGACTTTCTCTGATGCTTTTCGATGGTCTCGTCATCAATCTTGGTCAATTGCATGGTAGTATCCATGTCCGGTTCCGGACTTCCCTCCGAAACATTGGTAAATCCCAGTTCACCCTTAGGGTCAATCAACACTTCCCGCAAATCTCTCAGGAATGCCCCTGCAGTGTCATACCGCTGCTCCGGATCTTTGCTCATGGCTTTCATGGTTACCTTTGCCACCGAAACCGGAACTGACGGATTCAGTTCCCGTATGGGAGTGGGGGTATCCTGAATATGCTTGATGGCAACTGCAACCGGACTGTCGTCAGTAAAGGGCAGTTTACCGGTTAGCATCTCATACAAAACAACGCCCAGAGAATAAATATCGGTTCTTGCATCGGTATAACCGCCCCGCGCCTGTTCCGGTGACAGATAATGTACCGTACCGATAGCGGTGTTTGCCATGGTCATGGTTGCCTGACTGTTGGACGCTCTTGCAATTCCAAAATCGGTAACTTTCAGAACCCCTTCCGGTGCCATCACAATATTCTGGGGCTTAATATCACGGTGAACCACCTGATTTTTATGTGCTGCCTCTAATCCTTCACAAATCTGTGCGGCATAACTGACGGCTTCTCTCCATGAGAGAACTCCTTTTTCAGCGATGTACTCTTTTAAAGTGATTCCCTCTACAAATTCCATAACAATATAGTAAAGTCCGCTTTCATAGCCTACATCATAGACAGACACCACATGGGGATTGGTAATCCGCGCCGCAGCCTGTGCTTCGACATTAAAGCGATGAACGAATTCCCTGTCGTCCTTGAATTCTTCTTTCAGAACCTTGATGGCAACATAGCGGTTCAAAAGGTTACACCAGGCTTTATACACCTGTGCCATTCCGCCCTTGCCGATTTCCTCCCGGATTTCATAACGGGCTGCAAATACTTTTCCTACTAAGTTCATCGTTCTCCCTCCTGTATGAATCGAATACAAATCACCGTAATATTATCTCGTCCGCCCTGTCGGTTGGCGGCATCAATCAAGGCTGTCACCATTTGTTTCGCATTGGTATTTTCCATCAAAATCTTTTGGATCTCCGCATCATTCAGCATAGAACTGAGTCCGTCACTGCATAAGAGGAGAATATCCCCCGGATAATAATCATATTCAAAAATATCCGGTTCCATCACGCCCTCGCTGCCGATGGCCCGGGTAATAATATTCCTCTGGGGATGATTTCTCGCTTCTTCTTTGGTTATGGTTCCGTTGGCTACCAGTTCTTCCACCACAGAATGGTCTCTGGTAATCTGCAACAGTTCCCCATTTCTGTACGCATAGGCACGGCTGTCGCCCACATTGGCAATGTAGGCTTGTTCCTCACAAACATAGGCGGCAACCAAAGTTGCTCCCATGCCCCGTTGGCTCTGGTTTGCCATCGCCATCCGGCAAACCCTGTCATTGGCATTTCGGGTTGCCTGATTTAGTGCCTTGGGCACCTCCTGTGCAGTTAATTTTCTGAGAAGTTCTTCTGCCACAAACTGAACTGTCTGCTGGCTGGCAACCTCCCCTGCATTGTGACCGCCCATACCGTCTGAGACGATACAGAATCCGTAAGGTTCCTGACGGGTAAATCCGTGAACACAAAAACTGTCCTCGTTCAAATCCCGCACATTACCTTTATGGCTTGCGCCGTATACATCTGACACCAAATCAAACACCTCCTTTTGCTATACTTCCTGTTCGGTTTTTCCCTTTGCCGCCCGCAGTTGTCCGCAAGCCGCACGTATGTCTGCACCCATTTCCCGACGCACCGTTGCAGCAATGCCGCCCTGCTCCAGAATATGCTGAAACGCCTCAATACTTTTCTTACTGCCCTGACGGAATCCTGTTTCCTTGACGGGATTCACCGGAATCAAGTTCACATGGCAGAGCATCCCCCGAAGAAGATTAAGCAGTGCTCTTGCCTCCTCCGGCGTATCATTTACCCCTTGAATCAAGGTGTACTCAAAGGAAATTCTGCGATTGGTTTTCTCAATATAATACTTGCATGCACCCAGCAGTTCCTCAATAGGGTATTTACGATTGACCGGCATGATTTCCGAGCGGATTGCATCCTTTGCGGCATGCAAAGAAACCGAAAGGGTAATCTGCAAATCTTCTTCTGCAAGTCGACGAATTTGCGGAACCAGACCACAGGTGGAAATCGAGATATGCCGATGCCCGATATTCAACCCTGACGGGTGATTGACAATGGTCAAAAACTTCCGTACCTGATCATAATTATCCATCGGTTCGCCGATTCCCATCATAACAATATTGGAAATCCGCTCTCCCAGATCCTTTTGCACCGTCATAACCTGCCCCACAATTTCTCCGGCAGTCAGGTTTCTAACCTTGCCCCCTCTGGTGGAGGCACAAAAGGCACAGCCCATGGCACAGCCCACCTGAGAAGAAATGCAGATGGTGTATCCATGATGGTACTTCATCAAAACCGATTCAATATGGTTTCCGTCTTCTAATTGTAGCAGATACCGTCGGGTTTCGTCAATAGAAGAAACATATTTTTCCTCTATCGCAAGACTACCCGTGCTGTATCCCTCTTTCAATTTTTCCCGCAAAGATTTGGACAAGTCGGTCATCTCATCAAAGGTGCTCACACCCCGATACAGCCATGTAAAAATCTGTTTGGCACGGAACTTGGGTTCCTCCAGTTCTTCCTTGACCAGAACCTCCAATTCCTCCATGGTATAATCCTTCAGGTTTTTCATTGTATGTTCCTTATTTCCGTATCAATTTTGCAATGTAAAATCCGCTTCCCCCGGTTTTGTGGATGAAAAGTGTTTCTTCTTTTTCCAACACAAATTCCGGATGGGTTTTCAAAAACTTTGCAATCTGGTCTCCGTTCTCTTCCTGCAAAATGGTACAGGTGGAATAGACCAGTCTCCCCCCTGCTTTCACATAAGTTGCGGCATTGTTCAGGATTTTTTCCTGAACTTCAGCCAAAGCATCCACGTCTTCCGCATTCCGGTTCCATTTGATGTCCGGCTTTTTGTGAATCACACCGATTCCGGAGCACGGAACATCCGCCAAAACACAATCAAAACTTTCCATCCATTCCGCAGAAAGTTCCGTTGCGTCCAGACAGACCGTTTCTACTATCGTAAGTCCCAATCGTTCAGCCGCCGCTGTAAGTAACGGGATTTTATGAGGATGAATATCACAAGCAACAATTTTCCCTGTGTTCTCCATCCGTTCCCCCATATAGGTCGTCTTACCGCCTGGTGCAGCGCACAAATCCAGCACCCGTTCCCCTCTTAAAGGGGCAAGCCATTCTACCGCTGTCATGGAACTGATATTCTGCAGCGTATAAAGTCCATCCCGATAGGCAGGAGATTGTTCCACATTCAAACCACCATCTACATACAGGCAACGGTCATTCTTTTCATGCGGATAGGTACGTACACCTTCCTCCAATAATCGCTTTTGCAGTTCTTCCTTATCGGTTTTTAAAGTGTTGACACGCAAACTCACCGGATAGGGTTTCAATGTTGCTGCCAGAATTTCTTCTGTCTCCGCACCGTACTGGGACAGTAATTTTTCAGTCAGCCACAAGGGGCAGGAATACCGCACACTCATAGCCTCTGTTTGATCATCCGGATACGGAATCCGATCTTTTTCTCGGGACACGGTCCGGAGTACACCGTTGACAAATCCCTTTGATGCCCCACGGGAATATTTTCCGGCAAGTTTTACCATCTCATTGCAGGCTGCACTGTCCGGAATCCGTTCCATACAAACAACCTGATACACACCAAGACGAAGAATCCCATGAATCCACGGGCTGAGTTTTTTCAGTCTGACACTGGAAAACCGGCTGATAACATAGTCCAGAAACAGTTTGTTCCGCACAACACCCAACAACAATTCGGTGACAAATCCTCTGTCCTCACGGGGAAGATCTTTCTGCCCAAGCAGAGTTTTTAACGCCTGATTGGAATAGGTTCCCTCTACTTCCACCGAATAAAGTGCCTTGAGTGTTAATTCTCTTGCATTTGCCATCAGTCTCTTCTCCTGCCGCCAAACAGCAAAATCAAACGCAACAAACTCAATGCCGCGCTGACCGCCGCCGCTACATAAGTCATTGCCGCCGCAGACAACACCTTGGATGCACCTTTTATTTCTCCCTCATCCAGAATCTGGTTTTCCTCCAGCGTTTTTAACGCACGGCGGCTGGCATTAAACTCAACCGGCAAAGTAATCAGCTGAAACAAAACCGTTGCCGAGAACAGAAGAATGCCGGCATCTATCAATCTTGGATAAATGCCCCCGGCACCGGCAAACAACACACCAATCATCAAAATCGGCATAGAAAGGGTGTTGCACACATTCACAAACGGCACAATGCCGTTGCGAATACGAATCGGCGCATATCCTTTGGCATGTTGAATGGCATGCCCCACCTCATGAGCAGCAACACCAATGGCACCTACAGAGGTACTGGCATAGGTAGATTCCGAAAGGCGTACCACATTCTTTTTGGGATCATAATGGTCGCTCAGGTTTCCCTCCACTCGTTCTACTACCACATGAGAAAGTCCGTTGATGGCAAGAATTCGCCGTGCCACCTCGGCACCGGTATACCCCAGACGGGAATACACCTGAGAATATTTACGAAAGGTTCCGTTCACATTGCTTTGTGCCCAAAGAGACAGAAAAAACGCGGGAATCAGAATCCATATTGTCCAGTCAAAATAATAAAAAAATGGCATAGCCCTGCTCCTTTACTGAAGAACTGTTCCAACGGCAATTTCATGGCCGTTGATGTAGTCGCAAACCTGCATCCGCTTTCCACCCTGCATCTGGATTTCATCTACCAGCAGAGTTTCTCCCCCTCCGCAGGCAATCAAAATCCCTTTTTTGCTGACTGCAAGAATCTCACCGCACTTTCCTTGGGCATCTTCCCCTCGGGTTGCATGAATAATCTTCAGCGGAACATCCTGATACAAGGTCTGCGCCATAGGCCAGGGATTGGTTCCCCGAACCAGATTGCAGATGGTTTTGGCGTCTTTGCTCCAATCAATTTTCCCTGTTTCACGGGTAACCATAGGTGCATAGCATGCAAGGGCATCGTCCTGCACCTCTCTGGTTGCATTCCCCGCTTCAATTAACGTTACGGTTTCTGACAACAAGTCTGCCCCCATAAAGGATAGTCGGTCAAAGAGTTCACCGGCGGTTTCCTCTTCCCCGATAGGCGTTTTAGACTGAAGAATCACATCGCCACCGTCCAGCGTCTCTCCCATAAACATAGTGGAAACCCCGCTTTCAGTTTCTCCGTTGATAATGCACCATTGAATGGGACCTGCCCCCCGGTATTTGGGAAGCAAGGATGCATGCACATTGATACATCCGTATTGCGGATAATTCAATATATAATTGGGCAAAAATTTTCCGTACGCCACAACCACAACCAACTCCGGATCCAGCCGGGTCAATTCCGGCAAGAACCCCTCGTTTTTCAATGTCTGTGGCTGAAACACCTCTATATTATGTGTAATTGCCAATTCTTTGACGGGGGGCGGCATCAGTTTCTGGCCTCTTCCTCTGGGTTTATCCGGCTGCGTTACCGCACCCACAACCTCATGTCCGTCTGCAATCAGCCGTTCCATACAGGGAACTGCAAAATCAGGTGTGCCCATAAATAATATTCTCATTGTTTGTTACCCCTCTCCGGCGTAATTTCAATCCTATCTATCTTATCTATCATAGCACACAGACGACAAATTGGCAAGGTATATTTTATGAACTTTTTCAAAAGAAATACTATACAAGGAGAAAAAAATATGCTATACTGCATAGGAAAAGATTTTAACTGGCGAGGTATATCTCTATGCTTGCAATCATTGATTACGGTGCAGGAAATCTGCACTCGGTACAAAAAGCCTGTGAAGCTGTAGGCGAACAGGTGTATATTACATCCAATCCCGAGGAAATTCTTGCTGCTGACCGCGTGATTCTCCCCGGCGTGGGTGCTTTCGGCGACTGTATGCAAAGCCTGACAGAATCCGGTCTTGTAAACACCATGCATCAGATCATAGAACAAGAAAAGCCCTTTCTGGGCATCTGTCTTGGTATGCATATGCTGTTTTCTTCCAGTGAGGAAAGTCCCGGCGTAAAAGGTCTTGATGTTTTTCACGGACAAATTGTCCGCATTCCTGAAAGCAAGGGGCTGAAAATTCCCCAGATGGGATGGAACTCTCTGCAATTTACCAAGGAATCTCCGTTATTTTACGGACTCCCTGAAAATCCGTTTGTTTATTTTGTGCATTCCTACTATATGCAACCGGAAGATACTTCCATCATTGCCGCAACCTGCGAATACGGCAAAACACTGCCCATTGCATTGCATCACGGAAATGTATTTGCCACCCAGTTCCACCCGGAAAAAAGCGGTGATGTAGGACTGAAAATTCTGAAAAACTTTATGGAATGGGGAGGTGCGTTTTAATGCATGCAAAACGAATTATCCCATGTCTCGATGTACACAACGGTCGCGTGGTAAAAGGCGTGAACTTTCTTCAACTTCGGGATGCCGGCGACCCGGTAGAAATTGCTAAGGTCTACAACAGTGCAGGGGCTGATGAACTGGTATTTCTGGACATCACTGCCACTCACGAAGGGCGTGACACCGTACTGGAACTTGCCCGCCGTGTGGCAGAAACCGTCTTTATCCCCTTTACCATTGGAGGAGGTATCAAAACTGTGGAAGAATTCCGTATGCTCTTAAAAGAGGGCGCGGACAAAATTTCCATTAACTCCTCCGCCATCCGCAATCCGGAACTGATTACCAATGCAGCCGACAAGTTTGGACGGCAATGTGTAGTAGTTGCCATTGATGCAAAACGCAGAGCTGATAACAGCGGTTGGAATGTCTATGTCAACGGTGGCAGAATTGACACCGGTCTGGACGCTGTTGAATGGGCAATGAAAGCCGACAAAATGGGGGCAGGAGAAATTCTGCTGACCTCTATGGATTGTGACGGAACCAAAGCAGGGTATGATATCGCATTAACCCGTGCTATTTCTGAGGCTGTTTCCGTTCCGGTGATTGCATCCGGCGGTGCCGGATGTATGGAGCATTTTAAAGATGCCCTGACCGAGGGAAAAGCAGACGCTGCCCTTGCAGCATCGCTGTTCCATTTCCGCGAAATTGAAATCAACGACCTGAAAGAATATCTGAAAGCCGAAGGTGTTTCGGTACGGGTGTAGCACGAATACAAAACAAAAAAGACGCTCAAAGCGTCTTTTTTGTTTTGGTGAGGATGGGCGGACTTGAACCGTCGACCCCTTGCATGTCAAGCAAGTACTCTAACCAACTGAGCTACACCCTCTTGCTATAATTTTATTCATTATAGCACAGCAAAATGTGTGTGTCAAGACTCTCCCCAATTCTGTTAGTGCATAAAAGCTGACATTGCTTTTAAACAATGTCAGCTTTTTGGTTTCTTATGCTTCTTGTAGAGAAATCTCAACGGGATATGCCCCGCTTTTTCGTCCAAACACAGAAATTCCGTTTTCCGCTTCAATCCTCAAAGCAAATACTGATGGCAATGCATCAAGCAATTGTTTCCCCAGTTGAATTTTTACAAGATATCCATAACTTCCGGCTTCATCCAGATGATAGTCATCACTTTGATAAAGCCAGGACAAGCATCCCGTCGAATCCGCCGGGCAATCCTCCAGTTCCATTTGGGCAACCTCAAAATCATTGGCAAAGATAGTGATTTTACTGCAGTGTTTTTTCAGTCCGGTCATATAAAAGCTGTTCGGATTTTCTCCTCGGTCCACTTTTTCTCCCCTAATATATGCCAAGTCAGGTCTATCCAAATCGTAACTTCCATCCTCAATTTCACGTTTCATCATTCTTCTTGAAGATGCTTCCAAGATAATGCTTACTCCATGTTCCCCTATGGGTAAATTATCTTTGTCAAGATCAAGGAGCACAGCACCTTTTCCGATACAATTAAGTTTATTCCCGTTTTGAACATGCCATGTTTTCGCAAATCCTTCGGTTTTGAGTTCCGCAATTTTTCGATATGGCCTATTCTTCTCCACATCAAAAAGCAAGAAATTTCGCATCACAACGTCATTCTTTTCATCCATCAAGTACAGTTTCAAGACAACAATGCCATCCTCATCGGGCATAGTCAAATTAAGATTTTCAAGCATGGATGTTCCATATCTGCAATAAGAAATTTCCCATTCTCCCTTATCGTATACAACCAAGCTTCCGTCTTCTTTTTTGCATTCCGCTTCCCAGAAGATTTTCATCTTTTTCCCGTGATATTGGTCTTGCATGGATGAAACAAACAACGGGATGCGTACATTTTCACCCGATTTTTGAACGGTCATGGGCGGAAAATCAAATCCCAGATAATCCATCGAATGTAAATCCTTTACACTCATGCCCTCCACATAATTTCCATATCCAAAAAATTTGGGTGTATCATCAATACGATATAAACCGTTAAATTCATTGGGAACATCTTTAAATTCAGTAAATATAAAGCCACCTATTACATCGTGCAATCTGAATTCATTCAGCATATATTTATAATGCCACGAAAGATCGCTGTCTCCGGCACTTCCCACAATATTCCAGTAATTTCCGCACTCACTGTTAATAACCGGAATATCTGTCATTTTGTTTCCGCCAATATAATTTTCTGAGGAACCTGCAACAAAATTTTCACTGACTCGTTCGCATTCAGTTTTAACCTGCTGATAGCCATTGCGATAAAAATGCCAGGAATTCACATCCGTTTCAACATGGTCTCTTTTGCATGGCGAATTATCCTCCACTATTCTGGTTGGATCATACGCTTTTAATGCGTGGTATACACTGCGAACCCATTCCTGTGTCTCCTTTGTATATTCTTGCTGGTTTTCATCAATTCTTGTCGTAAGTCCCCATGTTTCGTTGAATATAACCCAATAAAACACGGAGGGATGATTGATGTCCCTATCAACAATCTCATACATTTGTTTTTCAAAATGTTCTCGCGCAATTTGTGTTGGTTCACCCCAGAAACATGGAATATCCTCCATAATCAAAACACCCAGTTTGTCCGCCCAATAAAGTTTGCGTCTGTCTTCTGTCTTGATGTGAATGCGAAGACAATTCAACCCTAATTTTTTTGCTCTTAAAATTTCTTCTTTTGCATAATCTGTATTGGGTAGCGTAAAAAAAGAATCCGGATGAAAGGACTGGTCAAGAGCCCCAAAGAGAAAAACAGGTTTTTGATTCAGAGTTATGTAGTTCTTCCCATCAAAACAATCGTAACCCACTTCCCGTATTCCAAAATATGTTTCTATTTCATCCACAGCGTCTCCGTTGTGTAATGTTAACTTACAAAAATACAAATACGGATTTTCAAGCTCCCACAAAATGGGATTGTCTATTTTAAATGAAACACAATTTTTATTACCGGTGAAAACTCCAACTTCTGTTTCAACAGAAATCTTGTCATATTCCCCGCATGTTTTTACGTCAAAGGTTACTGTTCCGTCAATTTGGGTTGAGATTACAAATTTTTCAATATAACTTTGAGGTCTTTCCTGAAGATATACATCCTGCCAAATTCCTCTTGTATTACCATACCCCTGTTTCCCGTACATCTGATGCGGCAGATCAAAATCGGTTGCTTTGACGCAAATTTCATTGCTTATTCCATTTTCCCATGCGTCAGTGATATCAAATTCAAAGCAGGAATAACCTCCGGTATGCGAACCCACATCAACGCCATTTACTTTGACCTCGCATTCATAATCCACGCCTTCAAACACAAGAAATAATCTATCCTGAGTTTTGGTGTAATCCACATATTTTCTATAATAGCCTGTCCCTTTTTTATCCTCTTCCCCAATATCCGACATAGGACACGCCCAGGAAAAGGGTACATTGATTTTTTTATCATAGACCGGCTCATCAAACGAAAATTCCCACATTCCATTCAAGGATTTCCACTTGCTTCTATACCTATCAGGAGCAGGACTTTGGGCCATAATTTCTTGTTTTGTCATTGTTTCATTCCTTTCTTATAAATACCTCTTGTTATCATTTTACCATGCAAAAAAATCAAAGTAAATGGAAATTGCTCCATTTTAAGATGTAAAATATTCCGTTTTAGATTTTAATATTTTCCATATATTCCTTAAGAAATCATTGTTTTTTTATTTTAGTTTATAAAATTATGTAATTATTTCTCTTGACGCAAGATCCACCATCAGCTATAATAGGTAAAACAAATGTTTAAGTAAAAGGAGGTTTCGCTATGTCTTTTTCACATTCCCGTTTTCATGAAGATATCTATATCTATTATGGAATGCCCGGCGATCCTATAAAAAAGGCATTTATAGGAATTACCTTTCCGGATTCAACCTACGAAATCTCGCGAACTGTTCCCTGGTACAGCATTGAGTATGTATATAGTGGTGAATGTGTCATTCAGCATGATAAAGAAATTTTTGTTGCCAAAGCAGGGGATTTTTTTATGTTACATCCGCACGTGCTTCAACATTATTACAGCAACCCAAAAAATCCCTGCAAAAAAATCTTTTTCCTGATTCGCGGAGGGATACCTTTTGTTCAACATCTGGTCAATGACTATAATTTAAGTTCTGTCCTTCATGTGCCCGGTTTTAACAATCCGACTTACTGGGAACAATGCTTTGATGCTATTAAAAACAAAGAGCCTAATTTTTCAAGGCTCTTCCATTTGAATATTCATGCGCTTCTCAATGATGTTGCAGACAGATTAACATTCATGGAAAATAATCAGATTTCCACCATGCGTGATCTCAAAGCCTTCTTGGAACGAAATGTTACGAAGCAAATCACGATTGATGATTGTTGCGAACTGACGGGAATGGGAAAATCCCAATTATCCAAAGTTTTTAAACAGACATTTGACACAAGTCCTATTGCATACTTTATCCAACTGAAAATTCATGCCGCAAAAGCAATCCTTGAAAAAACAAACATCAGTATTTCAGAAATATCAGCGATGTACGCATTTTATGATGTGTATCATTTTTCAAACGCGTTTAAGAAATATACCGGTCATTCGCCAACCGAGTATAGAAAGTATTTTCAAACTATATAAACCCATCTTAAAAAAAGACTGGCAAATCTATGATTTACCAGTCTTTTTTTATCGTTCTCCATTCTTCCTCAGTCAACACAATATCAGCCCCGCTGAGAGAATCATACAGTTGCTCCACAGTTTTGCACCCTACAATGGGGAATGTATCGAAATCATACTGATTCGCCAATGCCGCAATCACCATGGCACCGATACTGCACTCTTTCTCCTCCGCCAACCGTTTCAGTTGGGTGTAGGTTTCAACTGTCTTTTCATTGTAATATCTGCTGAAAGCCTTGACGGAGAGAGCATCTTTTCCGCCTTTTTCATATTGGGAGAAAAATCCCTTCGCTTGGGCTGCATAGGCAAACACCGCGAACTCTTGCTCCTTAAAATATTCGTATTCACGTTCATTCATCAGAATCAAATCCGGTTCATTCTGTTCCGGATTGGGGGTTGCCGGGCTATATTGCAGTTGACTGCCAACCAGCATGGGATAGCCCATGCTCTGGCAGTATGCATTTGCCTCATGAAAACGCCTGCAATCCCAATTGGAAACCCCGATATATCGGACTTTCCCCTGACGGACTGCAAGTGCAAGGGTATCCATCATATCTTCTACCGGTAAAGTGGGGGCATCTCTGTGAAGCCAATAAATATCCACATAGTCGGTACCCAGCCGGCGCAGGCTCCCCTCCAAATCAGCAAAGATTTCTTCCCGCGAAAGACGGGGCGACATACCGTAAGAATAGAATCCGCCTTTGGTGGACAGAAACAATTCCTGACGATTTTTCTTTTCTTTGATCCATTTTCCCAAAAGATTCTCACTAGCATGGTCTCCGCCGGGTATCCACTTGGAGTAACATTCCGCTGTATCCAACGCATTCCCTCCGGCATCGGTGTAGGCATCAAGCAGTGCGTATGCTCGTTCCTGCTCCACCGATGACCCGAACCCATCTGTGCCCAGCACTACATTACTCAGCATAAGTTCCGTGTGTTTGCACCGCTGATACCTCATGCCTTCACCGCCAGTTTTTCTTCTTCCTCCCGCTCCAGTTCCCGATAGGCAACTTTGCCCACCAAGGTCTTGGGCAGACTGTCACGGTATTCATATTCTCTGGGCAGGGCATATTTGGCAATATTTTTCTCGCAATGCGCCTGAATGGACGCCTTAATTTCATCGGTAGGAAGAAAATCCGGTTTCAATACAATGAACGCTTTGATTCTCTGCATTCTGTAGTCGTCTTTCACCCCAATAACAGTACTGAACATCACCGCCTCATGAGAGTCAATAATATTTTCAATCTGGGAGGGATATACATTGTAACCGCTGGTTACAATCATCCGTTTCAAGCGCTGAACGAAATAGATAAACCCGTCCTCGTCCATATATCCCAAATCACCGGTATGCAGATACTCCTTGCCATCCTCGTGCATACGAAGCGTCTGCAACGTTTCTTTGGGGTTATTGATATATTCTTTCATTAAGGTGGGCCCTGCAATACAGATTTCTCCCATCTCTCCCACCGGCGCTTCCTCATTGGTGTTGGGAATCACGATTTTATAATGCGTATCCGGAAATGGTATGCCGATACTTCCCTCACGATAATATTCTGCCGGCGTCAGACAGCTTGCAGTCACACACTCGGTGGTACCGTACCCCTCACGCACCTGAATGGTCGCTCCCCGTTCTTTCAGGAATGCGTCAATCTTCTTTTTCAGTTCAATCGAAAGGGAGTCACCGCCACTAAACAACCCCTTCAGGCTGGAAAGATCAGCGTTCTTCATCCCCTCATTCCGCATCATTGCTTCAAACAATGTGGGAACACCTGCCATGTAATTGGGTCTGTACTTTTTAAACAGGCCTGGGAATTCTTCCACATTTAATCTCGGGACCAGGACACATCGCCCACCATATGCCAGGATGGTATGAATGCCAACCCCCAATCCAAAGCCATGGAACATAGGCATCACAGAAAGCATGGTTCCGCCGGGGAACAAACAACCCGCCGCCGCTTCCGTTTGCATAGCAAGGGCATTGAAGTTCAAGTTTGTCAGCAAAATCCCTTTAGAGGTTCCGGTGGTACCGCCGCTAAACAAAACAACCGCATCATCGTCTCCTAAACCTATGTAAGAAATCTCCTCGGGATAGGTTTTCCCCTGATTGAGAAAATCCTGCCATCCAATAACCCACGGGTCAACGGGAACTTTCGGTTCATGACCGATAAACTTGTAGACAAAGCCTTTGACCGCAGGAAGGCCTTCTTCAATCTTGGTCACAATCAACTTTTCTACATGAGTTTTGCCTTTGATAGCCTCAAACTTGTGATAAAACTGACTAAGGGTAATTGCAAGCCGGCTCTTGGTCTCGTTCAGGAAAAACATAATCTCATTTTCCGCCGAAAGCGGGTGCACCATGCTGGCAATCGCACCAATTCGGTTGATGGCATAGAACATAATCATCGCCTGGGGAACATTAGGCAAACAAACCGTAACCGCATCTCCTTTTTTCACACCCTGTGCAAGCAATGCCTTAGCACACTGTTCTATTTCCTCTATAAATTTGTCGTATGTCACCGCTTTTCCCATAAAATCATAGGCAACAAAACTGCCGTAATTTTCCTGTGCGGTTTTTATCATATCATACATGGAAGTATCGGGATACTCCAATGTCCGAGGGGTATCCCCGTAAAATTGAAACCATTTAGCCTCAGAACTCAAACTCAATTTCCTCCCCTAATGTTTTATCCAGCAGTTGTGGATTCTTGAACAAATGCTTAATCAATTTTAATGACCGGGCAAAATAGAATCCATCTGCAATTCTTTCATCCAGCGTAACACCGATGCTGACCACGTCCCGTACCGCAGGATTGGCGTTTTCATCCAGAACAACTTCTTTATGAATTTCTCCAATGGTAATCACAATACCATTGGTTCCCATATTATTGAGATGATGGTACACCGCATCACACTTGATACTTCCCAGATTGGAAAGCAGTACCGTGCAGTAGTTGGTATCCACACTGCTGAACGTTTTGGGCATCCACCCATGTACATCCGCAAAATTGATAAATGCCATAAAAAGGGTCATCAAAGGCTTGGGCAGTTTTTTGACAATATTGAGAATGTCGTCTACGCCTTGCCCTTTATCCTCCCGTTTTGCCTCGCTTACTTTCGGAGAAAGCCGGTCGCAAATGGCACAAACATTTTCCGTCGCTTTGGGTCGGTAAATCATCAAGGTCTCTTCCGCGTGGTCTGCAAACCTTTTTTTCACGGTGAACCCCATGGATATTTCATGACGCATATAGAACCGTTTTCCGGAAATGTAACGGTTGAGCAGCGGCCGCATCTGAATGGTGCGGGCAACGGCTGCAATCATACAATGAAACATGGTCACCTTTCTCTCTCCGGTTGCGTTCTTTTCCTTAATGTAGGAAAGTAAATCCGTTACATCAATGGTTTCATTGATATAGACTTCTGCCTCTGTTCGTTTCGGCATTAAATATGCCATGTAAAAATGCACACCATCAATATCCCGAATCCGGTATGCATCATATCTATCTCCCCATTTTTTCATACAATCACTCCCCTAATAGTATGGTTATCTTATTTTACCATAACCATCCAAGGAATGCAAATGTTTTGTCGAAAAAAAGACGCAAGGTTTTCCTTGCGTCTTTCTTAATATTCTACTGACACTTTTTGATACAGCGGTTTCATTCCCGCTTCCTGATCCCAAATAAAATACTTCACCGTATGATACTCCTCCGGTGCATCACCGAACTTGACTCTGATAATGGAATTCGCTTTCAGCTCCACATCCTGAACCTCACCCATATGAATCAGATGATCTTCTTCATCATAAAATCCGGCAAACACCCGACATTCACGGTCGGTCATACTGCAAACTTCTACCGCGGCGTTTTTAAGAGGCGCTGCAGTATCATGGTACAACATCAGGATAAGTTCTCTCCTGGTTCCGCTTCTGTTAACATAAAACTGGGATGTAATTCCCACCCGTTTCGCAATTTCTTGTAAATTACTGTAAAACCAATCCCAGAGCACCAAGGTGTTTCCATCTTCTCCGGTGTAATAAACTCTGGCATAGGAGTTATCTCTCAACTGTGCAACTACGTGATCCAAATCTCCTTCTGCCGACATCCGTCCGCCATTCACCGTGTAATAATTTAAGTCTGTGCTGGTACATTCCGGCATATCATAGGGATTATCCAACACATGCTGGGTATCCGCAAGCTGGGCATCATCCATATTGAAATACGCATAAAAAACAAGTCCGTTTTTGTTGTCGTCCCATGTCAGGTCGGTATAATACCATTCTCCGTCAAGCCGAACTAAATTCCATGCATGACCGCCGCCGGCGCCATAGCCCGTTGCCATATGGGATAAAATCCCGACTTCCCGCAAAAGATACTGGTACGCCTTGACATACCCATCACAAACCGCAGTTCCTTTCACCAACGCATTATATGCCGTATGAATATCTGCATATTTTGCAATGACCTGAATCATCGCTGTCTGCTGTTCCTGTGCATTCTCAATTTTTGATGCTTCCTGCATGTCTGCAGTATATCCCGCCAGAGAATCATTGTCATACTGAATTCTTGCAGCAAGTTCATTGTGAATCATAATAGCCTTGTCATATTCTGACATGCTCGGTCTTGCCCCGGATCTCTTCAAAATATCTGTAACAGCATATTGAAATACCGCTGCACTTCTTTCATCCATATATTCTTCAATATAATCCGGACGAAATTTATATACGTGCTTTACAAGCGGAAAGCACAATTGGGAATAGGTCACCCCGCCGGAACAATTGAGATAATACAATTCCGGATGGTCATTGATAACGGCCTGAAGCACCATATCAAATTCATCTTTTGTAATATGCGCATCTATGAGAACAATTTCCTCATCCTTATTCAAAAGGCCATTGGCAAGCCAACGATAAGCATAGGCATATTTTAAGTTTTCTTTTTTCAGGACGGTATAGCCATAATACTCTCTTTTGGAAACATCTGCAAATTCCAGATCTTCTTCCTCCTCAGCCATAAAAGGCCGGAGCATATAAGGACATCCATCTTCCAGCGATGTCTCCTCATCCAATTTCTCCTGTTCTTCCAATTGGAGCGGTATATAGCCATTGGTAGGAAGCGTCTCCTCAAAGGATATCTCTTCTCCCACCGTATAAATCTCAGCAAAAGTCTGAGCAGGCATCATCAGCAATAAAGTTGTCAATAAAATTCCTATTACTTTCTTCATTACAATCACCCCGTACATCCTTATTATAACATCAGCAAAATGAAATTTCAATACCTTTTTGTAACAATAAAAAAGTCGAAGCAAAGTTCTCTTTGCTTCGACATGGTCGGAGTGACTGGATTCGAACCAGCGGCCACCTGAACCCCATTCAGGTACTCTACCAAACTGAGCCACACCCCGTAACAACATGAACCAGTATACACCATCTTTCCAAAAAAAGCAAGACTTAATTTCAAAAAAAATAAAAATTTCTTTTTTGTATAAAGAAGATTCTTTTCCTGTATTAGATTCTATGCCATACGCACAAAAAAATAAGTAAAAAAATTCTAAAAAAAGTATTGACAAAAAGCAGAAAAGTGAGTATAATATTTTTTGTTCGTTTGAGAACACGTTATGCACCCTTAGCTCAGCTGGCTAGAGCACCTGACTCTTAATCAGGGTGTCCGGGGTTCGAATCCCCGAGGGTGTACCATAAAAAAAGACTTGTCGATTGACAAGTCTTTTTTTATTTATTCTGCCCGTTTGGTCAGTTCACCCAGATACACTTCTGCCGCTGTCCACCCGTCCATCTTTCCGCTTTTGATTGCCGCATCTAAGGATAACCCTTTGCGTATCATTCGTTTTAGATATCGTTCCCCATATCGTTTACTCTCCTGTATGGTCTTATTCATCACAAAGGCAGGCCGGCGGAAATCAAAATATTCCCCGATTTCCTGAGAGGAGAGTCCATCCTCATTCAAAAGTTTGCAAAGCAAAAGTTCCGAAAGTTTTCCCATCAAAAGGCCGATAACCATGGTGGGTTTTTCTTTGGTATCTTTTAAGAATTTCAACTGTTCCTGTGCCTTTTGCGTTCTGCCTGACAGCACATGGTCCAGCATATCATAAATCCGGTATTCTGCCGATTTGTCAACCACGGCATCGATATCTTCACGGGTCACTTTATTTCTTTCACCCAGATAGTTCATGACTTTCTGAATTTGCATCTCCAGTTTTCCCAAAGACTGTCCGCAAAGGCGCACCATGTAAGAAACATCCTTGGGAGCAATCATCTTTTCCGCTTTGGTGAACCGTTCTTCAATCCAGAGTTCCACTCGATTGACCGGAAGGAACGCAAACTGTACGACGCCGCCTCCGGCAGATTCCACCAGTTTCAAATTCTTTTCCTTTTTCCTGTCAAAGTCATCCTCGCAGAAAATCAAACAGGTATAAGGCGGCAAATCTCGAAATGCTTCTTCCAGACGCTTATACTCTTTGGATGTCATCAGGTTGAAAAATCCGCTGTTTTTAACAACAACTACCTTTTTTTCGGACATCTGGGGAAACTGTTCCACCGCTTCCAGCACCGATTCAACGGGTGTTTTTTTGCCATCAAAATGGAATCGGTTAAAATCCTCCAACCCCTCCGGAATCAGTTTCTTCTCAATGGTTGCAATTTTATGGGTAAGCAGATACTGTTCCTCCCCGTAGAAAAAGTAAACCGGACTCAGGTTTCCTGATTTGATTTGTTTATTCAGTTCTTCTACTGTCATTGCAGCAACCTCCATTTCTCATTGGTTTCTATTCTCGCAAGCCGGTCTTTATGCAAAATCACGCTGACCGTGCCATGTAAATCCGTTCGTAAAATTCCGCATCCGGTTTCCTCTAATGCCGAAAGCATATCCGGATGGGGATGTCCGTGATAATTATCTACTCCCACGCTGATAATTCCGATTTTCGGCTGCACCTTTGTCAAAAACGGAGGATAAACTGCAGTTTTTCCTCCATGATGGGGAACCTTCAACACATCTGCCTTCAGTTCCTCCCCCATATTCATGGCAAGCTCTGCCTGTGCCGATAATTCCACATCCCCTGTAAGCAAAATCCGGTTCTTTCCATATTCCAGACGCAAAACCATCGACTGGTTATTTTCTTTCATATATTCCGCTTTGGGATAGGGCCATAGCACCTTGTAGGTAACTTTTCCCAGATTCAATGTTTCCTCTGCCGATAGATAGGTCACCGAAATTTTTGCATCTTTGGTAAGTGCCAGCAGTTCCTGTTCGGCTTGATGGTCAGTAATGGGAGAAAGGTATAACTCCGTAATGGGGAATCCTTCCTGAATCAGTTCTTTCACCCCACTGATGTGGTCATCATGGAGATGGGACAAAATCACCGCATCCAGTTTCCGTACGTTTTGCTTGGCAAAATAGGAAAGAAGCGTTTTTCCCTCTCCTACATCTCCGCCGTCAATCAGGACAGTTCCTCCCTGCCCACCACGAACCAGACAGGCATCCCCTTGTCCCACATCTACAAAATGAATTGAAACCGGTTTGGATACCCAAAACACCGTCAGGGAAACTGCCAACAACAGTATGGCAAAAATCCAGACATTCAGATAAAACTGTTTCCGGGCATTGGTCATAGGCTGTTTCATACTTCTTTCTCCGTTATTGCAGGTTGTTTCGCACGTTGTGCACCCCAGACCCCGCCCACAATCATCAGGGAAGAAATCACAGTGACAACGCCAAAAGGTTCCTCCAGGAAAATAATTCCCGCCGTAACCGAAACCAGGGTTGTAATATTGCTGAATACTGTTGTTTTGGAAACAGGCAGATAGGTATTGGCATAATTAAGTAACAAAAACGCAATCACCGAGGATACTACGCCCAGATACAAAATCGAAAATGTATACAACGGATATCGGAAACTGCTGACAATCTCTGCAGGATTGTGTGTATGTTCTCCCCATGCCAGAACCAGAAAAACAAGTAATCCGGTTGCCATCATGGCATAAGTACGTTCAAAGGCGGTAAACTCACCGGAAAGTTTACGGCTTAAAACATTATAAGCAACGGAGGATAAAACTGCGCCCAACAGCAAAAGGATTCCTAACGCCGTAACGGTGCCATCCATCTTCCCATTGTATGCCATCAGCACAACTCCCAGAACGGAAACACAAGTGAATCCCACCTGCAGAGGGGAAGGAACTTCTTTCAAAAACAGCATTCCGCCAAAAATAGAGATCACCGGAATCAAAGCAATCATTACCGAGGAAAATCCGCTTGTGGTTAACTGAATGCCGTAACTTTCGCAAAGGAAATACAAAACCGGCTGAAACAACGCCATCAACAGTAGTTTGGAACTATTTTTTCCTGCTTGTATTTTTATTCCTTTTATCAGCATGACAATAGTCAGCGAGGTAAACGCCACCAGATATCTGTCGGCAATCACTGTCATCGGCGTCGCATATTGCAGGGCAATTTTTGTAAACATAAAACTAAAGCCAAAAATCACCTGCGCTGTCAGCGCAGCAACCGTCGCCATGGTCTTTTTCTTCTGCATAAAACCCTCTCATTCTTTGGTATAAATAATAATCGTGTATTTTGTATGTACCTGTATCCACTTCGTGTCAAGAAAAGAGAACAGTGAATCATAAAACCATCCCCCAACACGAAATCATAGATTTCTGTTGGGTACCCGAGAACCTTGATACTCGCAAGCTCGTATTAGGACCTACTATTTTCTCCTATTTTTTCAACTGTTTTTCCTTAAGCACTTTTCCTTAGAACCCGCGAGAATACTGGATTTTCTCGCACCCGATATGTAAATATTTATTATCGGCAAACTATTTTATTGCCTTGTATATATTTTTCTTTGATACCGCCACACAAATCAAGGGACAGATAAATACTGCGTTCTAATCTTTGGCGTATATTAAGATTAAGCGGATGATGAATAATACTGTCGTCAAGTATGAGCGCATCAAACTCGTATCCTTCTTCAAAACTTCCAACTTTTCCGAAGAACTCGCCTCCGCCTTTTGTTGCCATGTAAAACGCTTCTTCAAAAGTTACGGCTTTTGCATTTTCATCCACATATCTAAAATACATTTTTGAAACACCAATAGCATCGGTTATCGCACGGAAAATGGATTCCGTCTGTCCGCCTGCCACATCGCTCCCGAGACCGATTTTCATATCAAGATCAAGGTATTTTCTTACAGGCGCTATTCCTGATGCAAGATTTATATTTGATGCAGGACAATGAGCGATAAATACTCCGTTCTCACGCATGAGCTTTACTTCTTCATCACTTGACCACACACAATGAGCCATTACTGTGTTGACTTTTTCAGAATCTAAATTTTCATCACCGAACAAATCATGCTTGTCGTAGCTGTCGCCATAGAACGAACTGTCAGGTCTAAGCTCACGAACCCATTCAACCTCCCCCTTGTTCTCTGACAAATGGGATTGTACAGGCAAGCTGTATGCTCTTTGTATTTCACGAAGCTGGTCCATAAGGTCGTCTGTACAACTCGGAATAAACCTTGGGGTAAGTATAGGCTTTGTGCGTTTGTATTTACCCGCAATATCGTTTATCCATCCGAATGTATTAAAGGCAGACATATCTGCACTTTCTTCCACAAGTTCATCGGGTGCTGACCTATCCATATTAATTTTTCCTACATAAGTCACAAGTCCTGTTTCTTCCATTAAATCCATCAGTATTTCGGTGGCGCTTCTGTGCCTTGTCGCAAAAATACAGGCTCTTGTGGTAGCGCTGTTTTTCATATTATCGGCAAATATTGTATATGCTTTTTTTGCATAATCAGCATCCTTATACTTTGCTTCTTCGGGGAATGTCTGCGTGTTTAACCATTCTATAAGCTCAAAATCCATTCCCATGCCACGAAAAGCATATTGCGGAGCGTGAATATGTAAATCCGCCATGCCGGGAATAATAAGCCTGTCGTTTAAATCTCTCAATTCGAGATTTTTGTATTTTTCCGGAAGTTCCTCGAAAACCCCCGCACATTTTCCATCGCTGCAAACAACGTATCCTGAAACCGTCTTTAATTCTGTTTTTGATATGCTATAGCAAATGTTTCCCTTCAGTATAAAACTATTCATTTTCACTGTCCTTTCTCTTAAATTTTCATCATACAAGCATCTTTTTCTTTATATTATCAAACCCGTTATGACAAATCTATGACATAACAAAAAAACATTATTCCTCGGTTTACCCAAAATCATAATTACTTTAAAAGCAGCTTAAATTTCTCTATATTTTCACTTTTTATGCATTGCCAACACAATTCGACTTTTGTCAAGACCGGATAAAAATCTACAAATAATCATTCAAGTTCTTCCTTGCAAAGCATATCTGCACGATTAATAAACTATTCAACAATATTACCCCAGCATAAATCCAATCACAATACCCATCCCTGCGGATAACAAGATAATCAGAATGGGACTGACTTGACGAAACGCAAGAACAGACATCATCCCAAAAATCGCTAAAGACACATAGGTCTTGACATCCAGAAAAACTGACGTTGAAATAGTCTCAGGGAAGAATACAGTTTTTCCTATAGTCAGTACTGCAGATGCAATCAAACCAATTGCAGCAGGTTTCAAGCCACTCATACATCCTGCAACAATTTTGTTAGCCTTAAACTTTTCAAACATTCCGGCAACCAGAAGAATAATCAAAAAAGACGGGAGCACCACACCAAGAGTTGCACAGATACCACCGGGGATTCCGGCAAGCTCGGTGCCTACATAGGTTGCAATATTCACAGCAAAAGGACCGGGCGTTGACTCGGCAATGGCAACAAAATTAATCAGCTCTTCCATGGACACCCAACCATTGGCAAGAACTTCTTCCTGTATCAATGGAAGCATGGCATAACCGCCACCAAAGGTAAACGCACCAATTTTAAAAAAAGTGAAAAACAAAAGAAGATACATCATTTTTTGTTCCTCCTCTCTGTCTGCATAGAAAACAGCAATCCGGTTACGGCACAGGCAATCAACACCAGAAGTACATGAAAATCAAAAATCCCCGCCAGAAGAAATGCCGCTGCCATAATACAATACGACAAAGTATTTCTCGGACTTTTTTTACACATGGTAACAAAGGCTTTTAATATTAACGCCAAAACGCCGGCACGAATGCCGAAAAAGGCGTGTTTCACTACCGGATAATCTGCAAAGCCACGAAGTAGATAAGCAATCACCGTAATAATGACGAAAGAAGGAAGAACTGTTCCAAAGGTCGCTGCAAAGGAACCCCATACTCCCGCTTTCCGATATCCGATAAAGGTCGCTGCGTTGATGGCAATGGGGCCGGGGGTGGATTCTGCAATAGCGACAATCTCCAGAATATCCTCATCGGAGATCCAGTGTTTGTTTTCCACCATCTCTTTTTGAATCAGCGGAATCATGGCGTAACCTCCGCCAAAAGTAAACGCACCTATCTTAAAAAAAGTGCTGAACAGTTGTAACATCATAGAAAGATTCACTAAAGTCTACTTCCTTTCCTGTTTTCAAAATCGGGAAATGCTCCCACCTACAAAGTTTACCATACTTTATTCATATATACAAGGATATTTCCAGGAATTTTCTTGCTAATACAAAAACCCGTCGGCAGAGTGCCGACGGGTTCCAATTTATTCTGCATCAATTTCGCAGTAACCGACTTTCTTTTTTCTCCATGTATAGGTAATATAAACCCGGTTCCCCTTTGCAACGATAGCGGGATAGGAATATTCCCCTGCGCCGGTTTCCAAATCCATAAACTTTTCAAAAGTCGCACCGTTATCTTGGGAATAATATACCGAAAGCGGAGACCGAGATGCCCACTCGGTTTTCGTTCCTGCGGTCAATTCGCCCCATTCGGTTGCAATGGGATTACATACCAGAACCAGCGTTTTATTCTCAGTCATCACACAGTCGATACCGCTGTTGTTGTTAGGCATTTCCGTTGGATAGATGGAAGACCATGTCTCGCCGTAATCTTCCGAATCACTGCGATAAATTCTGCTCTGGTTAGAGCGCATCAAAGCATGAATATGTCCCTTGGGTTCTTCCCACAAAGTAGGCTGAATCACATTGGTTTCCTCTGCGCCTTCTCCGGTTACGGGAATCAACTTCTTTTCCCACTTCTCTCCGTCATATATATCAATAAAGCAACGCCACGGTCCATTTTCGGTAGATGCAGGTGCCAGAATCTTGCCATTGGAAATCCGAATGGGTTTATTTTTCACCGGACCTCTTCCCCCGGTTTCATCTCCTGTAATCAGTTCCTGCGGCTCGCTCCATGTTTTGCCGTCGCAAGATGTCATAAAATAAGTTTTCCACTCTACTATTTTATATCCAACCTTATAATATAAGGTAATTGTTCCGTCCTCGTTTTCAAACAGCACAGGATTCCATTGCGGGATATTCCATTGCGGTGTAATGGAACGGGGTGTACTCCAAACTCCGTCTTCACAAACACTGCTCCAGATAGTAACATCATTTTTGCTCTCCTGTACCCCGCCAAACCAAGCGGCAACACAAGAACCATTTTGCATTTTTATCACAGTGGACGCATGGCATTCCGGTGTAGGTAACGGCTCTCCAAAAATAAGTTCTTTTTTAATCAGTTTCATAGTACTCTCCCTTTCTTTTCTATATGCCAAGTATACCAGATTCTCTACGAGTATTCAACAAAAAGATGTGTCCAAAATTGACAACGCCATGTCATAAATCATCAGTTTTGTCTACATCTTTTATCGCAAAAAAATTTTTTAAAAAAATACTTGACAAATTCTTCTTTGTTTGTTATTATACTTTTATAAATAGTAATGATTACTATTTAGACTAAGGAGAAACAGTATGGAAACGACAAGTAAACGATACAGCAAGCAGCGAGAGTGTATTTTACGGATTCTTTCCGGAACCACCTCCCATCCTACTGCCAACTGGATTTATGACCATGTCAGGGAAGAAATTCCCAACATTAGTCTGGGTACGGTTTACCGGAATCTTTCCAATCTCTCTCAAGATGGTGCAATCATGCGTCTGGATGTGGGTGACGGAACGGATCGATTTGATGCCAATTTCCACCCCCACTATCACTTCTACTGTCAGGAATGCAGAAATTTACTGGATATGGAACTCCCTTATGACAGTGCTCTGGATTCTCTTGCAGAACATGCATACGGTGCAAAGATCGCATGGCATAACTTGATTTTTTACGGATGTTGCGCCGATTGTCAATCAACAGAAAAAGAATAAAACTTTATATATTTTGGAGGTAATGAATTATGAAAAAATGGGTATGTAGTGTATGTGGTTATGTTTATGAGGGAGCAACTCCTCCCGAAAAATGTCCTCAGTGTAATGTTCCTGCTGATAAGTTTAAGGAACAGGCAGGGGAAATGTCCTGGGCAGCTGAACACGTTGTAGGCGTTGCCAAAGGTGTCAGCGAAGATATTATCATGGATTTGAGAGCAAACTTTGAAGGCGAATGTACTGAGGTTGGTATGTATCTTGCAATGGCACGTGTTGCGCACAGAGAAGGCTATCCGGAAATCGGTCTTTACTGGGAAAAAGCGGCTTATGAAGAAGCAGAACATGCTGCAAAATTTGCAGAACTGTTGGGCGAAGTTGTAACCGATTCCACCAAGAAGAATCTGGAACTGAGAGTTGCAGCAGAAAATGGTGTAACCGCAGGTAAGTTTGACCTTGCAAAGAGAGCAAAAGAGGCAAATCTGGATGCAATTCATGACACCGTTCATGAGATGGCACGTGACGAAGCTCGCCACGGCAAAGCCTTCGAAGGTCTCTTGAAGAGATATTTTGGATAATAGCGATAAGGGGCGGTTCTACCGCCCCTTATATATGAATGAGGTGATATCATGTTAAATGAAAAAGTTTCAAAATTACTGAATGAACAGATTGTAAAAGAATTCTATTCTGCGTATCTGTACCTTGATTTCTCTGTTTTTTATGAGGCAGAAGGTCTTGACGGATTTGCCAACTGGTATATGATTCAGGCACAAGAGGAACGGGACCACGCTATGCTTTTCATGAAATATCTGCAAATGTGCGGAGAAAAAGTTTCTCTCGGAGCAATCGACAAACCGGACAAAACATTGAAATCGTTGATGGATCCCCTGAAAGCCGGGTTGGAACACGAGCAGTACGTAACCAGTTTGATCAACGATATCTATGGTGCCGCATATGATGTAAAAGATTTCAGAACCATGCAATTCTTAGACTGGTTTGTAAAAGAGCAGATGGAAGAAGAAAAAAATGCAGATGATATGATTAAAAAGATGGAATTGTTCGGCAGTGACGCAAAGGGGCTTTATTCTCTGGACGCGGAATATGCCACAAGAATCTATACTGCACCTTCTCTTGTTCTTGATTAATAAAATCAATCCCATGAAACAGACAATATCTGTCTCATGGGATTTTTTGTTCTCTCTTTTATTGATGCAAAAAATAGTTTACAGCAAGGGATTTTTTTGATATACTGGCATTATGAATTTTATATCCTTTGGAGGTTTCTATTATGCAAATTCCAAAATTATCTTTACCTCCGCTGATGTCTTCCTATAAAAAAGATATCAGTGCAATTTCCTGCATTTTTCTCTGTATGCTTTGTGTCTACGCTATTGTCTGGTCCTACACCGGATTCTGGCCATGGACAGGAAATATCTATAATTCTTTCTCCCTTCAATCAGCACGTTGGTTGCAGGGGCATCTGGATTTGGGTCAGGATTACCCTTGGCTGGAACTTGCCATCTATCATGGTCGTTATTTTGTGAGTTTTCCGCCTTTCCCGTCTTATGTGATGCTACCGTTTTCTCTCTTTTTCGGGGCAAATACCCCGGATGGATGGATAGCACTTTGCATCAGCTTTTTGGGTGCATTTTATACCTATCGTCTGTTCCGTCATTTTGATCGTAGCGAAGAAAGCGCCACATTCTGGACCTTGTTTATCATGGTAGGCAGCAATCTTCTGTATATTACTGTCAACGGTTGGGTTTGGTTTCTGGCACAAAATCTTTGCTTTGCACTTTCCGTTATGGCACTATATTATGCACTCTGTGCCAAAGGCGGTCTTAGCCTTGCATTCTGGGCATGCAGTGTGGGATGCCGTCCGATGAACGCCTTGTATGCACCGGTTTTGCTGATTCTTTTATACAAAAAAATAAAAGAACAACATCCGGATCTGACATTCAAAGAAATTCTTTTACCCCGTCTTCATTGGGCAATTGCCCCCTGTATCATTGCCGCCAGTTATATGCTCCTTAACTATCTGCGATTTGATTCTGTTTTGGAATTCGGACACAACTATCTGCCGGAATTTACAAGAGTGGAAACAGGACAATTCCATCTTGATTACATGAAAAACAATCTGCCCTCCCTCTTCCGTCTCCCCACGGTATCAGACAATCGCACCTTACAGTTCCCCTCCTGGGATGGCATGGCATTTTATCTGGCAACCCCCATCTTTGTTTCCTATTTCATTGAGGCGATTGTTGCTATCTGCAAGCGAAAAAAAGGACATCTTCTTCTTTCCGTATTAATTCCTTGTACTGTTGTTGTGCATTTTCTGCTCCTGACAGCACATAAAACCATGGGTGGCCATCATTTCGGCAACCGCTACACGTTAGACGCTCTACCCTATATTTTGGTGGCAATGCTATTGCTTATGAATGACAATGAAGAAACAGAAAAGTTCCACTATCCTCTGGCAATGTTGGGAATTGCTCTAAATATTGTAGGAACCATTTCGTCTTATAATCTGACAATATAGAAAATATCACCCCGTCAATGACGGGGTGATATTTATTATGACATTATTCGATTACATACACACCGGTAAAGGGAACATGGTTCACCTTGTTCCAATAATATGCTTTCACGCTCTTGACGCCCTTTTGTATGGTAGCCTCAATGAAATCTTCATCTTCATACTTCACAGCAGATCCCTGAACCGGAATGGCTGTCACATAAAGAAGCGCACCGCCCTCTCCATACTGTGCAATCATTGCCGTTCCGTCAAAGCCGGCATCGTAACCGTTGAGAACCAGTTTTACGGTATCTCCTTCTGCCAAATCTGACATTTTGGTTACCGGAATACCATTCTTCTCAACCGCCATATTCTTGAAAGAGAATTTATATTCCTTGATATTCCCCTCTTCTTTGATTCTGGTGAAGTAATTGTAATCCCCGATTTTACCTTCGCCTACTGCAAAGTTCAAAGAATACTCGCACCATGGCGTACTTTGTGTCTGATTAATTGCAACCAGGGTTTCATCTTCCGCACTTTCCGCAATTCCTTTGCCCGGTTCGGTAACCAACACGGTAACGGCATCGGAAGGATTTTTTGTAAGACCCTCTACCCGCACCGATTTGGTGTTATAATCTGCATAAATTGCAAATTCCTTTTGGGGAACGGGAGTACTGCTGATCAAACTTTGGGGAATATAGAATCTTCCACCCAGATATACGGCAACCTGACCGTCAAGATTCACCGGTGTTCCGTCCATCTTTGCAACGGAAGTATTTCTTTCCACTTCAATTTCCACGCCGGAAGCCGTTTGGAAAGTAAAGACTTCGGTATTTGCATTATAAGTACCGCTATCCGTGATATCCACAAAGAGTTTTTCAGTCATAGCGTCCATATCAACCCCCAGAAGCCCTGCCAGATACTGGGTCATGCCGGTATTATCAATACGATTGACTGCACAGGTTCTGAAATCTGTTTCAAAGGTTGAAAGAACGCTGGCCTTCTTGCTGGGGTCAATACCATTGGGATATGCAACGCCCTCCGGAACATACATGAAGATTCCGCCATTCCGTCCGGTATGACCGCCATCACCTTCCCATGTGAGAACCGTTTTCAAACTCTCACCATTTTGTACATTTCCTACCAGGCTTTTCAGGCTCGCTGCTGTATACGCATTTTGATACTGCAATCCACCGGTGTCATGGTCAGGCAGAATCACAACCAAAGTATCTGTTCTCTTCTGGGCATACTCAATGGCAACTTTACATGCCGCATCAAAAGCCAGCCACTCGCTGACCATACTTAAGGCGTTGCTGTTGTGTCCGCCGCCGTCTACTGCACTTCCTTCTACCATCAGGAAGAAACCGTTTTCGTTTCCGTCATCCAGAGCGCGAATGGCAGTCGCCGTCAGTTCTGCAAGATTGGGCGTTGTAGACCCTCTTTGAACATCAAAATACGCCTGTGGCAATTTACCCCAAACTCTGTCCCCTGCCTGAATCGCATTCAGTTGTTCTTTGCTGGTAATAATATCATAGCCTCGGCTTGCAAGAGAATTATCCGTAAACCATTCCTGCCCGTTATAATCTGTCAGAGTCTTACCAAATACCACATCAATCCCTTGGTTAACGACCTGCTCTCCGATGACCAGCGTTTCACTGCGGTTTTCTGCATGAGCAGAAAATGCTGCCGGTGTTGCATTGGTCCATTCATAAGTAACTACAATACCGGTGTTCTTACCCAGTTCCTGACAAGCCTCTAAAATATTGGCACGGGGTTTCTTCGCCGGGGTAATACCAATCATACCATTGTTGGTTTTATAACCGGAAGACAGCGCCGTACCGGATGCTGCAGAGTCGGTTACAGAACTGTTATTGGAATGTGTTGTCTCTGCACCAACCAGATAATCTTTGATGAACATTTCTCCGGTTTCTACCGGTGTTACATTGGGGTACTTATTAGAAAGTCCCCCTGCCTGCTTGACATGATCTGCCAGGAAGAAAGACGCCATGGCACCGCCGTCAGGAATCATGTAGATAATGTTTTTGATTTGAGATGTTGCCGCCACCGGCTCCGTTGCCGATACCCATACCACACCGGACATCAGCATTGCCGCACAAAGCAGCATACAAAGAATCTTTTTCATGTGAAAACTCCTCCTAATGTTTAACTTTTTTCATATTATACCAGATTCTCTACGGGTATTCAACAAAAAGATTTGTCCAAAATTGACAACGCCATGTCATAAATCATCAGTTTTGTCTACATCTTCCCAAAAAGACAGAGCGTTATTACTGAAAAATTTAGAAACTATTAATGCATTCAGGAATAATGCTAAGTAAAAACGATAAAACTGCATGGAAAACCTGATGTTTTCCATGCCGTTATTGATTTTTTCCAGCCGTTTTATTCTTTTCCGTTCCAACAGTAGGTGCACAACTTACACGGTTCTATACCAATGGATTCTATCATGCCCTCCATAGACTGAAACTCTAAAGATGCAAACTTAAATTTTTCACAGATGCATTTTCTCATCTTTTGACCTCGTTCAGTAGAGGAATCGCTGTATTCTTCCAGATGATTGAATCCTTCTTCTCCTTCCAGTTCCATAATCACACGGCGGGTAAGAAGTTCCATTTCTCCGGTGGAGCGAGTAAAGTTCAAATACTTACAACCATACATAATGGGCGGGCAGGCGGAACGCATATGCACAGCCTTTGCTCCGTTGTTATACAAAAATTCCACAGTTTCCCGCAGTTGGGTTCCGCGCACAATGGAATCATCAATAAATAAAAGGCTCTTATCCTGAATCAAATCATGAATAGGAATTTGTTTCATCTTTGCAACTTTATTCCGTTCCTTCTGGTTGGTGGGCGTAAAACTTCTTGCCCATGACGGCGTATATTTGATAAACGGACGGGCAAAAGGAACACCGCTTTCATTGGCATAACCAATGGCATGTGCCGTACCGGAATCGGGAACACCGCTGACATAATCCAGGCTTTCTGCATTGGAGACAATCTTATCTTGCCGCGCCATGATTTGTCCGTTCCGGTTCCGCATGGTCTCAACATTCACACCCTCATAGGTTGAGGTAGGAAATCCAAAATAAGTCCAAAGGAAAGAGCAGATTTTCATTTCCTTTCCCGGGGGGGCAAGTTGGGTCATGGAATCTGCCGTCAGTTCTACAATCTCACCGGGTCCCAGTTCCTTTTCATCGGCATACCCCAGTTTTTGATATGCAAACGATTCAAAGGCTGCACAATATCCATCCTCGCTTTTTCCAATCAGAATGGGGATCCTTCCTAACCGATCCCGCGCTGCAATCAGCGTTCCATAACCGGTCAGCACCAGAATGGATGCCGTCCCCTCGATAGACTCTTGTGCAAATTGGATACCCTCCGCAAAAGAATCTTTTTGATTCATCAAAGCAGCAATGATATCCACCGAATTGATATTTCCCCCTGTCATAGCATTGAAAAAACTATTGCCGGGAGTCAAATATTGTTCAATCAGTTCTTTGGCATTCTGAATCACGCCAATCATACAGATTGCATAGGTGCCCAATCTGGAATGAAACAACAAGGGCTGGGGGTCAAAATCACTGATGCAACCAATGGCGGCCGTGCCCCGCATTTCTTCAAATATTTTATCAAATTTCGTACGAAACGGAGAATTCTGGATGTTGTGAATATCTCTTTGAAGACCTATTTCCTTATCATAAGCTGCCATGCCGGCACGCCGAGTCCCCAGATGTGAATGGTAATCTGTCCCGAAAAACACATCCGAAATAGCGTCATGCTTGCAGACTGCTCCGAAAAAACCTCCCATAATGAGCCTCCTATCTTAGTTTCTAAAGAAATTATACAATATTTTTGTCAGCAATGCAATCCAAAATATACTCCATTTGAAAAAAATTTTTTATGAAAAATGGCAGAAGTAAATTTTTTTATGAAAATTACTTGACAATCCCCCAAAGGTATGCTATTCTATTTCAGGAGATGCGGGAGTGGCTCAGTGGTAGAGCGTCACCTTGCCAAGGTGAACGTCGCGAGTTCGAATCTCGTCTTCCGCTCCATGAAGAGAACGCTATGCGTTCTCTTTTTTTGTTTCCTAACGCCTTGACAAAGACCCAAAAATATGGTAGACTATCCCTTGTTGGTTTATAATGATTTTGGTTGTATTACGCCATGCTGGAATAACTCAGTTGGTAGAGTACCTCACTCGTAATGAGGAAGTCGAGGGTTCGAGTCCCTTTTCCAGCTCCACGAAAAAAGACATCCAATGGATGTCTTTTTTTTATTTCTTTTGAAACTCCTGAAACTGTTTGACCAGGTATTCTGCGGTTTGGTGGGAGAATTGCAAGAAGTTTGCAACCAGAGAATCCGGCATGCCGCCGTAACCGATTTCCAGCGTCAAATCACCTTCATATCCTACTTCCGCCAAGGTTTTCATCCCCTCTTCCCAGTTGATGGAACCTTGATAAGGAAGATTATGATTGTCATACTTAAAGATATTATCATGTACATGGGTTGCAATAATCTTGCTTTTCAGTTTTTTCATATATTTAAACTGGTCCTGTTTGTATGCCATTGCTGCATGTCCAAAATCCCAGCAGACGCCCACCGAATCACAGTTGAATTTTCCCACAATGGCATCCAGTTCTTCGATATTGGAACAAAAACGCACTCTGTGGTAGACATTTCCCAGCCATTCATGCATAAACTCCATAGCAACCTTGATGCCGCGTTTTTCTGCCCGTTCTACAACCGGTGCCAGCACTTCATAAATGGTGTTCAGCACCTCATCAAAATCCCATTGTACATAATTTTCCTTATACCAGGTATCCGGATGAATTACGATACAATCCGCACCCAGAACAGCACTGTCGTCCACACATTGGAGCAAGCGCTCTACAAACCCGTCCGGCATGGGTCTGCCTTCAAAAAACGGCGGATGGGTCTGGTTAATCGCAATGCCCAACTCATCACAATATTCCCGATGTTTTTTAATCCAATCTTCGCGTCCGTAAGGCTCCCCCTCGGAAACCAAGTGGAACATACCGAAATCCGCAGTATCAAACCCGTTTTCTTTCAAAAGTTTTAGGGTTTCCATCTGGCTCCGCCTCGGTGTTTCCGGACGATAACGGATATAATCTTCATTGATGGATATTCTCATAAAAACCACCCCTTTCTATTGGTTGTAGTATACTCCTGCTTTTTACAATTGTCAATCATAATGGCGTGGAAACCATGGTTTCCACGCCATTTCTTTTTACAGATTGTTCAGGTAGTTATTCTGGAAATCACTGTTAGCCTTTTCAAGAACAGATACAACATCTGCATCTTTGTTGGTAAGTACCTCCTGCAGGCACGCATCCAGAACGCGGTAGAGTTCCTGACAGCAAACCGGTTCTTCCGGTCTGATTTCGATGGGACAATTCATTGCAAAATCATTATACAATTTTACATAGTTGGGGTTCATGTTACACATTTGGTCCACCAAATCCCGCTCAAACTTTACTGCTTCCACATCATCTGCCCACACACTGATACCTTTCACGCCAATGGGCTGACCGTTCTCCGCATACAACTGATATTTATCAACCATGGTTTTCTTAACGTCTTCGGTCATAACCGGATTTACTTCGGTTTCAATCCAGCGAACACCGGCCTCTACCTGATCTTTGGTTGCCTCATTGCTGACACAAAGAATATCACAAGCAAGCAACGTTACATGATTTTTGGGACCTGCCGGCATAGCAAGCAAACCGATGTTATCTGCTTTCATGTCATACTTCCAGAGGGTGGATGCCGGATATTCTCCTGCACCAAAAGTAATTCCCGCATTGCCGGTTCCAAACACCTTCTGCCATTCAGCGGCATCAATCAAGGTATTTGCAGGAAGAATATCATGCTCCCACTTCATATCTTTGACAAACTGCAGCGCCTCTGCCGCCTCAGGTGTATTGAAGGTTGCTTTCCAGTTTCCTGCCTCATCTTTACCGATAAATTTCGTGCCGAAACTCCATGCCAGAGCGGTAAACAGCCATCCGCCACTGCCGTTGGCAGTAGGAATGATGAATCCAGCCTTGCCGGTTGCTTCTTTAATCTTCTTTGCAAATTCTACAACTTCAAACCAGGTTTCCGGCTGTTTGGGAAGTCCGTCTTCTCCAATCAAGCCTGCCTTTTCATACAGTTCTGCATTGAACATCAAACCCATAACCGTTGCAAACTTAGGAATCGCATAAATGCCCCCGTCTTTGCTGACGATATCAATCACTTTGGGATTGAACTTATCCGCATAACCTCTCTCCTTCAATACATCTGCAAGGTCAGAAGAATAACCGGAATTCATGATCTCCACAATCTCGGTAACACCTGCATTGTAAACCATAGGAAGCTGTCCGCCCGCTGCCTTTGCATAGAAAGTTTTTCTATCAAACTTCCATGTATCGGGGTCAATAGCAATATCGGAGTTTGCTTCTTCAAACCGTGCTTTTCTTGCATTCTGGTTATCCAGAGCCGTTCCCTCTTTGGTTTCCCATCCACCGACCGAAATCACAGTCTGTCCCTGTTCGTTCTTGTCACTTGTGTCTGCACCGCATCCTGCCAGCATAGAGACCATCAGCAGTACTGCCATTACCATTGCAATTGTTCTTTTCATTTTTTCTCTCTCCTTTATACATTTACTTTGACCGTCACAATCTCAAATCCATGGAATTTGATATTGCTTAGGTCTATTTCTTTTTCATTTTCTTCCATCATGTCAACCAAATATGCAGATTTTACCGGTTTCGTAAAGTTAATTGCGGTCTCTGCACATCCACCCTTGGTCTCATACATACGAACAATGATACTGTCACTATCCTCAGCCTTTTTCACGGATTCCACGATAATGTCCGGATTGGAAATGGTAAACAACTGCTCCACTTCTCTACCTGTCTTAAGCGGCTGATTCAGTTCATAACTCTTTTGAAGCACATCGCTCTCTTTTACATTTCCTGTATGGGGATAGAGGGCGTAAGTAAACTGATGCATACCGGTATCAGTACGGAAGGGTGTGCTTTCCTCGGACGGATACTTGGCACTTCTCAGCAGGTTCAAGTCCAGCATGCCATCTTTCACACAATAGCCGTACTTACAGTCGTTCATCAGTGCCACACCATAGTTAGTATCAGACAAGTCTGCGTACTTATGGGCACAGATTTCAAATTTGGCAACATCCCAACTTGTATTGTTGTGGGTAGGACGTTTGATACAACCATACTGCATATCACAGGTTACCTCATTGGTGACGACTGTGGTGTAAAATGCGGTACGAAGCATCTTCTCGCTCTCTTGCCAATCCACCTTGGTTTCAAATGTCACCTTTGGACTTCCGTCAAGAATAGAAATGGTTTGCCACAGTTTGCTGGATCCAAATCTATACTCCTGACGAATTCCCTTTTGAGGTCCGTCTGCAAAGGCTTCACTCTGCACCAATGCAAACTGTTTAGACGTCCGCAGCCGATAATGTTCGTTCATGTCCCACGCATCGCCGTTATCAAGATAAACGGAGAATATATTGGATTTTTCCTTCAGCACTTCCTTTTCTGCGCATTTATCATAAACAGAAAGAATTGCCCCATCCGTATCAAAAATCACTTTCACCGCATCATTTTCCAATACACTGCAATCGTTGACCGAAACTTCTTTGCTTGCAATACCGTCTTCCAGTTTTGCACTTCCCATAGCAGGAACAGCTAAATGATACCACTTGTTATCAATCTTTTCCCATCCGCATCTGTCCCATGAAAGAGAGTTAATGACATAATCCCCTTTGCCATAAGCATCCTGTACCAATGCTTGTGTCTCCTGATACATGGTTTCATATCTGGGAATACACTCATCATATACACGCTTCACTGAAGAACCGGGCAGGATATCGTGGAACTGGTAGAGAAGCACCTCTTTCCAGATTTCTTCCAATTTTTCTTTGGGATATGTACTTCCGGTTGCAACCAATGCAAACTCTGCCTCGCGGAGTGCCTTTTCCATCTTGCGGTTATACCATTTATTTCTTGCCTGCGTTGTGTAGGTGCCCTGATGCATTTCAAAGTACAACTCTCCATTGAAGGTTGCATAACTTTCTTGATTTTTGGCAATCCGGTCAAAGAAATCCACGGCTCTGCCCTGTTTCACCGGATAGAGGCCGGAAAGATTTTTCTCCCGCTTGAGCGCCTCATGTTGCATCTCTCCGGCACCGCCGCCACCGTCACCGATGCCAAACAGGAGCATTGCTTCATCGCAAACGGACTTATCTTTATACTCCCATTCGATTTTATGAAGACTTGCAGGCATCGCCATAGAATTGTACTCATTTTCCGGAGGCATGTGGGCAAGCACCTCACTGCCGTCAAGTCCGCGCCAGATAAAGGTGTTATGAGGATGTTTGTTATGTCGGTTTCCCCACCCCAGTTTGATGGTGAGGAAATAAGGCACCCCGCTCTTTTTCATAATCTGCGGGAGCGCCGCACTGTATCCGAATACATCGGGAAGCCATACCATCTTCATATCCTGGTTGAATTCCTGACGGAAAAAACGCTTTCCGTAAAGAATCTGACGAACAAAGGATTCCCCGCCGGTAATATTGGCATCCGGTTCACACCACATGGCACCCTGCGTCTCCCAACGCCCCTCTTTTACCTTTTCCTTGACTTTTTCATAAAGTTCCGGTTCCTTTTCCTTGACCCATTGGTAAAGTTGAGGTTGGCTTGCACCAAACATATAATCCGGATACTTGTTCATGTAATAAAGGGCATTGGCAAAGGTTCTGACACCTTTCCGCTTGGTTTCCCGAATAGGCCAGAGCCAGGTCAAGTCAATGTGGGAATGTCCGATTGCAGTTACATGCAAATCCGTATCCCCGCATCGTTTTTCGAGTTCAGGTTTCAGAATTGCCAACGATTTGGCAATCTCATCGTCGCTGTAATCGTAGAGTTGACTGACTGCCTCAAACAAGCTTTGCCGGATACGATGATATCTTGCACTGTCTTCGGGAAGTACCTTTAACAAATCGAAAAGTACCAACGCATCATAAAACAGTTCCTTTACATTATCTCTGCAAATCGCAATTTCCGTATGCGTAATTTTCCCAAGTTCCGGGCGGTTTTGAGGACCGATGCCCGTAATATGATTACATCCGGCATCACCCCAAAGGTCAATCTTTTCTCCGCCTTTTGCCGACTCTGTAATATCGCAAATCCGTTTCCGGAGGAAAAAACAGCCATAATCCTTGGGTACATTCAATGCGGTACCGGTACTCAATCCTTGCAAAGGTTTTCCGTTTGTATCGTAGATACCCATCTCACCATTGATATCCAGATAAAGTACAACTTTTTTCCCTTTGGCAGATTCCGGCACAGTGCCGGTAATATGAAACCATGCACAATCCCATAGTCCGCCCCAGAAATCTCCTTTTTTCAGTTCCATCCGTTTTCCGGATTCCCTCTCGGCAAAGGGTAAGGGCTCTTTGCTCCAATAGGCAACCAGATTCACATCGCCAATTTTCTGATAAATTTTGTGATAAAGTCGTGGAATTGTGGCTTCAATTGCCTCCATTTGGCTTCTAAAATTATACGCCATACATCATTCTCCTATATTATGTCTATAGGCGAAGCACATGTTGTGCTTCGCCTGTGTTTATTTTTCAAATTGCAGTAAGATGGGTTGGTAAGGTTTCACTGTTACCGTTCCGCTTACTTTTTCCATACCCCGAAGCTCTGTAAATTCTGTAACTTCTTTACCCTGATAGTATACATGAAAAGTATATGAATTGTCAAAATCATAGTTAAGAAGATTTACCAGAATCTTACCGTTATACTCTGTATAACTGTATTCTACGCCGGAAATGGGCTTGCCGGTTTCTGCATCTTTCAGCACTACATCAGAAAGTCCCAGTTCCACCACTTTGTCATAGACAGAACTCTGTCGATCAACGTTGGCATAGATATATTCCACAACTTCTGTATCATTCAAAAGACCATATTCGTTGTACTTGAAGCAATCATCGCCCACAAGCAGTACCTTACCACCCTTTTCAATGTAGTTTTTCACCGCCATCAAAACATCGTTGGTAACATACTTCACCTCAGGAACTACCAAAAGCTGATAGTCATTCATCTTTTCAGGTTCCGTATCGGTAATCATGGTTACCTTCTGTCCGCTGAACAAAAGTTGTTTATAGACATCGCCAACCATGGTCATGTACTTCTTGTTCCGTGTCAGGTTGGTTCTGGAATAGAGCAGACCCGTCTTATGCTCTGCCTTCTGGAGGGCGGTTACCTCATAGGCAAGCCGGTTCAAATCCATCACAACATCAGAAATTTTGGCAAGAGTCTTAGGACGAAGCAACAAATTAGATTCCACATATGTACTCCAGTTGTAGGTTGCTTTCGGTCCCATGCTGTCAATATTCCAAAGAATGATATTGGTTCTGCCGTGGATGGCACCGTTCCATACATCCGATTCAAAATACTTGGGTCGGATATCCTCATAGGTTGTGGTCTGTCCATCGTGGACAATATGGGTCTCAGTATCCAAAACCGGTGCATCTTTCACCGACGTCATAAAGTCATACCATCCCATTTTTAAGGGCATCGGCGTCTTTCCCTGATCGGTCAGATAGGAATGGGCATCACAGCCGTTATAGTCAAAGAGTTCTGCCAGCCATTCGTAATTGGAACCGCCCTTCAGATGGTGGTCATAGTCATACCGGAAGTAGTTCATCACCTTGGCATGATAGTCAAACTGCGGATACTGGGCTCTGACTCTCTTAGAATATTCATCAAAAAAGTCATACAAAAGGCCATCGTTAAACTGACGCCAGTCGTAATAGAGAGAGGTCTCCTCTATCTGTCCCGCCGGAAGGGGAACTTCCTCAAAACTTGCATACTCTGTGCCGTAATTGCGATTCAGCACCGCAATATCTCCTCCGTACAGTTCGTTCAAATATCCTTGGAAAAGGGGCAGATAATAGTCACTGTTGTAGGAGTTTACCGTAGGCTCATTGGAGAGGCATATACTCTTAACCGAGGTATAATCCTTTGCAATATTGAGCATTGCCGCCGCCTGCCACACTACGTAATCCCGTGCTGCCTGACGCTGGATGGTATATCCTAAAAACTGTGTTTTGGACTTTTCCAGATTCTCATCCACATTCAGGAAAAGTCTGGGCGCATGGTCAATACCTATCAGCAAATCTACTGCAATGTTGTATCGTTCCGCCTCTTCCATAAACTTTCTTGCACGTTTTAATTCCAAGCTGCCGTAATCAACATACCAACCATATTTTTCTGCCATCTCTTGATCGATATCAGTTTTTTCCGGTACGCTGTCATCCTCAAAACTTGCATTTTCCAAAAGGTTGACGGTGGTTCCTTTTTCACGAATGTACAAATCATCTAAGAAAAGTTCATCCGTTTTGCCCTCGCAGGCAAAAGCATATTCAATAAAATACTGATTGTCGCCGGTGGTATAGGTGAAATCGTTATTCTTCCAATCCTCAGAGGGCTGTACATATTGATACCCTCTTCCCACTCTGCCGTCCATACCAAACCAGCACCAATCCATGTTTTTACCCTTGGACTTAAATCCCCATTCATAGGTGGTGTTGGGCTTTGCCGGCACATACTGACGAAGTTCCTTATAGTTGTCATTCTTATACACATCGGTGTTGGTAATCTTTAAGGATTTTTTACCGACAGCCGCTGCCTCATCGGTGATTGTAAAGGTTACATTGGCATTGCCGTACTGCCACTTGGACCAATCCTGTATGATGTGAGGATCAAATCCAACCATAAACTTAAAGGGGTTGTTTGCCAACTGCACTGTATTAAACCCTATGGTAGACAGAAACTCCATCTGTTCCAGATTGGAATAGTCGATACACATACTGCCTACAAAGAAGGTTGGCCTTTCCTCGGTCTTAGTTCCGTCAAAGGTTTCGGCAATCATGCTGACCCCATCCATGGTAATATCACTTGTCACATACTGGGGAATGGTCAACGGTTTCTTTTCCCCTTTCAGATATGCCGTAAGGTCGGCTTTTGCCTCCTCATACAGTTCGGTCAACTGTTTTTCATATTCTGCAAAACGGAACAGACTCCAGCCATGCTTTTGGTTCCAGGAAACCTCATCCTCCATGGTTTCAATCTGTTTGACAATGATAGAATGAAGGGCAACCTCATAAACCGGATTCATGCCTTTCTGCTGACACTTATAAATCAGGTTTCTCAATTCCTCTGCATATCCGTTCAGAGTTTGTTTCAAAACCTGATATGCCTCTAAATTATAGAGAATATTAACCTTCTTCTCCTTGGTTATGGTTTCTCCGCCGGAGGTGATGGTCATATCCACCACAACGTCGCCTGCCTTATCTTTGGGAAAAGGAATAGCATACTTCTTTTCCTGACCGCCGGCAAGCGTTACCGTTTGTTTGTAACCAAATACTTGGGAAACAATTTCGGCAGATGCGTTGCCAACTCCCGGATTGCTCAAATGCACAACCATGCTGGCATCGTCACCCAAAACCACAGAATCCGGAATTTCTACGCAGTATTCCAAATCTCCTACCGGTTTCTTGAAATACATCCAGTTAAACATACTGGTGTTTTTACTGGAAGAAATACCATCGGTCAGTTCGATACAGTATGCTCTTCCGCTGCCGTCATTGTTGTTGACAACAGCATTAAACAGCATTTCATCAGGAACCTCACCGCCAAAATCCTCGCTCCATAACATAGATGCCTCATAAATGGTCTTGGTACCCTCACGGGTAATCGCAATATCAAAAGTCTCTTTGTTTTTATAGATACTGTCAGACCAAAGGGCTACATTTTTCTCGTTTCCGCTGTCTCCCTTTTTGGCTGCAGTAGAAAACTGCATACTGTCACCTTTGTAGAAAGATTCCTCATCGGCTACATGGGTGGGGTCAATGATCTCAAACAGAAGATACAACTTTTCATCATCATAAGCATATTTGACAGTACCGGAGGTTGTAACGGGTGCATTGGCAATGAACTTATTGACCTGAGCAAGTTTTCTGCCCTCAATACCACCCCAATCGCTGACATCGCCGTCCACGGTCATGGTACCCCGTACCGGGAAATAGTTTGGAGATGCCAATGTCTCAACTGCGGCTTCTTTTTCGTCCGCTTCGGTAGGTCCGCCGACTACATCTTCAAAATTTCCGTTTTTCAAAAGATTTACATTGGGCTCCGCTGTGTCATACACCTTGATATTATCAATCCAGAGGGCATCGGTCTTGTTATCCAGAATGAATCTCAAGTCCGCACTGCCGTCTGCCGTGGGTGTATAACTGAACTGAAACGGCGTCCAGTCATAGGATGCTTTGATGGGAATCAAAGACCATCTGGGTGACCAGTTGAACATGACATCACATGTCTTGCCGTTTTGTACCTTTGCCTCAAACTCCAGCCGGTAGGTTTTACCTTTTTTCAATCCATTCAATTTTTGCGCAAAAGCAACATATTCTTCCCGACTTGTTCTGGGGCTTTTGTTCACCAGTTTCACCGATGCCTTGCCCCGTACACCCTCGGAGCGGTCAATATATGCCCCGCCGTCTGCATTGTTGACGGTAGCAGTCCACCCTTCAATTGAGGTATCAGTCGTTGCCGCGTTTGCCACAAATGCAGGCATCATAGAGCCAACCATCATGGCAATCAACAAGGTTGCTGTTACTCTTTTCATCTTCTTCATCACTCTACCTCCAAAGTAAGTATTTTCGCATCAGTCTGGGGTTCTAAGGTTTCCATATCCCAACATGTCGCCATCAGACGCCAACTTCCCTTCGTTAGTTCCGGAACCTCAAGGATTCCGTTTTGTATGGATGCCTTAACCAAACTTTCATCCTGATACAGTGCAAGGATTTCATCCCCGTCTACATACACATTAAGCCGATATGTTCCCTTTTTCAATGTTGCTACATTGTCTTCGGTTACATTGCCTTGACTATCAATCAAATCCAACGAAATGGCATCAAATGCCATCAACATCGGTCGATATGGTTCTGCCACAAAGGTATCCAAGGAAATGCCCTTGCGAAGTTCTCTTAAGGATGTGACTTCCTTACCCTTGCAGAATACTCTGAACGCTTTTGCCTCATCAAACTCATAGTTCAGAATATTGATAAGATACTGTCCGTTATATTCTGCATAACTCCACTCCACACCGTCCAACGCATTTCCGTTTGCATCAGTGAGCACGATATCAGAAAGTGCCAGATCTTCAACCTTTTCCTTGACCGTGCTTTGGGTATCCGCTTTTGCAAAAATATTGTTTAATGTGCTTGCTGCATGTGCCTTGCCATGGTTATTATAACGCAGACAATCATTGCCCAGCAAGAGAACCTGACCGCCGTTTTCCAAATAATTATTGATTGCTTGCAACGTTTCTTCCGGCACATATTTGGCACCCGGTACCACCAACAGTTGGTAGTTGCTTATTTTTTCAGGTTCCTCATCCGTAATCATATCTACCTTTTGACCACTGAATAACAAATCCTCATAAGCCTCACCCACTTTGTTCATGTAATCGTCATCCCAACTGAGTGAAGTTCTGGAATAGAGAAGTGCCGACTTTGTTTCTGCTTTTTGCAGTGCCGTAACCTCCTTAGAGAGCCGCTGCAAATCCAGACTGGTTCTGGCAATTGCGGCAACCTCAGTTGGCCGATGTACCAGATTGGAACTTGCATAATTGGACCCGCCAACGGCAGTTCTGGACGCATCTGCATCAAACAGCCAGAGAATATCGGTACTTCGTCCATGGATGGCACCATTCCACACATCAGATTCATAATACCGTGTGATTGTGTCGCTGTAGGTAACTGTTCCAAGATCTTCCATGATATGACTTTCGGTATCAAATACCGGTGCATCTTTCACCGATGTCATATAGTCATACCAACCCATTTTCATAATAAGGGGAGTATGTTGCTGATATTCTATGTAAGAATGGGCGTCACACCCATTGATATCAAAGGAATCTTCAAGGATTTCCCAGTTGGTACCTCCCCATACATAATGGCGGAAGTTATACCGGAAATAATCCATCAGTTTGATGTGAATCGGCAATTCCGGATAGGAATCTTTCACCTCATCTGCATACCAAGTAAAGAAATCATCCATCAAACCATCATTAAATTGGATATACTCATAATACAATGCCGTCCGTTCGCTATAGCTGGGGAACGGAACCTGACTAAAACTTGCATAGTTCGTACCCAATTTTGCGTTCATTTGCGAGATGGAATTATTATAACGTGCCTTTAACCAAGTACGCCATGTCTCTAAATAGTGATCTGAAGCCTCGCCTTGTAAATCATAGCCACTGCCGTTAACCAATGGTTCATTGGAAAGACAGATGGATTTTACGGAGTCGTAATCCTTGGATATCTCTGCCATAAACTGTGCCAGAAAACTGCAGAAATCTCTGGTTACCTGGCTATCTAAGGTAAAGGGCATAAACTGGGTTGCAGAATCATCCATGGTTGCATCCTGATTATAGACAATGCTTGGCACATAATTGATGGGGACCATAATATCTACCAGAATGTTGTGTTTTTCTGCCTGCTCAAGATAGTATTTTACTTTGGCGGCATGGTTACTGCCATAGTCCAGATACCATCCGTATTGTTCTCCCAGTAAATCACCGGAGGTTTTTGTTCTCTCGGTTCTATCTTCAAATCCCGGGTTTGCAAGGAGGTTAGTGGTTGTTCCTTGCTCTCTCAGGTACAAATCATCTAAGTAAAGTGCACCGGTTTTTCCTTCGCAGGCAAAGGCATACTCTACCCATTCCTGCTCTTTTCCGGTGGTATAAGTACGGGTATAAGTCTTCCAGTTGTCAAGGTTGGTATCAATATGCTGATATCCTCTTCCCACTCTGCCGTCAAGACCGAACCAACAAGTATGGATATCGGTTCCTTTTGCCGCAAAGCCCCACTCATAGGTGGTATTGGGTTTCACATGGATAAACTGACGGAACTCCTTATAAGTATCTTCCACATAAGTATTGGGGTTGGTCAGTTTTAATGCATAACTGCCTGAATTTGCAGTCTCATTGGTAACAGAAACCGTCACCGCATTGTCACCATTTTGCCAGAGTGACCAGCCATTTACGATATGGGGGTCATATCGACGCATCATATCATAGGTGTTGCCACCAACCTGTATTGCATTGATACCGATTTCTTCTAGGAATGGTATATGCTCAGCCGCACCGAAATCAATACTCATAAATCCAGTAAAGAAGGTTGGCTGCAGAGTTGTTTCCAGTTCGTCAGAAACGGTTGCCACAGCACTGAATCCGTCAAAGGTCAGGTCACTTGTGACATATCTGTGAACGGTAAAGGGGTCCCGTTCTCCCTCTAAATACTTTTCCAATGCCGCAACCGTCTCATTGTAGATGCCGGTCAGAGCATACTCGTATTCCTGCATCCGGGTATAATCCCCGGCATTTGCTTCCTTTTCAATTAAGTTTATGTATTTTCTGATAATTGCAAGATTTGCATCCTCGTAGGGAGTTGCCAATCCCTCCTGACGGCAATCTGCAATCATCAGTTCAATGGTATTGGCAAGTCCATTGAATTTTGCCCGAAAGGCATCAAAATCATCATTCCTGTGGGTGAGAAGTTCTCTCATACTGCCCTCTGTATAAGTGCAGTTCTGTCGGCTTAAGCCGTCTGCCCTGAGATATAACATATAATCCCCGGGTGCAACCTTAAATTTTAAGGTAAAAGTTTTATTTTCTGCGGATACCACCTGTGCAATACCCTTGGCAACGGTTTCCCCCTGCATCAGTCGCATGGTTACCGCACCGTCAGTCTCTCCGGTATGGGTTCCCTGAACCCAAGTTACCTCCGGTGTGTAGGTTACCGATGTTATGGTATAACCATTTTTTAAACTAAATACACCTTGTACCGAGGAAAAATCAAGGATTACACTTTGGCTGTTTCCCTTTGCATCCGCAACCGTCAGGGTGGATGCAGAAAAACCGCTCAGGGGTACTGTAGCTGTAAAGTACCCCTTGTCATCGCTGGTTGTTCGAGAAGTTGACAACGCCCCTCCTGCTGACTGCAAGGACACCGTCAGGGCAGAATGTGCCCCGAAGGCTCTTCCCGCAAGGACGCAGGCATTTTGCTGAACCTCAACAGTGTTGAGTTCAAACACAATGGCATCAGCCGCAAATACTACGCCTGAGCATATTTGAATCAAAAGTGTAGCGATAAGCAGTATCGCGGCTGATCGTTTCATAGGTCAACTTCCTTTCCATTATTCCGGCAACGAAAAATAGGCAAGATTGTCTGTTTTTCTAGCCGGCTATCATTAAAATTCTGCTACTGTTTTCTTCAACGGTTTCATATTCTCAAAACTATCCCATACAAAGACTTTTACGGAATATTCACCGTCTGCTGTGATGGCGGGTAAGGTAATTTCTCCGGTCAGGGTAGTCAAACCATCTGCTTTACTGATGCTGACACCATCGGGGATGTTGATAATTTCCATTTCGTCACCCTTGAACACTTCAACAATCAGTTGTGCATCCAGAGCGTTGTTTGCATCTCTGTTCAGAATGGAAACGGCTGCAGTTAAGGTCTTACCGCTCTGTGCAGTGCCGATTGCAGGAACTTCGGTTGCAACATCATTTGCAATCTCAAACAGTTTTACATTGGAAACGTCAAAGGTTCCGGTTGTTGCAGATTCAAAAGAACCTACACTTCCTATCTGCACCGCGTTTCCGTCTGAGTCTACAATGCTGATGTTATCAATATATACATCAACCACATCGGTTGCGGTTTTTGTTATGACTCTAAATTCAATACCATGTCCGGAAGTAACTGTTTTAGATATCGATGTGTACTTGTACCAACCCGGCTTATCGGTAGCTGTTTTGGTGAAAACAGAAGCGTTTGTCAAACTCTCAGTGGACCAATCCCAGAAGCCGGCTTTCACGGTTCCTCCGGAGGTAGTATTTCCGCTATCCTTCATATAGAAGGTCAAAGAATACGCTTTACCTTTTTCCAGGGTAATACTATTTTCTGTCCAACAGTTAGCCCCTTCTGAATTACTACCGCCTGTGATTCTAAAATGCATAGAACGGCTTCCCTCATAAGCTTCCTCCATGGTGGTGGCAAAGGTAAACTCTGTGGCATCCTTATTATATCTTTTCCAGTTTGTTGTAGGAATCGTTTCCTCTGTCAGATCGGGGAGAACAGAAGCGGCATTTACCTCAAAGGTACCAATATCTGCAAGCAGATTTTCAGTGGTTCCTTCTTTTACCAGAGACAAATTATCCAGATAAATCTCCGGGTCAGTATAACGACCAATCATTAAAATTTTGAAGATGCCATCGCTGGGCAGAGTGATATTCAATGTCTGCTTTGTCCAGCCTGCCTTATCCGTCGGTTCAGAGACTACACCGCTACCGTTCATAATGTTAATTCTTCCGTTACCCTGTTTGGTATCCGGAACATTGAAGGTGGGCGCACTTCCGATATTCTTTGCATATACACTAAAGGTATAATTGCCTGCAGGATATTTTGTTTTGGACTGAAGTTCTACAGAAGGCCAGTTGTCGGTACCTCTGTCAGACCACTTCATATGGAGAGACCGTTCACCCTCATAAGCCACGGTAGAAGATACGCCAATGGAATATTCAATATCCGGATCATTCTGGAATCCATTATATATCTTCCAGTGGGTTGCATTGACGTCCTCATCCGGAATCACCGGTGCCGGAGTTGCAGTCGGTGCCGGAGTTGCTGTCGGTGCCGGAGTTGCTGTCGGTTCTGCAATCAGTTCAAAGGTACCAATATCTGCAAGCAGATTTTCGGTGGTTCCCTCTTTTACCAAGGACAGATTATCCAGATAAATTTCAGGATCTGTATAATGACCAATCATTAAAATTTTGAACACACCATCGCTAGGCAGAGTGATATTCAATGTCTGCTTTTTCCATCCCGCCTTGTTCGTTGCCTCAGAGACTACGCCACTGCCGTTTATGATGTTAATTCTTCCGTTACCCTGTTTGGTATCCGGAACATTGAAGGTAGCCACACTTCCAATATTCTTTGCATATACACTAAAGGTATAATTGCCTGCAGGATATTTTGTTTTGGACTGAAGTTCTACAGCAGGATAGTTGTCGGTGCCTCTGTCAGACCACTTCATGTGGAGAGAACGTTCACCCTCGTAAGCCACAGCAGAAGATACACCAATGGAATATTCAATATCCGGATCGTCAGTATTTCCATATACCTTCCAGTGATTTGCATTAAATTCCTCATCCGGAATCACCGGTTCCGGATCAAAGGTACCGATATCAGCAAGCAGATTTTCGGTGGTCCCCTCTTTTACCAAGGACAGATTATCCAGATAAGTATCTACATAATTATTATGACCTGTCATAACAAATTTGAATACTTGTTCACTGGAAAGTCTGATATTTACGCTCTTTTTTACCCAGCCTTCTGCATCCTTTGCTGCATTTCCGGTTGTCTCGTTGATAACAGTTCCGTCTGTATCGCCCAGATTATGACGGTTATTGCTTGTTTTGTTGTTATCCAGAACGCCAATCTGAACCGTTCCGTCATGCTTCACATACGCAGAAAAGGTATAATTTCCTGCCGGGAATTTCGCTTTGGTCATCAACTCAGCATAGGGCCAATCTGTGCCGACATCCCGATAGGTCAGGTGAAGAGAATTGGTCCCCTCAAACGCGTATGCTGAGGTCACGCCAATCGTGGTGGTAACATCAGCATCCCCATTGTAATAGGGATTCCATACGTTGCTGTCCACCGCTGTTTCGCCGGCTCCGGGCAATACTATTGCCGCATGAACTGTGGGAGCCATACAGAAAAGCCCCATCAGCATCGCCAGTACCAATACGAGTGAAGTTAGTTTTTTCATAAAAAACACTCCTTTATATATAATAAAATTTAATTATTTACTGGTAAATAAGAATACTTGAGGTCTTGAACCATTGCAGTCTGGTAAAGAACCGTGCTCCCTCTTCGATATCGGCAATGGTTCCAATCGACATGGTATCATGCTCCAGACTGTAGATAATCACCGGCGTGGTGGCAGATACCCGAATCACTCTGGAATCGGTACCACCGCAATCAACCTCAATACGGTCTTTATTCGCACCGACCTTAGAAACTGTTCCCTGCAGGATTGCTCCCTTGTGGAAGAGGGTTTCTACATCGCTGTAAACGGTGTGGTCGGTTCCGTCACTCACCCCACGATAGCGGACAATCCGGTCAGCATTGCCCAGCCCGTTCATGTGGACCGCAATGATGTCACCTTTCTTTAAGTCGGTCAGGCTGATTCCCAAATCGTCGGTTGCAACTGTGGGATCAAACTCATCCTTCACACTAGCGTTCTCTTCGCAGAAGAAGGTGAAACTTTCGTAGTTCTTAAAGGCACCGGTAATCATATCCACCGATTCTCCCTGAGAATTCATGGATTTTCCTACGCTGTCTACCATAAAGAGCTGTGCAAATTCCATTTCACTGTCGGTGGTTGTTGTATCGCGGAAACAAATCAGCATATCAGAAAATCCGAATTCATCCACATTGTATGCCGCATATTTGTAGTTCCAATCGTTCACAAAGGAACTTGCGGCACCTATGCCATAAGACTCCTCCAGATGCATATTGGATTCATCCACCGTCCATACAAAGGCATTGTTTTCTACAAATACCTCGGAATTAAAGGAATTGTTTTCTCCGTAAAAACGAATTTTGTTGGCACTTGCAATGACGTTGAACTCATCGTCTTCTGTAATCTCGCTTGCCTTAGTCCGCACTGTGGGAATCTGAAGATTGTTAATCTTGCCCTCAGAGTTCAAGGTATATCCAATCACACTCTTTTCTCCGTTTTTACCTTGGGGGATGTTTGCCAGAATGCTGTTGGGTTTCACTGCAGGGAAAGCGTTGTTGTACTTGACTTTGTCAGCAAAGTACAGATCTTTCCACTCACCATCCATAGTGAACACCTTGACCAGACATTTTTGATTAAATCCCGGTTCGGTTGCCGTTGCGTAAACCAGCGCATACTGCAAAGTATTGTCAGCATCGGATACATAGGCAATTCTGCCGTTTGTATCCAGATAGAACTGATAACTGCCGCCGGCTTTCAACACTTTTGCTTTGGGGTCTCTGGGGGTTGCACCCAGTGCTTCTTCGTAGGCTTTGGAGAGCACATATTCTCCGCTATTCGTTACAACCACAGTTTTACCATCCACCGTGCGAATGGTGGAAATGGTATCGGTAACCTTGGTATTGGAACGATATGCGTTCAGTACCTTTCTGCCATTTACCTGAGACATGGCAACGCGAAGCACATCTCCGGGCAGAATATCCGAAAAAGCAAGTTCCGTTTCCCCGCCATAGATGCGAACGACATCATTGGTCTCTTCCTCAAAGTCTATCGTCTTATTGCCATTATCATAGGTATAGATGTTTTTCACACTCTCATTGAGTTTGGAAACGCTTTCTACAATCACCGTCCGGTAATCGGTAATGATTGCCACATCAAATTCGTTACCCGCATTGTTGTTAATCAATCGGATTTCTCCGTCAGCATTGAGAAAATGATTTCTTGTTGCACCCTTTAAAGGCTGACCGTTGTAAATAATATCCCGCACCGAAGAAAGGCGCAATGTTTTCTCGCTTCCGCTTTCTGTTAGATAGGAGATTTCAGTCAAACCGGGGTTCACATCCTCCAAATCTTCTGCTGAGAGAATGATTTCTTCGTTTCTTACCGGATCCATCATCAAGACCTTATCAACAGAAAGGTTATCTTCCTGAATGTATGCTTCTACATTCATGCCTACAAGGTCTGAAAAATCTTCGTCTGTGTCATATACATAGCCCTGAATCATAACCTTGCCTTTGTCCGCCTGCAGTTGTTCAGCCAAAGAGGTGGTTTCGGTACTCTGCAATACACCGGTAAATTTGTAAATCTTGCGATACTCATACAGCAAGGTATTTTCGGAGGTACTGCCGTAGACAATGCCCTCATCACTGAAACTGATAATATCTACATAGGCACAGTTGATGGCATTATATAAAAGGGTAATGGCATCATATTCCTGCATCCGCTCACCGGATTTTGCGGAAAGGCCTTCGCTGAGTCCCAACCGGCTTGCAATGGTGGTATAGCCTGTAGGGTAACCATTGTAGGTTTCTGCATGGATGGTGTAACCCAAAAGACGCACCAGCATGGTCATTGCTTCATCGTAGTAAAGGGGTTTGTGCAGATCATCCTGCCCCGAATGAATCAATCCCATACCCACCGCCATATCAATGGCTTCCTGATTATACACTTCGGTATAGCCGTAGTCTCCTAAGATGTTACAGATAAAGTTGATAAATGCACTTTTGCTCATGTTCCGGTAAACATTGTAATCTCCCGGTTCCCGTTCATTGATGATATGCAACTGATTGAGCACTTTGAATTTTCTGTCTATTTCCAAATCCATCTTGGTCTCTGCAAAAGAAACACAGCACATGGACAAGAGGAGACATGTGACAAGCAAGATGCTTAAAATTCTTTTTATCATGTACTATACCTCCTTACACGCCTCATAAATAATTTTTGCAGCCTCGGCACGGGTTGCCTGTCCCATGGGGTCAAAAGCACCTGCACCCTTGCCATTGATGATACCTGCTTCAAACAAGGTTTTGACTGCATCTTTTGCATATGCTGCAATTTCCGTCTCATCCCCGAAGGATTGATATTCTCTTACTTTTTTCCATGTGATTCCTTTGGCATCCAAGGCACGTTTTACCATAACCGCCATGTCCTGACGGGAAATGTTCATGCCGATACCAAATCGACCGTCTCCCAGACCGCCGACAATACCTTTTTCCACCGCGGTGCCCAGATAAGGAAGATACCAACCATCGGTTGCCGCATCGGTAAAGTCCGCCGCACCCTCTAATGCAAAGCCGGATGCCAGAACAATCATTTTGGTAAACTCCTCACGGGTCACTGCCCGGTCAGGCTCAAAGGCACCCGTATCGGTTCCGCTGATAATTCCTTTTTCTTTCAGGGCTTTTACTCCCTCTGCCGCCCAGTGATTACTTAGCAAATCTGTAAAGATTGCCGTGTATTGTGGTTTGGTATCCGTGACACCAGCGCCTTGTGCTACTGAAACAGAACCTGTTTCCGGCTTATCCTTGTTGCCGGCAGTACCTGCGGCACCGCCACCGCCGCCACCGCCGCTAAAACCACCGCCGCCTTGGTTTTGACCGGCATTGATAACGCCGTTGTAAGCATTGGTCAGAATTGTCGCAAGGTCTGTCTCAGTTTTTGGTTTGTTGGTTGCAATGTGGTTGACAATACTACGATACGCCTCATATTGTTGCGTCGGCGACAACCCCAGCACGTTATCAATTTCTCCGGTGCACAAACCGGTTTCATCACGGAAGCCCTTCAACGCATCTCCCACAGTGGATGTATCCGCATGATTCACCAACGTAAGACCGTACGCTTTCTTAAACCCTGTTTCAAATGCATTGGTGGATTCATAGCGCTCCGCCATCAGAGAAACTGTTTCACCAATCAATGCCTCGTCTGCTGCTTTGCCGGCGTATGTTGGTTGCATAATGGCAATTCCCTGAATTTCTTCTTCATTATTAAAGGAAGCAAGACCGAATGCAGTCAGCATGGTTGATGCGAAGTTGCTTGTATCCATATCCGAAACCCCTGCCTGATACATCAGGTTGGCTGTGTCTTTACGGATATTTTCGCTCTTACTTATAAAGGTTGCTCTGTCTACGCCAAGGCAGAAAAGAACACCTTTGTTTTCTTCCGCTGTCAGCAAGGGCAGCAACAATACATCTGCCGTCAGACTTTCCGTAACCTTTGCAGCCTCGCCTTTGAACGCACCAATAAAGGATGTAACATCTCCCGAATCTGCATAATCAAAGGATTGATGCGTCTTTTCACCATCTTCATTATGTACTTTGACAAGATAGGTGCCGGAGCCATCTACACCATTCTTCTCATCTGGAATGGTAAAGGTGACCGTAAGTGTTTCCCCCGGGGCTACTAATTGCTGACGCACCGTTCTGGTTGCCAGATTGCGGTGCAATCCTGCCTGCTGTTTCACAACGGATACAGACAATATTTTTTCGGTCTCCTCATGGTTCACCGCTTCTACTGTCACTTTCCCTCCGGAAACTGAGATGTCTTTGATTGCAACTGCTTCCGCAAAGGCTGTGCTCTGTAATGCCGTCAACGCCGCAATTGCCATCACACCGATTTGTTTCAATCCTTTCATGTAATTCCCTCCTGCTATCATTTGCGTTCAAAATATAAAATTATTTGGATACTCATCCAAAAAATAACTATTTTAAGATTTTGAATGTCATCGCTTTTTCCCAGATATTGTGGTGTTATCACTGAAAAAGCCGTAATTTCTACTAGAAATCTGGATTTCATTCAGAATAACTCACAACACACCTAGTTTATTTCTTATCTTATCATATCACTTTCACCAGTTTATTTCCATAAGCATATTCAGGAAAAATATAAAAATATTTATTTTTTTAGCATAAAATGCTTGCAAGATATTTAAGAACATGCTATAGTGAATCTATGAGTAAATTACAAGCATTTCGGGAAACCGAAGAAGTCAAAAGAAAAGAATTTAATAAAAAAGCCTGGTATTTCAGCCGCTCTTACAACAACGGGGATTCGACCGTTCCGCCTCATTATGCCGAAACCATTGAGTTTAATATTTACAAAGGGCATCTGGGGGAGGTTCACATCAGTGGTCATCCCTATACCTTAAGTGGGTATCAGGTTTATTTGATTGCGCCCAATGCCGTTCATGCCATGAACTATAAAAAGAACGACGGAATGTCCGCCGCCCTGAAAATTGATCCGGAGCATCTGAAGTCTATTCTAGATTTGACCGCCTTACTTTCTCACCACAACATGGCCTACGATGATTTGCCGGTCCTTATTGATTTATCGGGTGATGAAGCCGCTATGATGAATGAACTTCTGGATTTGTTGGACGGCACCGATAAAATCACCGATGCACTGGTTGCCATTACCCGTTTTTTTGAATTGTTCATTGCCCATGCAGACACATCACAAGGCAAAACGTCTCTGTCCCACAATGATGAACTGCGGTCTATTCTTTCCTGGACAGAGCAAAATTATATGAGAAAAGTTACCTTGGAGGAAGTCGCATCCATCTTTGGTTACAATAAGCATTATTTTTGCAACAAATTCAAAAACACCACCGGCGTTACCTATATCACCTATCTCAACAATATCCGCATCAACCACGCTAAAGATTTATTGCGTGCGGGGGTGCCTGTGAATCAGGTTTGCTATGAGTGCGGCTTTGATGACGCATCATACTTTATACAAATTTTTAAAAAGTTTACCGATACTACACCAAAAAAATATCTAAACCTCCACGCAAAACATAAATCATAACTACCGGCCGTGCCGGTAGTTTGCACTGCCCCCTTAGGGCATAAGACCGGCCGAGCCTATAGGCTCGTCGAAAGGTTTGCCAACCGCAACTCTTTCACCGGCTGCCCCTAAAGGGGCTTTTTATTTGCCT
>JAFYXJ010000008.1 GCA_017546205.1 Clostridia bacterium | reverse complement strand
GTTGCTTCCGCAGAATCAAAGGTAACCTGATCGTTGGTCTCATTTCTGTATTCCAGACCCAAATCGTAATACTCGGTTTTCAGGTCAATATAGGGATACAGAAGGATATCTTTAATCATCTTCCAGATGATTCTGGTCATTACATCCCCGTCCATCTCGACCAGGGGTGTTTTCATTTGAATTTTTGCCATTGGTTTTTCCTCCTATTGATTCTCTCTGGTATAATTCAGCAATCCGCCTGCAATCAACATGGCTTTCTGGCGTTCAGACAAGTCTACCTGCACAGTAAAATCAAAGCCTTTGGTGCGGTTGGTTACCGTTACGGTGTTACCCTTTTGAATCTGGGCAATCACGTCACACATAACCAGTTCGTCCATCTGGTCAATCCGGTCATAATCTGCTTCATCTGCAAAGGTCATGGGCATAATACCTGCATTGATCAGGTTTGCCATGTGGATTCTTGCAAAGGATTTTACAATCACCGCCTTGACGCCCAGATACAAAGGTGCCAACGCCGCATGCTCACGGGAAGAACCCTGACCATAGTTGCTGCCGCCTACAATAATGCTCTTTTTCATTTCCAGAGCACGGTCGTGGAATCCCTCATCGCAAACCGCAAAACAGTATTCCGAAATCTTGGGAATGTTAGAACGCAGGGGCAGAATTTTTGCGCCTGCCGGCATGATATGGTCGGTGGTGATATTGTCGCCTACTTTCAGGCTGCAGCCTGCCTCAATGGTGTCTGCAAGAGGTTCAGATACCGGGAAGGGTTTGATATTGGGTCCACGCAGTACCTCCACACTGTCCATCTCTTCTGCCGGAACCGGCGGAACAATCATATTATCGTTGATGGTGAAAACTTCAGGCAGAGCAAACTCCGGCATGTCGCCCAGTTCTCTTGGATCGGTCAGGTATCCGGTCAGGGCAGATGCTGCCGCAAGTTCCGGAGAAACCAGATAAATCTGTCCGTCTTTGGTACCGCTCCGTCCCTCAAAGTTCCGATTGAAAGTTCTCAAGGAAATACCGCCGGAGTTGGGGGATTGTCCCATACCGATACAAGGACCGCAGGCACTTTCCAGAATTCTCGCACCGGCATCAATCATAATCGCCAATGCGCCGTTTTCTGCCAGCATATTCAGCACTTGTTTGGAGCCGGGTGCAATGGACAGAGAAACATCAGGATGTACTGTTTTTCCTTTCAGGATATGCGCAACTTTCAGCATATCAAGAAGAGAAGAGTTGGTACAAGAACCGATACAAACCTGATCAATCTTCAGTTTGCCGATTTCCTCTACGGATTTTACATTGTCAGGAGAATGGGGGCACGCCGCAAGGGGTACCAGTTCGCTTAAGTTAATCTCCACAACCTCATCATAAACTGCATCGCTGTCAGCAGACAGAGGCTTGTAATCCTCTTCTCTGCCTTGGGCTTTCAAAAATGCCCGTGTGGTTTCATCCGAGGGGAAGATGGATGTGGTCGCACCCAGTTCTGCACCCATGTTGGTAATGGTAGCACGTTCGGGAACGGACAGGGTTTTCACACCCTCGCCACAGTATTCAATAATTTTACCCACACCGCCCTTAACAGAAAGACGGCGCAAAACTTCCAGAATCACGTCTTTTGCCGCAACCCAAGGACTGAGTTTTCCGGTCAGTTCTACCTTAACGATTTTGGGGCAGGTGATGTAGTAAGTTCCCCCTCCCATGGCAACTGCAACGTCCATACCGCCGGCACCGATGGCAATCATGCCGATACCGCCACCTGTGGGGGTGTGGCTGTCAGAACCAATCAGGGTTTTGCCCGGAATACCAAACCGTTCCAGATGCACCTGATGGCAGATACCGTTACCGGGACGGGAAAAGTAAATACCATGCTTTTTGCAAACAGAACCGATGAATCTGTGATCATCAGCGTTTTCAAATCCGCTCTGCAGGGTATTGTGGTCAATATATGCAACAGAACGCTCGGTTTTTACCCGGGGAACTCCCATCGCTTCAAATTCCAGATACGCCATGGTACCGGTTGCGTCCTGCGTCAAGGTCTGGTCGATACGAATGCCGATTTCTGTACCGGCAACCATCTCACCCGAGACCAGATGTTCTTTCAAGATTTTCTGAGCCAGAGTCATGCCCATGTCAATCACCCTTTCGTAAGTCTTATCTTCCTATTTTACTCCAAAATATGCGGTTTTGTCAAGATTATTTCCATTTTTCCTTTCCAAAGAAATGCCATGACGGGGAGAAGTTTATTGACATGAAAATTGATGTATGCTACAATTTTATTGTAGTTAAGGGAGAGTCTGGGAAAAGAGCCAGGATCGGGCGATTCTATCGTATTGCTAACTATAACAAAAAATGGGACAATTTGTGTACATCCCCACTGTCAGACACAGAAAATTTTATTAACACACAGAACCGTCCCCTGTGTTCCCCCACATGTGTAAAAGGAGATTAAAAATGTTCAAGAGGCCAATTAAAAAAGTTTTTCTCTATGGCATTCTTTTGTTGCTTTTTGTTGCGTATTCTTACATATCTATAGGTGCATCTGTGATGGAAAGTGGTACTCTTATGCCTATTATATCCATGGTGTTTGTTATGTTTTTTGGAATCGTGATATCTTTGGTTTTTCAGTTTTTTGGATGTATTGCTATATTAACAATTCTCAAGGTGGAAAAAAGGTGGAGAGAATTATATACACGGATACTTCAGTTGATGACATTAAGGGGAGCCATAGGATTTTTTATTTACCTTTTTGCAAATAGGTATGTAGCAATTGCGGGATTCACAAACTGCATCCTTGACCTAGTCTATTTAGGATGCGTAGTTTATAACGTAAAAACACTTCATCATCTGTCGAGGAGAAAATGGCTCATTTTTTTATTAATTTATACCAGTGCCAATATTATATTGAAAATTTTGATTTGAGATTTCGCACAAAAACACAGGGGACGCTTCTGGGTACTAACAAAGGAAAGTTCACCTCTGTATCTATGACCCATGTAAAAAACAGACGCTCGTGAGAGCGTCTGTTTTTGCATATTCTTTTATGGCTGTAATGCCCAATTGATAGGGGAAATTCCTTTGGATTGTAAAAAATCATTGCAGGTCTTAAAATGTCCGCATCCAAAGAACCCCTGATATGCTGACAAGGGGCTTGGATGGGCGGCGGTCAGCACCAGATGGTTGGGGTTGGTGATGAGTTCCTTTTTCTTTCTGGCAGGGGCACCCCAAAGGAGAAAAACCATAGGGGTCTCTCTTTCATTCAGCAGGGAAATCACCTTATCGGTAAAAATTTCCCAACCCAGTCCTTTATGGCTGAGGGGTTGGTGTTCCCTGACCGTCAGGGTAGTGTTGAGCATCAGTACACCTTGCTCTGCCCAATCGGTCAGTTGCCCGTGGTCAGGCGGTGCAATCCCCAGTTCTGCCTGAATCTCCTGAAAGATATTCTTCAAAGACGGGGGAGGCACCACTCCCTTTTTGACCGAAAAGCAAAGTCCGTGTGCCTGATTGGGGCCGTGGTAGGGGTCCTGCCCCAGAATCACCGCTTTCACCGATTCATAGGGGGTATAGCGGAGGGCGTTGAAAATATCATGCATATCAGGGTACACCCGATGGGTGCTGTACTCCTGTTTCAAAATACTGCGAAGACGCAGATAATACTCTTGTTCAAATTCCTCCCGCAAAAGAGCGTCCCAGGAATTACCCAAATTAACCATGCCATTCACCTCGGATTCATTATATACTATTTTTTCCAAAAAGAAAAGTATATTCTTGCCAAAAAGTGACTATACTTAGAAAAGACTTGCAATTTCTTTCCAAGTGGTGTATACTGATGGGGAGTGATTTGTACGGATTGGGGAGTTATCCCCGCTTTTAGTAACACCTTTTTTGAAATTGAGCGGACAAATTGAATACTGCAAAAGGGAACCACAGAACGGACGACCCCTCTTCTTTTGCTGTGTTTCAAAATCTAATAGGAGGAAAAAACTTGAAAAAAGAAAAGAAAATAAAGATTATCCCCTTGGGGGGACTTCACGAAATCGGGAAAAACCTGACCGTTTTTGAGTGTGAAAACGACGTGATACTCTTAGACTGCGGTATGGCGTTTCCGGATGAAGATATGCCCGGTGTGGATATTGTGATTCCAGATATCACCTATCTTCACAAAGTGGCAAACAAAATCAGGGGTATTGTGCTGACCCATGGACACGAGGACCATATTGGCGCTATCCCCTATGTACTGAAAGAATTTAATGTTCCGGTTTACGGAACCAGACTGACTTTGGGCATTTTGAAGAACAAACTGAAGGAGCATGGCATTGCCGGCTCTGCCAAACTGAACACTTTGGAGGCAGGAGAAAGCATCCGTCTGGGCGAGTTCCGGGCAGAGTTTATACACACAAATCACTCCATTGCCGACGCGGTTGCTATTGCCCTTCACACACCGGTAGGGGTGTTGCTCCATACCGGAGACTTCAAAATCGACCCAACCCCCATTGACGGGGATATGATTGACCTTGCCCGCATCGGGGAACTGGGAAAGAAAGGGATTCTTGCGCTGTTCTCCGACAGCACCAATGCTGACCGTCCCGGCTTTACCATGAGCGAAAGTTCCATTGGGAAGACCTTTGACAACCTGTTTGAAAAAGGCACCGACAAGCGGATTATCGTTGCAACCTTTGCCTCTAACATACATAGAGTGCAACAGATTATCAACGCCGCTGAAAAGTACGGACGGAAAGTTGCGGTCTCCGGCAGAAGTATGGTTAACGTACTGAATGCCGCCATCGAACTGGGGTATATGAATATTCCCAAAAACACTTTGATTGATATTGATGAAATCAACCGCTATCCCAAAGACAAGTTGGTGATTGTTACCACCGGAAGTCAGGGAGAGGCTATGTCTGCTCTGACCCGTATTGCCTTTTCGGTACACAAGAAAATCAATATTGAGCCTACCGACTTGGTAATTATCTCGGCAAATCCCATTCCCGGCAACGAGAAAGCCGTTTCCAATGTGGTCAACGAACTGTTAAAACGAGGTGCCGAGGTGGTGCATGAGCGTCAGGACCATGTTCATGTATCCGGACACGCTTGCCAGCAGGAATTGATGATGATTCTTTCTCTGGCAAAACCCAAATTCTTTGTCCCGGTACACGGAGAATATCTCCATCTGTGCCGGCATCGGGATCTGGCACTCAAAACCGGCATGGACCCGAAAAACGTGTTCCTGATGGAAAACGGAAAGGTGCTGGAAATGGGCAAAAAATCCGCCAAAATTACCGGAACGGTGCCCTCGGGCAAAGTTCTGGTTGATGGTCTTGGGGTAGGCGATGTAGGAAACATCGTGCTCCGTGACAGAAAACATTTGTCCGAAGACGGTATTATCATCGTGGTACTGACCATTGACAAGGCAAGTTGCAGTTGTGTTGCAGGCCCTGACATTATTTCCAGAGGATTTGTTTATGTGAGAGAGTCCGAGGATTTGATGGACGCCGTCCGTCAGGTGGCTGATGGTGTGGTTCAGCAATGCGTCAACGGACACAACATTGATTGGACAACTTTGAAAAACGGTATCAAAAACGAGGTGGGCGGATTCTTGTTCAGCAAGACCAAACGCCGTCCGATGATACTGCCAATCATCATGGAAGTATAGTTTCAGACCGCTGACAAACTCGGTCTACCGCAAGCAAAAAGCGAACCTTGACGGTTCGCTTTTTTTAATCCCGTGCAATTTTTCGCAAGGTGTTCATCTTGTCATCCAGTTCGGTACTGAGACGGGCACAGGTATACAGTTCATCCATCATTTCTTGTGTGAATGCAAAGTCTTTCTTATACTTTAACTGATGCTCCAGACTTGCCCAACAATCCATAGCAATGGTGCGAAGTTGAATTTCCACCCGCATGGGGCGTTTTTCATTGGCAAGAAAAATGGGAACCGAAACAATCAGGTGAAGACTGCGATAGCCATTGGGCTTGGGGTTTTGAATATAATCTTTCTTCTCCAAGAGGGTGATGTCATCCTGTTTTAAAAGGGCATCGGCAAGAAGATAGACATCATCCAAAAAGGAGCAAACCACCCGGATTCCCGCCACATCGTTCAGGGTTTCCTCGATGGCTTCCACCGTGAGAGGTTTCCCTTTTCTGTCCAGTTTTTCCTTAATGCTGACCGGATTCTTCAGACGGGTTTTGATACCGCTGATGGGATTGCGGTCAAATTGCAGAGAAAATTCCTGATTCAGCACATTGAACTTGGTCTCAATCTCCATCATGGCACACTGATAGTATGCCATCAACCGAAGAAAGTTGTGAGACGACGCCTGCAACGCCGCCAAGTCGCCCCCTGCCAGAATTCGGGAAAAATCTTTTTCTTTCATATCCTATCCTCCTGACTTTCAAAAAGGTCTTCCCGATTGGGAAGACCTTTGCTTGCGATAGATCGAATTTTTGCCTATGCTTATGCTTTGCCAACAGAACCGAACAGTTCCATCTTCTCTTTCACGATAGCCTTGATACCTTCAAAGCCGGGTGCGAGAAGTTTTCTGGGGTCAAAGCCTTTGCCTTCCAGATCTTTGCCTTCCTCAATATACTTTCTGGTTGCTTCCTGGAAATAGAGCTGACACTCGGTGTTAACGTTGATTTTTGCAACGCCCAGAGAGATTGCTTTCTTAATCATATCCTCAGGGATACCGGTACCGCCGTGGAGAACCAGAGGCAGGTCGCCAACCAAGTCTTTAATTTTTGCCAGAGCGTCAAAATCAAGACCTTTCCAGTTTTCAGGATACTTGCCGTGAATGTTACCGATACCTGCTGCCAGGAAATCTACGCCCAGATCAGCAATTCTCTTACATTCGTTGGGGTCTGCAATTTCGCCTGCACCTACAACGCCGTCTTCCTCACCGCCGATGGAACCAACCTCAGCCTCGATAGAAAGGCCCAGATTGTGTGCAACGTGTACCAGTTCGGTAGTCTTTTCAACGTTCTCATCAATAGAGAAGTGAGATCCGTCAAACATAATAGAAGAAAAGCCTGCCTTTACACACTGATAACAACCGGCGTAGCTACCGTGGTCCAGATGCAGAGCAACCGGAACGGTGATACCCAGAGAATCAATCATAGCGGAAACCATAGCAGATACGGTCTTAAAACCGGTCATATACTTACCTGCACCCTCGGATACACCGAGAATAACGGGAGAGTTGTTCTCCTGTGCGGTAAGCAGGATTGCTTTTGTCCACTCCAGATTGTTGATGTTGAACTGACCTACTGCATAGTGGCCTTCAACTGCTTTTTTAAGCATTTCTGTTGCTGATACTAACATGAATAAACCTCCAAAAATATATAATAATTTGATTCTTTTTCTTTTGTTAATGCTTGTCCAGATGCAAATCTTTTACATTGACATGGACATGGCGTACCGTGACTGCGGTGAAATCCTCAATGGCTTCCTTGATTCGTTTTGCCACAGCCTCCGCCTGTTCCGAAACCCGGCAGGGGAATTTCATGGAAACATCCAACTCCAACATCAGCCAACCGCCGGATGTAACGGAATTTTTTACCTTGAGTACCTTGTGCACAGCAGGAAACTGCAGTGCTTCATAGGTGCAGATATCGGCAATCGCCTTGGGGGCAATTTTAAAATCTCCCAGATAACTGTAAGACGGACGCATCACGGTTTTTTCCTCCATAATAGTCTGTCCTTTCTTTTTGAAAAGTAACATCAGCGGGTCGGTAAAATATCCGGAGAACTGACGTTTCAATTCAAAGGTCGGGACGGGAATCACATGCTTGCCTTGTTTGTTCCGCATCTCATAGGCGGTCTGAATCTCTTCCTCTGTGGCAACCTCCTCAATCCGGATTATCCGGTCGATGGGTGCCACCTGAAGTTCCTCCGCAATGCGGTTAACCATTTTCTCACTGGTTCCAATCAGGAGCAAGGTTTCAGCCTCGTTTTCCTTAAGCGCCTGCCGTACCTGAGCGGCATGGTCAGGGTCGCTGAATACCGCACAGCGCACCGATGCAACCTTGTTGGGTTCTCTTTTGGCAGACTTGCCTGCAATAATCCGGTTATCGGAAATCAGCAGTCCGTCATCCACGATATAGTCAAGTCCGTGTTCCCGTGCCACCCACATACTGTGATGGCTTTTTCCGGTACCGGATTTTCCTACCAATGCATATACTTTCATGGATTACTCCTCTTCCTTTGCCTTACGGCTCCGGTCATGTTCCAGCAGTTTGTAGGAAAGCCGCATCAGACTGTCGCTTAAATGCACATTTTCAACGGCAATGTTCTCGATGTCGGAAAGTTCTGTATAAGAAAAATTGAGAAACGCACGGATACCATAGGATATCAGTTCCTCCGCAACGGCATGCATGGCATCTTTGGGAACGGTGAGAATCGCCATCTCCGGTTTTTCATCCCGGATGAATGCGGCAATCTCCTTATAATCCCGAATGGTATGCCCAACCAGTTCCGTCCCGATTTTTTTGGGGTCGGAATCAAAAATTCCTGCCAGACGGAATCCTCTGGACTCAAACTTGGTATTGGTGGCAAAGGTGCGGCCCATATTTCCCGCACCCACCAAAACTGCGGTGTAGCCTTGATCTAATCCCAGAATTTTGGCAATCTCACTTCTGAGAGATTTAACATTATAGCCGTATCCCTGCTGACCAAAGCCGCCAAAGCAGTTCAAATCCTGTCGAATCTGGGATGCAGTTACCTGCATTTTTTCACTCAATTCCTTAGAGGAAATACGCTCCACGCCTGCTGCAAGCAAATCTGTCAAATATCGATAATACCGTGGCAATCGGTTAATCACCGATACCGAAACTTTTTTTTCCATCTTCATTTTTGGGTGCCTGCACAGGCCTTCTCCTTTTCTCCATAATCCGTTAAAATTATAACACATTCCTTTTTGTTTGTACAGAGTTTTCTTAAGAATTTTCAAAAAATTCAAATTTCTTGCATCTTTTCTCTCTTTGTGCTATACTTTCTTCGGGTGATAACAATGAATGCATATGATTTTGATAAAACCATTTACCGCGGGGACAGCACCGTTGATTTTATTTTCTGGTGTGTCCGCAAAAAACCATCCCTTGCAATCCTTTTATTTTCCGGCGTGCCTGCCTTTGGCGGATATCTCTTAAAACAGGTAGAAAAAACTGTATTTAAGGAAAAATTTTACCGATTCCTTAAGGGGATTCCCGACATTGATGCATGGGTGGAAGAATTCTGGGATTCCCATCAGGAGAATATCAAACCCTGGTATTTGCTCCAAAAAGAAGAGGACGATGTGATTATTTCTGCATCGCCGGAATTTCTGCTCCGTCCCATCTGCCACCGTTTGGGCATCCGCCACCTGATTGCATCCAGAGTGGATTCCCGTACGGGTATGTATCTGGGCATCAACTGTCATGGCGAAGAAAAGGTTCGCCGGTTCCGCCGTGTGTTTGGGGAGACTCCCATTCAGGCGTTTTATTCGGATTCTTTTTCGGATGCCCCCATGGCAAACCTTGCGGAGACTGCTTTTTTGGTAGACGGCGATATTCTGCATCCCTGGAATTGACCAGGGATGCTTTTTTTATTGCGATCCACAGTCCCATCAGTGCAACCGCAACACTAATTCCCCGTACGCTGTACTCTTGAGAAATTTGCATCATGGATGCGGTGGGTACCACCTGCGGGAAAAAGGCAAGCGCCAGCCATGTGAGGGTAAAGGCAAGAATGCCCTGACAAACTTTCCCCAGAAGATAAGGACGAAGTGACAATCCTGAAGGATGCAGAATGCCGGCGGTCTGGAAGAGTATCGAGACACCGGAAAATGCCAAGAGCATAGAAACCATCGGCAAAAGCCATCGCCCGCAGACACCGCTTTCTGCCAGTGACCGGATTCCGCCGGTAATTTCAGTAATGCCGTAAAGAAACGGACGAATGGGTGTCTGCGGGAGCACCGCACCTACAACCCCGAAAAAGACCACAAAACCGCAGACTTTCAGCACCGAAGTTACTCCCCGCTCTACTGCCTCTCCCAAAATGGCAGGGGTGCATCTCTCCGGCACCGACGGGGGAAGCAGAGCGGAGCCGGCACCCCGTCTGCCATAGCGACGGAACATCCAGCCTGTCATCAATGCAGACACCAGATGGATGCCATAGAGAAGAAAACCCAGTTGCCGGCTGTGAAAGATGCCCACTCCCAAAGTTCCCACCACAAACAACGGGCCTGCATTATTACAGAACATCAGCAATTTTTCTGCCTCGTCCTTGGTACACGCACCGGAAATATACAGATTTTTTACCGTTTCCGCCCCCACCGGATATCCGCTGATGACGCCCAGCACCACCGCAAGGGCTCCGCTTCCGGAAATACCGAACAGGGGAATCATACATTGGGACAGATGCTTGCTCATCCATTGGGGTACACCCATCCCGGTCAAAAGATGGCTGACCACAAAAAAGGGGAACAGAGACGGAATCACCGCATCCGATGCAAGAAGCAGGGCAGATTTTGCCCCCTGCATACTGGATTCGGGAAAGGCAATCAGCATAAAAATCAAGTATCCGGTCAAGAAAAGGGATAACCCCTTAAGAAAAAGTTTCATGGTATCGACCTCCTTATTTATTTTATTCTCCAAATTCCGGAAATAGCATTGCAAATTCAGGGCCTTTGTGCTATACTGAATAACAAGAATCAATTTACGGAGGAAATTCCATGGCAAAGATTGTTACTCTGGGCGAAATTATGATGCGCCTTTCTACCCCTGATCACGAACGGTTCTCCCAAGCCAATCAGTTTATCATTACTTTTGGCGGTGCAGAAGCCAATGTGGCGGTCTGCCTCTCCCAACTGGGACACGATGCAAAATTTGTAACCAAACTCCCTTTAAACCCTCTGGGTGATCGGGCGATTGCTTCCCTGCGGAGTGCAGGGGTTGATACCGACTGTATTGTTCGGGGCGGAAACCGTCTCGGTACTTATTTTCTGGAAACGGGTGCGTCGTTGCGTCCCTCTTCCGTCATCTATGACAGAGCACAGTCTGCCATTGCTGAGGCAGAGGTTTCTGACTTTGACTTTGACGCCATCTTTCAGGACGCTGACCTATTCCACATCTGCGGCATCACTCCCGGTATTTCAGAAAAGGGAATTCTTCTTGCCATTGCATCCATGAAAGAGGCAAGAGAACGGGGAATCACCGTCTCCTTTGATATCAACTTCCGCAGTAAGTTGTGGACCCGCGAAGAGGCGGCCAAGGTTCTGCCCCGTCTGGCACCTTATGCGGACATTTGTTTCGGCAACAGCTGGGACGCAAAGAATTTGCTTTCACTTGACGTTGACGAAACTGCTGATTTTGCAACAGGTGCGAAAGCCATTGCAGAGGCATTTGGCGTTTCTGTCGTGATTGCATCCAACCGCGTTACCCACTCCGCTTCCAACAACGATTTGTCTGCGTCTTTATATCTTGCAAGTGAGGACAAAGTCTACACCTCCAACACCTACTCCATCAACCCCATTGTGGATCGTGTAGGCGGCGGAGATTGTCTGGCAGCAGGCGTTCTTTGCGGATTTCTGGATCACATGAACCCGCAGGAAATGATCGAATTCGGGGTTGCGGCATCGGCGCTGAAACACACCCTCCCCGGTGATTATGCCATGATTACCCGTACCGAAATCCAAACCTTGATGGCAAACGGCGGTACCGGCAGGGTACAACGATAGCATGAATCCCCTCTTTTTTGCATAGAAATAGCAAAAAGGAGGGGTTTTTTATGTCCCGAAAAAAACATGACGGCGATACCCCCACTCCGCGGGAACGGTTTGCCGATGCGGTGGGTGTTTCCAAAGAAATCTTACTGGATACCGTTTTGATTTCCTGCATCGGGAGCCGGGAGGTAACTTTGGAGAACTATAAAAGTATTCTTGCATATTCTGACACAGCAATCCGGATTCAGGCAAAACCCCGGGCGGTAGAAATTGCCGGGAAACGGCTGGAACTGAGATGCATCACCAAAGAAATGCTTTACATTACCGGACGGATCGATCGGATTGGGTTTCTGGACTGAAAGAGGGGATTGCTATGACACTGGAACAACTGGTTTATTATTTGAAAGGAAGTCTGACAGTACAGGCAGACAGCCTTTACCCCGAGCGTTTCCTGACCGTTTGTATGAAACGGAATCTGGATATCCGTGATATACGGCAATTGGGGGAACGCCGTCTTTGCATGGAAATGAGCATTCCCGCATTTCGCAAAATCCGTCCCGTCTGCCGCCGTACACGTACACGGCTGACCATCTTGAAACGCCGTGGATTGCCCTTTCTTCTTCAACGTTTGCGTCATCGGAAGTTTGCCTTTCTGGGGCTTCTGGCGGCAGTTCTTTTTTTGTGGTATACCACCTGCCATATTATGGGGATTACGGTCATTGGAAATCAACGCATTAATACCGAAACTGTGTTGGAACACCTTGCCCGTTCGGGTGTTTCCATGGGAAAATCCACTGCCGGCATTGACTCCGACCAAATCCGCAACCGGATGATGCGGGATCTTGACCAACTGGCATGGGTGGGTATCAATGTCAGCGGGTCCCGTATCTATGTAGAGATTGTAGAACGGTTGGAAAAACCTGCCGCTCCTGACTTTTCACAGCCTTGTCACCTGATTGCATCCAAAGACGGGGAAATTCTTTCCATCGAAGCAAGAGAGGGGCAAACCATGGTTTCGGTAGGTTCGGGGGTGGTGGCAGGAGATTTATTGGTCAGCGGGCTGATGGACACCGATACCGGCGGATTCCGCACCGTGCATGCATGGGGGGATGTATACGCCAGAACCTATTATGAAAAAACTGAAGAATACCCGTTAACATTTACGGAGATACTGGAAACAGGGGAAGAAAAAACCCGTTACAGTCTGAAAATCCTGAATCGCACTCTCCCCCTCTTTTGGGGGAAGATTCCTTACGCCCAATATAGCGAAACCACCGAAACTGCCGAGTACCGTCTGCCTCTGGAACGGCTTCCTTCCCTTTGGATTACCAAAACGGTGTATCGGGAAAAATACGAACAAGAACGCACCCGTCAGGTATCGGAAGCTCTGGAAACCGCCCGAAAGGAACTGTTTGACGCCCTTTTGGAAACGGTTCCGCCTGAGGCAGAAATTCTGGACCGAGAACTGACCCACACCCTGACTGAGCAGGGAGCGGTACTGGCAACTGCACGGGTGGTTTGCAAGGAAAATATTGCCGAAAAATCCGCTGTAGAAACCGAGATTTCCATTGACAAAACGGCGGTTCTGGATTATGATAGACAAAAGAGAATTTAGAATCTGAGGTAACTCTATGGAACGATTGATTGAAGTGGAAAGAATGGAGCTTGCTATGGCTTTGTTCGGGAACTTTGACGAAAATGTACGGTTGATTGAACGGGAGTATGATGTTGCCATCATCAACCGGGGCAGCGAAATTAAAATTGCAGGCGAGGCAGAAAAGGTGAATCTGGCGCTTTCTGCCATTCACGCACTCCTTTCCATGGCGGCACAGGGCGATGCCATCGGTGAACAGGAGGTTCGCTATGTATTGTCTCAGGTGGAAGCCGGCAAGGAAGAAGAATTGGAAGACCTTGGCAAAGATGTGGTGGTTATCAGCACCCGTGGGGTTCCCATCAAGGCAAAAACGCTGGGGCAGAAGCATTATCTTTCCTGCATTGAGCAAAACAGTATTGTATTCGGCATCGGCCCTGCCGGCACGGGAAAAACCTATCTTGCCGTTGCCGCCGCCGTTGCCGCTTTCAAACGGAAAGAAGTGGACAAGATTATTCTGACCCGTCCCGCCATTGAAGCAGGGGAAAGTCTGGGATTTCTGCCCGGAGATATGCAGGAAAAGGTAGACCCCTACCTCCGTCCTCTGTATGATGCTTTGGGCGAGATGATGGGATTTGAGGTCTTTCACAAAAACGTAGAACGGGGACTGATTGAGGTTGCCCCCCTTGCCTATATGCGGGGACGCACGCTGGACAACGCCTTTATTATTCTGGATGAAGCCCAGAACACCACCCCTGAACAAATGAAAATGTTCCTGACCCGTATGGGATTTTCCTCTCATATTGTGGTCACCGGCGACGTAACACAGGTGGACCTGCCCAGAGACAAAAAATCAGGGCTTCGGGATGCGGAAATTATTCTGAAAAATGTGGAGGGCATTGAATTTGTCTATCTGGACGAACGGGACGTAGTCCGGCATCCGTTGGTACAGCGGATTGTCAAAGCCTATGAACGGAAAGAACTGGAACGGGAACGTGTCCGGAAAGAGCGTAGAGGTTAATGCCATGAAAATCAGATACTGCAATCAGCAGAATAAATTCAAAATCGGTTGGCAGTTAAAGCGAATGGTGAAACGGGCGGTTTCTGCCACCCTTTCCTATATGGAGTTTCGCAAGGATGTGGAACTGAGCGTGCTGTTCACCGACAATCCGGGGATTCAGGAACTGAATGCCCTGCACCGGAACATTGACCGCCCTACCGATGTCCTTTCCTTTCCCATGTTTGAGTACGATGAAGATGGCAATATCATGGAAGAATTTGCCGATTTTACTAAGACAGGGGACCTCTGTCTGGGGGATATTGTCCTGTCTTTGGAGCGTGCCCAAGAACAAGCGGAAGAATACGGGCATTCCTTTGTCCGTGAGGTCACCTTTTTGACGGTGCATTCTATGTTGCATCTTCTGGGATACGACCACATGACACCGGAAGACGAAGAAGAAATGTTTGGTTACCAGAGAGAAATTCTGGAACAAATGGGGGTAAGCAGAAACATATGAAATCAGGATTTATTGCTATATGCGGGCGTCCCAACGCAGGGAAATCTACCTTGCTGAACCGGATTGTGGGAGAAAAGGTTGCCATTGTCTCCAACAAACCCCAGACCACCCGCACCAAAATTTTAGGGGTATACACCGAACCGGATTTGCAAGCGGTGCTGATTGACACACCGGGGATTCACAAACCCCACAACAAACTGGGGGAGCGGATGGAAAAGTATATTTACACCGCGACCCAGGATATTGATGCCTTAATTTATGTGGTGGACTGCAACATCAAAGACAGCGAATTACAGGCAGAAAAGGAGTCTCTGTCAGGGTTGCAGACAGCGGGTATTCCGGTGATTCTGGCGGTCAACAAAATTGACACCAAGGAACGGCTGGAACTGCTTCCTATTCTGGACAAACTGCAGAATCTTTATGATTTTTCTGCTATTGTGCCTATTTCCGCACAACGGGGAAACAATGTGCCGGAACTGTTCCAGAACATCAAAGGCTTTTTGAAAGAGGGTCCGAAATTCTTTCCCGACGATGTGATTACCGACCAACCGGAGCGACAGATCGTAGCAGAATTTATCCGTGAAAAATCCCTCCGTCTTTTGAACAAAGAAATCCCCCACGGGATTGCGGTAGAAATTGAACGGATGAAGCAAAAAGATAACGGAACCTATGAAATTCTTGCCGCCATTTACTGCGAAAAGCAGAGCCACAAAGGCATTATCATCGGCAAAGGCGGAGAAAAACTGAAACAAATCGGCAGACAGGCACGAGAAGATATTGAAAAATTTCTGGATGCCAAAGTCTATCTGGAACTCTGGGTTCGTGTGAAAGAGGACTGGAGAAACAAAGAAAACTTTATCACCGATATTGGGTTTGAATAACCATCAGAGGAAATTTTTGAACAGTATAGAAAAAACGCCATACCATATACTAAAGAAAATTGTATATGGGAGGTGTTTTTCTTGCAAAGTGAGCGAGATGCGGCATGGAATGAATTTGCGGCAACAGGACGGGTTGACTCCTACCTGAAGTATCGTGCCATTGCCGAAAAGGAAACCGAAAGAGAGGAGGAAACCTTTTGGGAATCGTGGAAGCAGAGGGAATCATCACCCGTGAAATCAAATACGGAGATTCCTCGCGTATTCTGACGGTTTTAACCCGTCAACTGGGAAAAATCTCGGTTCTGGCAGGAGGTGTACGCACCAACAAATCAGGACTGCTGGCGACAACCCAACTGTTTTCCCATGTATCCTTTCAGTTATTTCAAGGCAGAGAAAAAAGCCTTTACAAAATCAACAGCGGTGATATTCTCACCTCCTTTTCCTCCATTCGGGAATCCTTAACCAAAATGGCATACGCCTCCTACTTTTGCGAGGTTGCAAACGATGTGATTCAGGAGAATGCCCCCGATGAAGAGCAACTGAATTTACTGCTGAACACCTTGTATCTTCTGGCAGGGGACAAGCTTCCCTATCCCCAGATTAAAGGGGTATTTGAGTTTCGCACTCTTGCCCTGCAGGGACTTTTGCCTGACCTTTCCCGCTGTTCGGTCTGCGGTGAGCATCCGCCGGCACAGTTCCATCCCCTTTCCGGGCAATGCTACTGCCCATCCTGTGCAGAGAAACAATCCTCTCCCGATACAGCGGATACCGGTGAGGCGGTGCTTTGCGCCATTGCTTACATCGGCAGTGCGGAAAGTAAAAAAGTCTTTTCGTTCTCTCTGTCTGAATCCGCTTCCAACTATTTGAGCCGGCTTGGGGAATACTGTCTGGAACTATATCTGGAACGGCATTTTAAAACCTTGGATTACTTAAAAAATGTCTGTGAACTGGGAGGATAATATGCAAACCTACATAAAAGAATTTTTACTGGAGCACGGTGCGGGGCAAGTAGGGTTTTGCCGAACGGATGGCGAGAATCCTTTCTCTCTCCCCTACGCCATTTCCTACACCATACCATTGTCCGATGCCATTGTAGACACCATTACCGATTGCCCTACCCATACCTATTTTCACCATTACCGGTCAGTCAATGCACTCATTGACCAACTTTCCCTCCGGGTTGGAAGAAAACTGGCAGATGTCGGATACCGGTATGTCCCCATTCCTGCATCCCAGTCGGTAGAGGGACTTCAAGGCATCTTTTCACACAAACTGGCGGCAACCCTCTCAGGACTTGGTGCCGTTGGCAAAAGCGGATTGTTTGTATCTTCCAAGCATGGTCCCCGGGTGCGTCTGGGTACCATTCTCACCGACTGTCCTTTTGTTGTTGAGGATATCACACCGGTCTCTCCTTGCGGCGATTGCCGGATTTGTGTTTCCGCTTGTCCTGCCATGGCGATTACCGGTGAAACCTGGACACCGGATGGCAAACGGGAGGAGATTCTGGACGCCGCTGCCTGCAGCAAATATATGAAAGAGAAGTTTCAGCACATCGGCAGAGGTGTGGTCTGTGGAATTTGCATGAAGGTCTGCCCAAAGAAAGGCTGAAAAATGTGAAAAAAACTCTTGCATATTGGAAATCTTTGTGCTATACTATTATGGCGTTTGGGCAAAACTTGCTCAAATAGTATCAATTACACACGCTTGGCGATTGTCCGAACAGTGCCGCACGCCTATGGCGGTTTCAGGATGAGTTGACCCCGAGCGGAGGAAAAAACTTTGGAGGTGTTTTACATGGGCGTTATTCAAATGAAGCAGTTGCTTGAAGCAGGTGTTCACTTCGGACACCAGACCCGTCGTTGGAATCCTAAAATGGCGGAGTACATTTTCACCGAGAGAAATGGTATTTATATCATCGATCTCCAGAAAACCGTAAAGAAGATTGAAGAAGCGTACTACTTTGTACGTGACATCGCAGCAGACGGCGGCAATGTTCTCTTCGTTGGTACCAAGAAGCAGGCGCAGGATGCAATCCGTGAGGAAGCAGAGAGATGCGGTATGTACTTCGTAAATGCAAGATGGCTGGGCGGTATGCTCACCAACTTCAAGACCATCAAAAAGAGAATTGAGCGTCTGTATCAGTTGGAAAAAATGGCAGAAGACGGCACTATGGATCTTCTTCCCAAAAAAGAGGTTATCAAACTGAACTTAGAGCACGAGAAACTGGAAAAGTTCCTGGGCGGTATCAAAGAAATGAAGAACCTGCCTGCAGCTCTGTTCGTAGTTGACCCCAGAAAAGAAAAGAATGCTATCGCTGAGGCTCACAAACTGGGTATCCCCGTTATTGCAATCGTAGATACCAACTGTGACCCGGAAGAGGCTGACTTCCCCATCCCCGGTAACGACGATGCTATCCGTGCGGTAAAACTGATTGTTTCTACCATCGGTAACGCAATCATCGAAGGCAGACAGGGTGAACAGTTTGTTCCCGCAGCTTCTGAGGCTGAGACCGAGGACGTTGAAGTGTCTCTGGACATGCTGGACGAAGAATAATTCGAATCGAGAAACAGAAAGGATGATTTTCCATGGCATTTACTGCACAAGATGTTAAAAAGTTGAGAGAAATGACCAACTGCGGCATGATGGACTGTAAAAAAGCCCTGACCGAAACCGACGGCGATATGGACAAGGCTGTTGAGTTCCTGAGAGAAAAGGGACTTGCTACCGCTGCGAAAAAAGCAGGCAGAATCGCATCCGAGGGTATGGTTGAAGCAACCGTATTTGAAAACGGTGTTGCAGTTGCTGTTGAAGTAAACTCTGAGACCGACTTCGTTGCAAAGAACGCTGATTTCCAGAACTTTGTACACGCAGTTGCAGAGGTAATCGCAAACAACAATCCTGCTGATGTTGAGGCTCTGAAAGAAATGAAAATCAACGACAGCCAGACTGTTGGTGATGCATTGACCGAGAAAATCGCTACCATCGGCGAAAACATGAACATTCGTCGTTTTGAGCGTTTTGACGGCATCAATCAGGCATACATTCATGCCGGCGGCAGAATCGGCGTACTGGTTAACTTTGAAGTTGCTGACGCTGACAAAGCAAAAGACGATGCATTTGTTACCATGGCAAAGGATGTTGCAATGCAGATTGCTGCAGTTACTCCTCAGTATGTTTGCGAAGCTGACGTTCCCGCAGATGTAGTTGAGCACGAAAAAGGCATCCTCAAAGCACAGGCTCTCAACGAGGGTAAACCGGAAGCAATCGTTGAAAAGATGATTGTTGGCCGTATCAAGAAGTTCTTCAAAGACATCTGTCTGGTAGAACAGCCCTTCGTAAAAGACGGCGACATGACTGTTCAGCAGTATGTTGACGGTGTTGCAAAGAATCTGGGCACCGAAATCAAGATTGCTAAATTTGCTCGTCTGGAAAAGGGCGAAGGTCTTGAGAAGAGAGAAGACAACTTTGCTGACGAAGTTGCAAAAATGATGGGCAACTAATTCCCCACAAAATTCAAGAAAATATCTTAAAAGCAATAAAAGACCGTGAATATGTTCACGGTCTTTTACTTTTGTAAAGGGTTCGTGTGTTTTTCATTTCTCCACTTTGAAGGGGATAGACCTGTTTCCCGATAAAACAGTTTGTAAAAATGCGAATAGTCCTGAAAACCGCTTTTTAACGATATGTTTTCTAACGTATCCGACGTTACCTCCAATAAATATTTAGCACGCTTAAGTTTCAAATCATTGATGTATTTTATCGGCGTCATCTGAAATTCTTCCTTGAAGATGTTGATAATATGATTTTTACTAAAATGAAATTGGTTACAAATTTTCTCTAAAGATAGTTCATTTAAGTTTTCTGCACATATAAACTCAGTAATTTTACAAGCAAGATTTTCTGATTTTTCTTTTTTTTGCAATAGCAACAGCAATTCAAAAAAGATACCAGATTTTTCAATCAGCAAACTTTCCGTATGGGATAATCTGTCAAGTTCTTCCATTAAACATTTTGTTTTTGAATAGTCAAACGTTCCCTCAAAAGGCAAAACAGCATCGTCATCCGCCCATTCAGAGAGAAAATGAACATATAAATATTGGGGAGCATCACTTGCTCTTTCACCTTTTTGAAATGTATTGCTTTTCTGTATATGATATTCTCCGGGATGTATCTCGTAACAAACATTATCTTCGGTAAAACGCAAAACTCCGTCAAAAACCATTAATAAAACATTATCTTTGCAAAAACGCGTTATATGATGTTCATTTTTAGAAAAAAATCTCAAGGAAGAATGCAGAAATGTAATCGGTTTGTTCAAATTAATCCCTCTCATAAAATCACCAATGTTATTATATAAAAATAATGTGATATTGTCAATATTATGTGTGAAAATAACAATTACCGTCAAACTATGGCTGTGATATAATCAATAAAAATATGTGATATAATCAATAAAAATATTAGAGGGTAAATATCATGAATCAATGGGAGTTTTATACTACAAACGAAATCAAACCAAGGGGCTGGATAAAAAAACAGTTGGAAATCCAGGCTGAAGGTCTTAGCGGAAATCTGGATAAGGTTTGGAAAGATATCAAAGACAGTGCATGGATCGGCGGAACATCCGAGGGTTGGGAGAGGGTTCCTTATTGGCTTGATGGTTTTATTCCTCTTGCTCACCTTCTTGAAAATGAAGATATGATTAGGCGTGCAAAAAAATATGTTGATGCTATTATTACACGCCAAGAGTCAGACGGATGGATTTGTCCTTGCAACAAGGATGAACGAGAGGAATATGATACATGGGCAATCCAACTTATAACAAAAGTATTGGTTGTGTACTACCAATGTTCAAAGGACGAAAGAATTCCGAGTGTGGTATATAAGGTACTCAAAAACTACTATGAACTTCTGAAAAGCAAAAAAATTAAACTGTTCAATTGGGGTAAATACCGTTGGTTTGAAACTTTTATTGCCATAAACTTTACATACCGTAAATATAAAGAAGAATGGCTTTTAGAACTTGCAAAGATTTTACGTAGTCAAGGTACAGACTACACTGAATTATTATCATTATGGGAGAAACCCCTGAATGCATGGAAATATGAAACGCATGCTGTTAACATTGTAATGGCATTAAAATATGAAGCCGTATCAACCCAACTTACAGGAGGAACCTATGCTGATAAAGCTGAAGAATTATATGAAAAACTATATAATTTCAACGGCACACCGGTTGGTTTGTTTACAGGTGATGAATGCCTGTCAGGGCTTAGCCCCATTCAAGGTACGGAACTTTGTTCGGTTGTAGAGCAAATGTACTCCTACGAATTATTATACGCTCATACCGGTGATACAAAATGGGCCGAAAGACTAGAGATGCTTGCTTTCAATGCACTTCCGGCAACAATAAGCGATGATATGTGGGCACATCAATATGTTCAAATGAGCAACCAGATTGCCTGCAAGCGTTTTCCGGGCAAATCCCTTTTCAGAACCAACAACAGTGAGGCACATCTGTTTGGTCTGGAGCCCAACTTTGGCTGTTGTACGGCAAATTTTAATCAAGGATGGCCTAAATTTACACTATCTGCTTTTATGCATAATGCTGATACGGTAATAAATGCCATACCGATACCAGCTGAGTTAACGTGCGACAAAGCACATATCAAACTTGAAACAAACTATCCGTTTGAAAATCGTTTCAGATATTCTATTAACGCCAAAAAGGATTTTCTCTTTAAAGTAAGAATTCCACATTTTGCTAAAAATCTCATGGTGGATAATCAAGAAATAACAGAAAATGAACTTTCATTTAAGATTAATGCGGATGAAAGCAAAGAAATTGAGATATCTTTTGAAACAACTCCGTATCTTGAAAAAAGACCGTATGATTTGTATACTGTTAAATATGGTTCCCTTGTATTTTCTCTCCCAGTAAAATACGAGAAAAAGATGTATGAATATGAAAGAGATGGAGTTGAAAGGAAGTTCCCTTATTGCGACTACGAATACATACCGGCATCTGAATGGAACTATGCATATTGTAATGGTAAGTTTTCTGTTGATATTGATGAAATAAGTGATGTTCCCTTTTCTTCAGAGAAGCCACCCATTAAAATAAAGGCTAAAATGAAAAATATTCATTGGGAATTTGAAGATGGCTATAATACAGTTTGTGCTAAAGTACCAACTTCAAGAATTTCAAAAAATCCTGAAAAAGAAATACTTTTATATCCTTATGGTTGCTGTAAACTCAGAATGACTGAACTGCCGTTAATTGATTGCTATCCGGCGCAACTATAGTGCATTTTCCATATATCAAGGACATTTGTCCGGCAGAACAACCCTTCCAATATAACTGTAAAATTTGCTCGTCTGGAAAAGGGCGAAGGTCTTGAAAAGAGAGAAGACAACTTTGCTGACGAAGTTGCAAAGATGATGGGTAACTAATCCACCATGAATTTAAAGGAGATACCTGAGGGTATCTCCTTTTTTGTTTCCCATTGGGCGACAAGTGGAAAGTATGGTTTGGTTTTTTCTGCATATAGTAATAAGGAAACGGAGGGATTTTATGTATCGTTTACTGGGTTTTCTGCTTTGTTTTCTTCTTCTGCCTATTTCGGCGTATGCACAGGTTTCTGCACAAAGTTGTATCGTCATTGAGGCAACAAGCCAAAGGGTTCTCTATGAAAAAAATGCGGATACGCAACTGCCTATGGCAAGCACTACCAAGATTATGACGGCTTTGGTTGCGTTGGAAGCAGGCGACCCTGATACTCAAGTCACCATCTCCAAAACCGCTGCCGGCGTGGAGGGTTCCAGCATGTATCTGGAGGTAGGAGAAATCCTTACGGTCAAAGAACTTTTGTACGGATTGATGCTTGCCTCCGGCAATGATGCGGCGGTTGCCATTGCCGAACAGTTTGGCGGCATGGATACCTTTGTAAAAAACATGAATCAAAAGGCGGAATCCTTAGGCGTCCATCACACCCAATTCAAAAACCCCAATGGTCTTCCCCATGAGGGACACTACTCCACCGCCCGTGATATGGCAACCATTACCGCCGCCGCTCTGAAAAATCCCCATTTTGCGGAAATTGTTGCCACCAAAACCTATGGCATAAAAGGCGAGGGCAAAGCCCATCCCCGTCAGTTGTCCAACCACAACAAACTTTTACGGATGTATCCGGGGTGTATAGGCGTCAAAACGGGGTTCACCAAGGCAGCAGGGCGGTGCCTGGTCTCTGCTGCACAAAAAGGGGGCATGACCCTGATTTGTGTCACCTTAAACGCGCCCGATGACTGGAACGACCACATCTCTCTTTACAACCGTTTATTTTCCGAATACTCCATGGATACCCCCCTCTCTGCCTACTCATCCATGGGGGAGATTTCCGTAAAAGGGTCTGACCGTACCACGCTTCCTTTCGGTGCAGACACATCCTTTTTCTATCCCCTGAAACAAGGGGAAACGTTAACCCTTTCCCCCGCTTTGGATGAAGGGCTTTCCGCGCCGGTATCCAAAGGCGACCTATGCGGAACGGTGCAGATAAAATTAGGCGACAAGGTGCTATGCACCCAAACTCTGGTTGCTCTGGAAGATGCTCCGTGGACATTGCTCCCCCAGACGGTGCGTCAGGATTTCATGTTGAATCTTCAGGCCATCTGCAAACGGTGGCTAACCCTCTCCTCCCATTAATTGTTAAAAATTACACAAACAGCCCCTTTTTTTCTGATTTTTTTGGAGAAGATACGACCTTTCTCCTCCATTTTCTGCTTGCATTTCAGGGGAAAATAGGCTATAATAAATTAGAATGGGTAAAATTTGGATTTTGTGCTCCTATTCCATTCAGAAAGGGTGGAGATACCTGTGTTAAGACTACAAAAATTTCTGGCGCAATGCGGTGTCGCCTCCCGCAGAGGTGCAGAAAGCCTGATTCAGGAAGGACGTGTCACCGTCAATGGAGAAACGGTTCGGCAGATGGGCGTCCAGATTGATGAAAACAATGACCGCATTGCGGTGGACGGGGTTTTGGTAGAACCCGAAAAAAAGATGGTGTATGTTCTGCTCAACAAACCGGTTGGGTATGTGACCACCGTATCCGATGACAAAGGCAGAAATACCGTTATGGATTTGGTGGCGGAGATTCCGGTCCGGATTTATCCGGTGGGGCGTCTGGACTATGACACCGAGGGGTTACTTTTGATGACCAACGATGGGGATTTAACCTATCGCATCACTCATCCCAAAAACAACATTGAAAAAACCTATGTCGCCGAGGTAACCGGCAATATCTCCATGAACACTCTGCTGCAACTGAGAAACGGGGTGTATCTGGACGGCGTCAAAACAAGTCCTGCCAAGGTGGAGGTTATCGGGGCAACCCGATACGGCACCAAACTGGAAATCACCATTCACGAAGGGAAAAACCGTCAGGTACGGCGGATGTTTGAGTCGGTCGGTTGCATTGTCAAACGGCTGAAACGCACCCGTGAAGCAGGTTTAACCTTGGGGCATGTTCCCCTTGGACATTGGCGGAAGCTGACCGAGGCGGAAGTGAATATGCTGAAAAAAATCGGCACCAACAAAAAATCCTCTGCTCAGGTAAGCAGAGAACGGTTTGGCCGTGCCAATCAAAAAAAGAGAAAATGAATCAACAACATATATAAGGAGGAAACGGAAATGGGTAAGTTAGACTACCTGCAGCAGCAACGCTCTGAAATTGAGCAGGGCGGCGGTGCTGACAAAATCAAAAAGCAACACGATGCCGGCAAAAAAACTGCCAGAGAGCGTCTGACCATGCTTTTTGACCAAGACAGTTTTGTTGAAATCGACGCATTTGTCACCCACAGATGCACCGAATTTGACATGGCTGAAACCAAAGCTCCCGGCGAGGGAGTCGTTTGCGGTTACGGTACCGTAGACGGTCGTCTGGTCTATGCCTATGCACAGGACTTTACGGTCATTGGAGGTTCTTTGGGCGAAATGCACGCCGCAAAAATCTGCAAGGTTATGGACATGGCAATGAAGATGGGTGCCCCCATCATCGGCATCAACGATTCCGGCGGTGCCAGAATTCAGGAGGGTATTGATGCGCTGAAAGGATTTGGCGATATTTTCTATCGCAACACTCTGGCGTCCGGTGTAATTCCCCAGATTGCTGTTATCATGGGGCCTTGCGCAGGCGGTGCAGTTTACTCCCCCGCAATCTGTGACTTTATCTTTATGGTGGACAAGACCAGCCAGATGTTCATCACCGGCCCCTCGGTTGTAAAATCCGTGACCGGCGAAGATGTAACCTTTGATGAACTGGGCGGTGCTTCCACCCATGCAAGCAAAAGCGGTGTTGCCGCTATGGCTTGCGCAACCGAGGAAGAATGTATCCAGCAGGTGAAGAACTTGCTTGCTATGCTTCCTGCAAACAATCTGGAAATGGCACCGGCTTACGAGTGCACCGACGACCTGAATCGTCTGTCCGAGAAACTGACCGGTATTATTCCTGAGGACAACACCAAGTCCTACGACATTCGTGACATCATTTGCGAAGTTGTTGACGATGGCGAGTTTGCAGAAATGTTCAAAGATTTTGCGCCCAACATGGTGACCGGTTTTGCAAGAATGAACGGAAACACCGTTGGTATTCTTGCCAACCAACCTAAAGTAATGGCAGGAGCATTGGACTGTGATTCCTCTGACAAAGGTGCGAGATTTGTCCGGTTCTGTGACAGTTTCAATCTGCCGGTTATCACCTTTACCGATGTTCCCGGCTATCTGCCCGGTGTAACACAAGAGCACAGCGGTATCATCCGCCACGGTGCAAAACTGCTGTATGCTTTCTCTGAGGCGACTGTGCCCAAAATCAATGTGATTGTCAGAAAGGCTTACGGCGGTGCGTATATTGCCATGAACAGCAAGCACTTAGGCGCTGACATGGTATTTGCATGGCCCAGCGCTGAAATTGCAGTTATGGGTCCGGACGGTGCGGCAAACATCATCTTCCGTAAGGATATTCAGGAGTCTGCCGATCCCATCAACGAGCGTGCGGCAAAGATTCAGGAATACACCGAGAAGTTTGCAAATCCCTATGTTGCGGCATCCCGTGGGTATGTGGACGATGTAATTGAGCCTGATTCCACCCGTCCCAGACTGATTTCTGCATTGGAAATGTTGATGAGCAAGCGGGAAACCCGTCCCAGCAAGAAACACGGAAATATTCCGCTGTAATGGAAAGGAGAAAATGACTATGACGTTATCCGAAGCATTAAGCCAAGGTTTGCAGGTAACAGCCATCGGATTGATTATCGTATTTGGCGTTTTAATCATCCTGATGCTTGTTATGATGCTGATGAAAGTAATTTTCTATCGTCCGGAGGATGGGAACACGCCAAAAAAAGCTGAGGCTCCCGTAACGGGAGCCACGACCGTTGCCGTTCCTGATGACGGAGAATTGATTGCGGTATTGACTGCTGCCATTGCGGCAAGTCTCAACACCTCAACCTATCACTTGAATATCAAATCTTATCGCAGAGTCGATACCTCCGCTCCTGCCTGGAACAGAGCAGGTTTGCGTGATGTAATCGACGCCAGATTTTAAGGAGGAATACCTATGAGAAAGTTTATCGTTAATGTCAATGGCAACTCTTATGAAGTTGAAGTTGAAGAAGTAGGCGGTGCATCTACCGCTCCCCGCGCGGCTGCTCCGGCTCCCGCACCTGTTGCGGCTCCCGCTCCTGCTGCGGCTCCTGCTCCGGCTCCCGCACCTGCTCCTGCCGGCGCAACTACCGTATCCGCTCCCATGCCCGGAACCATCGTTTCCGTGAAAGTTAAGGTTGGCGATACTGTTAACGCCGGAGACGTACTCTGCGTTCTGGAAGCAATGAAAATGGAAAATGAAATTATGGCACCCTCTGCCGGAAAGGTTGTTGCAGTCAGCGCCTCTCAGGGCAGTGCTGTTAACACCGGCGATGCTCTGGTTTCCCTGGGTTAAAGGAGTGATATTGTGTTAGAGAGTTTAATGAGTTTTTTAAACAGCACCGGTATTGCTGCATTAATTTCTAATGCAAAAGATGCCCTTGCATCAGGCGCAGGCGGTTTTGACCAGTTGATGGGCGTTATCGGTACGCCTTTGATGATTGCAATCGCTTGTGTGCTTCTGTATCTGGCAATTGTAAAAGGGTTTGAGCCTCTTCTGCTTTTACCCATTGCATTTGGTATGTTGTTGACCAACCTGCCGATGTTTGCAAACTCCGGCGCGATTATGATGCATCCGGAATATTTTACTGACCCTCAGTATTTTATTGACGGAAAAACGCTGGATATGAACTTGATTTTTACCAAGGGCGGACTTTTGGACCTGCTCTACTTAGGTGTAAAACTGGGTATCTACCCGCCCCTTATCTTCCTGGGAATTGGTGTTATGACCGACTTTGGTCCCCTGATTGCAAACCCCAAGAGTATCCTGTTGGGTGCTGCCGCTCAGTTGGGTGTATTCCTGACCTTCCTGGGTGCATTGGTATTGGGTGCGACCATCCCCGGTATCAACTTTGGGGTTGAGGAAGCGGCTTCCATCGGTATTATCGGTGGTGCAGACGGTCCCACCGCTATCTATGTTACCAAAACATTGGCGCCCCATTTGCTGCCGGCAATCGCAGTTGCGGCTTACTCCTACATGGCGTTGATTCCGGTTATTCAGCCGCCCATTATGAAGGCGCTGACCACCAAAAAGGAACGTCAGATTGTGATGGAACAGTTGCGTCCTGTCAGCAAAACCGAGAAGATTGTCTTCCCCATCGTGGTTACCATCGTGGTTGCTTTGATTGTGCCGGATGCGGTTTCTCTGGTAGGTATGCTGATGCTGGGTAACTTAATGAAAGAATGCGGTGTGGTTGAACGTCTGAGCAAGACCGCACAAAACGGTCTGATGAACACCATTACCATTTTCCTGGGGTTAACCGTTGGGGCAACAGCAACTGCTGACACCTTCCTGACCGGAGAAACGCTGGGTATTGTAGCACTGGGTCTGATTGCATTCTGCTTCAGTACTGCAGGCGGACTGATTTTAGGTAAGATTATGTGCAAATTGACCGGCGGCAAAGTGAATCCCTTGATTGGTTCTGCCGGCGTGTCTGCTGTACCTATGGCTGCCCGTGTTTCCCAGACTGTAGGTCAAAAAGAAAACCCCGCAAACTTCCTGTTAATGCACGCTATGGGCCCCAACGTGGCCGGCGTTATCGGCAG
>JAFYXJ010000007.1 GCA_017546205.1 Clostridia bacterium | reverse complement strand
TCACCGGCAACCACACCATCACCATGATCGCCGGTTTCGAGGGCATCTTCTGCGGCCTGTCCGCCATCTACAGCGCCATGGGCCAGATCCTGAACGCCGAGTACGGCAAGGAAGTCATGCCCCTGGGCTAATATTCCGAAAAGAAAGACCTCCCGAAAGGGAGGTCGTTTCGTGTTGTTTTAGCGCAGTCCGTACAGACGGTAGGTATACACTTGATGCTCGAACCAAAAGTCGGTTGAGGCGATTTCGGAATAGTTTTCAACATCCAATTCCTCGTTCCGGGTAACAATGTAGTCACATATCCCCTGCGCAACGTAGCTGTCTTGCGTTTGGGTCAATTGTTCAACATTGATGTTCAGCAGACAGAATACTTTGCAGTTCGGAACCGTATTGCTGGCTGTATAGAAACCGCCGTCCAGAAAACCATAATTGAGAACCGTTGACGAGCCGTCGGTGCCGATGATGGATGCAAACTGATACTGAGGCAAATCTTCTTTGGAAACACCCAGCAGGTATCGGTTTGGTGTTATCAGGCCGCAGGTGAGAATAGACAAAGCAATTACGCCGGAAAATATGCAGCGAGAAATCGCAGGCGAGTGAATGGTCTGAATCAGGCGGTCCAATACAACGGTGAATGGAATAAGTCCCAGGGGGATAAAAATACTTATCGCAAAAAAGTAATATGGATAGCTGCGGCCCCCGATGTAAATAAATGTGAAAGTGGATGCAGCGACAGCGACCAGGTATCCAGCACAGTAGCGGTAGTTTCGAAGCAAATACAGAAATCCGATCAGGCTCAGCAATGGGAGCAACGGGTTGCTTTTACTGGCCCACAAAATACTTCTTAGAACATTCTTCAGTAAGGCATAGAGCAGGCCGGTAGACATCTCGTTTAAGTTCGGATCATCCCGTAACGCAATAATGAAGTTGGGCATTGTCTTGGCATCCATAGAGGAGATAAGCGAATCTGCGGGAATCCGCTTGTAGATTTGCGGGATGGATGACTGATAGTGTGCGATGGTTCCATCACGAAGATTTCGGGCTTTGCAGTCGAGAATATACTCCGCAAAACCTTCTTCAAATGTCTTTCCGTTATCCGCACACATCCTCATTTTCTTTCGTGCCATAGTAGTTTTTGACCCCTTTCTGCCCCAAAACAACGAAATCCGGGAATCACATCATCAAGGTTTTCCTTGATATGACATGATTCCCGGATAGTTTTTTGTGAAATAACAGAAACCTAACTTTTAGAGGTCAAAAGCAAAGGTTTTACCTTACTTCTTCAGGGACTCCTCAACAGCAACAGCCACGGAAACGGTCATACCGACCATGGGGTTGTTACCTGCGCCCAGGAAGCCCATCATCTCAACGTGGGCGGGGACGGAGGAGGAACCAGCGAACTGAGCGTCGCCGTGCATACGGCCCATGGTATCGGTCAGACCGTAGGAAGCGGGACCTGCGCCCATGTTGTCGGGATGCAGAGTACGGCCGGTGCCGCCGCCGGAAGCGACGGAGAAGTTCTTCTTGCCCTGCTCGATGCACTCCTTCTTGTAGGTGCCGGCGACAGGATGCTGGAAGCGGGTGGGGTTGG
>JAFYXJ010000006.1 GCA_017546205.1 Clostridia bacterium | reverse complement strand
GGTTCGAACCCCATCCGGATCGCCAATATGCCTCTGTAGCTCAGTCGGTAGAGCAGGGGACTGAAAATCCCCGTGTCGGTGGTTCGATTCCGCCCGGAGGCACCAATTTTCTTTTTAGAAAATTGATTTGCGGGAGTGGCTCAGTGGTAGAGCGTCACCTTGCCAAGGTGAACGTCGCGAGTTCGAATCTCGTCTTCCGCTCCAATTTAGACAAAAGACGCATATTCTTGCGTCTTTTGTCATACTATTTTATATATGGCGCCATAGCCAAGTGGTAAGGCAGAGCTCTGCAAAAGCTTTATTCTCCAGTTCAAATCTGGATGGCGCCTCCATGAAAAAGACTATTCTTCGGAATAGTCTTTTTTTACTGATATAAATTTCTGACGGAATTTGCGATATGTTGCCTGTAGCATAAAAAAGGAAAAAAGGATAGCGAAATGGAAAATAGGCAAAAAATTTTGCTTAAAAAGAGGAAATTGGGCGTCGGCGTCGAATTAAGAAAGAAAGACTAAAATTGAAAAACAAAGGAAAAACAGATAAGGAGTGAACACTCATGGCAGAAGAATTGTTTGACAGTTCCAAACTGAAAGTGATTCCGGTAGAAATCAATACCGAGATGAAAAAATCTTATATCGACTATGCCATGTCGGTTATTGTGGGCCGTGCATTGCCGGATGTCCGTGACGGATTGAAACCGGTGCACCGCCGTATTCTTTATGCAATGTATGAAGACGGCATTACCCCCGATAAGGCGTACAAAAAGTGTGCGACGACCGTCGGTAATGTGCTGGGTCGGTACCATCCTCACGGCGATGCGTCGGTATATGATGCGATGGTGCGTATGGCACAGGACTTCTCCTTGCGGTATCCTACCGTAGACGGACATGGTAACTTTGGTTCCATAGACGGCGACTCGGCGGCAGCCTACCGTTATACCGAGGCGAGAATGTCCAAACTGTCCCTGCACATGCTCACCGATATTGAAAAAGAGACCGTTGATTTTATGCCCAACTTTGACGAGAGTCTGCAAGAGCCCATTGTGCTCCCCTCCAGATTCCCCCATTTGCTGGTTAACGGCTCCAATGGTATTGCCGTTGGTATGGCAACCAACATTCCTCCCCACAATCTGGGAGAGGTTATTGACGGCATTGTAGCATTGATTGACAATCCGGAAATCACCATTGATGAATTGATGGAATACATTCCCGGCCCCGACTTCCCTACCGGAGCACAGATTATGGGTGTAAGCGGAATCCGTGCGGCATACCACACCGGACGGGGCAAACTGCGGGTGCGTGCCAAGGCAGAGATTCAGGACTGGAAAGAAAACCGTCAGAGAATCATTGTCACCGAGATTCCTTACGGAGTCAACAAGGCAAGGTTGATTGAAAAAATTGCCGAGTTGGTGCATGACAAGCGTTTGGAGGGAATTTCCGACCTGCGTGACGAGTCTGACCGTGATGGTATGCGGATTGTGATTGAACTGAAACGGGATGCTAACGGGACGATTGTGCTGAACCAACTGTACAAGTACACCCAGTTGGAAGATTCCTTCAGTGTGATCATGCTTGCTCTGGTCAACCAGACCGACCCCAAGGTGCTGAACCTGAAAGAGGTATTGGTACATTACGTAGATTTCCAGAAAGATGTCATTGTCCGCAGAACCAGATTTGACAAGAAAAAGGCAGAGGCAAGGGCACATATCTTAGAAGGTTTGACCATTGCTCTTGACCATATTGATGAGGTTATCCGCATCATTCGGGAAAGTTACAACGATGCCAAAGACCGGTTGATGGAGCGGTTTGGATTTACGGATATTCAGGCGCAGGCGATTCTGGATATGCGTCTGGCAAGATTGTCCGGTCTGGAACGGGAAAAGGTGGAAAATGAGTATGAGGAAATCAAAAAACTGATTGCTCATTTGACCGAAATTCTGCAAAATGAGCAGATGGTACTGGATATCATCAAGGAAGAGATTACTGAAATCAAGAACAAGTTCGGCGATAAGCGGAGAACTTCCATTGAGCCGGCGGCAGACGATATTGACATTGAAGACCTGATTGAGGAAGAGGATAATGTTATCACCATGACCCATCAGGGATATATCAAGCGTCTGGCGGCAGATACTTACCGCACCCAGAAGAGGGGCGGAAAGGGTATTATCGGTATGCAGACCAAGGAGGAGGACTTTGTCTCCAGTATGTTTGTATCTTCTACCCATGCCCATATTCTCTTCTTTACCAATACCGGAAAGATGTATCGGAAGAAGGCATACGAGATTCCTGAGGCGGGCAGAACCGCAAAGGGAACGGCGTTGGTTAACTTGTTGGCATTGGATGCCGGAGAAACTGTTTCTGCGGTAATTCCTATCCGGGAATACGAAGAAGGCAAGTTCCTGCTGATGTGTACCAAGGCGGGCGTTATCAAGAAGACCGACCTGATGGAATACAAGAATGCTCCTGCCGGCGGTAAGATTGCCATTCGTCTGGATGACGGAGACGAACTGATGAAAGTAAACCTGACCGATGGTACCAACGATATCTTTATCGGTTCTCACATGGGCAAGATGATTCGCTTCAATGAGAAAGACGTCCGTGTTATGGGCCGTGTTTCCCGCGGTGTTCGCGGTATCAATCTGGAGGATGGCGACTATGTTATCGGTATGAGCCTTGCAGTCGAGGGCGGAAAGATGCTGGTTGTCAGCGAAAAAGGTTTCGGTAAAAAGACCGAACTTGACGAATACAAGATTCAGACCCGTGGCGGTAAAGGTACCACCAGTTACAAAATCAGCGATGCAACCGGTCCGGTTGCCGGCGTAGAAATCGTAACACCGGAAGATGATGCGATTCTGATTACCTCCGAGGGTGTTATCATTCGTATGGATACTGAGGAAATCAGCACTTATGGCCGTGTGACCAAGGGTGTTCGCCTGATGCGGATGGGTGAAGAAACACAGGTGATGACCGTTGCTGTGGTGAAGAAAGAAACCGAAGAGGAAGAACCTGAGACCGCTACGGAGGAAGCATAGCGTGAAGCGGATTCTGAGCAGAGTTCGCCGGGCAGTCGATGATTATCAAATGATTCAGGAGGGTGACAGCATTGCCGTCGGGGTTTCCGGCGGCAAGGACAGTTTAACCCTCCTTTCTGCCCTTGCCCAGTTGCAGAAATTTTACCCCAAAAAATTCCGTTTGGTGGCGGTGTCGCTGAACATGGGGTTTGACGGGGTGTCCTATGATAAAGTGGCGGAACTCTGTAAGCAACTGGATATTGAATATGTAGTACAGATGACCGACATCAAGGAAGTAATTTTTGATGTGCGGAAAGAGACCAACCCCTGCTCCCTTTGTGCCAAAATGCGCAGAGGCGGCGTCAATGATTTGGCAGTGGAGCTTGGCTGTAACAAGGTGGCGTTGGGACACCACAACGAAGATGTTCTGGAAACATTTTTCCTTTCCTTGTTTTATGAGGGACGGCTGAATTGTTTCTCCCCTGTGACCTACCTTTCCCGCAGGGATATTCATGTGATTCGTCCCATGATTTATGTACCGGAGGGAGAAATCAAAGGGTATGCACGGCGGGCGGAACTTCCCATCGTGGAAAATCCCTGTCCCATGGATGGTGTCAGCAAGCGTCAGGATATGAAAGATTTTATTGCCCAGAAGATGCAGGAAGACAAGTTTTTCAAAACCAAGATGATGCATGCCATCCAGACGGGGCTTCCCAACTGGAGAAAGGAGGTTCCCCATGAGTAAGGAACTGACACTTTGTGATGCGGTTGCGGAGATGTTTCAAACTCCCTTGATTCGAGGGGTTGTCAGCAACCCCAAAGGGGAAACTCCGTGGAAAAAGGTGCGGTTTCGGTACCTGAAAGACGGATACCAACTGGAAAAACTGACCGAAAAACAGGCGTTTCATGAGAACATGAAAGAAGAGGAGATGCCGGAGACAGTCTTGCAACTGGCAAAGATGGGATTTCGGCAGATAGATGGCTGGAATGAGACCACCGCCTTTTGCCTGAAAGTTTCCAAAAAGGGAACGGTGACCTTGCTGAAACGTCAGGAAAAACGGCAAGAGACCGCGACTCAACACAATCGGGAAAAACAATATTTGCTGAAAGAAGATACGGTGATACCGCCCCTTGTGGATTTGGGCGTGATTACCAAGGAGGGAAAAGTGGTACAGAGCATGTACCATAAATTCCGGCAAATCAATCGGTTTACGGAGTTGATTCGGGACGGCATGGAGGAGTTTTCCAAAAACAGTATTCGGATTCTGGATTTTGGATGCGGAAAATCCTACCTGACCTTTATTCTGTACCATTATCTGGTGAATCAGCGGGGGATGGACGCAGAAATCATCGGTCTGGACCTGAAAACCGAGGTGATTGCAAACTGTAACCGCCTTGCCGGAGAATACGGCTACGATAAACTGACCTTCCAGGCGGGGGACGTGAGCATGTATCAGGCAGAAAACAAGCCGGACATGGTTATCACTCTCCATGCCTGCGATACTGCCACCGATTATGCCCTGTTTCATGCCATCCGGTGGGGGTGTGAACTGATTTATTCGGTACCCTGCTGTCAGCATGAACTCAACGGGCAGATTCAAGGGGGAGAATTGGGGGCGTTGACCCGATACGGACTGATTCAGGAACGGTTTTCCGCCCTTTGTACCGATGCTTTGCGGGGTGCCCTTCTGGAAGCCTGCGGATATCGGGTGCAGATGTTGGAGTTTGTGGATTTTAGCCATTCCCCGAAAAATCTGCTGATTCGGGCAGTGAAAAAGCCGGTCAGCAAAGAAAAAAGGCAGAAGGCACTCAAGGAGGCAAAGGCGCTGATGAAACAGTTTTCCTTTACCCCGACGTTGTACCGTCTGTTGGACGAGGAGGGATTTTTTGCGTGAATATTTTAGATGCCATTCTAAAAAGGCGGAGTATCCGGAAGTTTACTCAACAACCGATTGAGAGCGAGGATTTGAAAGAACTGGTGCTTTGCGCATCCCGGGCGGCGTATCCTGCCAATCTTCAGCCTTTGAAGTTTGCCATTGTCACCGAAGAGACAGAACGGGAACAGTTGTTTGCCTGCACCAAGTGGGCAGGATATCTCGTCGACGGGTCTCCCAAAGAGGGGGAAAGACCTACGGCATATATTGTGATGCTGGGAGATTCCTCTATCAAGGCAAATAGTGATTTTCAGGTAGAGACGGGAGCGGCAGGAACCACCATTTTGCTTGCTGCTATGGAGAAAGGACTTGCCGGCTGTTGGCTGGGCGCTTTGAGTCGGGACGGTATCCGGGAACTGCTTGCCCTGCCGGAAAATCTGCACGTAACCGATGTGATTGCCTTAGGATATCCGGCGCAACACAGCGTGCCTGTGGAAATGGAAGATGGCAATGTGAAGTATTATAAGGATGAAACAGGAACGATTCATGTGCCGAAACGACCGTTGGATGAAATATTATATGAGAAATAAAAAATCGCAATCCATTTTGGATTGCGATTTTTGTTTAGGATAGTTCAAACATACCGGTGTATAACTGATAATATTTGCCTTGCTGGGCAAGCAGTTGTTCATGGTTGCCCCGTTCCATGATGGTGCCGTTTTCCAGTACCATAATGGCGTGGGAGTTTCGCACAGTGGAAAGCCGATGGGCAATCACAAACACAGTTCTCCCTTCCATCAGCCGATCCATACCCTTTTCAATCAAGGCTTCGGTACGGGTATCAATAGAGGAGGTTGCCTCGTCCAGAATCAGCACCGGCGGGTCGGCAACGGCAGCACGGGCGATGGCAATCAACTGCCTTTGGCCCTGAGACAGGTTCATGCCGTCTCCGGTGAGCATGGTGTCATAGCCTTGGGGCAGATGCCGGATAAACCAGTCGGCATTGGCAAGTTTTGCGGCATCCATCACCTCCTGGTCGGTGGCGTCCAGCCTGCCATACCGAATATTGTCCATAACCGTGCCGGTAAACAGATGGGTGTCCTGCAGTACCATGGAGAGGGAACGGCGCAAATCCGCCTTTTTGATTTTGTTGATATTGATGCCGTCATACCGGATTTTGCCATCCGGCACATCGTAAAAACGGTTTATCAGATTGGTAATGGTGGTCTTTCCGGCACCAGTGGAGCCTACAAAAGCAATCTTCTGACCCGGCTTGGCATACAGATTGATGCCTTTTAAGACGGGTTTGTTTTCTTCGTAGCCAAAGTCTACATCCTCAAAGGTGACGGCACCTTTGACTTGAGTATAGGTGACGGAACCATCCTGATGGGGATGTTTCCACGCCCAGATACCGGTACGGGTTTCTGACTCCTGTACCATTCCGTCAGGCAGGAGGGATGCATGAACCAAGGTGACATAGCCGTCATCCGGTTCCGCCTCTTCATCCAAAAGGGCAAAAATCCGTTCTGCACCGGCAAGGGCATTCAAAATGATATTAAACTGTTGGGAAACCTGGGTAATGGGTTGGGCAAAGGAGCGGGTATACTGGAGAAAGGATACCAACGCACCAAGACCCAGACTAAAGATGCCAAGGTCACGGGTTCCCGAATAGATGGTCATAATAGCGCCAAATATGGCGGTCAGGGCATAGTGGATATAAGAAAGGTTGTTCATGATAGGCATCAGGATGTTGGCAAAGGTGTTGGCACGGGAGGAAGATTGATTCAACTCCTGATTCAACTTATCAAATGCCTGTTTGCTTTCTGCCTCATGGCAGAAGACCTTAACCACCCGCTGTCCCTCAATCAGTTCTTCCACATAGCCGTTGACGGCGCCCAAGGCTTTTTGCTGTGCACGGAAACTGTTGGCGCTGTGTCTGCCCACAACCTTGATAACCCAGAAGATGGCAACCATCATCACAAGAACCAGCAAGGTCAAAGGCAGACTGAGAATCAACATCATGGTAAAGACGCCCACCACCGTAATCAAAGAGGAAATCAACTGCGGTGCACTCTGACTGAGCATGTGCCGGAGTGCGTCGATGTCGTTGGTGTAACGGCTCATGATTTCCCCGTGGGTACGGGTGTCGAAGTAACGGATGGGGAGTTTTTGCATATGGGTAAACATCTGCATCCGCATTTTGTAAAGAGAACCGGTGGAAACGGTAATCATAATTCTGCTGTACAGATAGGACGAAAGTGCCCCCACAACATAAATTGCCGCCAAAACCAGAATGGCAGACAGCAGTCCGGAAAAGTCGGGGGACGGAGCCCCAATCATGGGAACAATAAAATCGTCAATGATGGGTTTTAGAAAATAGGTTCCCACCACACCTGCCGCAGAAGAGAGAATCACCAGAAAACAAACCAGTACCAGATGCCAACGATAGTCATTGAAATACTGCAGTATCCGAAGCAAGGTTTTTTTGGTGTCTTTGGGTTTTCGGATTCCTTTTGGCATAGGAGGCATCTTACGCCACCCCCTTTTGCTGGGATTCATAAACTTCCCGATAAATTGCATTGGATGCCAGCAGTTCTTCATGGGTGCCAACCGCATCAATTCTGCCGTTGTCCATCACCACAATCTTATCGGCATCGCAGATGGAAGATATCCGCTGGGCGATAATCAGGGTGGTGGTGTTGGCAAGTTCCCGCTGAAAGGCTTCCCGAATCTTACTGTCGGTGGCGGTGTCTACCGCACTGGTGCTGTCATCCAAAATGATAATGGCAGGCTTTTTCAAAAGTGCTCGGGCGATACAAAGCCGTTGTTTCTGCCCACCGGACAGATTGACGCCGCCTTGCCCCAATTGGGTATCATACCCGTTGGGAAAGGACGCAATAAAACCATCTGCCTGTGCGGCTTTGCAAGCGGCAATCACCGTATCGTCGTCGGCATCGGGATTGCCCCAGAGAAGATTTTCCTTGATGGTGCCGGAAAACAGTACATTTTTTTGGAGTACCATGGAAACGGCATTGCGCAAAGTTTCCTGAGGATAGTCACGGACATCAATACCCCCCACTTTCAAACTGCCGGAAGTTACTTCGTAAAGGCGGGGAATCAGGTGTACCAGAGTGGATTTTCCGCTTCCGGTACCGCCCAGAATGCCTACCGTTTCTCCCGAGTTGATGGTCAGGTTGATGTGGTTTAAAGTACAGTTTTCCTCATCGCCGTTATAACTGAAACATACATTCTCAAAGATAATAGAGCCGTCTTTGACATCAGGGTTCCCCTCTGCATCGTCGGGGATATGGGGGGTATCATTCAAAACCTCTGCAATACGCGTAATGGATGCCTTAGAAATGACCAGCATGGTACACGCCATGGAAATCATCATCAGGGACATGAGAATCTGGTTCACATAACTGATAAAACTGATTAATGCGCCGGCGCCCATGGTGCCAAAGACTACCATTCTTCCGCCCAGCCAGAGGATTGCCAGAATGCAGGCATAAATCATCAGTTGCAGAACCGGCATATTGAAGATAACCAGCCGTTCTGCCCGAACCTGTGCATCCCGCAGTTCTGCAGCGGTTTTGGAAAAGCCGTTGTTTTCGTGTTTTTCCCGCACAAAGGCTTTTACCACCCGAATACCAATCAGGTTTTCCTGAATTTTTCCGTTGAGGGCATCAAAATGTTCCAGCATTACCTTAAAACGAGGATGGGCTTTCACCACCACAAAAACCAGAACCGCAACCAGAATGGGAACGGCTATCAGGAAAATCAGGGAAAGGGTTTTGTTCAGGGAAAACGCCATCATAGAGGCAGAGACAAACATAATGGGAGAACGTACCAAAGACCGAATCAGCATCATCCAGGATTGTTGGGTGTTGTTGATGTCGGTGGTCATCCTTGTAATCAGGGATGAGGTGGAAAACCTATCTACATTGGAGAAAGAAAAATCCTGAACACGGTCAAACAAGGCTTTGCGGATGCGGGTGCCGAACCCGATGCTGGCAACCGATGCGGTCCAACCGGCAAGGGCACCGAAGGCAAGGGAACATAGCGCCATCAGCATCATTTTTCCGCCGTGTAAGGTAACATAAGCAATGTCCTGATTGGCAATGCCGATATCCACAATATCTTTCATAATACGGGGAATGGTAACTTCCATGATGACTTCGCCGATAATCAGGATAGGAGTCAGAATGGACATCCACAAGGGGATTCCTTTCAAAAGAGAAAGAATTTTACGCATGTATGAAAGCCTCCTTTTGCTATATATTATACCCCCCTGAAAATTTAATGTCAAGAATCTTCACAGTATGTTCATAAAAGAAAAAGACCTCTCTTTTGAGAGGTCTTTTGGTATATCCCTATTCACTTACGGGATCCGGCTCCGGAGTAGGTGTCGGAGCGGGTTCCTCACTGGGTTCCGGAGTAGGTGTCGGAGTGGGTTCCTCACTGGGCTCCGGAGTAGGAGTTGCTTGCGGTGCGGTGTTGTAACTTGGTGCATTTTTCTGAGCAGGGTTGGGATCCAACTTGCTGTCCAGAAGTACCAGAAGTTTCGGGCTGCCCTTGTAGAGGTAAACCAGAACCTTGGTCGGATTGGACATGCCGTTATTGTAGTTGGTTGCACTGCGGATGGCACCGTTATACTCGGAAGATACATCGGTAATCACCAGTTTTCCGTTGTTGTCAAGGGTATACTTCAGTACCTGTGCACTTGCAAATTGACTAAGGTCGAAAGCGTAGATGGAGGAAAGATTTGCACCGGGCTTTGCTTCCAGATATCCGGGGTAGATGGTGACATTGGAATCATCGGTTGTAACAATACTACCAAGCATTACACCCAGAACCGTACTGGTGCTATCGAATTTACTGGAGTTAGAAGGTGACAGAATACCATAGGTATTTCCGCCGGCAGCTTTATACAGAATATGTTGATTTTCAACTACAGCATTGCCGTCAGAGTCGGTTGCATAACGGAAAATGTCACCGAAATTAACTGTGTCGGATTTGGGAGACAGCCATGCATCCAGGGTATCTTTTGGCTTGACGTAGGAGGACTTATATCCCTTTAACAAGCCCATATTTTCACCGTTGTTCGAGGAGTATACAATATCCTGTGCAACAATAGAAATCGGTGTGTAATCATTGACACTGCCTATTTGCTCACTGCGGTAATATACAATGAGCTTTGCTGCGTTGGCAGTGCTTACATCAAAGGCTTCCACAAAGTAGTCATCAGAAGAATTTGCATGGAATACGCCGGAAGCTGTGGTCTTGGTGTAATTATCGTGCTTGGATCTGTCTGTGGGAACCACAAAGACAATCGCACCGGATGCGCTGACGGTAGTACCGTTGACGGTCAGCTTATTACCGCTGGCAGCATACGTGGCCTTCTTTGCTGCAGTGATGTTGTTGTAATGGAACAGCTTGTCGCTGACAATGGTCTGTCCCTTGGATTTATCATAAGAGGAACCTGCGATGGTATAGATACGATCCAGAATCAAGGTGCCGTTGGAAACTCTGGTGGTGTATTTAATCGGCTGTTGAATGGTAACATTTTGCTTGCTGGCATCGGTGTTGATGCCGGAATTGGTAAGTGCCAGTGCATCAATAACAGCCTGTGCACTACCCGGCTTCTGTCCGTCAACATAGGTATCTCCGGTTACAGAAAGCTCTTGCTTTTTGCCGTCCTGAGAAAGAACCTTTACCGGAATAGTATCAGAGAACGTGCCGGTTTTTGTGCCTGCGCCCATAATGTAACCGTAGGGAATAGATGCGGTATTGGCGTCTTTCTTATACGCAACAACCTTACCATTGATGTCCATATAGAAGGTAGCGGTATCATGCATCTGCGGTTCAGTCAAAAGACCGGTGCCGCCCGGCATCCAGGGAGCTGCCTCAGAGTATTTGTAGACATTGCCGTTGACGGTAATGGATTCGCCTGCTTTGCTGGCGGTTACCTTGCCGGTAACGGAGTTCTTAACAACAACTGCAGTCTGCAGAACCTCGCCGCCATTTGCCGGATTGGTCTTTGCAAGGCAGATGATGTTACCAACAGAGATAGAACTGTAGTTCATGGTGTTGCCGTTGGCATCCACAATTTTGGTTTCGATGGCACCGTTGTCTACATTAAGAACCAGCGGGGACTCGCCGCGACGGGTCACATCGTCAATAATGGAATATTCAGCGGAAACCTTGCTTGCTACATAGTAGATTTCATACGCCTGAATCTTAATCAGGTCATAGGAATTATCCTTGTCGGAATCCAGGAAGGTAATGGTACCAACTTTAGGAATCATCGAGGTGTTGAACTTGCTTGCTGCAGGGTTTGCGCCGTAGAGTTTTCCGTTGTAGATCACCACGTTATCAGAATCCAGATTCAATGCGGTGGTAGAAGATGCGGTTTCGGATTTATAGTAACGAACCTGGCTGGAAGTGGAACCGGAGGTTTCAATCATGCTTGCATCCAGCGTCAGTTCATTGCTGGGGCTGAGTACATAGAAAGAAAGGTCACGGGTCACACCGTCAGTTTTGTAGTAGTATTCAATTTCATAACCCAGATATTTTCTCAGGTTGACATCCTTGGCTTTGTAGGTCTGGGTCTCGTAAGCATAGGTGAAAGGATCCTGTGCGTAAATCTGAATCTCATTGGCGTTGAGAACCACATCCGGTTTGGTCAGGCTGGTGGTGCCGTCGGATGAAATCAAACCGGTATTCTTGATATAACCAAGATAACTGGAAAGAATGGTATCGCCGGTTACCTCACCGTCTTTACAGAGGTTTACATCCAGAGAATCGTAGAGCATCTGTGCAATACATGCACGGGTTGCCGGAGTCTCGGGAGCACCGAACTGGCTTGCAAACTCGGTAATGCCCAGTTTGTTTGCCTGTGCAAGGTAGAGAGCATACCAGGGTGTACCGCTGGTTTCAATGCCGGTGTAACCCAGAGCACAAACAATCATCTTCAGCGCTTCTTCGTAAGAGACGTTGTTTCTGGGACGGAAGGTGTTATCCTCGGCATAGCCGTTGATGATACCCATATCGTATGCAATGTTGATGTTGGGAATAGCCCAGCTGATGCCGGTGTCTGCAACATCAATATCGGTAAAGGGCAGGTTTTCTGTGCCGGAAGAACCTAAAGAACCATAGTTCAGCGTTCTCATCAGCATAGCGGTAAATTCTGCACGGGTAACATTCTGGTCAGGACCGAATGTGCCGTCAGGATAACCATTGATAACACCCATCTGGTTGAGGGTGGTAACTGCGGTTGCGTACAAGCTGTTAGCGGTCACGTCAGAAAACTTGGTGCCGGAAGCAGCTGTTGTTGTGGTGTCATCTGCAAAAACGCCGATTGCAATGCAGGAAACCAGCATGCAAACAGCCAAAAGCAGAGACAAAATACGGTTGGTGTTTTTCATAAGTAAAGTCCTCCTATGATATAAAATTTAATTTTATACAATCTAAATTGTGGGATAGTCCCCCACGATGCCCATTCTACCATCATTTTGTATAAAAGTCAAGAAATTTCTACTGGGCAAAACGGGAATATTCCCCAAAAAATTACTTTTTTTCCTGACGGAGAAAGGTATCCGGCTCTACCGGCTGATCGCAACGAATCAAGACGGTGCTCTGGGGACGGTTGGCAACGGTGATGGGCGTTCCGTTCTCGTCGGTCATAAAATCAATGGTCTGGGTGAAAAATTTTCCGGTGGGCAGTAAAAATTCCACCTGGGAGCCGGTGAAAAACCGGTTTTTCTGGGTAACCCGTGCAAGTTTGGTCTCCGGATCGTAATGGGTGACAATTCCCACCATGTCGTAGGTGCGGATATAGGAACTGTTTTCGTAGTGTTGCTGTTTGCCGTCCGGTCTGCCGTAATAAAAGCCGGTGGTGTAGTCCCGATGGCTGACCTTTTTCAGTTCCTCCAAAAGAGATGGGTCAAAGGTGTAAGTGTCGGGGTTTTCCATAAATGCGTCGATGGCACGGCGGTATGCGCCGATGACGGTGGCAACATAATACTCGGATTTCACCCTGCCCTCGATTTTGAAACTGGTCAGTCCTGACCGAATCAAATCGTCAATATGGGCAATCATACAAAGGTCTTTGGAGTTGTAGATAAAGGTACCGCGCTCATTTTCAAACACCGGCATATATTCACCGGGGCGGGTTTCTTCCATCAGGTGGTATTTCCAACGGCAGGGGTGGGCACAGTTGCCCTGATTGCTGTCTCTGCCTGCCAGATAGTTGCTGAGCAGGCACCTGCCTGAATAGGAAATACACATAGCGCCGTGGACAAAGGCTTCAAGTTCCAGTTGGGGAGAAACCTGCCTGCGGATTTCCCCGATTTCTTTCAGGGACATTTCTCGTGCCAGAATCACCCGCTTGGCACCCAGCCGATGCCACATATTGGCGCTTTCGTAGTTGACGTTGTTTGCTTGGGTGCTGACGTGGATTTCCAGTTCCGGTGCCAGTTCACGGGTAATGGAAAACATACCCAGATCCGAAAGAATCACCGCATCAATACCGGTTTCCTTGACTTTGGGCAGATATTCTTTGTATTCTTCCAGATCCTTGTTGTGGGGGATGATGTTGGCAGTCAGATAGACCTTTTTTCCCCGTGCATGGGCAAATTCCACACCCTCCCGGATTTCATCCAGTGTAAAATTGTCTGCAGCAACCCGAAGAGAAAAAGATTCTCCCCCGATATAGACGGCGTCTGCACCATAGGTGAACGCCATTTTCAGTTTGTCTAAGTTTCCGGCAGGTGCCAGAAGCTCCGGACGAATCAAATGCTGCTTCATAAAAACCTTCCTTTCTATACAGAGATAGGACGCGACCCATTGCGGTGCGTCCTACACAGTTACTTATAAGTTTTGCCGAAATAGGCGCAGATACCCTTGGCGATGCCTTGTGCAAACAACTGCTGTTTGGCAGGGTTGCTCAAAGCAACTGCATCGCCCACATGGTCAATAAAACCGGTTTCCAACAAAGCGGAGACCATAAGCGTTTCATTCAGCACCACATATTTGGCGGATTTGATGCCCCGGTCAGAAAGCCCTACTGCCTTGACCACCTGTTCCTGAATCATTTCCGCAAGAATTTCCCCTTCCTCGGATTCGGGGAAGTAGTAGGTCTCGGTTCCGTTTCCTCCGCCGGCGTTACAATGGATGGAGAGGAATAAATCCGCACCAACCTCATTGGCAATGGCGGCGCGCTCTTTCAGACTTTCGGTCACGGATTCGGTACAGACATTGTCGGTGAGTTTTTCCCGTGTCATTACCACAGTAATCCCGTTCTTTTCCAGGAGAGGCTTGGTTTTGCTGGCAATCATAAAAGTAATATCTTGTTCTTTCAGACCGTTGCCCACCGCACCGGTGTCAGTCGTGTCGTAGTTATGCCCCGGATCCAGAACCACCACAAGTTTGCCCGGTGCCGGTGTGCGGGTGGGGCGAGGCGTTCTGGTGGGTTTGGGCGTGGACGTTGCTGTCGGCTTGGGTGTTGCTGTCGGCTTAGGTTTTGCCGTAGGTCTAGGGGTTTCTGTAGGTGCCGGTGTTGGAGTAGGATCCAAAGAACCGTCTGCCAACAGGGCGTTATACACCACCTGAGCAACAAAAGCGCGATTTGCCGAATTGCTCACATGAACCCTTGTGTTCGCAAGAAGATTATACTTTTCTGCAACATTCAAATAACCGGAATACCAGTTGGGACCCACCGATGACAAAGACTCGTCACCCACACCGCTGGAACAGACAATCATCTTGATTGCCTGCTCGTCGGTTACATACTGGTTGGGGTAAAAGTAGCCGTCATCGTAGCCGTTGATGTATCCGTTTTCGTAACAGAATGCAATATAGGGGGTTGCCCAATGGCTCTTTTCCACATCGGGAAAAGGAAGAGCAACCGGCTGATAATAATTGGCATTGTAACCGTAGGCGCGGGCAAGGAAGGTACAGAATTCCCCTCGGGTTGTCATGTCCACAGGAGCAAAAGCACCGTCGCCACGTCCTTGAATGATGCCGATATTGCTTAACTTGTCCACCGCTTTGTAGTAGGAGGCAGTGATGGGGACATCGTCAAATTCCAGCGCCAGAGCCGGCTGGGGTATAATGAGAAGCAGAAGGGCAAAAAGTAGGATTGCCGCCACTGCTGTTTTGCGCTTCTGCATGGGTATCACCTCGAATTTTAGGGCAGATTTGCAAGGACAGTATACCACAAATTTCGTCAAAAATCAAGGCAATAGGGAATTTGGTACAAAAATGTAATATATGAACATTTTGTGTCAAAAGGGGAAATTTGCATAAAAAATCCCGCAATCAAAGTGTTGCGGGAAAGGATATCAGAAAAAAGTAAGGATGAAAACGGTGAAGAGTCCGGCAATGCCGATGGCACAACTGCTGAGAGCACCCTCCACCTCACCGAGTTCGATGGCTTTTGTGGTGCCCAGAATGTGGCTGGCGGTACCGAGAGCAAGGCCTGATGCTACCGGATTGGTAATCCGGAACCACCGAATCCAGTAGGGGGCGAACACCGCACCGGAAACGCCGGCAATCACCAGTGCAAAGGTGGTGATGGAATTGATACCGCCCATCTGCTCGCTTAAGGGGAGCGCAATGGCGGCGGTGACCGATTTGGGAAGCAAGGAAACGGTGAGAGTTTCATCCAAACCAAATAGTTTGGAAAGTCCCCACACGCAGACAACCGCAACCAGAGCACCTACGGCAGAACCTATCAGGACGGGAACCAAATACCGCTTCAGGATGGTACGCTGGGTGTAAATTTTGGTTGCCAGAATGGCGGTGGCAGGCACCAACAGCATTTCCCAGAAAGCACCGCCTATCATATAATTTTCATAAGGAATCCCCAAAACCAGCAGCAGTGCAATCAGAAGAAAGTCTGCAATCAGCAAGGGGTTTACCAAAGGAGACCCTGCTTTTTTGTGGAGTTTCAGACCGATGCCGTAAGCAAACAGGGTGGCAGAAAGCCCAAACAGGGGCGATGCGGTCACGGATAGAAGAAATTCACGCACGGCTGTCACGTCCTTTCCTATATTTTTCCTGCAGAAGAATCACAAACTGTACGGTGTAAGCCGTTGCCGCAAAGGTAATCACGGTGGAAATCAGGCAAACCAGTAAGATGGGGATAAAAGATGACTTCAGCAGGTCAAGATACCGGATCAGTCCAACGCCTGCCGGAATAAACAAAATTGCCATATAACGGGAAAGAAAGTCCGTCGTCTCTTGCAGGTGGGAAAGTTTTACTTTTCCGGTGCAAAACAGAAGAAACAGCAGAATCATACAGACTACCCCTGCCGGAAACGGAAAGGGTATCAGATGAGAAATTGCCACACCTGCCAAACTCAGCAGAGAAAGTGCGGTCAATTGTTTAAAAATATTCAAGTGTCATCATCTCCTTGTTGTTTTTAGTATACCCCAAAAACAGAAAAAAGTAAATTGGGAAGAATTGACACCCTTTTTGGAATGTGATATACGTTTTTTGGTGATTGATGATGACAGAGCATGAAAAATCCTGCTGTTTTACCGGACACCGAAGGATTGGCAAAGAGGAATCTGTCTGGATGGCAGAGGGACTTGACCGGATTGTGGATGAATTGATTTTGAGCGGTGTGACGGATTTTTATACCGGTGGGGCGCTGGGGTTTGATACCCTTGCGGCGGAGGCGGTGCTTCGGGCAAGAGAGAAGAATCCTCATATCCGGCTGATTGTGGCGGTTCCTTGCAAAGAGCAGGATACACGCTGGAAGGAAAAGGACAGAGCACGATACCATGGGATTCTTTCCCGTGCAGATTGGGTTGAAACATTGGCAGAGCAGTACGACGAGGGATGCATGATGCGGAGGAATCGGTTCATGGTAGACCGGTGTGGGCATTGTGTATTTTATCTGACCCAACAGCGGAGCGGGACTTACCGTACGGTGGCATACGCCATGGAACAGAAACGGAAGTTGTATAATATCTTTTTTTACCAAAAGTAAACGGCAAGGGACTTCCCTTGCCGTTTATTGTTAGTTCAAAGGGAGTTGTACCAGTCGATACAAAACCACCAAGGTCCAAAGCTTGTCTTCGGTCAAAGAAAGTCCGGTTCCGTCACCCTGAACCAATCCCTTTTCTACCGCCCAGCAGACGGCATCCTTTGCCCATGGGGGCACGTCGTCTATGCGGTTGTAAACAGGTTTATCCATAGTCACATCCTCCTTACAAAGTTTTGCGTAAAAATCATACCAACCTTTCCAGTTGTTCTGAGAAAGACTTTTGGGACAGCATTTTCTGCTGGCGTCATAGTGACGCACCACCCGCCGGGGTGGAATCTGCAGTTCTTTCATCAGTTCTTTAACGACCTGAACGGCGTTTTCCAAAGTTTTAGAAAAGTCGCTGTCTTGATTGATGCAAAGTTCAATGCCAATGCTGTTCTGATTGGTAATGCCGTATTTCCCTTTGCCGTCTCCGCAATGCCAACTGGAATACTTGGTGTAGTCGTTGACATACCAAACCGAGGTATCGTCCACAAAGATATCCGCACTGCTCCCGCGGTTGCCTCCCTGAAAATAAGTAAAGTGAGCCTTAGCATCGGCACCTTTTGCGGTGTTCCCTGTGTCGTGGATGACCAAATAAGCAATGGCGGATGTCCGTGGGGAGACGTTATAGGATAATTGGCGATATTCCTTAACCATGGCGTCTCTCCTTTAAAGCTTTCAGGTAGTCATCCGCCAAAATCGCATTTTCGGTAAAACTGTTGTTCTTCCACCATGCAATCAGGGAGGAAATTACCGTCAGGCAGGCGGAAAACGCCTGATAGACCTCCGCTTCGGTAAAAGGAAGGGTTTCTTTTCCGAAGATGGCAAGTAGTTGGTTGCTGAGAGAGACCAGCAAAAGAATGGTGCGGAGTAACGTGTCTTTTTTCATCCTTCGTGCCCCCTTTCGTGTTCCAGATCAGAAAGCCGGTGTTCGCTGACACGCTGGCGGTTTTCTAAAACAGCATACTTTTGTTCCAGACCGTAGGTACGTTCAATCAGGTTGTTATGCTTGTTTACCCGTTTTTCCAACTGGGAAATCCGGTAGTTGGTCAGTTTGTTGGCGGTTAAGATGCCGGCAAGGGAACCGATAAAGGTGCCTGCCAGAGAAAGCAGGGATACAATAATTTCAGGATTCATCACACAGACGCCTCCTCATTTTCAAGGTATTCTTGTTCAGAAATCTCATAAAAAGATGCCGGATCGGTGCCCTCTGCAAGAAAAATTTCTTTTCCGTAAATGGTACCGTCGGTAAGGAGCTTTCCTTCCGTGGCATGTAATACAGTTCTCATACTATCCCTCCTACATCAATGAAATGGTCCAGTTGGATTTGGTGGCAATCAGTGTTTCCCAGGCAGGAGAAGATGCTCCGTCTCTTGCCCCGTCAGATGTTTCAAAGGCGGTATCTACCGCCGCTTGGGAAAGAGAGAGGGTTTGTCCGGTTATAGACGGAGACAAACATGCAAAGACACTCTGAATGGACGCTTTGGTTAAAGGTGACCAATGCATGTCCAGATTGACATCGATAACGCCTTCAAAAGTAATGTTTTTAAGTTTTTCTGCAAGGTGAAATGCAGAATCAAACCGCAGACCTTCGTGAGAAATCAACCTATCTATGGTGACTATATAAGAAGAAGAAAATGCGTTGGCAAGTGATTGGAGAGAACTGCAGTTGATAACGCCGATGCGACTAAGATTGGCAGAGGCAAAAGCGTATTGTATATTGGTAGCAGTGGAAAAGTCCAAGGTGATGCCTTGTTGAGATAAATGTTCTACCAGGTCGTAAGAAACGTAGCCTTGATTGTGCATCCGGAAAATCATGTATCCTTCCACAACTTGAATAGAATGCCGGGGGAAAAAAGTATTTTGATTCCATCCAGTGCCTGCAAAGGCATTTGTATAACTTTTTCTCTCTCCGTTTTGCTGATAAGCATCCCAGAATGCATCATACTCTGCTTTTTTTCCTGCATCAAAAAGTTTTTGTTGATTTTCCGCAACGGCAGTCAGTTTTTCAGCAATATTGGTCATACAGCACTACCTCCCAGCATGGCTTCTTGCATGGCAAGAATGGAATCCAACGCCTGACTGACCAGACCCAATTGATAGGTCATCTCTTCACGGGTTGCCAGCACCTTTCCGTCTGCCAGCACAGAACCGGAAAATTCTGCGTTTCCACTCCAGTCCAAGGTGAGGCAGTTGTCGCGGGTTTTGGATTTTCCGCAACCTACAATCAGGGCATATTCACCATCAGGGTCTTCCAGATTGTATTTGCCCAGAACAACCTGATTGGGTTGGTTGGCAATGGTGCCTTGCCCGTGAGCAAAACTGTATGCTGCTGTTGCAGTTGCGTCTTGACCGGCAGCACTGTATTCCCCTTGGGAATTTTTGATGGGAATGGCATCCAGCCGTTGTGACAGAACGGCATCCTCCGCTTGCCGCGAAGCAATCTCGGTTGCAAGACTAGCAGAGATGGCGGCATCAGCGTCCTCGCGGTTTGCGGTCTCTTCTGCCAATCTGGCAGAAAGGGAAACATCCTCTGCTTGCCGCGAAGCAATCTCGGTTGCAAGACTAGCAGAGATGGTGGCATCGGCGTCCTCGCGGTTTGCGGTCTCTTCTGCCAATCTGGCAGAAAGAGAAACATCCTCTGCTTGCCGCGTTGCAATCTCATTTGCAAGATTAGCAGAGATGGCGGTGTCTTCTGTCTGCCGTGATGCAACTTCGCTTGCCAGTTTTGCAGAAAGTGCAGTATCTTCCGCCTGCCGTGCGGCGGCTTCGTCGTCCAGCACCGTGAACAGTTTGCTTACCAAAGATTCCATGTACCGTTTCATCCAGGTTGCCGGATGGGTGCCTGAATAGGATTTCCCTTTCAGGTCAAACCATAATGACATAAAAATCACTCCTTGTTTATTTTTTTCGGCTACAAAAACAGTATACAGGAAGAAAGTTGCCATACATTGCCAGATTTTTCTTGCCAAACAAGAAAGTTTGTGATAAAATAATCAAAATACACACAAAAAAAGAAAGACGCTCCTCAGTGCGTCTTCCCTTTTATGAGGTAGTGTCAGTCTCTTCCTTTTCCAAGGATGTGGTCACGGAAAAGAAATGTGATACACCAGAGACCTGCAAGACCTACAACGGTAAAGATAATCCGTGACATGACGGAAAGTTGACCGCCGAACAGAGCGGCAACCAGGTCAAAGCCGAAAAGACCGATGCTTCCCCAGTTGAGGGCACCGACAATAGCCAGAATCAATGCAAGAATATCCATGCTTTCTGCTCCTTTCTTTTCAATAAGATGGTGCTTGCAAGGTTAGTGTAAACAATTTTTAAAAAAACATGCTTTATCTTTGGAAAGTTTTTAATAAAACCCGAATCTGTGGGAAAACTACAAAAGAAAAGGAGGCGGAACTGAAATGAAAAACAAAAGTTTCAGGCTTCTGCTGTCCTTTTTTGTTTTTATAGGCATTCTGCTTGCAGTTTATGTTGGCGGTGTCATTTTAGGAAACGCATCTTCGGATGTTGCCGCCTTTGATAAACCGCCGGAGTATTTGCTGATTCTGGGCTGCAGACTGGAGGGGGAAGAACCCGGTGTCTGTCTGGAAGAGCGACTGGATGCGGCGGTAACATATTTGAAAGAACACGAAAAGTGCATGGCGGTTGCCAGCGGCGGACAGGGAAAGGATGAAGTAACCTCCGAAGCAAAAGTCATTTCCGGCAAATTGCAGGAAAAGGGGATTCCGTCCCGCCGGATTTTGCTGGAAGAACAATCCACCAGCACCTATGAAAACTTTTTGTTTTCCAAACAGATGCTGGATGAACGGGAAGGCGATGCCCCCTATTATATTGCGTTTACCACCAACGATTTTCATGTTTACCGTGCAAGAAGCATGGCAGAATATGTAGGGTTTGAAAGTCCGGTGGCGGTTTCAGCCGAATCCTCCACCGTTACCTTTTATCCCAATTTTCTGCGGGAGATTGCCGCAGTTTTGGTTTACTGGATAAAATATTAAATAATATATAAAGAAGAGAGGCGTGTTACATGAACACATTTATCAACGTTGCTCCGTATTACGCATTGGCGGCAGCGATTCTCGGTCTGGTGTTTGCAGCGTACAAGTTTTTCTGGGTCAAGGCAAAGCCTGAGGGGAGTCCTTTGATGGCAGACATCTCGGCAAAAATCCGAAAAGGTGCCATGGCGTACCTGAAACGGCAGTACAAGACAGTAGCCATCTTTTTTGCAGTTATGGTTGTGATTCTGGCAGTGATGGCATCGCAGGGAATGCTGACATGGTTTGTGCCTTTTGCATTCTTAAGCGGCGGTATTTTTTCCGGTCTTTCCGGCTTTGCGGGCATGAAAATTGCCACCTATGCCAACTCCAGAACCGCAAACGGTGCCAAGGACGGACTGAACAAAGGTCTGAAAATCGCATTTTCCAGCGGTACGGTCATGGGGCTTACGGTGGTAGGTCTGGGACTTCTGGATATCAGCGTATGGTTTTTGATTCTTCGCAGTATGCTTTCGGATCCCAATGAGATTATGAGTGCAATGCTGACTTTCGGTATGGGTGCAAGTTCCATGGCACTTTTTGCCCGTGTGGGCGGTGGTATCTTTACCAAAGCGGCAGATGTTGGTGCAGATCTGGTGGGCAAGGTAGAAGCGGGTATCCCGGAAGATGACCCCAGAAACCCTGCAGTTATTGCGGATAATGTAGGCGATAACGTGGGTGACGTGGCAGGTATGGGTGCCGATTTGTACGAATCTTATGTCGGCTCTGTTATTTCTGCAGGCGCTCTTGCAGCATCGGCAGGTCTTGGTTTTGCGGGCATTCTGGTTCCCATGCTGATTGCGGCAATCGGTATTGTTTCTTCGGTGATTGGTACCTTCTTTGTCAGCACCAAAGAGGGGGCAAGCCAGAAAAATTTGTTGGCATCGCTCCGACGGGGAACTTATATCAGTTCTTTCCTTTCGGCAATTGGTGCAGGTGCTCTGGTTTATATTCTGCTCCCTGACTATACCGGTGTATTCTGGGCGGTAATTTCCGGTCTGGTTGCCGGCGTGTTAATCGGGTTCTTTACTGAGTATTACACCTCCGACTCCTACAAGCCTACCCGTGCCCTTTCCAAGTCTTCCGAGACGGGAAGTGCTACCATCATCATTGACGGTCTGGCGCTGGGCATGCTTTCTACTGCAATTCCGGTTATTATCGTTGCGGTTTCTGTTTTAATCAGTTACTTTGTTTCCGGCGGTGCAGAAAGCTTTGCAATGGGACTTTACGGTGTAGGTATCTCGGCTGTGGGTATGCTTTCCACTTTGGGTATCACCCTTGCAACCGACGCATACGGCCCTGTGGCTGACAATGCCGGCGGTATTGCAGAAATGTCCGGTCTGGATGCAGAGGTAAGAGAAAGAACCGACGCACTGGATTCTCTGGGTAACACCACAGCGGCAACCGGTAAAGGTTTTGCCATCGGTTCTGCGGCATTGACGGCGCTTGCTTTGATTGTTTCCTATACGGATGAGATTACCGCTATGGGCGGCGCTCTGGATTTGCGTCTGACCCAGCCGGCGGTACTGATTGGTTTGTTTGTAGGTGCAATGCTCCCCTTCCTGTTCAGCGCATACACCATGAAGGCTGTGGGCAGAGCCGCACAGAAGATTGTGGTTGAAGTTCGCCGCCAGTTCAAAGAGATTGCCGGTTTGATGGAGGGCAAGGCAGAGGCTGATTATGAGACCTGTGTGGATATTTGCACCAAGTCTTCTCTGGGCGAAATGATTCTTCCGGCAGCGTTGGGTATCATTGCTCCCATTCTGGTTGGTTTGATTCTGGGCCCCAACGGCGTGGTTGGTATGCTTGCCGGCGCGCTGGTTTCCGGATTTGTGGTTGCAGTCATGATGGCAAACTCCGGCGGTGCATGGGATAATGCTAAAAAGTATATTGAAGCAGGAAACTTTGGCGGTAAAGGTTCTGAGAACCACAAAGCAGCCGTAGTCGGCGATACCGTAGGCGACCCCTTCAAAGATACTTCCGGTCCGTCGGTCAACATTCTCATCAAACTGCTGACCATGGTTTCCATTGTGTTTGCAGGATTGGTTGTGAAATTTAACTTGATTGACCTGATTACAGGATTATTTAAATAACAAAAGAGAGGAAGCATAATGCTTCCTCTCTTTTTTGCATTGACAGCCGGTTAGAAAAATCACCGTTCTTCCCCCCGTCATGCCACCTCCCTTTAGGCAAGGGAGGCAGAGCGGAATGAAAGATTGCCCTGAGGGCACTATTTTTTTAATTCCATCAAAACATCACCGTGGGAAACGATTTCTTTGGTGGTAGGTGTCACTTGCGCATATTCCTTGCTGTTACACAGTACCACCGGTGTCAGGGTGGAATATCCCGCTTTGGCAATCTCCTCCAGGTCCATGCGGGCAATCAATTCTCCTTGTTTCACCTTGTCGCCGTCTTTTTTGAACACCGAAAAATGTTTCCCTTTCAGGTTTACAGTCTCCAATCCCATGTGAATTAATACCTCTGCTCCGTTTTCCAGAATCAGGTTGATGGCATGGCGGGTGGCAAAGACGCTTTCAATCTTTCCGTCACCCGGCGCGTATACATTTCCGTTTTCCGGCTGAATGGCAACACAGTAGCCCAGCACGCCGCTTTGAAATGCCTCATCGGAAATCTGTTCCATAGGAACGGTTGCACCGTTCATGGGCGCGGTGAGATGCAAGGGTTTCTTTTTGAACATGGTAAGCCAATGATTCATATACATTCCTCCTTTTTGATAGTGTGTGCAGAAAGTTTGGATTTTACAACCATTTTCCTAAAATTTCCGCAATCTTAAATCGAAACACAGGGGTGATGTGGGTTTCTTCGGTAATCATGGCGTATGCCGAGGGGGAAAGATGGGTTTTCAGCTGTTCCATAGTAGCATGGTCGGCAGATACCACCTCGCCCGTAAGGCAGAGGGGCGGATACATGACGCACCACCAGTTTTGTCCTTGTCCTTGCCCGATGCGGATTTCCAATGCGGTATATCTGCCTTGGGGAAGACGGACCGTTCCGTAGCGTTTGGTGGGGAACCGTGTCTTACCCACCCGTACCGAAACCGGATGCAGACAGCCTTGCCTGATGAGTTCTTTTCGGGCAACCGAACCAATAAATCCGCTGTGTTCTTGGGCAATCTGTGTGGCATCTTCTGCATCGGAACAGGTTTCAAACAAAAATCCGCATTGCTTCAGAATCTCATTTCGCACCGCATGTTTCAGTTGTTGGTCATGTCGGGTGTTGCTGTTTGCCAGAACGTGCAGACGCAACACCTCTTGTTCCACTTGACGGGCAGGAATCAGTACATTTGCCAGAATGAGGAGCGCAAACAATGGAAAAGAAATTTATGCATGGATGTTTTTACCTTTCTGTATATATAATAGGAGTGTTTCCGTAAATTTCTATCCTATACATCTTGATTTTTTCAGGGATTTGCGGTACAATGTATAGATGTATGACTATGACAATTTTCCCCTCTGTTTTCCCACGGACAGAGGAATGGGGATTTGGTGGGAAGAAAGGCAGATGGCAGATGGAAAAATTGAGAGTTTGTGTCATGTTCGGCGGTGCATCCAGTGAGCACGAGGTTTCCTTAAAATCGGCGGCGTCGGTGCTTTCCAATATCGATACCCAACGGTATGAGGTTTACAAAATCGCAATCAGCAAAGAGGGCGGTTGGTACTTTTACGATGGGGAGGCAGAGGGCCTTTCTCTTTTGAACGATGCAGAAAACTGGACCATGGACCGTGCCATGATTTCTCCTGACAGAGAGGAAAAGGCGATTCTTCGACTGACCGAATCGGGAATCCAACGCTATCCCATTGATGTAGTGTTCCCGGTGCTTCACGGCAAAAACGGAGAGGACGGAACGGTGCAGGGGCTTCTGGAACTTGCGGGGATTCCTTATGTGGGCTCCAAAGTTATCGGCAGTGCGGTCTGCATGGATAAGTGTATGGCAAAAACCGTCTTCCGTTATGCGGGTATCCCTCAGGCAAACTGGGTGGAACTGAAACGGGGCGAAGAAAAAATTCAGGAGATTGAGGAAACATTGGGGTATCCCTGTTTTGTAAAACCTGCCAATGCGGGGTCTTCGGTAGGCATCACCAAAGCCCACAACCGGGAAGAACTGGAAGCGGGCATTCAGGTTGCATTTAAGGAAGATTACAAAATTCTGGTTGAGGAAATGATGTACGGCACCGAGGTTGAGTGCAGCGTGATGGGAAATTTGAATCCCGTGGCTGCCGAGGTGTTGGGAGAGATTGCTCCGGCGGCAGAGTTTTATGATTACGATGCCAAGTATAACAATGCGGCATCCATTCTGACCATTCCGGCTGATGTTAAGCCGGAGCATGCGGAAAAACTTCGCAATTTTGCAGTAAAAGCTTACAAGGCGTGCGAATGCAGAGGCCTTTCCCGCGTGGACTTCTTTTTGAACAAAGAAACCGGCGATATGTATCTCAATGAAATCAACACCTTGCCGGGATTTACTTCCATCAGTATGTATGCCAAACTTTGGGGAGCGAGCGGACTTCCATACAGCGAACTGGTTGACCGCCTGCTCGATCTTGCCATGGAAGTCGATTAACGGAGGTGCAGTATGGATAACAGACCCATAGGAATTTTTGATTCGGGACTTGGGGGACTGACCTGCGTGAAAAAAGTGATGGAACTTCTGCCCCATGAGGATATTATCTATTTTGGGGACACCGGACGGGTACCTTACGGCAGCCGAAGTCCGGAAACCATCGTCAAGTATACCCGTCAGGATATCCGGTTTCTGGAAAGTTTTGATATCAAATACATTATCATTGCCTGCGGAACCGCAAGCAGTGCGGCGCTTCCATGGATTCAGCAGGAGTTTACCACCGAGATTTGCGGGGTGTTAAAGCCTGCATGCCAGGCGGCGGTTTCTGCCACCCGAAACGGAAAAATCGGGGTGATTGGTACCCAAGGTACTGTCCGCAGCGGAAAGTATGAAGATACCTTAAAGGAACTGGACGCTAATCTTTCGGTGATCAGCAAAGCGTGTCCCTTGTTTGTGCCTTTGGTGGAAAACGGACATACCGAGGGGCAACTTGCCTATCTTGCGGCGGAGGAATATCTTCTCCCTGTAAAAAATGCAGGAGTAGATACCCTGATTCTGGGGTGCACCCATTATCCATTGCTGAAAGATACCATCCGTCAGGTGATGGGAGACAGCGTTACTCTGATTGATGCGGGAGCCGAGACTGCAGCAGTTGCCAAGCGCCGGCTGGAAGAGTTGGATTTACTGGCAGAGGACCGAAAGGGCACGGCACGATACTATGTCAGCGACAGAGTGGAAGGCTTTACCGATATTGCCCAGATGTTTCTTAATCGGGAGATTGAGGGCTGTGTGAAACAAATAGAAATTGAGGGTTATTGAGCAATGGACAATAATGTGTTAATTCGGGTGAAAACCATTCAGCGCTGTGACGGCGAGGAACTGAAACCCATTGAACTGGAAACCCCCGGAAAACTGGGGATGCTCAACGACAAATATTATCTGATTTATCAGGAAAGTGAGATGACCGGGTTTCCTGACACAACCACCACCATCAAGATATGGGATGGGAATGTGGAAGTGAAACGGAAAGGTCGGTTTTCCATGGAACTTTGCTATCGGGAAGGGGAAAAGCAACTGTGTATGTACCCTACCCCCTACGGCACCATCGGGGCGGCAATCTCCACATCACGGGTGGAGTTTGCGTTTTGTCAGGGTGCAGGGCATCTGCGTATGGATTATATTCTGGATGCAGACAACCGGAACTTTATTGAAAATTCTTTGCGGATTCAAGTGACACCGCTGCAGAAAGGAACCCTTTAGGAGGAAAAAGCATGAACATACAAGAGAGAATGAAACAGACCATTACGGAGGCAATCGTCGGGGCATTGGCATCTTCGCAGGCAGAGGGAGTACTCCCTGTACCTGAGGAGACGTTGGACATTGCGTCCATGATTCGGCTGGAGGTTCCCAAAGATAAACAGCACGGGGACTTTGCCTGCAACATTGCCATGGTGCTTGCAAAGGCACTGCACATGGCACCCAGAGCCATTGCCGATGCCATTCAGGCACGGATTGCGTTGGGCGGAGATATTGCCAAAGTTGAGGTTGCGGGAGCCGGCTTTATCAACTTTTATCTGACTGCCAACTGGCTGTATGAAACCCTGCTCCAGATTGAGACCCAGGGAGAAAATTACGGCAGAATTGATATGGGCAAAGGAAAAAAGGTTATGGTGGAGTTTGTCTCTGCCAATCCCACCGGACCGATGCACATGGGCAATGCCAGAGGCGGTGCGTTGGGCGACTGTCTGGCGGCGGTTCTGGATTTTGCCGGCTATGAGGTAACCCGTGAGTTCTATATCAACGATGCGGGTAACCAGATTGAAAAGTTTGGGAATTCCCTGAACGCAAGATATCTGCAACAACTGAAAGGGGAAGATGCGGTAGAGTTCCCCGAAGACGGATATCATGGTGATGATATCAAAGAACATGCCAAAGCCTTTATTGCCATTCACGGCGACAAGCACCTGAACCTTTCGGAGCAGGAACGGAAACAGGCGTTGGTGGATTATGCGCTGGAAAAGAACATCACCGCACTCAAAGAGGATTTGGAACGGTACCGGATTGTATATGATGTATGGTTCCGTGAGAGCACCCTCCACGAATCCGGCGCAGTCAAAGATGCCATTGAAACTTTGAAAAACAATGGGTTTACCTATGAGAAAGAGGGAGCAGTTTGGCTCAACTGTGAGAAAATGGGTCTGGAAAAAGACGAGGTTCTGGTACGGAATAACGGCATTCCCACCTATTTTGCGGCAGATATTGCTTATCACATGAACAAACTGAAAACCCGTGGATACGACTGGGCAATCAACATCTGGGGCGCTGACCATCACGGTCACGTGGCACGGATGAAGAAGGCTCTTGACGCTGTGGGCGGTGACGGCGATTGTCTGGATGTGGTTCTGATGCAGTTGGTACGGCTGATGCGGGACGGCGAAGTGGTAAGAATGTCCAAGCGTACCGGAAAAGCCATTACCCTGTCCGATTTACTGGAAGATATCTCGGTGGATGCGGCACGATTCTTCTTTAATATGCGTTCTGCCGGCAGTCATCTGGATTTTGACCTGAACCTTGCAACCCAGCAAAGCAGCGACAATCCGGTGTACTATGTTCAGTATGCCCATGCAAGAATCTGCAGTATTCTCAGACTCCTCAGCGAGGAGGGCGTTTCGGTACTGCCCTATTGTGAGATTCATGCAGATTGCCTGAAAGAAGAGGCAGAACTGGAACTGTTAAAGAAACTCAGCGATCTGCCCGGCGAGGTGGAAGCGGCGGCGAAGGCTCTGGAGCCGGCACGGATGACCCGATATGTGATGGATCTTGCGGCAACCTTCCATACCTTCTATACTGCTTGCCGTGTTAAGGTGGAAGACAAAGATTTGATGAATGCAAGACTGAAACTGATTGATGCAACCAGAATCGTAATTAAGGGTGTATTGACTATGCTCAAGATTTCCGCACCCGAAAAAATGTAGGTGAACTATGAAACAAAAACTGATTGCCCTGTGTCTGCTGATAGGACTCATCACCACCTCCGGCGTGTGTGCCATCGAGGAGGACCGGTTGATTACCGCGGTGGATTATTTTACGGCAGATTTGTATTACTGCGATGCAGAAGCAAAGATGGTGGTGCTGAAAAATGTCAAGTCCGTGGGCTATGCCGATACCGAGCGGAGACGCACCATGTCGCAGGCGGAATATACCGAGATTCCCATTTCCGGCTCTGCCCGATTGGGAAGCGGTGAGTATATCCCCTTGGAGGAACTCAATGCGTATGCAGACTGCGGTGTAGGGGTTATAATAACCAGAAATAAAGCAGAGGGAATTCGTGTGGTTGCCCTGCATTTCAGATAGGAGGATAGCAGATGAGAAAACAAAGATGGCTTGCCTTAATGCTCTGTATTCTTCTGCTTTTGCCCGTTTGTGCCGTACAAGCAGAAGGGGAGAGAAAATCAGAGGAACAGTATATCGTGGAGGCGGTGGTGAAACACCTGCTGATTCACGGAAGATATGAGGATATTTCCGAAAAGAGTTTGTATCGGGCGGCGGTAGAAAAAGTGATTGCCGAGAATCCTGAACTTCATGAAACGGTGCTGAAAGGGATGTTGGAATCCATTGATGCATATTCCGAGTATTACACCAAAGAAGAAAGCGAAAGTTTTATTACCTCGGTCAGCGGTGAGGTCAGCGGCATCGGTGTGACCTTGGACTTTTCCAATCCCGATGCGGCGGTTATCGCCAGCATTATCCCCGACACCCCTGCGGAAAAGGCAGGGCTTCAGGTGGGGGATGTGATTGTCAGCGCCAATGGTGTGAATCTGAGAAATGCCATGTCCGAGATTATTCTCAGCCACGTACGGGGCGAGGAGGGCAGCGAAATTTGTCTGGAAATTGAGCGTGACGGCGTGCTGATGCAGTTTACTATGATTCGTGCCAGAGTGGTCGGTACCAGCATCACCACCGAGGAACTGGACGAGGACGGAACCAAGATTCTGTATATCCGGATTCACAGTTTTGTCAGCAACACCGCTGAGAAATTTTCTCAGGCACTCAAAGAGGCGGATAGCAAAGGCATCAAAAACCTGATTCTGGATTTGCGCAGCAACGGCGGCGGTATTCTGGAACAGGCGGTGCTGATGGCACAGGAATTTGTTCCGGTGGGAAGTCCGGTCACCACAGCGGATTATAAGATTAAAGCCCTCAGTAAAAAATATACCGGAAACGGCCCCAAGACCCCCAAATACAAAACTGTGATACTGATGAACCAATACAGCGCGTCAGCGTCGGAGGTTTTTGCGGCGGCGCTTCATGAAAACGGACTTGCCACCACCGTGGGAGAAAACACCTACGGAAAAGGCACCATCCAGAGTATCAATACCCTGGCAACCGGAGGATTGATTAAGTACACCACCGGATTTTACCTGACGCCCCTTGGCAACAACATCAACGGGGTGGGTCTGGCACCGGATATCGGGGTGGAAAACAGTCTGAACCCTATTGACAAAACCCAGTACAAGGATTTTCAGTATACACGGGTTTACAAAGAGGGGGATACCGGTGAGGAGGTTCGCATTGCCAAAGAAATTCTGACTACCTACGGCATGTACGCAGGGGAAATTGATGAAGTGTTTGACAGCGAACTGACGTATGCTATCTATGCGTTCCAGTCTCAGGCCAATCTGTTCCCTTACGGAGAGATGGATATTACCACCCAGATCAATTTGAGAAATTATCTGGACATTGTGAAACTGGAACAGGACGACCAGTTGGCTACCGCCATCAACCAATTCAAGAAATAAAAAATAAGCGAGGATATACCTCGCTTATTTTTATTCATATTCCGAAGAAATGGAGCAAAGTTCCAATGCTCCGTTTGGTACGCCGATGCCGTTCCATGCCGCAACCTCACATTGGCTGTGGGTGTTTCTGCCGATGGCAACTGCTGTTCCGTCAGGACAGATGGCAACGGTGTGTTCCTGTCCGCCGGCGGCGGTCAGAATGGATTCCCAATGGCTGACTTGTCCCTGATGCTGGTTGTTCTCTCCGGCGGAAATCAGTTTTCCCGAAAGTTCCCGTGCCATGCTGTGCTGATATCCGGCATAAACCGAAGATAGCAGAGCTTCCGTTTCCGGAACCGGTGCACCGGCGGAAAGCAAGGTGCCGTCCTTGGTAACGCCCAAGGTAAAGCCATCGCCTGCCGAGATGGAAATCACATCTTTCCAGTCTTCTATATTACAGCCGCCCAGAGCGTTGTCTCCGGTAGCAAGCAGCGTGCCGTCAACCCGAAGGGCAACGGTGTGGTTTTTTCCTGCCGCAACCGCAATGACGCCGGACCAGTTTTTGGTGTCACATTGTCCCAGGCTGTTGTCCCCTGCGGTGACAACTCTGCCGTTGCTGAGTGCGGCAACGGAATGGTTTTCCCCTGCGGCGACAGAAACCGCAGTTGTCCAACCCTCCACCTGCCCGCAAGGGCGGTCCGCTTCTCCGGCGTAAAGGACAGTGCCGGTTTGGGTAAGACCTAAGGTATGGTTACTGCCGGCAGAAAGGGATGCCAGATCTTTCCATAATCCAATTTCGCATTGACCGAAGCTGTTGTCACCGGATGCATAGGCTCTGCCGTTGCTGCAAAGTCCCACCGAGTGATTTTCTCCGGCAGAAACAATGCCGGAAAGCAAGATATTCACCTGACGGAGCAACCGCAGAGAGGGGGCATGGTCGTTCTGGCTTTGTAACAGGGAGACCGCATCGCTCCATGCTCCGGCACGGATGTGGCAGAGTGCCTGTTTGTAGCGGTAATCCTTTTTGGGCGTTACATAGGGAAGACCCTTTTCCAATTCCTGATACAGGTTCAGGGCGTCCACGTACTGCCCGGTGCGGAACAGGTCTTCTGCCATGGTCTGTTTTTCAGAAACTTTGACCTGCCGGAATCCAAGATATCCAACGCTTCCGCAAAGAATCAGGGCGGCGATACCCCAGCCGATGGCGCGGCGGAGTTTTTTCCGTTTTCTTCTTCGGGGGAAGGGTTCATCTGAAATTTCGGTGTATTCTTTGACCGGAGCCGTCTCTTTGGAACTCCAGATACTGCCGTCAGCAAAGACGGCGTGGTGCAGGGTTGCAGTTATACTCCGGACCCGCATGGATGCCAACGGAAGCAAACTATCTTCCCCGAAGGTTCCCCCCGGCAGAACCGAAAGATTGGCGTAGGGCACACGGTCTTTGGTGAAAACCAGTTGTACTTCTTCATCAAATCCGCACAAGTCCAGATAAACGGAGGATAAGGCGAGGTCGCTTCGGTTTTCCATGGTAAGGGAAAGAGAAATCTGCATGGTCTGGTCATCCTGATACAGACGGCTTTCCAGAATCTCCACCGGACGGTCGCCCAGGGGAGGATAGGTTACTTTTCGCAATAGTGTCATAGAGGCTGAATCCATGTTGTCCCTCCTTTTTCGACAATTCTCTAGTAAGAGTATATCATATTTTGCCAAAATTGCAAGCAGGAATCATAATTTGAAAGATTTGGCATACAGATATACCGTGGAGGGATGGCTATGGTTCGGAAATTGGTATGTTGTTTGTTGATTCTGTGCGGAACGGTTACCGCTTTTGCAGAACCGTCTTTGGAGGTGGATACCAAGGTTTCCACCCAGTTGGTGAAAGGAGAAAGCGGAATTTTGATGGAGGCATCCACCGGCGACGTGCTGTACGAATGGGAGCCGGATAAGAAACTGCAGATAGCCAGCGTTACCAAAACCATGACAATGCTTTTGATTATGGAAGCCATTGACAGCGGAAAAATCCGTTGGGAGGATACGGTGACGGTCAGTGAGCACGCCGCATCCATGGGCGGTTCTCAGGTTTTTCTGGAGGTAGGGGAATGTATGTCGGTGTCCGATATGCTCAAGGCCATTGCGGTTGCATCAGGAAACGATGCGGCGGTTGCTATGGCAGAACATATTGCCGGCACCCATGAAACATTTGTGGAACTGATGAATCGCAGAGCACAGGAACTGGGTTGCAATAACACCCATTTTATTAACTGTAACGGTCTGGACGAAACGGAAGACCATTACAGTTGCGCAAGGGATATTGCGGTGATTACCAAGGAACTGCTGTCCCATCCCGCAATTTTTGATTATACCACCATCTGGATGGATACCTTGCGGGACGGAAGTTTCGGACTTTCCAATACCAATCGGCTGATTCGGTTTTACAAAGGTGCCAATGGCATGAAAACAGGTTCTACCTCTCTTGCCAAATATTGTTTGTCTGCAACGGCTCTGCGGGACGGTGTTCAGTTGATTGCGGTGGTGTTGGGCGCACCCAGCACGGCAGACCGCTTTGGCAGTGCCACGGCGTTGCTGGATTACGGATTTGCCAATTATGAGGTGGCAGAGGCACCGGAGGACACCGTCACAACCATTGAGGTACGGGGAGGAAAGGAATCTGCCATTCCTCTTCGGCTGGAGCAGGAAAACTGTATTGTCAAAAAGGGGAACAAAGATAAACTGACGGTGACCTGTACTTTGCCCGACTTTTTGAGGGCACCCATCAAAGAGGGTGAACCGGTTGGTGAGGCGGTATTTTCCATTGACGGTACGCAGGTTCAGAAAACACCGATTTTTGCGGAAACCGGTGTTGAGAGAATCGGTATCGGCACCATGTATCTGAAAATGTTAACCAAATGGTTATAAGCAGACACTGACAAACTCGGTCTACCGCAAGCGAAAAAGAATACAAAGTCATGATTGGATAGATAGTTGTTTATAATCCGCATGGCGTGAGCCAAGAACCGCAAGGTGAACATCGAGTTCACCTTGCGGTTGCTTGCTTTTTGCGAAATCGTTCTCTGCAGTACCTTTGTACAGCGACGAAAACGATTTCACAAAATATACACTTCGTTTCTCAGCGTCTGGTTTGTTGGCTATTTTATAATCACCATTTCCTGGACAACATCTTCGTAAATCTTTAAGAACAGGCGTGCTTCATTTCCTTCCTCAAAAATTTCGATGTCGGCAGCGGATACTACCTGAATGGTGGGCTTGTTACGGGTAGAATCATACAAATATACCGTTGCATCGCCGGTTGCAAAGTTGTAAACGGCACCGTTTACGGTCATGTTGATGCTTCCGCTGAATTTCTTGGTGACTCTGCCGTAGATGCAGGTCAGGTCTTCGGTGACCTCGTATACGGACTCGGTGTTTTTGGTGTTGATATCAAAGAGCAGAGTAATGCCGTCGATTTCGCCTGCGGTATTGGTGCGGTACTGGAAGATATCGCCCTGTTCTAAAGCATCACTTCCACCGCCCTTACGCAGAACCGATTTGTCTGCTGCCAGTAGGTTGATTTCTTTTCCGTTCTGCCAACCGTAAACACGATCGGTATCCTCGTACTCAGCATTCTGGGTTGCACTGATATAGTCTACAACCAACATGGGAGATTCCGGTGCGGTAATACCAGTGGAACTGGTGATAACCACCACATTTGCTGCATAGTTTTCCTGCAGGTCGTAAACCACCGCGTCATAGGCGGTATCGTTGGAAAGGGTGGATTTGTTTCGGATAGAGAACTTGGTGGTATCATCTCCTGCATCGGACGGAATGTCAAAGATGATGGTGGTATCGGTGATACCTACGGGACCCAGTTTTCCGGATGCGGTCTTGTATACCATGTCTTCCCGATTCAGGTTCATGGTGAATTCGCCAATGTTGGGTGCGCCGGTTGCGGTCTTGTCTGCTGCGGTTTCTATGGCGGAAACAGCACCTTGAGAGTTGAGTTCGTACACAACAATCTGTCCTACATTTGCCTGAATTGCAGTTACCACATCAGAGGGCTGCATGCTGTAGGTCTGGTTGAGACGCATTTTTGCGGTACTGTTGAGAACTGTGGTTTCGCCTTTCATGGTGAACAACTTGAACTGTGCGGTGGTGTCAAAGCCGGTGTTCATGGCGGCCCCTGCAAGATATGCGTAGTTCTTTCCGGTTGCCTGTGTGCCCTCAATGGAGGCGGTGGGATCTACTGCTGCAATTTTGCCCTCGATATCAAGATAGAAGTTACCCTTGTCACGAAGCGCAATTTCTGCGGTGTAGTTGGCGGCTTTTTTGTGGAGGGTCTCGCTGGAACCGATACGGTAGCCACGGTCGGTTGCCTCGGTAACAATACCGCTCAGGTATGCGTCGGATACATAACCCTTAATCAGTTTGCGGTCTTCGCTGACGGTGTAAGAAATGATATTCCATTCTTTCAAATCGCCAACGTCGATGCTTTCGCCGTTCTTCAATAAGGTGTAAATGGTGGACTCGTCTTTTTCGTCAAAGACCAGAGAACCGTTCAGGTATTTGTCGGTAACTCTGCCGGTTACGGTGGAAACGGTGTCTACGACCAGATTGGTCAACTGGTTCACAAATACGATTTCATAGATGTTGTTGGTGTCGGCATCCAGTAAGGTTACATTGCCGGATGTGGGTTTGATCATCTCGGAGGTTACGCCGGTCTTGTATTTTCCGTTATAGATAAACACAGCGTTGGCAGGAATGGTGGCGGTTCTGGTTCCGGACTCGGAAGAGTCGGGCCAGTACACAAAACTTTTTGCCTCATCCACAGCTCCGGTAACGGAAACGATTTCATCTGCGTTAACCTGAATGGTCTTGTTTTTGTTTTCCTGAGGACGGGCGAGGATTAAGGTGCGCTCGTCGGTGGTCTTGTCGATGCGGGCATAGTACAGTACATTGTAGCCAAGCAACTGACTTGCCACGGTGTTGCCTTCCAGATATTGTTTGCCGGCAATGGTAATCCGTTCCCGATCGGTGGTGGAACCTCCGTCCAGAGCGGTCTCGTAAGTTCCGGTAATCTGGCCATAGGCTTTTTCTACATTTAATTTGTCATAGAGCAGGGTTTTGTCTACCACCTCATAACTGGTGTTGGTACCAAATCCGGTCTGCTCCATCAGGTTGACGGTCAAAGCGTTGAATACCAGCTGTGCCACATCGCCACGGGTTGCAGCCTGGGTTGCAGAACCGGACAAGCCTCTGAGCAACTGGTTGTTGGATGCAATCTGCAGATAACCTGCCGGATATCCGCCTTTGTCTTCTGCCGCCGGTTCATAGCCCATGGCACGAACCATAATGGTAATCGCCTCTTGCAGAAGAACCGGATGGTCGGGACGGAAGGTGCCGATGTCGTCACCGTGAATCATACCTTGCTGGCTTGCTACATTGATAGCGCCGGTTGCCCAGTGGTTGGATGCTACATCGGGAAATTTTGTGGGTGCGGTGGAACTTTGTGCAATGTCCTCAAGTCCAACGGCATAGACGGCAACTTTTGCCATCTCGCTTCGGATGATCTGGTCGTTGGGACGGAATGCCCCCGTGCCTGCATCACCTACCATAATACCCAATGCGCCCAGCAATTCTGCTGCCTCTGCATAGGGGGTGTCTGCAATGTCAGGAGACAATGCAACCCGATGGGTGCTGTAACGGGACTGAGCAGGAATTTCTGCCACCGGTCCGTACGCCATACCATTATATTTGGAACTGTTTTCTAAAAGATTGGTTGTGATTTCGCCCATGGGGTCCATGGTGCCGTCGGCGTTGGTGCCGTCAACGGTACGGGAACTGGGCGAAGGACCTGCCATAGATGCGCCGGTTGCGTCGGCAAAAACTGCCGTTGCGCTGAACAGACAAAGCACCAGAAGCAGGGAAAGACTTCGTTTTAACATAGTAGTTTCCTCCTTTTTTTGTTGCTTGTATTGAGATTTGCAAATTTATTTTTTTACGGATTTATTTTGTGCGGAGGAACAAAAATTACACGAAAAACATTCTGGCAGGAATGGTAAAAAAATGATAAAAATTTTTTATAATTTTACTTGAATTTGAAAAGCATATATGGTATAGTAAAAATAACTAGGTAGAATATCATGTGGTTTTTGTCGAAAACCACCCTAAAAACCCTATACATAGGAGGAACCATTTATGAAAAAACGCAGATTACTTGCATGTGCCCTGTGCCTGAGTGTGGCGCTGACTTCCGTTGTCGGCTTTGCCGCAGGCTTTAAGGATGTAGACGAAGATCCTACCGTATCCTGGGCAAAGGATTCCATTCAGGCTATGGCTGATTCCGGCTATATCAAAGGTTATGAAGACGGTACCTTCAAACCCTACCGTTCCATTTCCAAAATTGAAGCTCTGCTTTTGATGGCAAGAATTTTAGGTGCAGAGGAAAGCGCTTATGAAGAAGTGGCTACCGATGCGCTGGATGTTTACAGCGATACCGTAGGCAAGTATAATACCACATATTTGAATGAACTGACCTATCTGCTTTACAACGGCATTGTTGATGAAACGGACTTGAATACCTATGCGTCTTCCGGTAATGCAAACGGAGAGTTGACCCGTTGGCAGGCTGCAATCCTGATGGCAAAACTGTTGGGTGCAAACTCCGAGGCAAAGGCGTTTACGGTTGGCAATCCGACTTATCCTGATGATGCAGAAATTCCTGCAACCGCAAAACCGTATGTAGAGTATGTAACTGCCAACAACATCATGAACGGTATGGCATCTACTGACGGCAGTGCCACCGTATTTTCTCCCAACACCTCTCTGACCCGTGCGCAGATGGCAACCTTGCTCAACCGCATGATTTCCAAGGTGAACAAGATGACCTATGTGGGAACCATTGCGGAAATGAATCTTAACAGCAACCTGATTACCATCGACAGAAACGGCAGCGAGAGCAAGCGGAAGATTAACAAAGATACTGTGGTTTATCAGAACGGCGTACAGGTTGAACTGGCTGACCTGATTGAAGGGTCTGAAATCCGCGGCGTAGAAATCGGCGGACATATCCAGAGCCTGAATGTTATCACCGAGGGCATTGACGAGAGCAAGAATACCGAGTTCTACGGCAAAATTGCAATTCTGCACAACAGCAACACCGATAAGAAATTGACCATTGCTGACCCTGAGGATAGCAAGAAAACCAAGGTTTATCCGGTTTCTGACCAGTGTACCTACACGGTAGGCGGTGCAAAAGCAAATTACAGCGATTTGAGAAAAGGCGATTTCATTCGTGCCATTGAGAATAAAGGCGTGATTGTTGCCATTGAAATTACCGAGAGCAATTTTGTGGTTAACGGAACTTTGGTGGATGTGACCTTTGATGATTCCAACGGCGTACACATCACCATCAGCAAGGAGGGCAGCGGCAACCAGGAATACACCGTTTCCAAAGACGGTGCAACGGTTGTACGGAATAATCTGTCCGCAGAATACCGTTCCCTGACCCTGGGCGATAGCGTAAAACTGACTATTACCAATGGTAAGGTTACCCGTGTGGTTGCAACCAGCACCACCGAATCCTTCAACGGCATTCTCCGTGAAATTCACATTACCGCAGAACCTTATGTTGTAATCGAAAGCGGAAGCAAGCAGGAAACCTACACCCTGCGTAACGATGTTGTGATTAAAGTTGCAGGCGAGAATGCAGACATCTACGATCTGCGCCGGAACATCAGCGTCAATGTAACGTTGGATGGCAAGACCGTAAGAACTTTGAATGCAACCACCGTATCAACCACCGAGAACGGCGAGTTTATCGGTACCCTTGCAGGCGTTAACACCAACTACAAGGTATTGAGCATTGAAGATTCCGAAGGCAATATGCAGAGCGTTTACTACAATGCAAAGACCGCGTTCTTAAAGAGCAACGGTAACGCAACCACAGCAGGTGCAATGGAAATCGGTTCTACCGTTTCTGTCACCGGTGTTGAGAAAAATGGATTGTTTGAAGCAACCATCGTTATCGTAAAATAACAAACGGCAAACTGCCCGTCTCCTGTATCATAGGGGACGGGTTTTTCTTCGTTGACAAGGAAACGGTTTTTGTGGTATGATACAGAAAAACTTTTTCAGGAGGATTATGATGAAGAACTACGGCCTGTGGGGGTTTATTGTACTGTACTTTATCGTTGTATTCAGTATCACCAAACCCGGCACAAAGGACTATAACCTTTCTTTTATTCTGGACGGCTTGGGGAAAGTGCCTGCCCCTATGCTATACGGATTTTTATCTATCCTTGTTCTCGGTGTGATTGCGGTTTTTATGTATCGTTCTGCCGGAGAGAAAGGAGGGAAATTCCATGAATAAGCGCGCAGATTCCATTCCCGGTTATCTTCCGGTTCTGGACGGGGTGCGTGCCCTGTCCCTGATTCTGATTTGGGTGTTTCATGTATGGCAACAGTCTTGGGTGTTCTGGATTATCCGCGGTGCGGATGGGCAGACCATTCTCAATCTTGACCTGTTCCAGCGGTGCGGATATATTGCCATTGATGTATTCTTTGTCCTCAGCGGATTCTGTCTGTTTTATCCTCTTGCCCGGTCTATGTTCGGGGATGGAAAACCCACAGACTGGATTGCCTTTTACAAAAAGCGTGCCAGAAAAATTCTGCCTTCTTACCTGTTTCTTTTGCTGGTGATTTTTCTGGTAAAAGATTTGGGGTATGTGAACGAATACACCGCTGAAAACGGATTCAAGCAATTTCTGTCTTCTCTGACCTTTACCTCCACGGCAGATGCCATGACCCACGGGGGCTTGGTGTCTACCTCATGGACCTTGTGTATTGAGGTGCAATTTTATCTGCTCTTTCCTGCCATTGCGTGGTTGTTCAAAAAACGCCCTGTCCTTTCCTGTCTTGGTATCGGGGTGCTGTCTGTTCTGTTGAGACTCTGGGCGGTGACCCATCTGCCTATGAGCACGGTAACCCAGGGAATCGTATTCTTCTATCTGGATTTGTTTGCCTATGGTATGCTTGCAGCGTATTTTGTGGTATGGGCACAGAAGCGGCTTAGCAGGGCAGATGTGTTGAAACTTCCCATGACATTGATTGCGGTTGTTTGTCTTTACCTGATTTATCAGTATATGAAATGGATGAACGGGGCACAGATTCCCGATATGGATGCTGCAACCGTCCATCGGTTTATCTACCGTCCTCTTTTGAATCTCCCCATTGCACTTTTCTTGTTTGCGTCCTGTTTCTCTTACGGATTCTGGCAAAAGGGCATCTGGGGAAACCGTGTGGCAGCGTTCCTGTCCACCATTTCCTATAACTTCTATCTGTGGCATCAGAACATACATATTTATTTCAAGCGGCATCCGGTGCCCATTCTGTATACTGCAGAGGAGGCGGCAAATCACGCGCACCAGCCGATGATTTGGTTTTCGCTGTTTACGTTGGCGGTGAGTTTGCTGATTTCCATTGCCGTAACCTATCTTTTGGAGCGACCTATGTATCGGTACGGATTTTGCGGATATTTCAAGAAAATCGGCGACTGGTTTAAGAAAAAATAAAGAGCAAGGAAACCGTTTTGGTTTCCTTGCTCTTTTCATGTTATCAACCCATTACGGTATGTAAATATTTAATGTTGCGAAATAGAAGTGTCAATCACAATCCCGTTATCAAAAATATAGTCATAGGTATATCCATCTATGAAATCGTCACCGATCATATATTGATATGCTGTGCGTCCTTGATGTTCGGTTTCGCCGGTATATTCTGTAATGTAGGTAGGTTCGCCTAAGGTTTCTTTCAATTCCTGTTCTGTCATACCGATAAACTCATATTGTTCATGCAGGCTATCAAGCATGCAATATCGTACCGACGGGTGTTTATCCCATTTCTCCCGGGTATACACCGAGAGATAATCCAAGGTGCCATACAGGATTCCGTAATTGACCGCCGTTGTCATGATGGTTGCTATGATTAAAAAGAATGGCAGCATCCATGCATGTCTCATTTTCTTCCGTAATAGTATGGGTATCAGTAACCCTATCATAGAAACAATGGCAAATACCTTTAATAAAATACCATCACAAAACCGATCAAGAAAGGGATTCATGATAAATATGCGCATAAAAATGAATGTCAATAGGATTACGCCCCAAAACAACGCAAAAATCAAATACAAGAAAATATTCCATAGTTTCCTTTTCATGTTATCACCCCATTACGGTATATACGGAAGAAAGCATCGATTTTGTCGATGCTTTCTTGCTTTTTTGCGTAAATGTTTAGTTGCAACAGGACATGTGCTTGACCCGATCCCGTTCCTCGGCACGCTTGCCGTTGTTGAAACGGTCTACCGTACCTACCAGATATCCGGTAATCCGGCGAATCCGCTCCATAGGAATCGGGTGCAGGGTATATTCTGCATCCACATATCCGTCATCGCAAAGGGTGAGAGATAAGGTATCAATCTCCATCCCCGGATTGTTTTTGCGAACATGTTGTGCGTATAAGCCGATTTCTTTGGCAGATAAAGTCCCGTTTATTACATTGACTGTCATACGAATTCCTCCTTCATCAGAAATGATGTACTCGTATTATACACCCAATAAGACAATCTGTCAATAGATATTGTGTTAAAATTTTGTTACACACACAAGATATTGTGCAAAAGACTTATTCTTCCTCAAACTGGTCCTTGCCGACGCCGCAGAGGGGGCAGATGTAATCTTCCGGTACATCTTCCCAAACAGTGCCTTCTTCAATTCCGCTTTCCGGCTCGCCGACTGCTTCGTCATACACATAGCCGCAAACGGTACAAATATACTTTTTCATTCGGGCCACTCCTTTCTTCATAATGTCATTAGCCTTTACGGTTACTTATATGATAACAGACAGATACTGGGTTGTCAACCAGTATAATCCTCTTCCAGAGAAGTTAATGCTTCTTTGGTGGGAAGCATCATCCCTTTTTCCAGTTTGACACGGTCCTCAGGAGGAATATCTGCCAAAGGAACCTCCAACGCATACAAAAATTCATCTCCGTGAGGAAATCGGGCATAGACCGAAAGGGCGCCGTTCTCCAGCCGTACCAGATAGGTACAGGACGGCAGGGCAGGCAGAGATACGGGCTGGGCATTGACGGAAGACGGAGGGGGCATCTGTTTGGTCTGATATCGATAGGTCAGCACAAAGGCAAGACAGCCGGACGCAATGGAGAGCGCAAAGACCAGAATGCCCAAAAGCAAGGAACGAAGCACTTTTTTTACCATAAAAGCCACCCTTCTTGAAATTTGTAACAGGAATTTAATCTATTATTAACAGTGTTTGGTCTTTTTATGCGAAAAAATGTGGTATACTAGTAACATAGTATACCTACAAAAGGGGAATGGATATGAAAGAATACAGAAAACAGTTTCTGTTCATTTTCTCAATCACGCTGGTCATCGGACTGTTCCTGTTTGGAATTCTGTTTGGCGGAGCGGTGCTTGGATTTTGGGGAAGTATGGGCGAGATGGATATTGAGGCGCTGACCCTGCGTCAGAATTCCATTCTGGTCTACACCGACCCCGAAACCGGAGAGGAACGGGAGTTGCAGCAACTGAATGCGGAGGAGAATCGGGAATGGGTATCCATTGACGATATTCCCAAGGATTTGCAGCACGCCTTTGTTTCCATTGAGGATGAACGGTTTTATAAACATAACGGGTTTGACCTGCGCCGTACCGGTAAGGCAACCCTTTCCTGGTTGGGAAGAAAACTCACCGGTAAAAGCGGAGTTTCTCTGGGCGGAAGTACCATTACCCAGCAGTTGATTAAAAATATGACCGGAGAGCGAGAGCAGGTTGCTGCCAGAAAAATTCAGGAGATTGCCAGAGCGGTCTATCTGGAGAAACAGATGGAAAAAGACCAGATTCTGGAACTGTATCTCAACTGTATTTATCTGTCTCAGGGTTGTAACGGGGTGCAGACCGCATCCAAGATTTACTTTGACAAAGATGTGAAGGATTTGTCTCTGGCAGAGTCTGCGTCCATCGCAGGCATTACCCAGTATCCTTCGTTGTATGATCCCTTGGTGAACCCGGATAAAAACAAAGAAAGACAAAAAATGGTTCTGGGCAAGATGCTGGAACTTGAGTATATTACCAAAGAGCAGTACGATACTGCCGTGACAGAAGAACTGAAGTTTACCGGCACAAGCGGGGAAAAGAACAAAGGAACCGGAGCCCACTCCTATTTTGTGGATCAGGTAATTCGGGATGTGCTGAAAGATATGCAGGATGCCGGATATTCCGAGACCCTGGCAAAAAAGATGATTTATTCCGGCGGTATGAAGATTTACACCACCTACAATCCGGTGGTGCAGGAGGGCATTGACAAGTATTTTGAAAATCCCAAAAACTTCCCCCTTGCAGGTGCCCAGTCGGCGGTTGCTATTTTGGATGTAAGCACCGGTGCGGTCAAGGGTATGGCGGGCGGAATCGGTGAAAAAGAGGGAAGTCTGACCCTCAACCGTGCGTCCCAGAGTTTGCGGCCTCCCGGTTCTTCCATCAAGCCTATTGCAGTCTATGCGCCTGCCATCGAAAAGGGTATCATTGCTCCCGGCGATGTGTATCAGGATGTGAAGAAATCTTACGGTGACTGGTCACCCAAGAATGCAGATAACAACTTCCGCGGTCCGGTGGATATCCGCTGGGCGGTGCGGAGTTCGCTCAATACCATTGCAGTTCAGGTATTGGATAAACTGGGCGCACAGAACAGTTATGAATTTTTGCGGGATAAGATGGGTATTACCTCTCTGGTGGAAGCCAGAGACATCAACGGCACCATCTACAGCGATATCGGATATTCCCAGTTGGGACTGGGCGGATTGACTGACGGTGTCAGCGTTCTGGAAATGGCGGCAGCCTATGCCACCTTTGCCAACGAGGGTATTTACAATCGCCCCTATGTGTATACCGAGGCGGTGGACAAGGACGGAAATCTGGTAATTGCCTCTCAAAGAGAGAGCCATGAAGCCATGTCTGCCCAGACTGCGTTTCTTATGACACGGCTTCTCAATGAGGTTGTAACCTCAGGAACCGGCGGCGGTGCAGGGGTCTCCGGATACTTTACCGGGGGCAAGACCGGTACTACCGATGATAACAAGGATAGATGGTTTGTAGGATTTACCCCCTATTATGCGGCAGCAGTCTGGTATGGGTATGATATTCCCCAAGTGATTTCAGGCGGAAGCAACCCCTGTGTGCCTGCATTCCGTTCGGTCATGAACTATGCACATAAGAGTCTGCCGGGACGGCGGAGCATTGCTGTTCCCTCCGGTGTGGTACAAATCAGTTATTGTACCGAAACCGGAAAGCGTGCAGGAGAAACCTGTCCGGCGGAATCCTATTATTACTCCAAAAAAAATCTGCCGGGATACTGCAGTATTGAGCATCCGCCCGAAGAGGAAGAGGGCGCAGAAGGTGAGGGGATTGACCCCAGCACCACACCGGCTCCCGATGGTGCAAACAATGGAACAACACCTACCAATACCGCCAAACCGGACATTGGAGCATTGGAAGAATAAAAAAGACGGTAAAAAAACAACGGCAAGGAAAACGTAATGTTTTCCTTGCCGTTTTCTCTATTTGACAGAGTCTAAAAATGAATGGGACGGGAACGCCAGCGGATATTGAGGACCAGACCCACCGCCAGCATGGAGGTCAGCATGGACGAACCGCCGTAACTGAAGAAGGGCAAAGTAATGCCCGTAACGGGGAAGATGCCCAGACACATGCCCACATTCTCAAACACCTGAAACAGGAACATGGAGGCAACGCCGACGCACATATAGGTTCCCAGACGGTTTCTGGCATTGATGCCGATGTAAATACAACGGATAATCAAAAAACTCAACAGCAAAATCACCAGTACGCCCCCCAGCATACCCAGTTCCTCGCAGACGGCGGAGAAAATAAAGTCGGTATGCCGTTCCGGAAGCAGGTTGTTGACCTGACTGGAGCCTTTGAACAGTCCGGTTCCGAAAATTCTGCCGGAGCCTACTGCAATTTTGGACTGCATCACGTGATAACCGGCACCGGTGGGGTCCAGTTCCGGTTGGAACAGGGTGAGGATACGGTTTTTTTGGTAGTCCTGCAAAAAGAAGAACCATGCCAGAGGAAAGGTAATAGCACCCAATCCCAGACCGCCCAGAATATACTTCCAGCCAATGCCGGCACAGAACAGAAGCACCAACGCAATGGCAACAAAGACCATGGCGGTTCCAAAGTCCGGCTGCAACAGAATCAGGACACAGAAACTTCCCAGATGGAGAAGCAGTTTCAAAACCACCGAAAACCGATGGAGTTGGTGTTCGGTCTCTGCCAGATGTTTGGAAAAGGTGATGATAAACACAATCTTTGCAAGTTCTGCCGGTTGCAGGTTAAAAAATCCCAAATCGAACCAACTGCGGGCACCGTTCTGCACATCGCCCAGTCCCGGAATCAGCACCAGAACCAAAAGTCCGATTGCCACAAGGTACAGATGCAGTGCAATCTGGGACAGATACTGATAATCCAGAATCATCAGGGCGACGACACCGCCCACGCCTACCAGAAATGCCGCAGACTGAATCACCACATACCGGGTTCCTCCGGCACTTGCAATCATCAAAAGCCCGAACAATGCCGCCAGTACCGTGGCAATGGTCAGGGGCAGGTCAAGGTTACGGCCAAGTCCGCGCAACCGTCCCGAACGATAGAACATAGTTTCAACTCCTAAATTTTTTTGTAACTAAGGGCAACCCCGTCTCCTAAGGGAAGAACCGAGGTTTCCAGTTCCTCATGCTCCGAGAGCATGGTTAAATACCCGCGCAGCCGTTTGACAATGGTAATCTTCCGCCGCTCTACCAGTTCGTCGGTGGCGGTCATGCCCTTATAGAGCACATTGTCAGAAACCAGAAGTCCGCCTTTTTTCAAAAGCCGCATACAATGGGGAAAGAACTCCTGATACTGTGCCTTTGCCGCATCCATAAAAATCATATCGTATGCTCCCGTTAAAGTGGGAAGAATCTCCTTGGCATCCCCCTCAAACAGGGTAATCCGGTGAGAAAGACCGGCAGTTTCAAAGTTTTTCCGTGCCACTCTTGCAGCATCAGGGGAAAGTTCCACCGTGTCCACTTTTTCGGCACCTGCCAGACAGAAGTTGATGGCAGAATAGCCAATGGCACAGCCAACCTCCAACACGGTTTTCACCCGTCCCAGACAAATCAGGACTTCCAGAAATTTCATGGTCTCCGGCTGGGAAATGGGGACGCCGTATTCCTTGGCAAACTGCTCCAGTTCATAAGGCAAACCCTCCCGTTTGGGGAGTAAATCCCGCAGATAGCGGATAATATAGTCATAGTTAATAGAATCGTCAATCATACTCAATCTCCGTTTTGAATTTCAGCAGTTTTGCGGTTGTGTTCTTCAAAGGTGCGTGAGAACAGATTCCGGCTTCCGTCGGCAACCGCCACAAAATACAGGTAATCGGTGTCGGCAGGGTAGAGTGCCGCACGAATGGATGCCTCTCCCGGTGAGGCAATGGGGCCGATGGGCAGACCGGGATATTTGTAGGTATTGTAAGGGGAATCGATGGCGGTATCAGCAAGAGACAGCACATCTTTCCGCTCTTTCAGGATATACTGTACTGTGGCACAGGATTCCAGTTTCTGCCCGATGGCAATCCGATTGCAGAATACTGAGGCAACGGTGGGGCGTTCTTCATCGTTTGCCGCCTCCCGTTCAATCACCGAGGCAAGAATCAGAATTTCGTCCAGAGAACGGTCGCTGTTTGCCTCCAGATACAAAGGATAGGCTTTTTTGGAAAATGCGTCCAGCATTTTGTTCAGAATCTGGTGTTCACTCTCTTCGGGGGTGAACAGATAGGTGTCAGGGTAAAGGTATCCTTCCAGACGGGCTTCCCGATTGGGGATATCCGCAAGAAAGGGATAGTCAAACACCCCGTTTGCCACTTCATGTTCAAAAACGGCACGGTCGCCCAGACCTTCTGCTACCAACAAATCCAGAATCTGCCGAAGTTCATATCCCTCGGGAATCACCACCCGACGGGAGGTGTCCTCGTCCGCATCGGGACGGGACTGAAGTTTTTCGCAGAGTTCGCCGTAACTCATGGCGTTGGTAACGGTGTGCTTTCCTTTCTGCCAGACGGGGGAATCAATCCCCTTGGCGTAAAGACGGAAGAAAAGCGGATGGCGGATGATGCCATCCTGCTTTAACACCTTGGCAATGGAGGCGGTGCCGCTGCCGTTGGGAATTTCCACCACATGAGGGCGGTTGGCTCCCCAACCTGCCATATCGGCAAGCACCGATACAAGCAGAGCCAACACAAGGACAGCACCTGCAAGAATAAGAAGTTTTTTACGCTGCATGATACACACAACCTCTCTAGAAAATCAGAGTCAAAAGAATGCTGAAAAGACAAAGGAGGATGGGGAGATTGATAAAACTCTGTCCCAAAAACTCCGAGGTGTCAAGAAACAGTCTGGGATGGGGACGCTTGGTCATGGAGGTAATCACCGTCCAACCTGCGATTGCTCCCAGAGTGCCGAATATAAACAACTGAATGGTCAGGATTGGAAAGGTCATCAGGGAACTGCTGAAATAGGAGACCAGCAAAGCGGTGATGTTGCAACTGAGATGAAAAAGCATGCAGGCATACAGAGAGCCTGTCCGCCGAAGAAGAAGAACCAGAATCATACCCAGAAACAGATAGCCGGGGATTCCTGCCGGATTGCCGTGGAGCAGGGCAAACATCACCGTGGTAAAAATCAACGCCGCACGGGTGTTGTAATTTGCCATAATCCCGTGGACAATGCCCCGAAGCAAAAATTCCTCAAAGACAGCGGGCACCAATGCCAGAACCGGAATGGCAAGGCAGAGTTCCCACAAGGTGGTGGGGATGTAGCCGTCGCTTTCTGCCAGCAGAAGATTCAGGGGTAGGTTCAAAAGCACCATCACGAACTGACATCCGCATCCTGCCAGAATCACCCAGGGAATCAGGGATTTGCGGAAGCCTTTCAACCCAAACTGCTCTCGTGCTTCACGGACGGTCAAAAGTCGGTTTTCCTTGGCGTACAGGGATAAGGGCAGTAAGTATGCCAGAAGTTCAATCAGCAACATCTGCAGATAAACGGGGGGCGGCGTCTCCATAAAACTGGAAACCACCGTGACCGCCAGGGTTACCACCGTCTGGACGGCAACCACAAAAAACAGCATCCAGCGGATGCTGGCAAGTTTATGTTTGCCCTCCCGATAGGCAGGGCTTGTACGGAAATCTTGTGGATTCATAGGTTACCTTTCCTCGGTCAGCACAATGCCCACCGAACAGTCAAAGACTCCACGGGGCAGAACATCCGTCAGGCATGCTGAAAAACAAAGCCCTGCCGTGGGTGTGGTCAAAGGTTTTAAATACCGGTCATAATATCCGCCGCCGTAACCCAGCCGATACCCGTCTTGGTCAAAGGCGAGGGCGGGAACCAGAATCAGGTCAAGGGCAGAGGGCGAAATCACTTCGCCGCCTCTGGGGGTCAGGATGCCGTAGGCATCGGTTTCCCATTCTCCCGTCAGCCGGACAGCGTCCATGGTGTGAAGCACCGTATTGCATCGAGGCACCGACACGCAGATGCCCTGCCGGCAAAGGACGTCGGTCAGGGCGTGGGTTTCCACCTCACTGCCCATGGAATAATAGACAAAGACCGAGCGGGCAGAAAGTGTCTTGGTTAAAGCAAGTGCCTTTTCACAAATGACAGCACTTGCCGCTTTTCTTTTATCGGGGGATATGGCATCCCGGATGTTGCGGAAATGACGGCGGAGTTCAGTTTTTTCGTTCATAATGAAATTGCATCTGGGAAAGGAGACGGTCTCCCTTGCCCGGTTTGTTAAAGTAATAGTCCACGATTGCAGCACCGAATTCCATTGCCGCTCCGGCGCCCCGGGCGGTGATAAAGTTGCCGTCTGCCGCCACATTGGCATCCAGAATATTGGCATGCTCCATCTGGTCTTCAAAACCGGGGAAGCAGACCGCATTTTTTCCGTCCAGAAGTCCCATAGAACCGGGAATCATGGGCGCGGCACAGATGGCGGCAATCAGACCATTTTTCTGGTTGAGAATTTCCATCAGGGCGATAACCTGCGGACATTTTTGCAGATTCAGAGTGCCGGGCATTCCGCCGGGTAGAATCATACCCTCACAAGATGCCGGATCCAGTTGATCCAGCGTCAGGTCGGCGCAAATGGAAATGCCGTGAGCACCGCAGACGGGATTTTCGCCTACAGCAACGGTTTTGACGGGGATTTCAGCACGGCGGAGAATATCCAGAGGTGCAATTGCTTCGGTTTCTTCAAAGCCATCTGCCAAAAAGAGATAATACATGGGTTATCCCTCCTTTTTTACAGTAAGAATAAATTTGGGAAGTGCCGCATACCGTCCGATGCGTTTGGGCTGCTTGAGAAGACGGTACAGCCATTCCAGATTGCATTGAATAAAAATTTTAGGAGCACGTTTTGCCTCGCCGGCAAAAACATCCAAAGAACCGCCCACGCCCATACAAAGGTTGACATGCAGCCGGTCGCGGTGGGCATCAATCCATTGTTCCTGCTTGGGAGCACCCAGACAGACCAGCAACAGTTTGGCACCGGACTGATTGATTTGTTCTACAATAGAATCGTCGTCCTCCGGTGTGAAATAGCCGTTGCGAAAGCCGGACACTACCAGACCGGGGTAGGTTTTTTCCAGGTTTTCTTTGGCACGCTCTGCCACGCCCGGCTTGGCGCCGAACAAAAAGACACCCTCTCCGGTTTTGGCAATGCGGGAGAGGAGGGAACAGGTCAGGTCAAAACCTGCCACCCGCTCCGGAACCGGATCTTTCAACATGCGGGATGCATAAACAACCCCGATGCCGTCTGCGGTACACAGGTCTGCCTTATTCAGTATTTCCAGAAACTCCGGATTGTTGTATGCTGCCATAACGATTTCCGGATTGGGGGTGTAAATGGCAGAAACTCCGTCGGTGCGAAGCAGTTCTTCTGCTCTTGTTACGGCATCTTCTGCTGTAATTTTATCCACCCGGACACCTAATATATTCACAGTTGTTCGCATGATTGCCACCTCACAAAATACTTCTTTATATTATTGTAGCATAAGGCGGAAATATTTACAAGGGGAAAATAGAAAACCTCGAGACTTGTCAAAAATACCAAAAATAGGAACGGGAAACAAGTGATATTTCCGATTGTCAAGGGAGAGAATTTGTGATATAATAAAGGCAATAAATACAAGGAGAGAACAGTATGGAACTGAAAAAGGTACAAGAAATTCTGGATGCGACGGTTTATACCGGAGGAGACCGATTGGAAGAAATGCAGGTCATGGAGGCGTGCGGCAGCGATTTGATGAGCGATGTCCTTGCTTTTGTAAAAGAGCAGGGGCTGTTGCTGACCGGACTGCAGAATCTGCAGGTGGTTCGTACAGCAGAAATGATGGACATGGAGGCGATTGTCTTTGTGCGGGGCAAAGTTCCCAATGAGGAGATGATTGCAGCGGCAGAACGGATGGAGATGGTGCTGATGACCACCGAACTTCCCATGTTTACCGCCTGCGGACTCCTTTATGAGAATGGTTTGCACGGCGGAAAGGCGGTTGAAGACGGTGAGTAACTCCATGGTGTTCCGCTATGATGTGGACGGCGACGATTTTACCTTGGCGGGGGAGATCTCCAGCAAGGTGAAAAAACGGCTGAAACAGTTGGGACTCCCGCCCGAGACCATCCGCAAGGTTGCTATCGCTATGTATGAAGCGGAAATCAATATGGTGATTCATGCAAACGGCGGTACCATCACCGTTGAGGTGAGCCCTGAGACGATACATATTATTTTTGCGGATCGGGGACCGGGTATTCCTGACATTGACAAGGCCATGGAGGAGGGTTTTTCCACGGCGTCTCATGAAGTGCGGGAATTGGGATTCGGTGCCGGAATGGGACTTCCCAATATTAAGAAAAATTCGGACAAAATGACCATTGATACCAAGGTGGGCGAGGGTACCACCATTGAACTTTGGATGGAAGTTTGTTAGGAGGCGGTGACCATGAAACCGGAGAAATACTGGCATTCGGTCACCCTGCAGAGAGAATCCTGCAAAGGGTGTACCACCTGCCTGAAACAATGTCCTACGCAGGCAATCCGGGTGCAGAATGGCAAAGCAAAAATCTTAAAAGAACGCTGTATTGACTGCGGCGAGTGCATTCGTGTTTGTCCCTATCATGCCAAAAAGGCGGTAACCGACAAGTTTGACCGCCTGAGCGAGTTCCGCTATACCATTGCGTTGGTGGCACCGGCATTTCTGGGACAGTTTTCCAAAAGCGAGGATTGTGATTTGATTCTCACATCCTTGCTCTATCTGGGATTTGACCATGTATACGAGGTGGCAAAGGGAGCGCAGGAAATCAGCGCCGCAACAAGAGAACTTTTAGGCAGCGGTGAACTGATGCAACCTGCCATTTCTTCCGCATGCCCTGCGGTCAGCCGGCTGATTGCGGTTCGGTTTCCCAACCTGATTCATCATATCGTTCCCCTTCGCTCTCCCATGGAGTTGTCGGCAGAGGCGGCGAGAAAAGAAGCAGTAGAGAAAACCGGATTGAAACCGGAGGAAATCGGAGTATTCTTTATCAGCCCCTGTGCGGCAAAGGCAACGGCGGTGAAAGATGGGGTTACGGTAGAGAAATCCCATGTCAGCGGTGTGATCGCCATGAAAGACGTGTATCTGCGTCTGGCACAGCGTATTGGCAGTATTGAAGAGGTGAAGCATCTTTCCGACGCAGGACGGGTAGGAACCCTTTGGGCAACCAGCGGCGGCGAGGCAGCGGCAACCGGTGCCAAACGCTGGATTTCGGTAGACGGTATTGATAATGTGATTCGGGTACTGGAAGATATGGAAGACGACAAATTGACCGATATCGCCTATGTGGAGGCGCTTGCCTGCCCCGGCGGCTGTGTGGGCGGACCTTTGACTGCGGAGAATAACTTTGTGGCACGGTCACGGATTACACGAATTTGCGAAACCATGCCGGAGTTGGGTGGAACCATTCCGCCGGAGGTGCCCAGAAGTTGGGACGGTGCACCGGTTTACCGTCCGGTCATGAAACTCAGCGAGGATTTGGGCGTTGCTATGCAGATGGCGTTGGATCTGGAAGAAATTGCAGAGCGCCTGCCCGGTCTGGACTGTGGCTCTTGCGGGTCTCCCAGTTGCCGTGCTTTGGCGGAAGATATTGTCAGGGGCTATGCCAAAGAAACGGATTGTATTTTTGTAACCCGTGAGCGGTTGCAGGCATTGCTGAAACTTGCAAGAGAAAAGCATCTGGATTTACCGGATGATTTGGAAGAATAAGAAAGAGAGGGTGTCTCCCATGAAACTAAGTGAAATTGCCTCCGCTTTGGAGTTGAAACCCATTGCCGGAGCAGACGGCATGAACAGAGAGGTCAACGGCTGCTATATCGGCGACCTGATGAGTCTTGCTATGTCCAATCTGGAGGAGGGGAATCTTTGGATTACCATCCAGACCAATTTGAATGTGATTGCGGTGTCTGCCCTGAAAGAGGCAGGCGGCGTGATTCTTGCTGATGCTATGACTCCGGATGCCAATGCAGCGGAAAAAGCCGATGAAGAAGAAATCCCCGTTTTCTCCTCTCCGTTGTCTGCCTACCAACTGGCAAAACGTCTGGCGGAACTGGGATTGTGAGGAACGGTCATGAAACTTTACTATGACCTGCATATCCATTCTTGTTTATCCCCTTGCGGTGACGAGGATATGACACCCAATAACATTGTGAATATGGCGCTTTTGAAAGGGCTGGATGTGATTGCGGTCACCGACCATAACTCCTGCGGCAATCTCCGCGCGGTGATGGAGGTTGCGGGAGACCGTCTGTTGGTGGTGCCGGGTATGGAGGTGGAAACGGCGGAGGAAGTCCATGTGCTTTGCTATTTTCCCACCCTGGCGGCATGTGAGGGGATGTGGCAGATTTTGAAAGAGCATCGGCTCCCTGTCAAAAACAAGCCGGAAATCTTCGGGCATCAATGGTATATGGATGCAGAGGACGAGATTGTGGGGGAAGAAGAATACCTGCTGACCACTGCCACCGGATTGACCATTGAGGAAGTGTTCAAGACGGCACAAACCTTGGGCGGCGTGGCGGTTCCTGCCCATATTGACCGTTCCAGCTACAGCGTGATTTCCAATCTGGGGTTTCTGCCACCGCATCTGCCAGTGACGGCGGTGGAGATTACCGGACGGAATCTGGAAACATGGGAAAAGGACTGGAAAGACTATACCATTATTTCCGACTCGGACGCGCACTATCTGGGGGATATTGCGGAGCCTTTTCACTATGTGGAGATAAACGACAAAAAAGTTTGTGAATTTTTGGACAATCTGACGAAAAAATTTTGTTGAATTCTATGGTTTTTTTTGAATATATGTGATATAATCAAAAAGATTGGGGAAAACCGCCCCGTTATAATTTGGAAAAGAATTAGGCGCAATGCGCCCCAATATATGCTTTAGGAGGTAGTAACAGATGAAACAGAACACGCTTCCCTTTCAGGGAACGCCGGAGCAGGAGGCACAACTCAAGCAAGTAATTGCAGAGCACAAAGGTCAAAAAGGTGCTGTTATTCCTGTTCTGCATGAGGCACAGGGCATTTATGGGTATCTGCCGATTGAGGTGCAGGAAATGATTTCTGAGGGACTGAATGTTCCTTTGGCAGAAATCTACGGTATTGTTACATTCTATGCACAGTTCTCTCTCAATCCCAAGGGTAAATACCAGATTGGTGTGTGTATGGGTACCGCATGTTATGTAAAAGGCAGCGGCGATCTTTTGAACAAGATTAAGGAGATTCTTGGTATTGAGGTGGGTGAATGTACCCCCGACGGCAAGTTCTCTCTGGATGCAACCCGTTGTATCGGTGCTTGTGGTCTGGCTCCCGTATTGACTGTAAACGAGGACGTTTACGGCCGTCTGGTAGTAGACGACATCCCCGGCATCATTGAGAAGTATCAGGCTTTATAAAAACCGTTGGAGAGCGGAGTGAAACCATGAAGGAACTGTCGTTGCATATTCTGGATATTATGCAGAATTCCATTGTAGCAGGTGCAGACCGGATTTCGCTGACTTTGGTGGAAGATTCCCATGCTGATCTTCTTTCTTTCCGGATTGAGGATAACGGAAAGGGAATGCCGAAGGAAATGGTCCAGTCGGTAATGAATCCTTTTGTTACCGGACGCACCACCCGTCGGGTGGGACTGGGCATCCCTCTTCTCAAAGCGGCGGCGGAACTCACCGGCGGTGGCATCAGTCTTTCTTCCAGAGAGGGTGAGGGTACCGTCATTGAGGCACGGTTCGGGCTTAGTCATATTGACCGACAGCCGTTGGGCGATATGGCAGGGACCATGCTGGGGATTCTTACCTCTTATGAGGATATTGTGTTTATCTATACCCATCGGGTGGATGAGCAGGAGTATACGCTGAATACTCAGGAGATGCGGGACATTTTGGGAGATGTGAGTTTTTCCCAACCGGAGGTCATGCTCTGGCTCTCGGAATATTTGAATGAAAATGAAACTGCGCTATATCAAAAATAGCGGTTGAAAGGAGTTAGATTAAGATGAAATCATTGGCAGATTTGGAAGCAATCAGAAAGAAGACTCTGGATCAGGTTACCCTGCGTAAAGATGAGGACAGTGTCCGCATCGTTGTAGGTATGGCTACCTGCGGTATTGCTGCAGGCGCACGTCCTGTTATGAACGCATTTATGGAAGAGGTTGCAAAGCGCGGCCTTGAGAATGTAACCATTACCCAGACCGGTTGTATTGGTATGTGCCGTCTGGAACCCATCGTTGAGATTATGGTTCCCGGCAAGGAGAAAGTTACTTATGTAAAAATGTCTCCGGAAAAGGCTGCACGGGTTGTGGCTGAACATATCGTAAACGGCAACGTGGTTGCAGAATATACCGTTGGCGCGGCTGAGTAAGACCGCTTGATACTGAAAAGAAAGGATTGAAAAACATGGAGTTTGCCAGAGGTCATGTTCTGGTCTGCGGCGGTACAGGTTGTACTTCTTCAGGTTGTGAACAGATTATCAAAGAGATGGAAGCACAGCTCAAAGCAAACGGGCTGGAAAAAGAAATTAAGGTTGTAAAGACCGGTTGTTTTGGTCTTTGTGCTTTGGGTCCCATTATGATTGTGTACCCTGAGGGCGCATTCTACAGCCGTGTTAAGGTTGAAGACGTAAAAGAAATCGTGGAAGAACACCTGCTCAAAGGTCGTATCGTAAAGCACCTGCTTTACAATGAGACCGTTCAGGAAGGTTCTGATGAAATCAAGAGCCTGAATGAGGTTCAGTTCTATCAGAAACAGATGCGTGTTGCATTGAGAAACTGTGGTGTTATCGACCCGGAAAAAATTGATGAATACATTGCATTCGACGGTTACAAAGCATTGGGTAAAGTTCTTACCGAAATGAAACCGGAAGAAGTTATTGATGTGATCAAAGAATCCGGACTCCGCGGCCGTGGCGGCGGCGGCTTCCCCACCGGTATGAAATGGCAGTTCACTGCTGCTTCCTCCGGCGAAAACGGTAAGTATGTTGCATGTAACGCCGACGAGGGTGACCCGGGTGCGTTCATGGACAGAAGTATTCTGGAAGGTGACCCCCACAGCGTTATCGAGGCTATGGCAATCGCTGCTTATGCCGTTGGTGCTGATCAGGGTTATATCTACATCCGTGCAGAGTATCCTATTGCTGTACAGCGTTTGCAGATTGCAATCGATCAGGCAAAGGAATACGGTCTGTTGGGTGAAAATATTTTTGACAGCGGCTTCAACTTCAATCTGGAGTTGCGTCTGGGTGCAGGTGCGTTTGTCTGCGGTGAGGAAACTGCATTGATGAACTCCATCGAAGGTATGCGTGGTGAGCCCCGTCCCCGTCCGCCGTTCCCGGCTGTTAAGGGTCTGTGGGAGAAACCCACTCTGCTCAACAACGTTGAGACCTACGCAAACATCTGCCAGATTATCCTGAACGGTGCTGACTGGTTCAAGGGTATCGGTACCGAAAAGAGCAAGGGTACCAAGGTATTCGCTCTGGGCGGTAAGATTAACAACACCGGTCTGGTTGAGGTTCCCATGGGAACAACCCTCCGTGAAATTATTGAAGAAGTGGGCGGCGGTATCCCCAACGGCAAGAAGTTCAAGGCAGCCCAAACAGGCGGACCTTCCGGCGGTTGTATCCCTGCACACTTGATTGATACTCCCATTGATTACGATTCCTTGATGGCAATCGGTTCCATGATGGGTTCCGGTGGTTTGATCGTTATGGACGAAGACAACTGTATGGTGGATATTGCCAAGTTCTTCCTGGAATTCACTGTAGATGAGTCTTGTGGTAAGTGTACTCCCTGCCGTATCGGTACCAAGCGTCTCTATGAGATTCTGGACAAGATTACCAAGGGTCAGGGAACTTTAGAAGATTTGGATCGTCTGGAAGAATTGAGCCACATGATTAAGGAAGGTTCTCTCTGCGGTCTGGGTCAGACAGCACCCAACCCGGTTCTGTCCACACTCCACTACTTCCGTGATGAGTATGTTGCCCATGTTGTTGACAAGAAATGTCCGGCAGGCGTATGTAAAGACCTGCTCAGTTACAGCATTATTGCAGACAAATGTAAGGGATGTAGCGCTTGTGCGAGAAAATGTCCCGTTGGCGCAATTACCGGTGAAATCAAGAACCCGTTTGTTATTGATACCGACAAGTGTATCAAGTGTGGCGCTTGTGTTGAAACTTGTAAGTTTGGCGCAATCGTAAAAGGTTAAGGAAGGGGGCAGATTAAGATGGAAAAAGTTACTCTGAAAATCAACGGACAGGAACTTACTGTTCCTAAAGATTATACCGTCCTTGAGGCAGCCCGTGAGGCAGGCATCGATATTCCTACTCTGTGCTACCTGAAAGACGTAAGCAAAACCGGCTCCTGCCGTATGTGTGTGGTTGAAGTAAAAGGCGCAAGAAACCTGCAGGCTGCCTGCGTATACCCTGTTGCTGAGGGTATTGAGGTGTTCACCAACACCCCCAAAGTTCGTCGCAGCCGTAAAGTTACTCTGGAACTGTTGCTCTCCAACCATGACCGCAAATGTCTCACATGTGCGAGAAACCGCAACTGTGAACTGCAGACTCTGGCAGAAGAGTTGGGTATTGATGAGATTCATTACGAGGGCGAGAGACTGGAGCATGAATTGGATGCATTGTCTCCCTCTATCGTTCGTGACAACAACAAGTGCGTGCTTTGCCGTCGTTGTGTCAGCGCATGTAAAACGATTCAGACCGTTGCTGTTATCGATGCAACCGAGCGTGGTTTCAAGACCACCATTGCATCTCCCTTTAACAAATCTCTGGGCGAGGTTCCCTGTGTGAACTGCGGTCAGTGTATCGTTGCTTGTCCGGTTGGTGCTTTGAGAGAAAAAGACGCAACTGACGAGGTTTGGGAAGCAATCGGCAACCCCGAAAAGACCGTTATCGTACAGACCGCTCCGGCTGTTCGTGCGGCTCTGGGTGAAGAGTTCGGTATGCCCATCGGCACTCCGGTAACCGGAAAGATGGCTGCGGCTCTGAAGAGACTTGGCTTTGATAAGACTTTTGACACCGATACCGGTGCAGACCTTACCATTATTGAAGAGGGCAACGAATTGCTGTCCAGAATCAAGAACGGCGGGAAACTGCCTCTCATTACTTCTTGCAGCCCCGGCTGGATTAAGTTCTGTGAGCACAACTTCCCCGATTTCTTGGACAATCTGTCCAGCTGTAAGTCTCCCCACCAGATGTTTGGTGCAATCCTCAAATCTTACTGGGCTGAAAAGAACGGCGTTGACCCCAAAAATATCGTGGTTGTTTCCGTTATGCCTTGTGTTGCTAAGAAATTTGAGAGTGGCAGAGACGAGATGGAAGTAAACGGCAACAGAGATGTTGATATCGTTATTTCTACCCGTGAATTGGCACGGATGATCAAAGAAGCAGGTATCAAGTTTGCTGAACTTCCCGATGAGAAGTTTGACAATCCCTTTGAGGAAGCAAGTGGTGCAGGTGTTATCTTTGGTGCTACCGGCGGTGTTATGGAAGCAGCGCTCAGAACTGTTGCAGAACAGGTAACCGGTAAGGAACTTGCGAACATTGAGTTCACTCAGGTTCGTGGTACCGAGGGCATCAAGACCGCTGAGATTCCTGTTGGAGACCTGAATGTTAAGGTTGCAATCGCTCACGGTCTGGGCAATGCTCGCAAACTCTTGGAGTCTATCAGAAACGGTGAGGCTGATTATCACTTCATCGAGATTATGGCATGTCCCGGCGGTTGTGTAACCGGCGGCGGACAGCCGATTGTTCCTGCAAAGGTACAGATGGGCATTGATCTGAAGAAGGAAAGAGCAAAGGCACTCTACACGGAGGATTCCAATGCTGCAATCCGCAAGAGCCATGAGAACCCCGACATCAAGAAACTCTATGAAGAGTTCCTTGGCGAACCGGGAAGCCATAAGGCACATGAGTTGCTGCATACCCACTATCAGGAAAGAAGCAAGTTCTAACCTACCGGGGATGTAACCCGTTAAAAATGTTTTATGAAGAAACCTGCCGTTGTTCTGCGGCAGGTTTCTTTTGTGTATGTCCTTTTGCAAACGCACTTTTGCTTGAATTATGTCAATACGTGTGGTATGATGGAATTAATTCCCTGACGGATTGGAACAATCAATCAGACTCCCGATTGGATAGGAGGGATGTTAGTGGGGTACCAAAGAAAAAAGAATGTGAGGCGATTTTTATGTGGTTTGTATTTGCGTTGTTGTCCGCCGTCTTTGCGGCGCTTACTTCTATCTTAGCGAAAGTTGGTATCGATGGTGTCAATTCAAATCTTGCAACCGCGATACGCACAACAATAGTTTTGCTTATGTCGTGGGGAATGGTTTTTCTCACAAATACTATGGGCGGACTTTCTGATATCAGCAGAAAAAGTTGGACGTTTTTAATATTATCGGGCTTGGCAACCGGTGCCTCCTGGCTTTGTTATTACAAGGCGTTGCAAATGGGGAATGTATCGAAAGTAGTTCCCATTGACAAATTAAGCGTTGTTATTACCTTGATTTTGGCGTTTGTGTTTCTGCATGAACAATTTACAGCAAAGTCGCTAATAGGCTGTATCTTAATCGGTCTTGGGACCTTGGTGATGGTTCTGTAACCATGACGGAACTGTTCTTATCCTGACTTGACACGAACTATATGGAGATGTCGAATTTTGACGAAAGGAGAATTGTAGTGAAAATATTAAAATCAATTTTATTTTCTTTGTTAATTCACTTTTATATGCAGATTGATATATTATTACAAATTAAAACTTATGATTCGAATCCAGGCATTTCTGACTTTGTTGCGCTTGCATTGCCAATTATATTTACTATTGTAGTGTATTGCATATTCAAGAGTTTAGACAAAAAAGAGTTTTGGATTACCACTGTTTCTTTTATAGCTATTTATTTTATGTTTGTTTATTTAGGTAACTCAACAAATTATTTTAAATGGCTATTCAATTTAATGAAGTTAAATGTAATTTATGATGATACTTATTATGAACTTGGCGTAAATGCAATGGTAGATGGGTTATTACATACAATAGGCTTTGTTGTTTCATCTACGATATATTTAATAAAAAATAGACGGATTAAATAATTTTTTAGTCCGGTCTTGACACGAGTCGAATTATGTCGAACAATGCAGAAAATGTACATTTAATGGAGGAATTTGTAATGGCTATAGAAATAAATCCAAAAGATACGACAAGAGAAATGGCATTTGAGTTATGGATGAAAGCGCCAAATCCGATGGTTACTTTTTTCAAAACATTAGATGTTACAAATCTTGTCAAATTATCAAAGAAGAAAAAACTAAAGTTTAATATGCTTATAGATTTCTGCATTGGTAAGGCAGCAGCAACAGTAAAAGAGTTTTATATTCTTCCTGTTGGTGACAAGCTTATGCAGTATGATACAATTGCGGTTAATACGATTGTAAAAAATAAAGATGGCGAAGTAAGTTCTTGTGATATTCTTTATACTGATGATTTGGGAAAATTCAATGCTGATTATATTAAATACACAACTTGGGTAGCTGAAAACTGCAAGGACAGAGATTTATCAGATAACAGTATGGTAATCGGAACATCTGCTATTGTTGATACAGAAATTGATGGTGCAGTTGGAATGAATAGCGGTATTTTTAACAATCCGTTTATAATATGGGGGAAATATCGTAAAAAGTTATTTAAAGTTTATCTTCCTATTTCATTTCAGTTTCATCATACCCAAATGGATGGTGCTCATGCAGGCGACTTTTTGGAAAAACTTCAAAAAGAGATAAATAGACTAAAATAATTTTTGTTTTGGATTTAATAATATGAAATACAAAAACTCTTGACGGAGGTTATACATATGGATGATAAATTACAAATATTTGAAGATAAAAAAATAAGAACTGCGTGGAACGAAGAAACAGAAGAATGGTATTTTTCTGTTGTTGATGTTGTGTCTGTTCTTGCTGATAGTGTGGATGGAAGAAAATATTGGAACAAGTTAAAACAGAGATTGAAAAAAGAAGGAAATGAAACGGTGACAAATTGTCACCAGTTGAAAATGAGAGCTACTGATGGTAAAATGCGTTTAACCGATGTAGCAGATACAGAACAACTTTTGCGAATTATTCAATCTATACCATCACCGAAAGCTGAGCCGTTTAAATTGTGGTTGGCACAAGTTGGCAGAGAAAGAATTGAAGAAACCATTGATCCTGAGCTTACAATAGAAAGAGCACTTGAAACATATCTCAAAAAAGGTTACACAAGAGAGTGGATAAACCAAAGATTGCAAGCGATTCAGGTAAGAAAAGAATTAACAGACGAATGGGATGCAAGAGGTGTTCAAAAAGGTGTTGAGTATGCAATACTCACAGATGAAATCACAAAAGCATGGTCGGGAATGACAACCAGAAAATAAAAAAATTTTAAAGGTCTGACCAAAGAAAATTTAAGAGACAATATGAGTACTCTTGAACTTGTACTGAATATACTTGCCGAAGCAACAACCACAGAATTATCAAAAGCACATAATCCTCAAACTTTTGAAGAAAATCGTGAAATTGCAAAAAGAGGTGGAAAGTATGCCGGTAATGCACGAAAAGAAATTGAGACAGATACAGGAAAGCCGATAATCACATCAAAAAACGCTGCTGAATTAAATCAAATAGTTACAGATTTAATTGCGGGTATTACAGAAGATGAAAAATAGACTTCAATAATACGAGATATAAGAAAGTTTACTCGTGTCAAGTCTATAAAATTTAAAATATTAGTTTGCCGATTTATTATATTTACATATCGGGCAGGGAAATCTGATATTCCTGCGAGGTTTGCGGATGAATACAAACTTGTTACAAAGAACAAAGGTGGAAATTCCAAATGAAAAAATCTATTTTTGCCAATCCGTGGATGGTGATGGCGGTTGCACTTTTGTGCACAGCGTTGTGGGGCAGTGCTACGCCGTTTATCAAAACCGGATATCTATGCCTGAAGGTGGAGGGCACTCCGTCCATTATACTTTTTGCCGGAATCAGGTTTTTCTTTGCGGGGGTTTTAACCGTCCTGATTTGCAGTATACTTGACCGGAAGTTCCTTTATCCGCAAACAAAGAATCTGCGATACATCGGCAGAATCGGTCTGTTCCAGACGATTTTGCAGTACATATTTTTCTATGTGGGGCTTGCCAATACCAGCGGTGTCAAAGGAACCATTTTATCCGGTTCCAGTGCATTCTTTTCCATTCTGGTTGCCAGTCTGATCTTCCGTCAGGAAAATCTGAACCTGAAAAAGATGTTTGCTTGTGTGGTAGGGTTTGCAGGCGTGGTCGTGGTGAACCTGAACGGATTGAAACTCAACTTTAACCTGCTTGGAGACGGGTTTGTCATTCTTTCGGCAATTTGTCTGGCGTTTTCTTCGGTGCTTATGAAAACTTATGCAAAGTATGAAACGCCGGTGGTTTTGAGCGGATACCAGTTTATCTTTGGCGGACTTGTGATGATGGCGCTGGGATTTGGCTTGGGAGGACAGGTGTACTTTGACAGCCTGAAAGGTGTTGTTGTTTTGATATACCTCTCCTTTCTTTCGGCGGTTGCCTACGCATTGTGGGGTACGCTCCTGAAATACAATCCGGTATCCAAAGTGTCTGTTTATAGTTTTATGACGCCGGTTTTTGGGGTCATACTCTCCAAACTGATTCTAACGGAGGCAAGTGCAGTTTCTTTGACAAATGTTGTCTTTGCACTTGTGTTGATATGTATTGGCATTATCAGCATAAATGGTTGGAAAAATCAAGGGTAAACGCCCAAAATGGAAAGGATGGTTAATCCATGAAACGAGAACTTACATTTCCTTACGGAAAAGAAAAAGTGACTTATGCGTTTGATGAAAAGGAACTTGCCGGAGTGTTGCTGTCTTCGATTGAGGCATATCAGCCGGAGGCGGATGAAGTTGCCTTGGTGAAAACTGCATTGGAGAACCCCATCGGCTCGGCAAAATTGTCGGAACTTGCCAGAGGGAAACAGAATGTTGTGATTATTGCAAGCGACCATACCCGTCCGGTTCCCAGTAAAATTATGATGCCCCTGATGTTGGAGGAAATCCGGAAAGGAAATCCCGATGCGGATATCACCATTCTGATTGCAACCGGATGCCACAGAGGTACCACCAAGGAGGAACTGGTGGCAAAATTCGGGGAAGAGATTGTTGCAAAAGAGAATATTTACATTCACGACTGCGACGAGACCGAAAAACTGGTAAACATCGGCACTTTGCCGTCAGGGGGAGAGTGCAACATCAATACCATTGCGGTAGAGGCGGACTTGTTGGTGGCGGAAGGGTTTATTGAACCCCATTTCTTTGCGGGATATTCCGGCGGAAGAAAGAGCGTTCTGCCGGGGGTTGCAGGCAGAAGTACGGTGCTTGCCAACCATTGTGCGGAGTTTATCCATCACAGCAATGCCCGCACCGGTATTTTGGAAAACAATCCCATCCATGAAGATATGTTGTGGGCGGCAAAGACGGCGAATCTGCAATTCATTGTTAATGTGGTGCTGAACTCTGAAAAAGAGGTGATTTATGCCGTTGCGGGAGATGTGGAACAAGCCCACCAAAAGGGAACCGAATTTTTATCTGCCCAGTGCGGTGCAAAGGCGGTGCTGTCGGATATTGTGATTTCCACCAATGGCGGATACCCGCTGGATCAGAACGTATATCAGGCGGTCAAAGGCATGACCGCTGCAGAGGCCACGGTTAAGGAGGGCGGCGTGATTATCATGATGGCGTCTTCGGCGGATGGCATCGGCGGTGACCATTTTTATCATCAGATGGCAGATGAGCCGGATATCCGCAAGACGATGGATATGTTTTTGAAACGGGGACGGGGCGAAACAACACCGGATCAATGGATGAGCCAGATTTTGATTCGGATTCTGATGCGTGCCAAGGTGGTCTATGTTTCGGAGATGGAGGATACAATCATTGAAAAAATGCATATGATTCCTGCACATTCTCTGGAGGAAGCCATCCAAAAGGCCAAGAAACTTTCAGGAAAAGAGACACCCACCATCACCGCAATTCCCGACGGTGTTTCGGTGGTTGTACGGGGTTAGAAAATTTTTTATCGTCTGTGTGGGAGACTGCACAGACGATTTTTCTGTATTTAGGCAAAAATTTTCCCAAAAAAATATTGAAACGGTGTCAGGTTTGTGCTATAATAATATGAATATTCATATTGGGGGATTGTTCCCAATTATCTGTTGGAGATGTTGACAGTGTTTCAAATTGTTAGAAAAGAAGTGCTGAATCCTTCTGTTTCTTTGATAGAAGTGGCGGCACCGTACATAGCGAAAAAGGCAGAACCCGGACAATTTATCATTCTGCGGATTGATGAAGCGGGGGAGCGTGTGCCCTTTACCATTGCGGACTTTGACCGTGACAAGGGTACCGTGACCGTGATTTTCCAGATTGTGGGGCATACCACAGAGCGGCTGAATCAGTTGAATCAGGGGGATTTTCTTCTTGATTTTGTAGGGCCGTTGGGCAAAGCATCCCATTTTGAAGATGTGAAAAAGGTTGCGGTTATCGGCGGCGGATTGGGCACTGCCATTGCTTATCCCCAAGCCAAAAAACTCCATAGTATGGGCGCTGCAGTTACCATGATTCAGGGATTCCGGAATCAGGATGCGGTGATTTTGCAAAAAGAGTGTGAGGCGGTATCTGACCGACTGTTTTTGATGACCGATGACGGTACCGGCGGTGAGAAAGGATTTGTTACCGATTGCCTGAAGAAGTTGCTGGATGCCGGAGAAACCTTTGATTTGGTGGTTGCCATCGGCCCGCTTATCATGATGAAAGCGGTGTCGGAACTGACCCGTCCTTACGGCATCAAAACCATCGTGAGTATGAATCCTATTATGATTGACGGAACCGGAATGTGCGGCGGATGCCGTGTGACCGTTGGCGGAGAGACCAAGTTTGCTTGTGTGGACGGCCCCGATTTTGACGGGCATCTGGTGGATTTTGATCAGGCAATCCGGCGGTCCGGTATGTTCCGGAAAGAAGAGCACCGTTGCAGAATGGAGGGGATGGCAAATGGCTGATATGTCACCAAACAAAGTCCCCATGCCGGAACAGAAACCGGAAATCCGGAACAGGAATTTTCAGGAAGTTGCGTTGGGTTACACCGAAGAAATGGCGGTAGCCGAGGCAAATCGGTGTCTCAACTGTAAGAATCCCCTTTGTGTGAACGGCTGTCCCGTACAGGTAAAAATCCCTGAATTTATTGCACTGGTTGCCCAGGGGCGGTTTGAGGATGCTTACCACAAGATTCAGGAGACCTCCTCCCTGCCTGCGGTTTGCGGACGGGTTTGCCCTCAGGAGAATCAGTGTGAAAAATACTGTGTCAGGGGAAAAAAAGGTGAGCCGGTTGCCATCGGCAGGTTGGAACGGTTCGTGGCAGACTGGTACATGGCAAACGGGAAAGACAAACCGAAAAAGCCGGAGCCTAACGGCAAAAAAGTTGCTGTGGTGGGGGCAGGACCGTCAGGATTGACCTGCGCCGGAGATCTGGCAAAATTGGGATACGATGTAACCGTTTTTGAGGCGTTCCACACCCCCGGCGGGGTGCTGGTTTACGGGATTCCGGAATTCCGTCTGCCCAAAGAGATTGTGAAACAAGAGATTGAGAAACTGAAAGAACTTGGGGTGACCGTTGCTTGCAACATGGTAATCGGCAAGGTGCTTTCGGTGGATGAATTGTTAACCGAACACGGGTTTGAGGCGGTGTTTATCGGCACCGGCGCCGGACTCCCCGGATTTTTGGGGATTGAGGGGGAAAACCTCAACGGTGTCTACTCTGCCAATGAGTTTCTGACCCGTATCAATTTGATGAAAGCCTATCGGTTCCCCGAATACGATACCCCGATTTATATGGGGAAAGATGTGATTGTGGTTGGCGGCGGCAATGTTGCCATGGACGCTGCACGGTCGGCAAAACGGCTGGGGGCGGAGCATGTGCGGATTGTTTACCGGCGGAGTGAGGAGGAGATGCCCGCCCGTCGGGAAGAAGTCCATCACGCCAAAGAAGAGGGGATTGAACTTTGCGTTCTTTCCAATCCCTTAAAGATTCTGGGAGACGAAAACGGCTGGACCGTGGGTATGGAATGTGAAAAGATGGAACTTGGGGAGCCGGACAGTTCCGGCAGACGGAAACCCGTCCCCGTTGCCGACAGTGCGTTTATCATGGACGCACAGGTGGTGATTATTGCCATCGGGCAAAGCCCCAATCCTTTAATCAAAGATACCACCCCTGACCTTGCAACCAATGAACGGGGTTGTATTCTGGTCAAAGATGAAAGCGGACAGACCTCCAAAGAGAGGGTGTTTGCCGGCGGTGATGCCGTGACAGGGGCAGCGACGGTGATACTTGCCATGGGCGCAGGAAAATCTGCTGCAGTCGCCATTGATGATTTGTTAAAAAAATAAAAATAACATATATTATGTAAGGAGTGTTTTACATGGCATTTACAAACGAGTATCTCAAGCGTGTCTACGATCAGGTAGTGGCAAGAGATAAGAACGAACCTGAATTTTTGCAGACGGTGGAAGAAGTATTTGAATCCATCGAGCCGGTTGTTGCACAGCATCCGGAATATGAAAAAGCAGGTCTGATTGAGAGAATCGTAGAACCTGAGAGAATGATTACCTTCCGTATTTCTTGGGTTGACGACAAGGGTGCTGTACAGGTAAACAGAGGTTTCCGTGTACAGTTTAACAGCGCATTGGGCCCCTACAAGGGCGGTCTGCGTTTCCATCCCTCTGTATACGCAGGTATCATTAAGTTTTTGGGCTTTGAGCAGACCTTCAAAAACAGTCTGACCGGTCTTCCTATCGGCGGCGGTAAAGGTGGTTCTGACTTTGACCCCAGAGGTAAGAGCGACGGCGAAATCATGAGATTCTGTCAGGCGTTCATGACCGAACTTTACAGACACATCGGCCCCGATGTTGACGTTCCTGCAGGGGATATCGGCGTTGGCGGAAGAGAGATTGGCTATCTGTACGGTCAGTACAAGAGAATCAAAGGTTGCTGGGAGAACGGCGTTCTCACCGGTAAAGGTCTGGAATACGGCGGTTCTTTGATCCGTCCGGAGGCTACCGGTTTCGGTGCAACCTACTATGCAAACGAGGTTATGGAGCATGTGGGCGATACCTTAAAGGGTAAGACCGTTGCAATCTCCGGCTTTGGTAACGTTGCATGGGGTGTATGTATGAAGATGGCTGAACTGGGTGCAAAGGTTGTTACCATTTCCGGTCCTGACGGTTATGTTTATGATCCGGATGGCGTTACCACTCAGGAGAAGTTCAATTATCTGCTGGAAATGCGTGCATCCGGCCGTGACCGCGCACAGGATTACGCTGATAAGTTTGGCTGTGAGTTCTTCGCAGGTCAGAAACCTTGGGGCGTAAAAGTTGACATCTGTATGCCTTGCGCAACCCAGAACGAAATCGGCATCAAAGAGGCTGAGCAGATTCTGGCAAACGGCACCAAGTATTATATCGAAGTTGCAAACATGCCCACCACCAACGAGGCTATGGTTCTCTTGAGAAGCAAGGGTCTGATTGTTGGACCGTCCAAGGCAGTTAACGCCGGCGGTGTTGCAGTTTCCGCTCTGGAAATGGCACAGAACTCCATGAGATACGCTTGGGCTGCTGAAGAAGTTGACGAGAAACTCAAGGGTATCATGAAGAATATCCACAAAGTTTCTGTGGAAGCGGCTGAAGAATGCGGACTTGGCTATGACTTGGTAGCAGGTGCAAACATTGCAGGATTCAAGAAAGTTGCAAATGCAATGATGGCACAAGGAATCGTATAAGCTGCGGGATGTAAAAAATGCGCAGACCGCAAAAAGAGCGGGACGATATCCTAAAAGATAGCCTGTACCGATTGACGGGACGGGTGCTTTGGGTAAGTAGAAAAACGCCGGATGCGTTTTTCAAGTATACTCTTTTTGCTATCCACAAACTTCGCCACTCGCAGTGCATTCGCACAGCGTCGGGTAGCCCCTGCGGGCTCAGTTTATGGATTCTGCATCCTTTTTTCCTATCCCGTGGGATGTAAAAAATGCGCAGACCGCAAAAAGCGGGATAAGCAAGTCAAAGGGGCGGTGCTTTAAACCCCATCGCCCCTTTTCTATCATTCTGTGAAGATGGCTTTTTTAAAGACCTCTTCACAGACTGACAGGAAAGGAGTTCACACCATGATTTATGAAGAAAAAACCGTTTCTTCTCAGGAAATTTATCAGGGGAAGATTGTCACATTAAAAGTGGACAAGGTTACCCTGCCCGATGGCAAACAGGCGGAGCGGGAACTGGTTCTGCATCCCGGCGGTGTAGGGGTCGTGGCTGTGGACGAAGACGGCTCGGTGATTCTGGTCCGCCAGTTCAGAAAACCGCTGGAAGATGCCATTTATGAGATTCCCGCAGGGAAACTGGACAAAGGGGAAGACCATCGGTTGTGCGGGATTCGGGAACTTGCCGAGGAGACCGGATATCGGGCAGAGGAGTTTGTGTATCTGGGATACATTTATCCCTCCCCCGGCTTTACCGATGAGGTGACCCATATCTATCTTGCAACCGGACTTTCCCAAGGGGAATGCCACCCCGACGAGGATGAGTATCTGGATGTGGTGCGGATGCCCTTTGAAGATGCGGTCACTATGGTTATGGAAAATAAAATCAATGATGCAAAAACCGTAGCAGGAATCTTAAAAGCAAAGAATATGCTTGGTTGAAAGGAAGAAAGTCATGGAGAATAAGAGGGTAGAAGTCAAAATCAACAATGCAGAATATGTTCTGGTTACCAACGAACCGGAGGAATATGTGCAGAGAGTTGCACTTCTGGTCAACAAACGCATGGCGCAACTGCAAGAGGGAAACAAGCATCTGAGTACGGCAATGACCGCAGTTCTGGCTGCCATCAACATTGCGGACGACCTGCTCAAAGCAGAGGCGGATATGGACGGACTCCGTCAGCAATTGGGACGGTATACCGAGGAATCCCGTTCTGCGGAGGAGGAACTTGCCGTCAAGAAACTGGAAGTGGAAAAACTGAAAGAAGATATGCACAAATTACAGATAGAACTTGCCAAGCGTGAGACGGAACTTTCCGCCCTGCGCAGACCCAGATAAGTCGTGAAGACAGAATTGCTGGCGCCTGCCGGCACCATGGAATGTCTGAAAACCGCGGTCAACGCCGGCGCCGATGCAGTATACTTTGCCGGCAAGGAGTTCGGCGCGCGGAGTTATGCCGGCAATTTCTCTCCCGAGGAGATTGCCGAGGCGGCCCAATACTGTGCCCTCAGGGGCGTGAAATCCTATCTCACGGTCAACACCATGGTTCTTGACAAAGAGTACGATGCCCTGAAAACCTGCATCCGTACTGCCGCAGACGCCGGCGTGGACGGACTGATTGTGCAGGATTTGGGGGTGCTTCGGTACATTCGGGAGATTTGTCCCGACATGCCGGTTCACGGCAGTACCCAGATGACGGTGCATAATCTGGACGGCGTCCGCCAACTGGAGAAGATGGGCGTCAGCCGGGTGGTGCTCAGCCGTGAGCTTTCTCAAAAGGAGATTGCCTACATTGCCCAAAACTGCAAAGCGGAACTGGAAGTCTTTGTTCACGGGGCAATGTGTATGAGTTATTCCGGACAATGCCTGATGAGCAGTGTTCTGGGGGGCAGAAGCGGAAATCGGGGCAAGTGTGCCCAGCCTTGCCGTTTGGGGTATTCCCATCCCAAAAACGGGGAAGGCTTTTATTTGAGCCTGAAAGATATGTCCCTCATCCGGCATCTGGAAAGTCTGGATGCCATGGGCGTTGCATCTTTGAAGATTGAGGGGCGGATGAAAGGCCCCGATTATGTCAGAACGGTGGTGGAAACCTACCGTGATTGCATGGACGGACGCCGGACACCCACACCGGCAGAAGAGGCACGGATGAACCGTGTGTTCTTCCGGGGCGGTTTGACCGACGGATATTATACCGGACAAAAAGGCAAGGCTATGTTTGCTTTTGACAAGCCGGACAACCCTTATGCCAAGCAGGAATCCGAAACCCTGCCGGAAAGGGTACGGACCACCGAGGCGGAGTGCTCTGTTAACCTCTGTGCCGGAAAACCTGCGTCCATGACCTTGTCTGCCTTGGGCGTGACGGTGACCTGCACCACGGAACAACCTTTGGAAGAGGCAAAAAAGAATCCGGCAACGAAAGAATCCGTCCGGACACAAATGGAAAAAACCGGGGGAACGGCATTTACCTTTTCTCCCTTGCATATTACGGTGGAGGGTTCCCCTTTTGCTCCGGTCAGTTTGCTGAACGGACTCAGACGGGACGGGATTTCCGCCCTGACAAAAGCGGTGATGGAAAACCAAAAAAAATCCTGTAAAGAGCCGGAAATCAGCCAAAAACCCGAGGTGGTATCAACCTTCAGCCTATCGGCGTCGGTGCGAACCAAGGAACAGTTCCTCGCCCTTTGCCAACTGCCCTTTTCCTATCTGGAAATCCCCCTTTCCCTTGCTGAGGAAGAGCCGGATTTCTATCTCCCGTACAGGGAACGGTTGGTGCTCTCGCCGCCGGTGATTCAAAAAGACGGAGACGGAACCAAAGAGAAGATTCAAAGAATGCGGAAACTGGGATTCACCCGTTTGCGTGCGGAAAATATCGGGATGCTTTGCCATCAGGACTGGATTCTGATGGGGGGGCATCGGCTGAATTGTGCATCCTCTATGGCGGTTGATGTATACGGGGATGCGGGGCTTTCTTCGGTTTGCTTTTCGGCAGAAATGAACCTTTCCCAGATACGGGATTGTGCCAAGGTCACCGAGACTGAACTGATTGTGTACGGACATTTGCCCCTGATGCTTACCGAAAACTGTATTTTGAAGAATCTGGACGCCTGCCCCTGTGACGGGGTGGGGTATCTCACCGACAGAAAAGGGGCGAAGTTCCCTGTGATTCGGGACGATAACGCCTGCCGGAGCGTGGTGCTCAACAGCGTACCGCTGTATCTGGCGGATAAATTGGATGATGTGAAACGAACCGGGGTATCCCGGGGACGCCTGCTGTTTACGGTGGAGACACCGGAAGAATGCGTAACTATCGCCAAGCAGTATTTTGCCACGAGGGACACCAAGCCGGAGGGGGCGTTTACCCGTCTGCATCTTTATAAAGGAGTTTTGTAACCATGAAAGTAAAGATTCAATACCTGAATGGAAAAGCCATCAAGCCGGAGTATGCCACAGCGGGCAGTGCCGGTATGGATTTGTGTGCGGCAATGGATAACCCTGTGGAGTTGCGGGTGGGGGGACGCGTGATGATTCCCACCGGCATTGCCATGCAGATACCGGAGGGATATGGCGGATTTATCTTCCCCAGAAGCGGACTTGCCTATAAAAAAGGGATTTCCATGGCAAACTGTGTAGGGGTGATTGACAGCGATTACACCGGAGAAATTCAGGTGGTGCTCCACAACATTTCCGGTCACGATTATACTGTAAATCCGGGAGACCGGATTGCACAGATTGTATTTCTTCCGGTAGGAATGGCAGAACTTTGCGAAGTGGAAGAACTGGAGGAAACCCGGCGGGGAACCGGCGGTTTCGGCTCCACAGGAGAGCGATAAATGAAAGAATGGATTTTAGCATCCAAGTCGCCCAGACGTCAGGAACTTCTGGGCCGGTTGGTGGATGATTTTAAGGTGATGGTGGATGACAGCCCCGAAGAACAGATTCCGGGGGAAAGTCCTGCCCGTGCAGTGATGCGTCTGGCGGCGGAAAAAGCCGAGCATATTGCAAAACGGGTGACAGGAGATGCCCTGATTCTTGCTGCCGATACGGTGGTGGTTCTGGACGGGGAGATTCTGGGAAAACCCAAAGATGAAAAAGAGGCGTTTTCCATGCTGTCCCGTCTTTCCGGCTGTACCCATCAGGTGTATACCGGAATTTCGGTACTGGATACCGGAAGCGGAAAAAGTGTCACCGAGTTTGAGGTGACCAAAGTCCGGTTCCGTGCCATATCCCGTGAGGAAATCCGCCGATACATTGCATCCGGCGAGCCTATGGACAAAGCAGGTGCCTACGGGATTCAGGAGTTGGGTGCTCTGTTTGTAGAGGGGATTGACGGCGACTACTTTAACGTGGTGGGACTGCCCCTTTGCCATCTGGGACGAATGCTTGAGGAAGAATTTGATATCCGATTAGGAGGAGAGAAGTATGCCGATTGATTTGGGAATAGACCCGGGTACTGCCAATACTCTGGTATATGAAAAAAAGCGGGGCATTGTGCTCAATGAACCGTCTATGGTGATTCGCAGCAGAAAAACCGGTCAGGTGCAGGCAATCGGCAACGATGCCAGCGACATGATGGGCAAAACGCCGGACGGCATGCAGGCACTCCGTCCCATCCGCAATGGTGTTATCACCAGTTTTGGCGGAACGGTGGAACTTTTGAAATATGTCATCAAAAAGACCGTGCCAAGTTCTTTTACACGGGTGCGTGTGGTGATTTGTGTGCCTTGCAGTATTACCGAGGTGGAACGCCGTGCCATGATTGAGGCGGCGCAGACCGCAGGTGCCAGAGAGGTATACCTGATTGAGGAACCTCTGGCGGCGGCAATCGGATGCGGTATTGACATCAGCCAACCCCACGGCAGCATGATTGTGAATGTGGGAGCGGGACTGACCGAGGTTGCGGTGGTATCTCTGGGGGGCGTGGTGGTTTCCCAGTCGGTACGGGTTGCCGGAGAGACCTTCGACAACGACATTGTGCAACTGGCAAAGAAAAAATACAATATGTCCATCGGGGACAGTACCGCCGAGCAGGTGAAATGCGACATCGGTTCGGTGTATATGCATCGGGCGCGGGAAACGGCTGAAATCAACGGACGGGATATGGCAACGGCACTTCCCAGAGTGGAATCTTTCAGCACCGCCGAGGTGCGGGAAGCCATGCGGGAACATGGAGAAGCCATTGTGGATGCCATCAAGATGGCATTGGAGAACACGCCGCCGGAATTGGCGTCGGACATCATGGAAAGCGGTATTGTCCTTGCCGGAGGCGGTGCGATGCTCCGGGGGTTGGGACGGTTAATCAATGTCCGGACCGAGATTCCGGTGTATATTGCCGAAGAACCCATGGAATGTACGGCAAAAGGGGCAGGTATGTCTCTGGACTTTTTATTGGAGATGAATCGGAAAAGCCGATTCCTGTAAGGAACTATGAAATATTTTTTTGAGGAACACAAGGGGCTTGTCCTGTTGATTGGGGCAACCCTGATACTTGCCATTGTCATCGGCGTTTTTGCCGCCATTGCAGCCGGAGAGGGTGCCTCTCTTGCGGAAGAGGCGACATTGGGACTGACCTCGCCGATGCAGGGCGCCATCCGTGACGGGGGAAACTGGGTTTCCAACCTGTTTACCTATTTTGGCGCGGTTAAGGCACTGCGGGAGGAGAACGAGGCGTTGCGGTTGGAAAATATCCAACTGGATCGGCGGCTCAAGGACAGCAGAGGAATGGAACTGGAGAATCAGGAACTCCGTACCATGCTGGACTTAAAGAAAACCCATCCGGAACTGGAACTTCTGGCGGCAGAGGTCACCGGAAAAGACCCCTCCAACTGGTTTGCCACTCTGATAATCAATCGAGGCAGTGACCAAGGCATCTGTGAGGGTCAGCCGGTCCTGGGTGCCGGCAGAGAACTTATTGGCAAAATCAGCCGTGTGGGCAATGATTGGGCGGAGGTTGTGACCATTCTCAATCCGGAATGCGGTGTGGGTGCCATTGTGAACCGCACCCGTGAAGTAGGCGTCGTTGAAGGGGATTCCTCTCTGCGGTTTGCCGGAAAATGCCGGCTTGGCTATCTTTCCCGGGATGCGGAACTGGAAGAGGGCGACTATATCGAAACCTCCGGTATGGGAGGGGTTTACCCCAGAGGATTGCTGATTGGAACCGTTCTGGAAATTTCCGAGGACAATACCAATATGTCCAAATGTGCGGTGGTTCAGCCTATGGCGGAACTGAGCAAACTCCGTCAGGTGTTTGTGCTTTTGCATTCGGTGGAGGTTATCAGCATGCCGGATGTGGACCCTGAGATGGAAGATGAGGACGAGGATGCGGAGGAAACCCCCGTATCCACCCCCAGACCGACCCCCAAGGCGACACCGAAACCGACCCCCAAGGCGACTGCCAAACCTGAACAGCAGGAATCTTCTCATGGACAGGAGTTGAGAGAATGAAAATCCTGTGGTATGGGTTGTGGCTGGTGCTTTTGACCTTATTGCAACCCACCTTGATTTGTGAACTGACCCTGTTTGGTATTCACCCCAATCTGTTTCTGTGCTTTGTGGTGATTGCAGGCTATTATCGGGGCCCTTTGGAGGGCGGTATCGCCGGTGCGTTGTTTGGACTTGTCTATGACCTTTTGATTGGCAGGCTGATGGGGGTTGATGCCCTTTTGTATCTGTATCTGGGGGTTATGGCAGGGATTCTGGGCACCCGTTTTTTCAGCGGAGGCAAGCGGTTGGCAATTTGTGCAACGGCAGGTGCGGGAACCCTTTTGTGTGCAGTGGTTTATTATCTGGTGCGGATGACGGTATGGGGAGATATCTCCTTTGTTACGGCGGTCTTTCGCATTGGTCTGATTGAGGCGTTGTATCAACTGCCGGTGGCGTTTTTGCTCTCTTTTGTGATAGCAAAAACCATGAAATGGATGAGATTGAGACAAATTTCTTAGGAGTTACAAGTTATGAACGGACGGAATCCAAACGGAAGATATCTTGTGATACTGGCAATCATAGGCGTATTGGTGCTTACCTGCATCATACGCTTATTTGACCTGCAGGTGGTACAAGGCAGTCAATACCGTTCCACGGCAGAAAAGCGTCTGGTGCAGGCGTATCCTGTCAAGGCGCCCAGAGGCGAGATTCTGGACCGATACGGTGAGCCGTTTGTGAGAAATCGGATGGGGTATTCCATCCAACTGCAGAAAATCAGTATTGAAAATGATGCATTCAATGATGAAATTCTGGATTTGTGTACCATGGTGCTGGAACGTGGCGGAGAACTGGAATCGTCCTTCCCTGTCTTCTATGATAAGGTTGGCGAGGGATTTGCGTTTACGTTTACAGATGGCAAAGACGCCCTCGAACAGGTAAAGGAAGCAAGGGAGAATGACGACGGCGAGACGGCGGAGAAAATCCTGAACGCCCAGCAGAAAAAACTGGAGGACTGGAAAGAAAAGAAAAAACTGACCGGTTATTCCTCCGCCCGTGAAATTGCGGAATATTACCGTAGCCGGTATCGGCTGTCGGGCAAGTATTCCGATTGGGAGGCAAGTGTGATTGTCTCGGCGCGCTACGCCATGGAAGAAAGCGGGTTCGGGGTTAGCAATCCGTATATTCTGGCGAAGGATATCGGGGAGGAAACTCTGCAGATTATCAAAGAAAACAGCGAAAAATACCCGGGGGTTGCCATTGAGATGGAACCCATTCGGGAATATGCCCATAAAAACTGTGCGTCTCATATTCTGGGACGGTGTGACAAAATTTACGCCGAGGAATATCAGGAACTGAAAAGCAAAGGCTATGGCATGAATGATATCATTGGCAAAGACGGACTGGAAAAGGTTTTGGAACAGTATCTGCGCGGAAAAGACGGATATAAGAGTGTGTCCATGGCGAAAGGCGGCGGACAGACCGAGATTTTGGAAAGTCAGGCAGTTAAGGCGGGAAACTATGCCCGTCTGACCTTGGATTGTCAACTGCAACTTGCCGCAGAAAAAGCCTTGAAAGAAAATATCTCTGCAGCGGTAGGAAGAAACGGCGCAGGGGGTGCGATTGCCATGATTCCCAGTACGGGAGAGGTTTTGGCATTGGCGTCTTATCCCAATTATGACCCTGCAACCTTTGTGGAAGATTATGACGAACTTCTTGCCTCCAAGGCAAAACCTTTGATCAATCGGGTACTGGACGGGTTGTATTCTCCCGGCTCTACCTTCAAACCGCTGACCGCCATTGCCGGACTGGAAACAGGGGTTATCAGCCCCAATACCTACATTCAGGATCAGGGAAAGTACACCTATTTCAAGGATTATCAGCCAACCTGTCTGGTGTATTCCCAGAAACGGGAAACCCACGGCTATATTGAGGTGGCAGAGGCGTTGGGTGTCTCCTGTAACTACTTCTTCTTTGAGGTGGGGCGGCTGTGCGGTATTGAAACCTTGAACGATTACGCAAGACGGTTCGGTCTGGGCGAAGTCACCGGCATTGAACTGGGCGAAAGCAAAGGATTGGTAGCCGGCCCCGAACATCGGGAAAAACTGGGACTTGACTGGAACCCCGGCGATGTGATTCAGGCGGCAATCGGGCAGTCGGACAACCAGTTTACCCCGGCACAACTGGCAAGTTATATTTCCACCGTCCTGAATCGGGGACGGCGGTATCGACTCCATCTGGTGGGAGATGTGGTGGACTATGACACCGGTGAGGTGGTGATGCGGAATAATCCGCAGGTGCTTTCCGAGACCTCCATTCAGGAATCCACCTACCAGAAAGTGAAACAGGGGATGCGGCAGGTGGTGACCAACGGAACCGCCAAAGCGGCATTTGAAACGGCAGAATATCAGGCGGCGGGAAAGACCGGAACGGCAGAGGTTCCCGATGGCAGAGATAATGTGTTGTTTGTGGGGTTTGCCCCCTATGAGAATCCGGAAATTGTGGTTGCCGTCGTGATTGAGCACGGTGCAACCAGCCATTTTGCCGCAAAGACGGCACGGCAGATTATGGATGCCTATATGGAACTTAAGGAGGAACGCAATATTTCCGGAGTTCTGTAAATTTCCTTTGACTTTTGGAAATTTTTATGGTATGATAATGAAGGTATGAAATGATTAACGCACTATGAAGGGAGATGCCGATTGTGAATATTGCACTCATTGCCCATGATAAGAAAAAGGATTTGATGATTGATTTTTGTATTGCCTACAGCGGTATCTTAAAACAGCACAACCTTTGTGCTACCGGTACCACGGGCGCTTTGGTAGAGGAGGCAACCGGCCTTTCTATCAGCAAGTTTCTGTCCGGCCCCGAGGGAGGAGACCAGCAGATTGGTGCCAGAATCGCATATAATGAAATTGACGCGGTGCTCTTTTTCAGAGACCCGCTGACCGCACAGCCTCATGAGCCGGACGTGTCCGCACTGTTCCGTCTCTGTGATGTGCATAATATTCCCCTTGCAACCAACGTTGCCACCGCCGAAGTTTTGATTATGGGTATTGCCCGCGGTGATTTGGGATGGAGAGATATTGTGAATCCAAAAAAGAATGCCTGACTTTTGTCAGGCATTTTTTTGCATTGACAGCCGGCTAGAAAAATCACCGTTCTTCCCTCGCCCCATCGCCTTTGTGTCTCGGTCATGTACACCGAGTACACTCCCTCACCCCAAAGACTTGTGACAAGGAAACTCCGGCAATTTTTCGTTGCCGGGATTGGTGGGGCATTGACGGTGGCTAGAAAAATCACCGTTCTTCCCTCGCCCCAAAGACTTGTGACAAGGAAAAACCGCCCGAAGGCGGTTTTTAATAGAGTCTGTGGTAGAATTTGGAGCAACGCATGGGCAACTATGGATGATACGGCATAAATTCATCTCCTTTGCAAATAAAAAAGTGCGCAGCCAAAGCCACGCACCGAAAAACGCAGCTTTGCCGTATTGTTGCGACACAATTATTTCCGAGACACGCATGGAAAACAAAGCATACGTTTTTACCAACAGTATGCGTGAACGGAAATTATATTCAATTGTGCCGCAGATTCAGTATAACACACCTGCTTTTCATTTGCAAGGGTAAATGTCAGTGAGGTAACAAAAGCGTCTTGACATTTGAAGTGAAATATAGTATAATGCAAAAAGAAAAGGCAAGACCTAAGCGGTTATGCCAAAATATCTGGATTAAATAACCCTAACTTTTAGCAGGAGTGGGGGTTATTTTTTTATGGTTATAATCAGCACAAGTAGTGTGATAATATATATCATAATGTACACATATTCCATAAGCAATCACCTCCTTATCAAAGAGATGATGGCATAACCGCCCAGCGTTACGCTTTTACAGGTCTTACCTTATGGTCATTATATACTATTTTATGCGGAAATTCAACCATATTACAGAGATGTAATCTGCTTATTGCAAAAGTGTTATATGGCATAGTGCGTGCAGCAAGGTTTGCAAGCATCATTTTTCTTGACTTTTTAGAGAAAACAAGGTAAAATAATAGGTTAGATAGAGAAACGAAAAGAGGGAACAGCCATGGATTACAACAAACTTGCGGAACTTTTGTTCGGGCATATTGATAAAGAACCTGAGTATTACGAAACCTTATACCCCAAACGGAATCTTCCGGAGGGCGCCAAAGTTACCAGAATCGGGCCCAGTCCCACCGGCTTTGTCCATCTGGGAAACCTGTATAACGCCATCATCGGCGAGCGTCTGGCACACCAGAGCGGCGGTGTGTTTTACCTCCGTATTGAGGACACCGATGCCAAGCGTGAGGTAGAGGGTGCAGTAGAACTGCTATTGTCTGCTATGGACTATTTTGGCATCCGGTTTGACGAGGGTGCAACCTTAGACGGGGACAACGGTGCTTACGGACCTTACTACCAGAGACAGAGAAAAGAAATCTACCAGTGCTTTGCCAAGGAACTGGTAAGACGCGGACTTGCCTACCCCTGCTTCTGCAGTGAGGAACGGCTTTTTGCCATGCGGGAAGAACAGATGGCAGGCAAAGACAACTTCGGCTATTACGGAAAATGGGCACTTTGCCGTGACCTTTCTCTGGAAGAAATCGAAGAAAAAATCAAGAACGGGGAGGAGTATGTGCTCCGGTTCCGTTCCTTTGGCGATATTGACAACACGGTGGAATTGTTTGACGGCATCCGGGGGATGCTGAAACTACAGGAAAATTATCAGGATTTTGTCCTTTTGAAATCCGACGGCATTCCCACCTATCATTTTGCCCATGTGGTGGACGACCATCTCATGCGGACAACCCATGTGGTGCGCGGGGAAGAGTGGCTTTCCACCGCCCCCATTCATGCCCAGTTGTTCGACACGCTGGGATGGCAGAGACCCATCTACTGCCACACCACCGTCCTGATGAAGATGGACGGCGAAACCAAGCGGAAACTTTCCAAACGGAAAGACCCGGAACTGGGACTGAACTACTACCGTCAGGAGGGGTATGTGCCCGAGGCGGTATGGGAATATCTGATGACCCTGCTCAATTCCAACTATGAAGAATGGCGGGCGGAAAATCCCGATAAAGAAATCGGAGAATTCCTCTTCACCACCGAGAAAATGGGCATTTCCGGTGCCTTGTTTGATATGATGAAGTTTGACAGCGTCAGTCAGGAAACCTTGCTCCGGATGCCGGTTTCTGAAATTTACGACAAGATGGCGGCATGGCTGAAGGAATACGATGCAGAGTTTTATGAACTCTTTACCCGTGACCGGGCGTTTACCGAGCGGATTATCGGTGTGGGCAGAGACGGTGCCCGTCCCCGTAAGGACTTGACCAACTGGAAACAGGCGAGACAATTCCTCTCCTTCTATTTTGACGAGACCTTTGTGAAAGACGACCCGTACCCTGAAAATGTGTCGGCAGAAGACCGGAAAGAGATTCTCAACCGGTATCTTGCCACCTATGACCACAATGACGATAACAGCGGATGGTTTGAGAAAATCCGTACCATTTCCGCAGAACTGAATTACGCAGTAAAACCCAAAGACTACAAGAAAAATCCTGAACTCTTCAAAGGCAGTATTACCGATGTGAGCAATGTGATTCGTGTTGCTGTTGTGGGCAGATGCAATTCCCCTGATTTGTGGGAAATCTGCCACATTATCGGCGAAGATGCTATGAGAAATCGGGTAGGAAAGGAACTTTAATATGGGAAACGAGCACAGAGAACAACCCTTCCGCTGGGATAAAGCGGATATCTTTACCCTGCCAAGACCGAAATTTCCCAAAAAAGCGGTGATTACCGGCGGTATGCCTTATGGCAACAAGGAACTTCACTTCGGACATGTGGGCGGTGTGTTTGTGCAGGCGGACGTATTGGCACGGTTCCTCCGTGACCGTATCGGCAAGGACAATGTGGTCTTTGTGTCCGGTACCGACTGCTACGGCTCTCCCATTGTGGAAAGTTACCGCAGTCTTTGCGAAAAAGGCGAGTTTTCCGGAACCATTGAGGATTTTGTCCGGAAGAATCACCAGAGCCAGAAAGAAACCTTAGGAAAATACAACATCAGCCTGAGTTTGTTTGCCGCATCCGGTCTTGACGATGCCAAGGCAGAACATGAAAAAGTGACCGAGGAATTGATGGAACTCTGGTACAAAAACGGCTGGATGGAAAAACTGGTGACCCGTCAGTTTTATGATGCAAAAGCAGGCCAGTTCTTAAACGGCAGACAGGTGGTTGGCCGTTGTCCGGTGGAAAACTGTAATTCCGACAAAGGCTATGCAGATGAATGTTCCATGGGACATCAGTACATGCCGGAAGACTTGATTGACCCCAAGAGCACCCTCACCGGAGAAACCCCCGAGATGCGGGATGTGACCAACTGGTATATTGATTTGACCAAATTCCAGAGTTTGATGGATGAATATGTGGACGTGATTTCCCAGAAGGAAACGGTGCGTCCTCTGGTTGCCAACACCATTCGGGAGTTTATGACACCCCCCATGGTGTATGTGAAAAATGAGTACACCGAGGCGTATGAGGAAATCAAGGCAGAACTGCCGGACCATCAACTGAACACCGCGGCAAATAAGACCTCATTCTCTTTGGAATTCAAGAATTTAAGCGACCGTGACAAGGCAAGAGAGGTTCTGGGCGCCCATGATATCCGGTTCCGTGCCGGAAAGACCCTGGTGCCTTTCCGTCTCACCGGAAACATTGAGTGGGGCGTTCCTGCACCTGTCATTGACGGGGAAGAGGGATTGACCATCTGGGTTTGGCCTGAGTCTTTGTGGGCACCCATCTCCTTTACCCGTACCTATCTCAAACAGCAGGGCAAGGATGAAAACGAATGGAAAGAATACTGGTGTTCCCCTGATGCAGAGGTGTACCAGTTTATCGGTCAGGACAACATCTATTTCTACGGCATTGCCGAGATGGCGATGTTTATGGCGGCGCAGGGCAAGGAAAACCTGACCGTGCATCCCGAAAAGGGTCAACTGACCTTGCCAACTTTGGTTGCCAACAACCATATTCTGTTCCTCAATAAAAAAGCAAGTTCCAGCGGTGCGGTGAAGCCTCCCATGGCGGCAGATTTGTTGAACTACTACACGCCGGAACAACTTCGGGCACACTTTTTAAGTTTGGGACTGGGATTAAAGAGCGTAAGTTTCCAACCCAAGCCTTTAAATCCCGTTGCCAACGAAAAAGACCCCGACCCGGTTCTCAAAGAGGGCAAGTTGTTGTCCAATGTATTCAATCGTGTGGCACGCTCTTGTTTCTATACCGCACAGAAGTACAATGATGGCAAACTCCCCTTGGGGCAGGTCAGCGAAGAGGTGCTGAAAGAGGCAAAGGAAACCATTTTGCGGTATGAACAGTATATGTATCGGTTTGAGTTCCATTCGGTGATGAACCTGATGGATACCTATATCCGCAATGCCAACAAATACTGGGCAAAGAACATTGCCGTTGCCGAGAAAGAGGACAGTCAGGAACTGCGTCTTCAGGTGCTTCGGGATGTGTTCCACATGGTGCGTGTGGCAATGGTGCTGATGCACCCCGTTGCCCCCGAGGGGACCGAACTGCTTCTTTCCTATCTGGGATTTGACGCGTCATTCTGGAGTTGGGAGAAGATTTTTGACGGTATGGACGCCTTTGTGACAGGTGAAGAACATACCCTTAAATTCTTAGAACCCAAGTTTGACTTCTTCCCCATGCATGAAAGTCAGTTGGAGTTCTGACTGCAAGTGTCAATCTGACGGGCGATGAGTTCTTCCGCAATCCGAAGACTTTCTTCGGCGTTGGGATCATCATAGTTATTAAAGACGGACCTGATGATAGGAGGGTTCGTCTTTTTTTGCGTGCGTGGGGTAACATATACTCTACTTTCTTTTTCTCTTTTCTTTTCTTTACTTTGTGGATTATGGACGCCGGAAACTAAGGAATAGGCGTCCGAAATCTGGGGTGAAACCCGTTTTTTGGTTGCGGAAAGAAACCGTTCCTGAACGTCCAACGAGGTAAGAATTTGTTCATTTTCATAGAGGGTTTTGTCAAAAATTCCCCGGCTGAGGGCAGAGTCAATAGCCTTTTTTACCTGAGTAGGCGTCAGGTGATGTTCGTTGGCAAAAAGCACCAGCACATCCTCATCAAACCGGCAGAAATAGCCGTTTTCGCCATAAATTTTCTGCCAGAGTTTTACCAGAATTGCAAACCCGATCATACCGGTATCTGCCCGAAAAAGCTGGATGTTGATATCGTCCTGCACATCCATGGGAAAGTAGTCAATCCCCTGCTTTGGCGGCCGTGCCATAAGCATTCCTCCTTTCTGTTTTTATCATACAACAGCAAAAGTGACATGGCGTGCCATAGCACAATATTTATCTTGACAAAAAATGGGGGATAGGCTATGATGAGAGAGTAAAAATACCATCAGAAAGGCAGGTAGTATCATGGCGTTATCCATTGAATATACCAGAAAAATTGACGAGATTACCAAAGCCCTGACCCAGCGGATGTATCATCCCAAAACAGAACTGAGTTTCAGCGGCTTTTTTACTTATGACAGACTCTCTCTTCAGGAAGCAGAATTGCGGGAGCGGACACCTCTTCCCGTAGGGATGCCCTGGGGTTACAAATGGCAGTACGGCTGGTTCTTTGCAGAACTGACCGTGCCGGACAGTTGTGTCGGACAGCCTCTTTTGTTTGCGTCCTTGCTGGGCGAGTGTGTGGTGTTTGTCAACGGCAGAGTGGTTGGCGCCTTTGACCATCGCCACAGCCACATCAAACTGACCGATTGTGCCAAGGCGGGTGAGAAATTCTCCATTGCCATGGAGGTGTATGCCGGTCACGATGAAGCACCGGACAACGGTTGGCTGGGCGGACCCCAGAACTTTGTGGTTCTGGTGCCGGAACAGAACATTCAGGACCTTCCGGAGGATGTGCTGAGAAAGACCATCAAGCCGGTTACAGCCGGTTTGTTCAGTGAAGATGTATTCCAACTGTGGATGGACTTTACCCTTCTCTACGGACTTAGAAACAATCTGGAGGAGGACTCTCTCCGCAGAGCCAACATTGACAAGGGTATCAAGAAAGTCTGCGATATGCTGGATATCGAGGCGCCCACTGCGGAATTTGAGGCGGAATGTGTCAAGGCAAGAGAGATTTTGCGTCCTTTGCTGGAATGCAAGAACGGATCTACTGCTCCGGTGATTTATGCCATCGGTAATTCCCATCTGGATTTGGAGTGGCTGTGGACCAAGGAAGAGACCCGCAGAAAGACTGCAAGAACGTTGGGCAATCAGTTGGAATTGATGAAAGATTATCCCGACTACAAGTTTATTTCCAGCCAGCCTTGGATTTTGGAAACGGTGAAAAATGAGTATCCCGAACTGTTTGAACGTGTGAAACAGGCGGTCAAGGACGGACAGATTATCGTAGAGGGCAGTGCCTACGTAGAGCCGGATGCCAACATTCCTTCCGGTGAAAGTTTGGTGCGTCAGTTCCTGATGGGCAAAAAGTTTGTCAAGGACGAGTTTGGCATCAACAATGAGATATTCTGGCTTCCGGACAGTTTTGGTATGACCGGTTCTCTGCCCCAGATTATGAAAGGCTGCGGCATCAACTACTTCTTCAATGCCAAGATTACATGGCTGTACAACGACGGAGAACGGTTCCCCCACGGCAACTTCACCTGGGAGGGTATCGACGGCACCAAAGTGCTGACCCACATTGTGGAAGAGTACGCAACCGAACTGACGGCAGATAAGATTTTTGAAAAATGGCACCAGAACCCCGAAAAGGAAGAGGTGGATATCCGTCTGCTTCCCTACGGTTACGGTGACGGCGGCGGCGGTGCAACCCGTGTGCATCTGGAAACCTTAAAGCGTACCGAGGATTTGGAGGGTATGCCCAAACTGGTTTCCAAGAGCCCCAATGAATTGTTTAAGTATATTGAGGATAACTGTACCTTAAGCAAAAACTATGTTGGCGAACTTTACTATTCTGCCCACAGAGGAACCTACACCTCTCAGGCAAAGACCAAAAAAGGCAACCGTCTGGCAGAGGTTGGTCTCCGTGAGGCGGAAATGTGGTCCACCCTTTTGGGTACCGATATCAAGAAAGACTTGGATACCAACTGGAAAGAGGTACTCTTTAACCAGTTCCACGACATTCTGCCCGGTTCCTCCCTCCAGAGAGTGCACGAGAGAGCAGAAAAGAGTTATGACGGCGTGATTGCGGCGGTTCGGGGTCTGGCAGACGATGCCAGAAAGTCGATTCTGACCGAAAAGACCGATGCTATTACCCTGTTTAACTCGGTTTCCTGGGACAGAACGGTGCAGATTACCCTGCCCGACGGTTACACCTCCATCAAGGATAGAGACGGCAACGCATCTTCTGTACAGATGGTGGACGGCAAGGCTGTGGCTGAGGTTTCGGTTCCTGCCTGCGGTTACAAGAGCTTCATGCTGGGCAAGGAATCCGCAACGGATTCTAAAAAGAAGAAGGATTTGGTTCTGGAAAATGCGCTGGTTCGTGCTGAGTTCAACCAAAAGGGCGAACTGGTCAGCATGATTGACAAGAAATCCGGATTTGAGTTCTTGTCTGCCCCCTCCAACGTATTCCGTATGTATAAGGATATGCCTTGCTTCTGCGATGCATGGGATATTGACAGTTTCTATGAGAACCTGGAAATGGAACTGCCTGAAACGGTCATTGAACCGGAATACGAGGGCGAACTTTACTCCAGTTTGCTGATTACCAAAAAACTGAACGAATCCACCCTGACCCAACGGGCGATTCTGAGAAAAGATTGCCCCTATGTAGAGTTTGAGACGGTGGTTGATTGGAAAGAAACCCACAAACTTTTGAAAGTGGATTACTCCACCAACATCTGTACCGATGAACTGATTTCCGAGGTACAGTTCGGTTATATTAAGCGTCCTACCCACAGCAATCGGGAGCATGACGCTGACCGGTTCGAGATGTGCCAGCAGAAGTGGTCTGCTATGGCAGAAAGCGAGAGAGGTCTTGCCATTCTCAACGATTCCAAGTACGGTATCGGCGGCAAGGGCAACCGGATGAGCCTGACACTTTTGAAAGCCGGTGCATTCCCCGACCTTCATGCAGATAAGGGAATCCAGACCTTTACCTACGCGGTGATGCCCTTTAGCAAAACCCTGGGCGAAAGCGGTGTTACCAACGCGGCTTATGGCATGAATACCCCTGTAACCGTGGGCTGCGGTCTGGCAGAGGAAACTTCTCTGATGCAGATTTCCAAGGACAATGTTATCATTGATACCGTGAAAACAGCCGAGGATGGCAGCGGTGACATCGTCATCCGTCTCTATGAATCCAAGAAGAGTTACACCAACTGCGAACTCAGCCTTGGCTTTGATGTGAAAGAGGCATACCTGACCAACATGATTGAAGAGGTGGAAGCACCCATAGCGGTTCAGGATAATAAGATTCAACTGAATCTGAGAGCCTTTGAGGTTAAAACCATTAAGATTAAAAAAGCATAACAAAAAAGAGTCTGACGAGAGTCAGGCTCTTTTTTTTTGCATTGACGGCCGGCTAGAAAAACAGGCAATCTTCCTTCGCCGATGCGGCTTTGCATGACAGTCATGTACACAGAGTACACTCCTGCCATCCAAAACCTTTCGACGAAGGAATCTCACCTATTTTTCGTTGCCGGAATTGGTGGGGCATTGACAGTCGGCTAGAAAAATCACCGTTCTTCCCTTGCCCCAAAGACTTGTGACAAGGAAAAACCGCCTTCGGGCGGTTTTTAAATAGAGTCTGTGGTAGAATTTGAGCAACGCATGGGGAGTTATGGGTGATACAGCATAAAGTCATCTCCTTTGCAAATAAAAAAGTGCGCAGCAAGAGCCACGCACTAAAAAACGCAGCCCTACTGATGCGACTCAGTTTTTGCCTACACAAAAGCATAGCAAAATAAGAGCATGCATTTTTATCATGAGATAAAAATCGCCTGCTTTTGCTTAGGCATATTATTAAACTGAGTCGCAGATTCAGTATAACACATCTATATTGTATTTGCAAGAGTAAATGTCAATGAGGTAAGGAAGGCAAAACAGAGGAATGATTGCTTACCCAAAACATGGCGGAATTTCCATATATTAAGGAGATAACACAGGTTGGAAAAGCAATTTTGTTGTATACTTTTGAAAGTTCCCATGATACCATGTACATAGTGGATTAATATCCAAAAAATCAGGTTATGCCCTGATGGATATATTGCACTATGCACAAAAACATATCAATAACTATGTGTAAAATACCTAAAACAATCTTGTTTCACACAGGTAAAAAAAGATGGGAGGAAACCACATGAAACAAACAAGAAGAATCTTCGCAATGGCAATTGCAGGCATGTTGGCGCTCAGTTCACTGGGGGTAGCAGCAAATGCCGGCGGAGGCGGCGGAGTTGCCGTGAAAAAGGTTGCTATTACCGAGTACAACACAGAAAACGGCGTGCTCACGGTGAAGGCTGAGAACAAAGGCGAGGCAAAGTCCATTCTGGTTATGGTACTGGAAAAGACGGATGTGCAGTCCAATGACCAGAGTGATATCACCTATGGCATTCGGGATGCAGAAGTTGCTGCCGGAGCAACTGCCACCTTTACGGTAGCTATTCCGGACAGCAAAAACGGAAAATCCGCATCCGGTGCGTACATCATCAAGGTGCAGGACGGAAGCGAGAACGCGGACGCTGAAACCTTTATGTATGCAGTTCCGGCTGACATCACTGCGTTTGTAGAGAGTGTCAAGGGCGCGACGGCAGGAGATCGTCTGACCTTGTTTACCAATCCAGCAAATAAGGCGGTGCTGGTAACCATCGGTCTGGATTATGATGCCTTTGTTGGTGCAGACCCTACAGTACAGCAGAATGCAGTTGATACTCTCTATAACAATGGGGTTGCAAGTCTTACCAAGGACAACTTCTCCGATGCGTTTTTAAGTGCTTTTGGCCTTGCGGTATACAACACCGGCGACAAGGCGGCAGGACTTGCGGCACTTTCTCCCAAGTATGACGGTCAAGCGGCAGATGCAACTAAGCTTGCCCAGGTGCAGAGTAAGATGCAACCGTCTTACCTTACCACAGCAGAATTTGTTGCAGACTTTGCTTTGCAGTACGGTTTGATTACTGTGAACAATGCAGCAGTCAGCAACATGGGCGATGTGCTCTCTGCGTTCAGCCGGGCAACCGGAAAATGCACCGCGGTAATCGGTAACATTCTGGGACTTGGTCCGATTCCCATGCGGACGGCGGCAGAGTATATCGTACCTGCTCTCAACAATAGTCCTGCAACCACCGAAACCGAATTGAACGCTGTTCTGGGTGCAGCTTACAGTGCAGCCCTTGGCGGCGGACAAGGTGGCGGCGGCGGTTCCACCGGCGGTGGCGGCGGATTTGGTTCTGTGGGCAACACCAAGGACAATCAGCCCAGTTCAGTCGGTTCTGCAACCGGCTCCGGTACTTATGAAGAACAAGTAGGCACCACCAAGATTTTCGGTGATCTGGCAAGCACCCACTGGGCAGCGACAAGTGTGAAATATTTGAAGAACAAAGGTGTTGTCAGCGGAACCGATGCCGGCAACTTTGAACCGGACAGAGCGGTAACGCGTGAAGAGTTTGCGAAGATGCTGGTGGTTGCATGCGGTATCAACACCGATGGCAAGAGCGCAGACTTTGCAGATATGGAAGAGAATGCATGGTATCTGCCTTACATCGGTGCAGCGGTTGAAGCAGGCATTGTCAACGGTGTTGGCGATAATATGTTTGGCGTAGGTCAGCAGATTTCCCGTCAGGATATGGCGGTTATGGTGAAGAGAGCCATGGAAGCGACCAATATGTCTCTGGATACCTTCCGTGTTTACACCGAGTTTGCAGACAGCGACGCAATTAAGGATTATGCAAAAGATGCAGTTAAAGCATTGTTTGAAGCAAAGATTTTAAACGGCAAGGGTGAGAACAATTTTGATCCCATGGGTATTGCAACCCGTGCCGAGGCAGCAAAAATTATCTACGAGACGATTCAGTAAGGAGGGGATAACGTGTTGAAACGAGTTTTAAGTCTGGTTCTTTCCCTGATGTTGGTATGTTCGGTTGTGACTGTGGCATACGGTGCAGAGGGTGGATGGACCGATGATCTGGAATTTAAGTATCATGTATTGACCGAGTTGGGTGTGGTGCATGCAGACGGCATGAGCGGATACGCAGTATTCCGTGACTTGAGTAAGGCAAGTTTTATCAACTTTGTCTGCAACATGTATGCAGATTATGGTTACACCGTGGAATACAGTGAGGATGCAATCAAGAATGCGGAGAATATGGGCATCATTCACAAAGGGCAGGATGACCTGTATAAGCCTTTGAACTATGATGAAGCGATGACCATGCTGGTTCGTCTGTTGGGCTATGGTACCCATGCAGAATTGGCAGGCGGTTATCCTCACGGATATATCTCCATTGCCAACAAACTGGGACTCAGCGACGGACTTCGCGGTGTTTCCGGCGGAACATTGCAGGAATATGATGCAATTACACTCCTTTACAACACCATCAACGCATATTATGTGGAGATTGTAAGCATTGATGAGACCGGCATACAGTACGGCGGTTCTTCCAATAAAACATTCCTTTATGAGTTCAGAAAGATTTATCGTGTTGAGGGCGTTATGCAGAGCAGCGGTGCGGCAAGCATTGGTTCTGATATCCCCAATGAAGCCGGCAAGGTTATCATCGGCTCCTATACGTATCTGGCAGATACCACCTACAATGAATACCTGGGTATGAATGTAGAGGCGTATGTACAAGAGGGCGATGTTGCCGACAAGGTTTTGCTGGTTAGCCCCTTACATAATAAGGAACTTCTTGTTCAGGCTGAAGATATTGTAGGTATGTCTTCCGATTTTGCGGAATTCACATACTACGGAAACAGCGACACGCCCAAAAAGGCAAAAATTTCTGCCATTGCATCGGTGGTTTACAACGGTCAGCCGTTGGTGCCCACCGGTACTGCGGTCTTTAAGCCGGCAGACGGTTCTGTTCGCTTGGTAGACAGCCGGAATGAGGCAGGTTATGACACCATCTTCATTACCGATTACACTACGGCAATTGTGGAAAGCGTTTCCAAGAGTCAGGAGAAAGTAATCTCCGTTTACAGCACGTCAGGCAAAGCAGATTCCTTTAGCTTTGAGGCGGAACTGGACGACATTATCCGTATTTATAACGGAGATGCGGAAATCGCGCTGGGTGATTTGCAGGCAGGCGATGTGTTGAAGATTGCACGGTCCGAGGTTGGCGGTAGAGTGGTTATGGATGCTTACCTTTCCAGATCGCATCTGACCGGAACGGTAACCGGTTATACTGCAAAGGAAGATAACTTTGTTACGGTTGACGGCACCGAGTACAGAATGAACGAGCGGTACGAAGCAGCACTTCTGGCAGGTGACCCCAAGGCAGAAATTATTAAGATTGGTTCTTCCTATACCTTCTATCTGGATAACGATGGCGAGATTGTTTATGCAAAAGAGGTTGACGGCACATTGAAATATGGTATCGTCAATGCAACCGCTATGGAAAGCAAGTTTAAGGCAGACGCCCGTGTACGGCTCTTCAATCAGGACGGTAAATGGGAAGAATTGCAACTTGCAGATAAAGTAAAGTTGACCGGACCGAACAAGAATGGTGTTGCGGTTCAGGCTGCAGTGACCGGTGCAAGTGATGTGCGGGATGCCATTATCCGGGCAATGGGAACAAACGGCTATGAAGTGATCGCATACGCTCTGGGTTCTGATGGAAAAATCCGTATGGTGGAAATCCCCACATTGGTAACCGATCTGGACACCATCGTTGATAACAAAACCTTTAACGTATATGATCCGGGCGATGACGAAGTTAAGTATCTTGGCGGTACCGCATCCTTTGCAATGGAAGTATACATTGACAATGGTGCAACCATCTGGTTCTTGGATACTACCAATGTAGCAGATGATAAATCCTACTCTTTGCAGAGCCTTTCTGCACTGGGTACCAGTAATACCGAACCCCATAACTACCGTGCATATAATCTGGATCAGTACGGATTTACCAATCTTTTGATTAAGCAGGGCGGTCAGGATGCATTCTCTGTTATGAAGAATACCAATACCGATTTGTTTGTGGTAGAAGAGGTACAGACCGTGTTGGGTGAAGACGGTGAAGACCAGACGGTCATCTCCGGTATGATGGGAAGTTACGACTTGATTTCCTACTACTGTGATGAAGATGTTGTTCTTCGCAGAAATTACAGAACCACCAATGCAACCGATGCGGCGCCGATTCTCAGTGCCGGTGTACAAGGGCTGAGAAGGGGTGATGTGGTTACCCTCCACAGTAACGCTTTGGGTTACGTGGATGCGGTGGAACTCAGATATGTAAAAGGCACCAAGAAAGAGTATTATCAGGCATTAGCTGATGCGATTACCGATACCGGAAGCGGCGAAATTCTTGCAACAGCAGAAAAAGACCCCAAAGATGCGGTAACCGACATGAAATTCCACGGCGCCATATCTTCAACAGACCATGCAGGTAACAGAATGCAGATGATTTGTGAAGGTCAGAAGATGAACTTCAAAACTGCGTCCAATACCTTGGTTGCAGTGTATGATATGGAGAATGACACTCTCCGCCGCGGAACCATCAATGATATTGAGGTTTACGATTTCGCAGTAGTTCGTATGAATCAGTTCAAGATTGCAACAATTGTGGTATATAAAAATCTGTAATTCGTTGCCGGAATTGTGTAACCTGATAAATAAAACCAATCTATATAAAATTTATTAAAAGGAGACAACGAAATGAAAAGACGTATGTTAGCACTTTTGGTAGTAACCGTAATGCTGGTTGGCATGTTGCCTGCAATCAACGGCTTTGCTGCTTTCGCACCGGACACCACCGGTGAGACCACCAACATCAATACAGCAAACTGGCATTGGACTTACACCAACTGGGGAACAGGTACTCACAGTTATAAGCAGAGTAACACCGTTTCCCGTCGCGGAAGCAGTTCCCTGCATCTGGTACACTACAATACCGAAGGCTCGAATGAGGGCGACTGGACAGTAAGAACCCATGGCAATGATTCCGGTATCAACATTGGGGATGAGGGTTCTGTTCACAAAATTAGTTTTTGGGCAAAGGTAAACACTCTGGATAAAAGAGAGAATGCTGCAGAGGCGGATGCATTGCAGCTCCGTCTGGGCAACAAAAACTTAAACGTAACCGCGGTTGGAAATCCTACCAACGGCTGGCAGTATTATGAGAACGAGTTTACTGCAGATGCAAACTCCAAGAACGGCAGATGGGGTTGGATCGTTGGTGACGGTAATGTAGACGTATACATTGATGACGTTGGTTTCTACACCAAAGACGGCGATGTATGGAGTGAGAATTTGCTGGAAGCATCTACCTCTCCCACAACCTTTATGGCACACTTTGACAATGATACCGATATGTCTGTGGTAGATCCTTTTGCAACACCGGAGCCTACTGCAACTGCAGCACCGTTTGCACCGTCCAACGATGGCGACAGTGTAAAATTGGTTCAGCAGGAGACCAAATGGGATGCAGGCGTTCCCGGTGGTCAGGCACATACCCCCAGCAGTTACTATGGAAGAATCAATACCGCAGTAAGCCATAGCGGTTCCGGTTCTTTGCACATTGTAAGTTATGACAATCCGGGCACCGGTTCCTCTAACCCGGCATATACCGAGTACTGGATGCTCAGACCCCACGGAACCAATGCGGCTGCATTGGCAACTGTTGCAGATACCAAGCACAAGGTTACCTTCTGGGCAAAAGTTTTGACCAATGACAAGATGACCAACAAGGCAACTGATGATGCACTGCAGTTCCGTAAGAACAACACATCTGTTGCATTGAGCAACATGGCAGTTGGCACTCCGGTTGACGGATGGCAGTACTATGAGCATGAGTTTACCGAAAATGCGGCAGGCAGATGGGGATTCATCATGTCCGACGGTAATGTAGATGCATACATTGATGATATTACCTTCCAGACATGGAATGGCAGTGCGTATGGCGACAACCTGATTGCAGGCGACCTTGCGCTTATGGGAACCTTTGATGTTGCAGTAGCAACACCCACTCCGGCGCCCACTGCAGCACCGACCGTAGCGCCCTCCGCAGCACCGACAGTAACCTTCAATCCTTCTAATGAGGGTGACGGTGCAGCAGAACCGGGTAGCAGTTGGGCAACCACTACATGGAGTCGTTATACTGCAGACCAATACAGACTGGTTTACAACAGTGTGTACAGCCATACCGGTTCCCAGTCTTTGCACTTTGTTCTGAATGATGATGAGACTGCAAACAATGGCGATATGAGAATTGATGCATATCCGGCAAAGAATGGTTACAATCCCGGTACCGGCGGTGCGTACAAGGCAAACACTACCTACAAACTGACTTTCTGGGCAAAGGTAAATTATGTAGGCACCAACCACCAGAACAGCGCAAAAGAGGGTGTACGGTTTGTTCTCCAGAATGATCACAACCTGAGTTCTATGGCAGTTGGTGAGCCGGTTAACGGCTGGCAGAAGTACGAACTGACCGAGACCAAGGTTGCAGCAGGTCGTGGCGGATTCTACTTTGGTGATGCTGACGTAGATATCTACATCGACAGCGTGACCTTGTGTGAAGTTGTAAACGGCGTAGAGGGTGAAAATATTCTGCCCCTTAAAGTAGCATACATGGACGAAGACGGTAACGTAGCAAGACCGGTTGCAACTCCGGTACCCACAGCTGGACCGACTGCAGTTCCGCAGCCCTTCAATCCTTCTACCGAGGGTGACAGTGAAAAGGCGTTGAATGTGGACACTGCTTGGACATATTCTGACTGGAGTTCTGTCAGCGGTTGTCCCAGTGCACCCATCAGCAAGGTGAACACCAAATACAGCCATACCGGTTCCGGTTCCATGCACTTGGCATTGTACAACGATACTGCTGTTAGCAATGACCGTTATGCAATCCGTATCCATGACGGACAGCAACCCAGTCTGGTGCTTCAGGCAAACAAGAAGTACAAGATGACCTTCTGGGCAAAAGTTAACAACAATGACATGCAGGACAACGCTCCTACCAAAGAGGTTGTTCAGGTTGTTTTGGATACCATCACCAACTTAAGCACCCACGCTGTTGGCGAACCGGTTGACGGATGGCAGTACTATGAGAAAGAAGTTACCGTTGGTGCAACTGTTTCTCAGGCTCGTTCCGGTTTCTGGCTCCAGGATGGTAATGCAGACCTTTACATTGACGATGTTACCATGCATGTATGGGTTGACGGTGAGTGGAGTGAGAACATGATTGCAAGTACAGAGTATGCAAATCAGCCTAAGATGACATACTTCGATACCGACTCTATCGTGATTCCTCCGGTTTACGGTTCCAACGTTCCTGACCTGACTGCAGGTTCCAATCCGGTATTCGGCAGATTCAAGTGGGAAACCAGTGCTTGGAATAAGGCTGGTGCAGCCGGTACATTGGGCGGCCATTCTGAGGTTGTTACATCTGAAGTTTCTTACAGCGGTAAGAACTCTCTGCATATTACCTACAAACAGGGTGATAGCGGCGACAATAATGTTGACCTGAGAGACATCAAAGTAAGACCCATGGGTAATGCAAATCAGTTTGCAACAGGCGAGGGTACACCGTTGAACCTGGTAGCAGGTACCACCTATACTTTGACCCTGTATGTAAAACTTGTGAAGAATACGGCCGATGGTTTCTATGTTAGCGGTCCCAGCGGTGCAGCGGATAGAATCAGCAGTACGAAGTTTACCGATATGGGTAACGGCTGGTATAAATATGAAGAAACTGCTGCAGCAACCAACACCCGTGTATGCATTGGCTGTAATGCAGGTGAAGTAGAACTCTATCTGGATGATGTAAGTTGTGTTCCTGCAGGCGGTACCGACCTGTTTACTTACGCAAACGTTGTCAATGATATCAACCATATCGCAGGTACCTTTGAGACCACCGGCAACACCGGTTGGAAGGTATTTACACCGGCTCTTTACACAGAGGACGGCACAAAGGTAGAAGATATCACCGCTGACCTGAGCGGTGCAACCCTGACCGCAGGTGCAGCACTGGCAAACTATGACCAAGATGCTTTCACCGGTCAGTTGATCGTTGCGCTTTACAAGGGCACCAAACTGGAAAAGATTGTAGTATCCGACGTTTTGACTGCAACCAAGGAAGGATCTGCAGTAAAATTGTTGACTGATATCGAAATGCCCACCATGACAGCGGCAGATGCAGCCGACTACACCGTACAGTTGTTTGTATGGGAAAGTTACGCAAGCATGAATCCGCTGTGCCTGAGCACTTCTATCTAAGTTTTGTGTATCTCTCAAGTCTCCCCCGATTTTTGGGGGAGACTTGAGGAACCATTTTTCCTTTTTCATGCTCCGGCGACAGAGCCTGAAAAATGACGAATGTAAAATAATTAAAATCTACATATATAAAATTTTATTAAAAAAGGAGACGACAATATATGAAAAGACGTATTTTAGCACTTTTGGTTGTAGCGGTTATGTTGGCAGGCATTATGCCGACCATGACCTTTGCAACTAACACTTTCAATCCATCCACAGAAGGAGACGGAGGAGCGATGAGTTGGGCATGGGGCGGAGGAGGCTCGAAAGGTGCAAACGATTATGCGGTACTTAACACCGCATATGCCCATCGTGGCACCGGTTCCATGCACATCGTGAATCATGCCGGAACAAGCGACTGGAACTATCGTATTCACACTAATTATGAGAAAACTTTATACGTGCAAAAGGATGTGCAGTACAAAGTAAGTTTTTGGGCAAAGGTGAACAATAACGAAATTCAAGAGGGCACAACCAATGAGGCAGTAAGACTTTGTTTTGGTAGTTGGACCATGAAAAACCTTTCGGATCTTGCAGTACCAGGCAAGAAAGAAGGGGAATGGCAGTACTATGAAAAAGAATACATTTATCTGGACAATGGTGCCGGACAGTATAAGGAAAATGGAACGGGAAATAAATTTGAGGCACCTAGATGGGGACTCTATATAGCAAAAGCAAACGCGGATGTATATATTGATGATTTCACCATACAAATAAAGACCGATGGTGTTTACGGGGACAATGTGCTGTTGGCAGACAGCACGCTCAAACAGATGTCACACTTTGATACTAACACCAGCCTTTTGGAAGATATTCCTCTTTCTGACACATCAGATGAAACAGTAGTGATTAACAATGTAACAACCAAATGGAATCCGACAAACTGGAGTTCTACCACAAATGCAAAAGCAGAATCCCGCAAGATTAGTCCTTCGGTTACTTATCAGGGTTCTGGTTCTATGCATCTGCAATACATAGCAGACAGTGTCACCACTAGCAATGATCGTTTCTGTATTCGTTCTGATATATATTATCTGGATGGGTCTTCTGAGTACAAATTGACCATGTATGTCAAAGTTTTGCACAATACGTTAGCATGCACGGATACCAATGGCACAAACTATGCTGCAACTGTTAGTTTTGGCAACAGCGGAAATGTTGCCCTGATTGAGTCTAACATGACCGAACCGGAAAATGGAGAAAAGGCCAAAGAAGGTTGGAAAAAACTTGAGGTTACTGCAAAGTCTACCGCAAATACTGACAGGCTGCAGATTTTCGTAGCACAGGGTCATGCGGATCTTTATATCGATAGCATTTCTCTTGCAAAAACTTCTGACGGAGTTAATATTTTTGCCGATGAGATGACATGCAATTTTGATACAGACAGCAATCCTCCGCCGGCAACACCGGCACCGACAGCAACTCCGGCACCTACCGCAACACCGGTACCCTTCGCGCCGGACACCACTGGTGAGACTACCAAAATCAATGACGCAAACTGGCATTGGACTTACTCTAGCTTTCTTGCTAGTGGAAGCACCGCTGTCCACAGTTATATGCAGAGCAATACTGTTTCCCGTCGAGGAAGCAGTTCCCTGCATCTGGTACATTACAACACTGAGGGCTCTAATGAGGGTGACTGGGTGATAAGAACTCATGGAAGTGATTCCGCAGTTAAAACGGGAGCCGTAGGGACAGTTCACAAATTTAGTTTCTGGGCAAAAGTAAATACCAATGATGTAAGAGAGAATAATGTAAATGCCCATGCTTTGCGACTTCGTTTGGGTAACAAAGCTGTAGAAATTACTGCGGTTGGTCAACCGACCAACGGATGGCAGTATTACGAAAATATTGTTACCATGGATAGCGCATCTGCAGACAACAGATGGGGCTGGATTGTTGGTGACGGTAATGTAGATGTCTATATTGATGACGTTGGATTCTACACCCAAAATGGTGATGTGTGGAGCGAGAACTTGTTGGAAGCATCTACCTCGCCCACAACCTTTTTGGCACACTTTGACAACGATACCGATATGTCTGTGGTAGATCCTTTTGCAACACCGGCACCTACTGCAACTCCGGCACCGACAGCAACACCGGCACCTTTTGCACCTTCCACCGATGGTGACAGTGCAAAGGCGTTGAATGCAGAAACCGGATGGACGATTAACAGTCTTAACGGAACGGGCAACTATGCAAAGGTAAATCATACAGAAAGTCACACCGGTTTCAGTTCTATGCATCTAGTTAACAATGCAGGCTCAACCGACTGGAATGTTCGTGTTCATCCCGATCATGCGGCGGATTTGTATGTTCAGGGAGATGTGCAGTATAAGGTAAGTTTCTGGGCAAAGGTGAATCACAATGACCTTAGAACAGGAACGACTGATGAAGCAGTGAAATTCTCCTTTGGTGCATGGGCAACCAAGAACCTGTCCGATATGGCGGTAGGCGAGCCGGATGCCGATGGCTGGCAGTATTATGAAAAAGAATATATCTATTTGTTAAATGGTACCACCTATCGCGAAAATGGAACCGGCAACAAGATGGAAAATACCAGATGGGGATTCTACATCGGTGTAGCCAATGCGGATATCTATATTGATGACATCAGCGTACAGATTAAGACCAACGGTGTTTATGGAGATAATATTCTGACCAATAGCACCAATACCACTTATGCAGCAGCTTACAAGAAGATGGCACATCTTGAAACCGGATTTATCAGTAATAACTGGGAAATCAAACCCAGCATTACCAAGGCTGACGGCACAAAGGTAAGAGATGTTACCGCTGACCTGAGCGGTGCAACACTGGCAGTGAACGTAGCCGCTAAAAACGTAAGCGGCGCAGAGGGTCTTTGCCAGATGATTGTTGCTGTATACAACGGTAGCACTTTGGAAAAGACCATTCTGGCTGACGCAGTAACCGGAATCCAGAACGGCGCAAGTGTAACCGTGTCTGCTGATCTGGTGATGCCCACCTTCACAGCAGCCGATGCAGAAAACTACACCATCAGAATCCTTGTATGGGATAGTTTTGCAGCAAGAAACGCACTGTGCACCAAAGGCACAATCTAATGAAAACCATGAACTCAAGTCTCCCCCGATTTTTGGGGGAGACTTGAGGAGCCATTTTTCCTTTTTCATTCTTCAGTAGATGGAGACTGAAAAACGAGGAATGGAATATACCCTTGTCATGTTCTGATGAAAGGAAGATATATTATTATGAAGAAACTCATGTCATTGTTGCTAATTTTGGTTCTGATCCTTGGCACCGCCCCGATAGGCGCCTTTGCAGACCAGGTCATTGGCGCAGAGGTTTACAGCATTACCTATCAGGATGGACAGGTGACTGTAGATGGCCGTGCTTTTGATCACGACAGACAAAATGTGACTGTAACCGTAACACCGGCAGGGGAAAACGGCAGTTCCAAAACCGTGACCTGCGGAAACGACGGACGGTTTACTGCAACCTTGGCAGGCAATGGGTTTGTTCCTTATCAAGTGGTTGCAACCACCGATACCGGTGCGTCGGTACGGGTGGAGTTTAACATGACCGGTCTGGACGGACTGTTCAGCGGACAGACCAATTTCAGTTTGGGCGTTCAGTTTAGCAGTCACGGCATGAAGTTGATTGGTTCTCACAACGGCGCTGCCAATGGGATTGTGACTATCCGTGTGGTTGATGCCAATCCTGCAAAAGACGATTTGTCCATGGTTCAGGTTTTGGCAGATGCCCAGAGTGATAGTGAAAAATGTTTCAAAATAAATATGAATCCGGAGCCGGGTGCGTGTATTTTGCGTATTAAAACTCGGGACCTGCCACAGGAAAGTTACAACTTTACCTGTCCGGTGATTGACGGCAGTTGGTATGCGGTGGACGAAAACGAGTTTGCGACCATGGTTCATCGGTTGCGTTCCTACGCGGAGGCAATGGAAAACAAAATTGCCGAGTGCGAGGCAGAGGATATCGCCGTTGATTACGAAAAGGCGTATCTGGAGATTATCAAAAAATATACCATCTATGCAGAACGTGAGGTATATTACGGTGAAACCTACCGGATGGGGAACTTCTTATATTCCCTGACCCGTATATACAATGAAGCAATGGGGAACATGAACGGATATCTTGCCGGCACCAAACGGGCATACATGATTTCCAAACTGAAGTCCGGCCCCATTGAGATTGACGGAACCACCGTCCTTGCTAATATGGAGACAGACGGCACCACCGTTAAGAGACCGGCGTTTTTGGTTGGGTATCTGCTTTGGGATACCGTTGAAGAAGAGACGGAATACTTATCTTCTATCGGTGGAAACTTCATTCAGTCGGATCTTGCGATGCAGGAGTTTATCTCCCAGATTCGTGGCGGAGGCTGGGTAACGCAAACCTACAAGGGAAGCAATGCCACCGAAATAAATACCACAGAGATTAAAACCTCCGATGATGATGCACATTCGGGTATGTATTCCTTAAAAGTGAATTACAGCCACTTGACCACCGATACTTATCGGTATATTCATCAGCGGTTCCAAGTAAAACCCAATACCACCTATGTATATGGCTTGAGCGCCAAGGCGGCAAGTATCGTTAAGGATGCGGCATCCTTTAACATTTACGAGCGGTTTACCGGAAAACGGCAGTATCTTAACAAAAATGTGGGCAATACCCAATGGCAGGATTACCAGTTTGAGTACACCACCGACGCATATCTGGAGTGGTTAGACTTTACCATGATGTTTACCAATCAGATTACCGATTTGTATATTGACGATGTGTATGTGTACGAAAAGGGAACCACGGTTAACCTCTTGAAGAATGGTACGTTTGACGATTATACTTCTTCACCCACGGTGTATGATGCCGAGGCAGAGGCCCAGGGTTGGTACATCAACCATCACGCAGTTAACGACATGCACCGGATTCTTGCCAAGGCGGCAAGAAACAACGTGGCGGTGGATGTGATTCTGGGCCCCAATCCGGTTGACTTTATGCATCATGATGGAAGCATTCCTCAAACCGGAACAGGGTTTACAACCTTCCCGCTGGATAATGTCAAAGCACGGACGGCAATCAGCCTGTTTGCACGACTCATTGCCAGTGAGTTAGAATCCGAGCCGGCAGCAGTTTCTCTCTGTCTGATCAATGAGCCGGAGGTAAAAGCTTGGTTCTGTGATGGGTATTACCAGACCGCATGGGAAAACTGGTTGAAGAAGAAGTACAACAACGATACCATGGCGTTCTTTAGGGCACATGGAGAATGGGGATTTAGTGGAGCATATATGCCGTCCATTGCACCTTATGCTGACTCCAGTGCACAGTCAAAAATCAAATACAATGACTATATTGCCTTCAATGACAGTCTGTTGGCTGAATTCCATACATGGTATGCCGGAGAGGTGAAAAAGGTATCGGATATTCCGGTACACACCAAAACCATGCAATACCTGAGAGAAAATTACCAGAACTACTTTATTCAGGGTACCAACTACGATTTGGTTGCAGACACTCTGGACGTCAACGGTTGTGATGCATGGAGTGAATACACCGATCAAAGTTCTCTGGCGGCAAAGATGGCGTGGTATGATTTGATGACGTCCACGGCAGATAAGCCGGTATGGAATACCGAGGACCATGTTACCGCCGGCGGTGAGGTTTATGACAGCCAAGGCAACTTGATCCAGTATAAGACTCTCTACAATGATTTGGAACCCAAGTTTGTTTCTTCTGATGTATGGAACGGTGCGGTGCACGGCAGAGGTGCATCTGCGCTCTGGTGCTGGAACGATTCCATCAGAACTATGGTAGGATGGAATGGTTCGATACATACCAATCTGAATGTGATTCACAAGCCGGAACAGGTGGCATTGACCGCCAAAGCCGCGATGGATTTGAACCGTCTGGCAGAGGAAGTTACGGCGATTTCTACCGAACAGGCAAAAGTGGGAATTTTGTACTCCAGAACTTCCGTTGCGTATATGCATGAGCAAGGTACAACCGGATTCCATGATTACCAGAATCCTCATATGGATGCGGTACTTCAGGCTTATGAAGACACCATTTACAGCGGACAGAAAGCAGGCTTCATCACCGATGGTGTTTATAACAATCTGGAACAGTATGATTTGGTGATTGTTCCCAATGCAACCCATGTTTCGGCGAATATCTTAAATGCTATTGACGCATATCAGCAAGGCGGCGGTGAAGTGCTGATTCTGGGCAGTTCCAACGCCCTCAGCAAGACTGATGCCAACCAGAACCAGAACAGCACCGTACTGAACCGTGTCAAGAATGCGGCGGACAAAACTTCCACCGTAAAGGGTAAGATTCAGGCGATGGGACTTTCTGAAATTGTTTTGGTGGATGCATCCACCAATCAGCCCCTGACCGATGTGGAGTGGAGTTACGCTCCTTACGGTAACGGCTATGTGGTGAATGTGCTCAATTACAATTACGAAACCCATAAGCCGTTTAAGTTGTTGTTAAACGGCGGTGAGATCAGCAGTTTCACCGATTTGCGAACCGGTGATGCAACTGCAACCGGCGTGATGACCGCAAAGACCTTGGAACCCATGCTGCTTGAGATCAAGGCGTACACCTTTGACCTGATTTCTGAAAGCGGTCAGGTTCTGCGGGCGGACATTGATAAGGTGCAGGCAGGAAGAATCAAGTGCACCACACCCCAAAGCGGCGGAACCTTGATTCTGGCACTCTATGAGGGAGATGCTATGGTCAAAGCAAGTTTCGGAACCGGAGTTCTGGAAACCGGTGAACTGGACAGCAGTAAGAATTATCGATTGATGGCGGCATATTGGGATATGGAAACCTTAAAACCCATGGCCAAGAACAGAAGTATTTATCAGTAAGAAAGAAGCAGGAGGCGAAAGAATGAAACGGATTTTATTTCAGGGCGATTCTATTACCGATGCAGGACGATGCCTGCTGGATGTAGAATGGTATGTAGGACAAAGTTATGCAACCATGATAAGCGGACGACTGGGTCATGACAAACCGGGAGAATACGAGTTTGTGAATCGAGGGATCGCAGGGAACCGCGTTGTGGATTTGTATGCAAGGGTGAAACGGGATATCTTGAATATAAAACCCGATATTCTCAGCATCCTGATTGGGATCAACGATGTATGGCATGATGTGGACGAAAACCAAAACGGTGTGGATGCCGAAAAGTACGCTATGGTGTACGACCTTTTGATTCAGGAAATTAAGACGGCATTTCCGGATATTCAGATTATGCTTCTGGAACCCTTTGTATTAAAGGGAAGCAACACGGAAGAGCATTGGGACTACTTCCAGAAAGAGGTTCCGGTACGGGCGGCATCGGTCAAAGCGCTTTGTGAAAAGTACGATTTGGTCTTTGTTCCCCTGCAAGACAAATTTAATGAGGCAGAGAAACACGCCCCTGCCGAGTATTGGTTAAGAGACGGTGTTCATCCAACTCCTATGGGCAATGAGATTATTGCTCGGGAATGGATGAAAGCCTTTGAGAAAATTCAGGAGGTGTAACAATGAGTAACATGAGAAGATTGATTGCATTGGTACTTACGATGGTGATGCTGGGATGTATGATTCCTGCATCTGCTGCCATTTCCGATGTGGTGGTAAGAGATAACAGCGTAAACGGCTGGACTTTCACCAACACCTATGCGGATACCAATATGTATGTGGATGCGTCAGAGGGTGACCGCGCAGTTGTGCTCCAGTACATAGAAGGTGATGTGGAACTGGGCGGTAACGCGCAGTTTACCCAGACCACACCGGTACTGAAAGCCGGCAAAGGGTATACCTTGGAATTTGACGCCAAGGCATGGAATGCCAGCGGTGTAAACTTCCAGTTTAACTGGGATGCCAGACAGTCCATGACACCGGGCCCCAAAACCTACGGATGGACTACCTATAAGTTTACCTATATTCCGGCGGAGGATATCACCACGGTAATCCGGTTTATCATTCAGGAAAAAACCGATGGATTCTGGCTGGATAACATGAAGTTCTATGCGATGGACGACCCCAACAGAGAAAATCTGCTGGTCAACGGCGATTTTGAACAGGGTGCAGGAAAGGCATGGACAACTGTGGGAGAAGGCGAAGAGGCGGTTGCGGTTACTGAGACCACCAACCTGGCAAAAGCACAGAAGACCACCATGTTTGCAGAAAGACTGACCGCTACCATTGATGCAAACGATGATGAGTGGAAGGATGTAGAGCCTTTCCCTGTTGCACTGAAAGAATTTTTCGGGCACACGGAAAGCACCGGCGATGTAACCGGCGGTGAGGTGAAGTTTGGTTATGATGACAAGAATCTGTATTTCTATCTGGAAATCACAGATACCACATATTATGCACTTCCTGACCCGTCTTGGTGGAACAATGACGGTATCCAATTTGCAACGGCGACCATGACCAACCCTGCCGGAACCAGACAGGAGCGTGGTGCCCTGCTGTATAGTGACGGCAGCGGTATGTATCAGAGCAGTACCGATTTTAAGGTTGACATCAAGCGTGAGGGAGATAAGACCATCTTTGAGGCGGCATATCCCTGGACCGTGAATCTTGGAGGCAAAACTCCCAGAACCATGCTATTCAATGTGTCTTACAACAACAATACCGGTGGCGAAGGTTTGCCTTTCCACGACTGTGCATATTCCATTACACCCGGTATTGTTGCCGGAAAGAATGTCATGCTGTACAATCCTCTGGTCCTCTGGACGGCACTGGGTGATGTGGAATACGGCGTGGTTGACCCGTTGCTTATGGATACCGGTATGACCAGATTGCATGAGATCAATCTGAGAAACCCCGGAAAGACTGCCCAGAAGGTAGAAATCAGCGTTCCCAAACTGAACTATAACAAGACCGTTACCCTGCAGGCAGGAGAAAAGCAACAGATTCAGATTCCCTTTACCATGAATAGCGAAGAGGACTTGTATCTGGAAACCATTCTGAAAAACGGCGACGCAACTGCGACCGAGGAAAATAAAGTGGCAGTAGACGTAATCCGTAATGCAGAGAACCTTTCTCAGGTTGTGGAAAAACTTGAGGGTTATGCCACAGACCTGAGCAACCTGATTCACAAGTGTCAGGAAAAGGGCATTGAGGTTGAATATGAGCGTTCCGGTCATGCGATTATTGTGAAGTTTATCGAACGGCTTCAGTACGAGACAGCCAATGGCGACTTTGCCCGTGTGTTCCAGTATGAAAAAGAGTTAAAGACCATTTACGAAGAATGTAAAACTGCTATGGAGGCATATCTTTCCGGAGAGAAAGAACCCAGACATATCAGTAAATATTTAACCAGTGATTTGAAACTGGACGGAACTTCGGTTATTGCAAAGACCGAAACCAACGGCGTAATTGAGGAAAGACCGGTCTTCCTGGTTGGATACTGTACTTGGGAGAACGGCCCCAGTTTCATGGAGCATTTTGCATCCATCGGCGCAACGGCAATCCAGTTCTCTACCGGATTTTCTGACTTTATCACTACCATACGGGGTGGCGGTTGGTCGTTGGGCGGCTTGAAGGAAAGCGGTCTGACCAAATGTCAGGTTACCTCCTCTACCGAAGAGGTGTATGAAGGTAACTACAGTATGAAGATTGTCAACCCGGATAAGGACGGACTGAGAAATACCTTCCGTACCGTGACACAGAAGTTTGATGCAAAGCCCAACACCACGTATCATTACGGCTTCAAAGCAAAGGGCAAGGGCTTTAAGGCGCAGACCAAAGCAAATGACTCCAACAATGCATGGTGTAACGTCAATGGTATTTACAGCGGTATCCGTGAGGGTATTGCCCCCAGTGAGGATTGGGTAGATTACGACTTTACCTATACCACAGGCGCCGGCGAGGATTCTCTGGAGTTGCTCCTTATCTTCGGCGGTACCATTGAGGAGATTTACATTGATAACATTTTTGTCAGAGAAGAAGGATCGGAAGAAAATCTGATTTTCAACGGTGATATGGAATATTACCCCGAAACCGTTTCTGACTTTGATCAAAAATTGCAGAAGTTTGGTTGGTATGTCAACTATCAGTACACACAAAAACTGGAGCACTATTTGCATCTGGCAGAACAGTACAATGTTGCATACGATATGATTATCTCCATGGGCTATCAGGATTTGGTTTCGGCGCTGGATCCCGCTATTGATGGAGCAGGCAGAACTGAGCACTTCTTCCCCATCCCCTTGGATAATGAAACCTACTTAGAGGCGGCAAAAGTGTATACCCAGATGTTGGTAGACTTTGCAAAGAAGAGTAAGGCGGTTGTTTCCGTCTGTCTGACCAATGAGCCGAAAGTTTATTCCTATCAGGGTGACTACTACATCCCCCATTGGCAAAACTTCCTGAAAGAACGGTACAACAATTCTATTGACAACCTGAATGCGACTTACGGCAGTTCCTACAAGAGTTTTGAGGAAGTAAAGATGCCTACCGGTATCATTGCCAAGCCGGTTTACACCGACTATAGCGACTTTAACGACGGATTGCTTCTGGAATTCCATAAGACACTTACGGCAGATGTCAAAGAAGTCAATCAGGATCTGTTTGTACACAGTAAAATCATGCAGTACTTCCGTGACATCTGGGCAAGATACTTTGCAATGGGTACCAACTACGAACTGACACCTCAGTTCCAGGATGTCAACGGTTGTGACGCGTGGACGCAGGTTGGCGGAAGTTCCATCACCGACAAGATGGCATGGCACGATATGCTGACCTCCATCAATAACAAGCCGGTATGGAATACCGAGGACCACAACACCACCGATGGTAACCCCCCGACTTATCCGGATATTGAGCCGTATCACTGTGCAACCGACCTTTGGTCTTGTGCTCTGCATGGATTGGGCTTCTCTGCAATCTGGTGGATGGAGGTAAGACCCAACATCATGCCTTGGGCAGGTGCAGCAGCATCCGTTGCAAGTTCCAACGCAATGCATAAGCCCTTAAGAATGTGGGAAACCTCTAAAGCGACCTTTGACCTGAACCGTCTTTCCAAGCAGATTGCGGCAATTCAGAAGAAGGAAGAAAGGATTGGTATCCTCTATTCCAGACTTTCCAGTTCCTATAACCCTAACTTCTATTCCTATACCAGTGATGCCTATGAAGATTGTATCTTCAGCGGTCAAAGAGTAGGATTTGTCCATGATACCACACCGGAGGATGTACTCAAGTACGATTTGTTTATCGTACCGGAGGGTACCCATGTAAAGGCTGACCTGTTGGTGAACATCAAAAAGATGATAGAACAGGGCGGTAAGGTTCTCCTGTTGGGAGAAAACAGCCTCCTGAAAGATGAGTATGACAAGGAACAGGATAAAGCGTTGGTAGACTTTATCTACAAGCACGCAGATACCACCTCTACCGTACGGGAAAAGATTGAGGAACTGGGATATTCCGAGGTTCAGGTTGTAGATGCCGAGACCGGAGGGAAACTCAACAACGTGGAATGGTCTTACGCAGAGTATGAGGGAAAAACCGTAGTCAACATCACCAATTTCGATTATGAGAAGAAAGCAAACATTAAAATTCTCTATCAGGGTAAAGAGGTAACCAAGTTTACCGAACTGCGTAGTATGGAGGAAATTGACGGAACCTACACACTTCTCCCGTTGAGGCCGATTTTTGTAGAGTTTTAATCAGGAGGTAGAACGATGAAAAACATGAAAAAAATAATCGCTTTGGTTCTGGCTCTGGCTTTGGTTTGTCCCATGCTTCCGGTTGTGGCAAAAACAACCCAGAAGATTACAGACAGCACCATCCCCGGTTGGATCTATACCAACAATTACGGCGATACTAATGTTTACATTGATGATTCTGACGGTAACCGTGCTGCGGTCATCCAGTTCAAAGGCTATGCGGAAAAGGATGTCAGCGGTCAGTTTACCCAGACCACGCCCAAACTCCTTAAGGGACATACCTATTGTCTGGAGTTTGATGCCAAGGCAAAGAACGTCAATGCGCTGAACTTCCAGTTCAACTGGGAGGCCAGAAAGACCATGACCCCGGGCACCAAGTCTTACGATTGGGTGACCTACAAAATCAGTTACACTCCGATACAAAACGGAACAGCAGTCCTTCGTTTTATCGTGGAAGACCGCACCGATGGATTCTGGATTGATAATGTGAAGTTCTATGATATTGATACCCCGTCCAAAAACCTTGTGACCAATGGTGACTTTGAAAAGGCCGGCGGCAAAAACTGGGTAGGCCTTGCAGATGAGGATACCATAGAGATTGAGGAAACCGAGGACTGGGTGAAAAAGCAGAAGACTACCATGTTTGCAGAGAGAATGACTGCCACTATTGACGGAAACGACGATGAGTGGAAAGATGTGGAGCCTTTCCCGGTTGCGGTTCAGGAGATTTTCGGCAACTGTAAACCCACCGGTGATGTTACCGGCGGTGAGGTGAAGTTTGGATTTGATGATGAAAACCTATATTTCTATCTGGAGATCAATGACACCACCTACTTTGCGCTTCCCGACCCGTCCTTCTGGAATAATGACGGTATCCAGTTTGCCACAGCAACGGTTGGAAATCCCGGTGGTTCCAGAGTAGAGAAAGGTGCGGTTTTGTATCATGACGGAAGCGGCACCTATCAGTCCAGTTCCGATTACCGGATTTCTATGAAGCGTGAGGGCAACAAGAGTATCTATGAGGTGGCATATCCCTGGAGTGTGAACTTCAGCGGTATTGCTCCCAAGTCCCTCCTTTTCAATGTGGCATATAATAATAACATCGGCGGTGTAGGTCAGGGATTCCACGACAGTGCGTATTCCATTACCCCCGGTATCGTTACCGGAGGTAAAAATGCCTTCAAATACAATCCCCTTGTACTCTGGACACCGTTTGAGGGTGTGGAATACGGTATCGTATCACCCCTGACCATGGACTATGGTACCACCCGTATCCATGAGGTGAACCTGAGAAACCCTGGCAAGGAGTCCAAAACGGTGGATATTACCATCCCCGAACTTTCCTACAAGAAATCGGTGACCCTGAAAGCCGGAGAAAAACAACAGATTCAGATTCCCGTTACTGTGAAGAAGACAGAGGATTTGTATATCAATACAAGCCTTCAGGTTGGCGGAGAAAAGATGAATCAGGAAAACATGGTCGCAGTTGAGGTTATCCGTACCCCCGAAAACTTTGATGAAGTTGTAGCAAAATTGCAGGGATATGCGGATGATTTGAGTGCCTTGATTTACCGGTGTCAGGATCAGGGCATTGAGGTAACCTACGAACGAGCAGGACACTCTATCATTGAAAAGTTTATTGAGCGTACCCAGTACGAGATGAACAACAACGACTATGCCCGTGTGTTCCAGTACGAAAAGGAACTGAAACAGATTTACGATGAATGTAAAGCAAACCTTGAGGGATATCTGGCAGGCACCAAGACAGAACGCCATGCCAGCAAGTTTCTGACCGGCGAAATCAAACTTGATGGTATGTCTGTCATTGCCAACACCGTAACCGACGGCGTTGAAGAAGAAAAGCCGGTATTTTTGATTGGTTACTGTACATGGCAGAACGGCCCCAGTTTCATGGAGCATTTTGCCACCATCGGTGCATCAGCAATTCAGACCAAAACTGCAATATATGACTTTATCTCTCCCGTTCGCGGCGGCGGTTGGTCCACCGGCGGACGTAAGGAGAACGGCCTTGCGGAGGTTGTATGGGGAACCACCACCGAAGATGCATATAGCGGAACCCACTCTTTGAAGGTTGTAAATCCCCAGAAAGCAAGACACAACACCTATGTAACCTTGGGTCAGCGTTTTGACGCAAAACCCAATACCACCTATGAGTTTGGACTTAAAGCAAAAGGTTCCGGTATGACCGAGCAGGCACAGGCAAACGGTATTGCCTCTGCATGGTTTAACTTAAATGGTATTTACAGCGGTTTGCGGTATGCTATTAATAATACCAAAGACTGGACGGACTACAACTTTACCTATACCACCAAACCCGGTGAGGAATCTCTGGAATTCTTGTTCTGTCTGCAGGATAAGATTGATGAACTCTACATCGATGATATTTATGTCAGAGAAAAGGGGACTGACAAAAACCTGATTTACAACTCTGACTTTGAGTATTATCCCAAGGAGAGCGAAGTCATCCCCAGCGAGAAAGAGATGATTGAAAAGTACGGTTGGTACTACAATTATCAATGGGTAGATAAACTCCGTAAAACCTTCCGTCTGGCAGAACAGTACAACGTTACCTATGACTTGATCGTAGGTGTTAACGATATGCCGGACTTTATGAAGTACCATGACCCGGCAGTCTGGGAAGCAGGCAGAACCGAGCACTTTACTGATGTTCCGTTGGATAATCAGACGATTATTGACTCTCTGGCATTCTTTGGGAAGTTGGTTGCAGCCCTTGCCAAGGAAAGCAAGGCGCCGGTATCTATGTGTATTGCCAACGAGCCGAAGGTTTACGCCTCCCAGGGACATTATTATATCCCTCACTGGCAGGCATTTTTGAAGGAGCGTTATGACAATTCTATTGATAACCTGAATGCGACCTATGGCAGTTCCTACAAGAGTTTTGAGGAAGTAAAGATGCCCACCGGTCCTGTTAAAACGGCAATTTATACCGATTACCGTGACTTTAACGATGGACTGCTCTTAGATTATCACGAGGCATTGATTGCAGCAATCAAACCGGAAAACCCCAAATTGTTCCTCCACAGTAAGATGATGCAGTATTTCAGAGACGGGCTCTGGGCAAGATATTATACCATGGGTACCAATCCGGAACTTTTGATGCCGGTTGAGGACGTGAACGGTTGTGACGCATGGTCCAACCCCGGCGGTAACAGAATTATTGACAAACTGGCATGGCATGATATGCTGACCTCTATTTCCGACAAACCTGTATGGAATACAGAGGACCACAACGCCGGCGACGGCAATCCGCCCAGTTATCCGGCAATTGAGCCTTACTTCTCTTCTGCAGACCTTTGGAACTGCTGTCTGAGAGGTCTTGGATTCTCTGCAATGTGGTGGATGGAAACCGATGTGACGGTTATGCCTTGGTATGGTGCATCAGCCAGCGTAGCGTCTTCCAATGCAATGCACAAACCTTTAAGAATGTGGGAATCTGCAAAGGTAACCTTGGATGTAAACCGCCTCTCCAAAGAGATTGCGGCAATCCAGAAACAGGAGAGAAAGGTTGGTATTCTCTATTCCAGAATCGCAACCACCTACCACGATGACTATGTGTTCATGACTGCATCTGCGTATGAAGATGCCGTTTACAGCGGACAGAGAGTAGGATTCCTGGCAGATAGTGCGCCGGAGGATATGCACAAGTACGGTCTTGTGATTGTGCCTCAGGCAACCAATGTGAAGAAAGACTTTGTAGATAACTTAAAGACCTACATTGAAAATGGCGGTAAAGTTCTGCTTGTGGGTGAAAACTGTATCTTGAAAGATGAGTACAACAGACCTCACGATCAGGCAACCATCGATTATATCTATGCTCATGCAGATACCACCTCCACCGTCACCGAGAAGATTGAGGAGATGGGCTATAACGATTTGGTACTGGTTCACGCTGAAACCGGCGAGAGAGTAGACAATGTAGAATGGTCCTATACCGAGTATGAGGGCAAAATTGTTGCCTCCATCACCAGTTTTGACAACGATAACAGAATTCCGGTGAAACTCATGTATAAGGGCAAGGAGATTGCAACCTTTACCGAAATGCGTAGCATGGAAGAGATTCAGGGAAGTTACACGCTGCTTCCTTTAAGACCGATTTTTGTAACATTTGATATTTAAGTAACTGTGACAGCAGAGCCACCTAGTGGCTCTGCTGTGATGGCATACCGGAGGTGAAAAATATGCTGATTACCGGCAAAGCCGAACTGGAAAAATACAGTGCGCCCTACCGCTTGTGGCAGGGGATTCCGGCGATTGAAGTTACGAAGGGAGGACGACAGTTCCTTGCCTTTTATTCCGGCGGTGTCAGTGAGGGAATTGGAAACTATGCCATGCTGTTTCGGGCAGATGATGGCAAAGAGTTTGGCGATACACCCATGTTGGTTGCCTATCAGGAGGGGTATCGTTGTTACGACCCTTGTTTGTGGATTGACCCGTTAAACCGACTCTGGTTTATCTGGTCTTGTGCACCGGAACATAGTGTCTGGGCAAGTATCTGCAAGGATCCGGACGGACCTAAAATGAAATTCGGTAAGCCCTTTAAGATTGGAACCGGTGTAATGATGAATAAACCCATTGTCCTTTCTACCGGTGAATGGATGTTCCCTATTGCGGTCTGGAAAAAAGAACCGCGGTCGCTGGGCATCCAATCCACGGTTCCGGAGAATGAGCGAAAAGCCTTTGTTTACAAGACCATTGATCAAGGAAAAACTTTTGTAAAAATCGGCGGCGCAGATGTTACACACCGAACCTTGGATGAACACATGCTTCTGGAAATGAAGGATGAATACCTGAACATGTATGTCAGAACCAGTTACGGAATCGGGGTTGCCCATTCCTACGACCGTGGTAAAACCTGGACCCACGGAACGGACAGCGGTATCAAGAGCCCCAGTTCCAGATTCTTCATCCGTCGGTTGAAATCCGGCAGAATTCTGTTAATCAATCATAAGGACACCAATGAAAGAGACAATCTGACCGCGATGCTGTCTGAGGATGAGGGCGTCACATGGAAATACAGTTTGCTTCTGGATGAAAGAGCCAGCGTATCCTATCCGGATGCGGTGGAGGCAGAGGATGGATATATCCATATTGTCTATGACAGAGAGCGGGGGTCCTTCTCCAATTCCTTGTATGAGGTATACAGTTCCGCACGGGAAGTGCTGATGGCAAAAATCACCGAAGATGACATCATCCGCGGTGTGGTTCAAGACAAGGGAAGTTACCTGAAACGGGTGGTTTCCAAACTGGAACAATATGCATTGGAAGACCGAAATCCCTTCCATGAAATTACCCGTCTTTCCGAAAGCGAACTGATTAAAAGTTTGCTGGACAAAACGGGGGATGAGGTTTTGACAGCCCTGTTTGAATGTTATCAGGTCAACTGTATGAATATGCACAAGGTGGATAACACCAAACTGGATTCCTTGATTGAAAAACTGGATTCTGAACCGGAGAACAAAGAAAAGCATATCCTGCGGATTATTGATTTGATTCGTTCGGTGGATGATGCTTCGGTACAGGATGTACCTATCATTGAAAAGGTCAAAAGCATCATTCAAGAGAATATTACGGAGGATTTGACGGTGGACTACATTGCAGAACGGGTGGGCATCAGCCGATATTACATGCTCCACCTCTTCAAAAAGACCACCGGATTGACCATTACCGATTACAAAAATGAATTAAAGATCACCAAAGCAAAGAATCTGTTGATTCATACCGAAAAACGGATTGCCGAAATTGCCTATGAGTGCGGATTTGGCAGCGCCAGTTATTTTTCTAAAATCTTTTTCGAGGTGGAAAGTATTTCTCCCTCGGAATATCGGACATTGTTAAAAATAAATAAATAAAATATATGATTTTCCAAAAGGGAGAATGTGACATGAAGAAGATTGGTTTATTGGGTGATTCTATCCGGAAAGGATATGGCAAGAAGGTTCAGGAGGCCCTCGGTGATGGGTATGAGGTTTTGCAGGGAGAAGAAAACGGACAGACCTGCTTCAAAACCCTGAGAGATGTGTTGTATGATTACAAAGACTGGCTGAAAGAATGTGATGTGATTCATTGGAACAACGGTCTTTGGAACATCAACGATTTGGGTGACGGACCTTTTACGGAGGTTGAGGATTATTGTAAATGCATGGTGCGTATTGCAAGAATTTTGAAATCTTATACGCCCAATGTTATTTTTGCAACCACCACACCCACCAGACCGCCGTATTTCTGGATGCTTTGCAATGAGAACATTGAGAAATACAACAAGGCCATTTGCGAAGTGCTGGTCAAAGAAGGAATTGTGATTAACGACCTGTATACGCCCTTGTATAACAATATGGAGCAGTATATCAGCCCGGAAGATTTGCATCACCTGACTGAAGAAGGCGAGGTTTTCTGTGCAGAACTGGTTGCTCAATCCGTAAAAAATATTTTGAAAAAATAAAAAATATAAATATTTTCCAAAAAGGAGAGAAGAAAAATGAAAAAAATGTTTAAGGCAGTGGCACTGATGCTCGCACTGGTTCTGACAGTTTCTATGCTGGCAGGATGTGGTGTAAACAAAAGTGACAAGAACGACAAAGGTCAGACTGTAATCACTGTTGGCGGATGGCCGGCAAAAGAGGGTACAGAACTTGACAACATGAACAAGAGAAAAGCAGACTTTGATGCGGCAAACCCCGATATCGAAATCGTACCTGACCTGTGGAAGTTTGACAGAAAAACTTTCTACGCAAAGGCAGCAGGCGGACAGCTTCCCGGTGTATATCAGGCAGGCTATACCGAAATCAGTGAGATTATCAACTCTGAACTTTCTGCTGATTTGACTGACGTTGTAAAAGAGCGTGGTATCTACGACATGATGAACCCCACCGTAAGGGAAGCACTGGAGAGAAACGGCAAATTGTACGCACTTCCCAAGAGCGCAGCTGTTCTGGGTCTTACATACAATACTGAACTTTTCCAGGCTGCAGGTCTGATGGAAGCAGACGGCACTCCCAAGGCTCCCGCAACATGGGATGAGTTGGTTGAAGTTGCAAAACTGATCAAAGAAAAGACCGGCAAACCCGGATTTGTACTGCCCACCTCCAAGCATGGCGGCTGGTTCTTCACCATTCTGGGATGGAGTTTTGGCGTTGAGTTCATGCACAAAGACGAAAACGGCAAATGGATTGCAACCTTTGACAGCCCTGAGGCAGTTGCTGCAATGCAGTGGATCAAAGACCTGAGATGGGAACACGATGTTGTACCTCCCAACAGTTTGGTTGACGGTGAGCAATGGTGGGAAATCTTTGGCGCAGGTAATGCTGCTATGACCTTTGGTGCACCCAGCATGGTTACCACCAGCGTTGTAAAACGCGGAATGACCCCCATGCAGTTTGGTATGATTCCTATGCCTGCAGGTCCCGCAAGAAACGTAACTCAGATTACCGGTGAAGTATGGTGTATCAACCCCAACGCAACTGCTGACCAGATTGAAGCAGGTATCCGTTGGTTGGAAACTTCTGTTAACTTCAATGCAACAGAGGAATTCAAGACCACCAAAGAACTGGAGATTGAAAACTACAAAGAAATCAACCGCCAGATCGGTGCAAAAGAAATCAACATGTGGAAATCTGATTCCGAGGCATACAAGTTTGAGCATGCTCTGATTGATGCTAACTGCAACACCAACCCCAACTTCGTAAGACTGTACAACGAGTATGTTGCTGACTGTCCTGCAGAGATTCAGGCAGAAGAGCCCATCAACTGTCAGGAACTTTACGAGACTCTGGGTGCTTGCATTCAGGAACTGTTTGCAAACAAAGATGCAGACTGTGCAGAACTGCTGAAGAAAGCAAATGCTGACTTCCAGTCTAACTATCTGGATAACACCGATTATTAATCGGCTTTATTAGGGGCAGACTTTGTCTGCCCCTAAGCCACAATAGATTCTTTTGGGGTCTCTTGTGGCTTAGGGGTGAAAGAAATGCTGATAACAGAAAAAGAACAGCTAAAGAAATATCAGGCTCCTTTTCGACTCTGGCAAGGAGTTCCGGGGATTGAAGTAACCAAAAAGGGAAGAGTTTTTTCCTGTTTTTACTCCGGTGGTATTGAGGAGGATTTGGGGAAAAATTTTGTTGCTTTGGTTTACTCGGACGATGGGGTTGCCTTTGGCGAGCCTGTGGCGGTTGCCTTTGAGGAAAACGCCAGATGCTTTGACGGCTGTGTTTGGATTGATCCCATGGACAGACTTTGGTTGATTTGGGCAAAGTACACCGCCTTTGGGAATTACGGGGTTTATGCTGCAATTTGCGACAATCCCGATGCAGAACGGCTGGTCTGGGGTGAAGAATTCCTGATTGGCTATGATGTGATGATGAACAAGCCAACGGTGCTTTCTACCGGAGAATGGCTGTTCCCCGTTTCGGTATGGGGCGAGGCAATCTGGGAAACCAGAATGCCGGAGCGCCGGACCAAACAAGCCGAGGCAGGCGCGTTTGCTTACCGGACAACAGACGGGGGGAAAACCTTTGAGCGTCTGGGAGGGATGATACATCCTGACCATTGCTATGATGAGCATATGTTTGTGGAATGTCAGGATGGGACATTGGCTCTTTACAGCCGGATTATGCACGGCATTGGCGTTGCGTATTCCTACGATCGGGGGAAAACTTGGTCACAGGGCATCGACAGTGGACTGGGGGGACCCAATTCCAGATTCCATATCCGCAAACTGAAAAGCGGACGTTGGCTTTTGGTGAACCATCCGGAAAACACCAACAGAAACAAACTGGTTGCCTATCTGTCTGAAGACGAGGGAAAAACATGGCCTTACAGTCTGGTGGTGGAAGATCGGGATCAGGTTTCCTATCCGGATGCGGTGGAAGCAGAGGATGGATTTCTCTATATCACCTATGACCGGGAACGGGGCGGTGGACAAAAGTCCATGGATGCCGTTTACCGTCATGCAAGAGAGGTCTTGTATGCCAAGGTCACCGAGGAAGATATTATGGCAGGAGAAGTGAAAAACCCCAAGAGCAAACAGATGCAGGTGATCAGTCGGCTTGGGGAATATACAGGGGATGAAAATCCCTTTGAACACCCTGTCAGGGAACAGGAAATTGCCGAATATCTGATACAGTTTGAAGATTCTGTTGCCATAGAAACGCTGTTCACACGGTATCGGAGTTGGGAAAAGACCCTTTCCGGTCAGACAGGGGAACAGGCTGATGCACTTCTGGATGGGATAACACCGGATAACCGGATTGAGGTGTTCCGCAGGGTGTTGACCTTGTTATCCTATGAGGCCATACCGGAACGATATCCGGTGGTGGAAAAGGTTCAGCAAGTGTTGTTGCAACAACCGGATACAGAGATGGATGCCGATATGGTTGCTGACATTCTGGGCGTCAGCCGACATTGGCTAAAGTTTTGCTTTGAAAGAGAGACCGGAATTTCGGTAGAAACATACCAACAAACTTTGAGAAAAACAAAATTATACATACATGAGTGAGGAATTGACATGTTAATTACGGACAAAGAACAACTGAAACAGTATTACAAGGACTATCGGATCTGGCAAGGAATCCCCAGTATTGAGGTTACCAAAAAGGGGAGAATTTTCTCTGCATTTTATTCCGGTGATGTGACCGAGACCTTGGAGAACTATGTGGTTCTGATACAATCCGATGACGGGGTGAACTTTTCAGAACCCGTTGCAGTAGCATACAAAAAGAACGCCAGATGCTTTGATGAGTGTATCTGGATTGACCCGTTGGGACGGCTGTGGCTGTTCTGGGCGGTGTATCCGGACTACGACAGCAAGACAGGAGACAATCACGGCACTTACGCGGTTTACTGCGAGGATCCTGACGCAGAGGAACTGGTATGGAGTGAAGAAATTTTCATAGGCTACGATATCATGCTCAACAAACCTACGGTGCTTTCTACCGGAGAGTGGTTGTTGCCGATTTCCGTCTGGGGTGAGAGAGTGTGGTCTTGGATGCCGTGCAGAAGAACCACCCAGAAGCAACTTGGTGCATTTGTGTACCGCACAGCCGATCAGGGAAAAACCTTTGAACGTCTGGGCGGAATGTATAACCCTGACCATGCCTATGATGAACATATGGTACTGGAAAAAGAGGATGGCACCCTTGTGATGTATTCCAGAATTATGCATGGCGTGGGCGTTGCCTATTCCTATGACAGAGGTGTGACCTGGACTGAAGGCGTGGACACCGGATTGGGCGGCCCCAACTCCAGAGTGTTTGTCCGCAAACTGAAGAGCGGAAGATGGCTTCTGGTGAACCATTACGAATACATAAACCGTGACCACCTGACCGCTATGCTGTCCGAGGACGAGGGTAAGACATGGCCCTATAAACTTTTGTTGGATGAGCGGGATCAGGTATCTTATCCCGATGGAGTGGAGGCAGAGGACGGATTCCTCTACATCACTTATGACAGAGAACGGGGATGCGGAAAGAAGAGTCTGGCGGATGCGTGCGCTGAAGCAAGAGAGATTTTGTATGCCAAAATCACCGAGGAAGATATTATCGCCGGAAAACTGGTGAACCCCGACAGCAAAATGAAACAGGTAATGTGTGCCCTTGGTGAGTATAAGGGAGAAGACAATCTCTTTGCGCATCCCATTCGTCAGAATGAGTTGGCGGATTACTTTATTCAGTTCCCCGATGAGGAACTTCCCCAAAGAATTCTCCATTGGTATCACGGTTGGGAACGGGTGATTGGCGGTGAGGAAGGCAAGCGGTTGGACGCATATTTTGATTCCCTGCCCACCTGTGGTGACCGGTACGAGACCTTGCATCAACTCACTACGCTGATTGATTATGAAACACGGTATGAGGAATATTCAGTTGTGGAACCGGTGCGGGATGTTCTTTTGAAAAACCTTGATACCGATATGACCGCATTTGATGTGGCAGATCAGCTGGGCGTCAGCCGGTATTGGCTCAAGTATCGGTTTGAGAAAGCCACCAACATTTCAGTAGAAGCATATCAAAATACTTTGCGGAGCTTAAATAAATAAAATTATGTCGTAAAAAAACATTGTATTTCCATATTGTTCGTGATATCATCTGGAATATATGATGTTTTTTTGCAAGGAGGGAAAATCTATGGCAACATTATACGGAGACGGTATCCACAGCGATGCCAAAGCAATTCAGGAAATGCTGGATTCCGGTGCACGGTTGGTGTACCTGCCGGAGCCGGAAAAGGAATATCTGATTGATGTTCCCCTGAAAATTCACGGGAATCAAACTCTGAAACTGGACCCTTACACCAGAATCAAACTGGCAGACCACAGCGACTGCATTATGCTCATGAATGCAGAACAAGACATTGAAAATGTAACCGTCATTGGCGGTATCTGGGATTTTAACAATCTGAACCAGAAAGCCAATCCCCTTGCTACCGGATCCATTACCGGTGTGGTCAACAACACCCGTCATCCGGATTACGGCGATGAGTATCTGGGCGTAATGATGCGGTTTTCCTACATGAAAAACCTGACCATTCGGGATTTGACCCTGAAAGATCCGGTGACCTTCTGTATCCAGATTGCATTTGTTACCCAGTTTACGGTGGAGGATATTACCTTTGACTTTAACATGGGCAATCCCTTCCCCATCAATATGGACGGTATCCACTTGGACGGCGGATGTAAGTTCGGCGTGATCCGCAACCTGAAAGGTACTTGCTACGACGATTTGGTAGCAATCAATGCAGATGACTTTCTGGATGGCCCCATCTCCGATATTGTGGTGGATGGTATCTTTGCGGATGACTGTCACAGTGCGGTCAGAGTGTTGTCTGCCGGTGCAGAGGTAAAGAATATACATATTACCAATGTGTTTGGCACTTACTTCCAGTATTGTGTGGGCGTTACCTGTTTCTTCTATGAAAAGGATTACGGCATTTATGATAATATCACGATAGACAATGTGTATGCCTCCAAGGCAGAACGTCATACCATTTACCAAAAGGATGGTACGGTGGTGTTTGCACCCCTCTTTATTGATAAGAGACTTCGGATTAAACACCTGACCATTCGGGATATTCACCGGATTGAGGAAATTACCTCCATCCCCCTGATTGACATCTGGGAAGATACCGAGATTGAGAGACTGTCGGTTGCAGATGTTTCTCAGGAGAATCACACCGACGAGAGAATGTCTATTCTGAACAATGCGGGTAAAATCGGCACGTTGTATATGAGAAACATCGACTATGATGAGGATTTGATTACCGGCGAGGGCAGTATTGAAAAAACCATCATAGAATAGAGGGATTGTTATGTTGTATGAAAAGTTTCAGTTAGCAGACCGGTTTCCGTTTTTGAAAGAGATGGGTTCTGTGGCAACGGTAGAGGTTTACAGTCAGGAAACCGAAATGGAGATGTATGAATCTTATCCCAAGCCGGGTATGGTTGTCTGTCCGGGAAGCGGTTATGCCAAATGTGCGAAGCGTGAGGCGGAGCCGGTTGCGGTTCGTCTTCTGGCTATGGGATTTCAGGTTTTTGTGCTCACCTATTCTTGTGCACCGCTCAGATACCCCATCCAACTGCTTGAGGTAGCCGCCCTGTTCTCGTTGATTCACCAACATCACGAGGAATGGGATGTAAACCCTGATAAAGTGGGCATTATGGGATTTTCTGCCGGCGGTCATCTGGCGGCAAACTACTCGTGTTGTTATGACGGAGAGGAAATCAAGCAATATTTTAAGGAGACCTACCGTCCTGCAACAGCGGTTCTGGGCTATCCGGTGATTTCTGCGGATTTGTCTATTCTCAACACCGACTCCTTTGAACAACTGTTGGGACACCACCCAGAGGGCGAGGAGGGTAAGAAATATTCCTGCGAGTATCTGGTAAGCTCCAAAACACCCCCTACCTTTATCTGGCACACGGCAGAGGATCAATGTGTGTTTGTGGAAAACAGTCTCCGGTATGCAACAGCCCTGAGTCGGAACAAGATCCCTTACACCATGCACATTTACCCCGCCGGAGAACATGGGCTTTCTACACTTGATTGCCTTACCTGCAATGATTTAGACCCCATGAAAGCCTATGGCGGTGACTGGATGGATCAATTGAAAAAATGGTTTGAAATTACATCAATAAAAGGAGAGGGAAAGAAATGTTAAAGGGAATTCCAAGTATTCTTTCGCCGGAGTTGTTAAAGATTCTGGCAGAGATGGGACACGGGGACGAAATCGTTATTGGTGACGGCAACTTCCCCGGACAAAGCATGAATGAGCGTTGTGTTCGCTGTGACGGACACGGTGTGCCGGAACTTATGGAGGCAATTTTGACGCTGATGCCTCTGGACACCTATGCTCAGCCGGCGTTTATTATCCAGAAGATTCCCGGAGATACGGTGGAAACACCAATCTGGGACACCTTTGATGAAATTCTGGCAAAGCATACCGACGCTAAGATTGAACAGGTGGAACGATATGCCTTTTATGAAAAGGCAAAGAAGGCATACGCCGTAGTTATGACCGGAGAGACAGCACTGTACGGTTGTATTATCTTAAAGAAAGGGGTTATTGCATAACATGGAAAAGAAAGTTTACATCGGCAATGATACTGCCGGATATTATTTGAAGACCAAATGTATTGAATATTTGGAGGGAAAAGGGATTCCCTACGTAGATTGCGGAAGCGAGGATGATCCGGACATTGAGGCAACCAGATACCCGTTCTTTGCTGCAAAGGTGGCAAAGGCTGTTGCAAGCGGTGAAGCAAGATGCGGTTTGCTGATTTGCGGATCCGGTATCGGCATCAGCATTGCAGCAAATAAATTCAGAGGTGTCCGCGCTGCACTGGTGCACAGTACCTATCTTGCAAGAATGACCAGACGCCATAACGATGCCAATATTCTCTGTATGGGCGGAAAGACCATCGGAGAATGGGAAGCCATTGATATTTTGGAGACCTTCCTCAATACCGAGTATGACGGTATGTTCCACGACGGATCTCTGGATTTGATTCGGGAAGCAGAGGATTACATGATGAATGACAAAGTTTGGTGTGAAGAGCCGAGAAAGATTTCCACCGGCCCTCTTGCGGATGCTGAAATTTTTGACAGATCGAAGGGATAAACAGATGAAGTATCAGGAAATACGAGAACAAATATGCGATGTATGCCATAAAATGTGGCTTTTGGGATGGGTTGCGGCAAACGACGGCAATATCACGGTGAAGTTGCCGGACGGGAATTTCCTTGCAACCCCGACCGGAATCAGCAAAAGTTTTATCACCCCTGAAAAGTTGGTGATCATCAACGATAAGGGAGAGGTTTTGGAGGCAGAGGGGAATTACAAACCCTCCAGCGAGATTAAGATGCATCTTCGTTGCTACAAAGAGCGTGAAGATGTAGGTGCGGTGGTGCATGCCCATCCGCCTACAGCAACGGGTTATGCGGTCGCCGGCATCAGTCTGGATGAATATTCCATGATTGAGACTGTGATTGCAACCGGCTCCATTCCGGTAACTCCCTACGGTACCCCCAGTACCGATGAGGTGCCGGAGGCGATTGCCCCGTATCTTCAGGAGCATGACGTGGTTTTGCTGGAAAACCACGGAGCTTTGTCGGTAGGATGCGATTTGATTACCGCGTATTACCGGATGGAAAGTCTGGAACTGTTTGCGAAAATCTCTCTCAACGCACACCTTTTGGGCGGTGCCAAGGAGATCGACAGAGACAAGATTGACAAACTCTTGTATTTGCGTGAAAACTACTACAAGGTAACCGGTAAACACCCCGGCTATAAGAAATATAACAAGTAGGTGAAGACATGAAGTTTTCAAACAAATTCATTGTTGCCAATGACAAGATGTGCAGTTTTGACGGATTTGAACCGGCACCCTATTTCCGTAAAGAATTTTCTTTGGATTTTCAGCCGGATAGGGCGGAAATCACCATTTGCGGACTGGGATTTTATGAACTTTCAATCAATGGGGTGGATATTACCAAGGGCCCGTTGGCGCCCTATGTCAGCAATCCCGGGCACATCTGCTACTATGATAGGTATGACATTGCCCACCTGCTCCACAAGGGGGAAAATGTCATTGGTATTTTGCTGGGCAACGGATTCCGCAACTGCTATGGCGGATTTATCTGGGAATTTGATACCATTCCTGACCGTGGCCCGGTAACGGTAGCCCTTTGCCTTGAGGCAGAACAGGGCGAACATAAATTTGAACTGGAAGCAGACGAAAGCTTCAAAACGCATCCGTCCCCCGTTCTTTGGAATGATATGCGGATGGGATATGGCTATGATGCACGGTTGGAACTTCCCGGCTGGAATGAAGTTGGCTTTGATGACAGCCGGTGGAACAACGCCATGATGGGGAAAACCCCGTCAGGCATGGCAAAACTTTGCGAAGCAACCCCAATGGCGGTAACCCGTGAGGTTAAGGCGGTCAAAATCAAGCATTACGACTCTCTTTGTTTTGCCCATGATAACTATGAACCTCTGCTGGACTATCCGGACGATGATATTCAGCCCTTGGAGAGTACCCGACGGGAAAATGTGTATGTCTATGACTTTGGGTTCGGAACGGCAGGAATTACCCGTATCAAAGGTAACTTCAAACCGGGACAGAAAATTGTGGTTCGCCATGCAGATAATCTGGTCAAGGGCGAGTTTTCGGTGAACACCACCATCTTTTTAAGAAAACATGACCCAAGAACACAATGGTATCTGGATTACGGACAGACCGATGTGTTTATCTGCAAGGGCGGCGAGGAAGTCCTGACCCCAAGATTCAAATACGATGGTTTCCGTTATGCCTATGTTGAGGGACTGGAAGAGGGACAAGCGACCGATGATGCGGTGGTTTGTCTGGTAACCAACTCCGATGTAAAGGAACGGGGAAACTTTACATGTTCCGACCCGGTGATCAATCAACTGCAATTCTGTGCAAGAAACTCGGATTTATCCAATTTTCAGTATTTTCCGTTGGATTGTCCCCATCGGGAAAAGAACGGCTGGACAGCCGACGCATGGGAAGTTGCAGAACATATGCTGATGAATCTGACGGTGGAAGATAGCCTGAGAGAGTGGCTGCACAACATCCGTGTGGCACAAAAGCCCAATGGGGATATGCCTTCGATTATTCCTTCGGCAGAATGGGGCTATGCTACCGGTGGCGGATGCGGCTCCGGTCCTATCTGGGATGCGATTGCCATTTTGCTTCCGTATTATCTGTATCAGTATACCGGAAACAAAGATATCATAAGGGAAAATGCCGAAATGATGGAAAAGTTGGTTCGGTTTTATATTCCCAGACTCAACGAGAAGGGGCTGACGGATTTTGGGTTGGGAGACTGGCGTGACCCATTCTCCTGTCTGGAAAACAACTATGCGGCGCAATGCCCTGTAGAGGTTGTTACCTCTCTGTCGTTTTATGATGCGGCACAAAAAGGTGCATTCCTGATGGGAGAAATCGGAGATGTAGAGCGGGCAGAGTTCCTGCAATCTTTTGCCGATACTATGAGACAGAATATCCGTACCCATCTGGTGGATTTTGAGACTATGACGGTTCAGGGGAACTGCCAGACATCCCAGACCATCGGTATTGCTTTTGGCATTTTTGATGAGGAAGAGATGCCCAAAGCAAAGGAAAAATTGCTGGAAATCATCCATCGGGACGGAGATGTCAATGCCTGCGGAGGAACCGGACTTCGGTTTATCTATCGAGTATTGGCGGAGATGGAAGAACATGACCTTGCCCACAAACTGATTACCGGAGACACCTTCAGTTGCTACGGATACTGGGTGAAGGAGGGAGCCACCACCCTGTGGGAGAGTTTCCGCGATCCGTATTCCAGAAGATGCGATTCCAGAAACCATCCGTTTTTGGGTGATATCTCTGCATGGTTTATCCAGAGTATTACCGGTATTCAGCCCAATCCACACGCGGATGATATCCGATATTATGAGATTCGACCCGGCTTTATCCAGAAGTTGGACTACGCAAAGGGATATTATACATCCCCCCTTGGCGGTACCATTTCGGTCAACTGGGAGCGGTGTGATGATGCCATCAGGCTGACGGTTTCGGTTCCGGATGGGATGGAAGGAAAATTGGTTTTGCCCAAAGGTTATACCTTCCAGGACGGAACGCAGGAATACGCCTTTACCGGCAAAGAAGAAAAAGAATTTATGGTTGGATAGACAAAGAGACATTGTAACACTATGTGTTACAATGTCTCTTTTACTTTACCTTACTGTTATCAATAGCGTATTCCAAAAGCAGGTTAATCAGTTCGTTCCGTGAACGATTGGTTTCCTTGGAAAGACGGTTCAAACGATGTACCGTTTCCTCTTTCAATCTGACAGAAAAGGTTTTGTAACCGTCATCACCTTTTAACCGCTTTTTTTGGATAATCAATTTCTCTTCCATCCTGACTCACCTCACATATAGTATAACTTGACATCAGTTATTAATATATGTTATTATTTATAACATAATAAATAACATACACAGCGAGGAATGTCATTGAAACTAGAAGAATTGGTGCAACTGGAAAACGGTCAGTTAATACGGCGAATCATGGAACTGTGCCGATGCGAAAAAAGAACCATTGCAGATGTGACAGGGCACCGGATCGATGCGCTGATTGATAGTTTAAGCGGTGATGTTGATCGACGGGCGACGGTGGAGAAACTATTGTTTTTGATTCTGAAAGAAACGGAGGAAGAACTCTATCCGGTGGTTGGATTGACCAAAAGCGAACTGCGTGCCTTCCCTGAGGAGGACAGAACCGCTTTTGATATTGCGGACAATCTTGGCGTCAGCCGATACTGGCTTTCGTACTGCTTTGAAAAAGAGACCGGCATGACCGTTGAAACATATAAAAGGAATCTACCCGTCGAAAAAGAAGGATTCTACTCGTAGAGTAGAATCCTTTTTAACTATATTTTTCCAATCAGGAAATCCTGTGCACCGTTGCGTAAGAAAATGGGGAGGGTATCGATGGGTGCATCCACCGTAACGGTTTGTCCGCCCTCGTACACCTTGCCGTCTCTTGCGTCGGTCCAACTTGCACCTTGGGGGAGATACACGTCACGCTGTGTTGCGCCTTCATGACAGATGGGAGCAACCAGAATATCTCCACCGAACAGGTATTGGTCTTTAATATCCCAACAAGGAGCGTCCTCGGGGAATTCATAGAAGAGTCCGCGGATAACCGGAGCGCCGGTTTCGTGGGCTTCTTTCATGACAGAACGGGTGTAATCCCGCATTTGTTCACGAATGTCAATGAACTTTCTGAGGATGCGGTAATTCTCCTCGCCAAAGGACCAGATTTCGTTGTCGGCACCGGTTTTTTCCCGCAGTTCTCCTGCCTTGTTGTAGATGTCGGTATGGGGAAGCCGTGCCCCATGCATCCGCATCACCGGCAAAAATGTGCCGTACTGGAACCAGCGAACCAACAGTTCCTTAAAACTGTCCTCTCGTACATCACCGTCAGCAAAACCGCCGATATCGGTTGTCCACCAGGGAATGCCGGAAATACCCATATGGATTCCGGCGCAAATCTGTTTCCGAAAATCTTCATAATTGGAATGAATATCTCCCGACCAGACCAGAGCGCCGTACCGCTGACTGCCAACCCACGCACAACGGCAAAGGCTGACGATGTCGTCTCTGCCCTCTTTTTGCAGTCCTTCAAAGAATAATCGTTCATATTCTCTGGGGAATACGTTGCCGATTTCGGAAACTGGACCCAAATGGTAGCGGTATTTCTCAAAATCATAGGGGATAAATTCCGGTTCTGCTTCATCCAACCAGAAGTTTTCGATGCCAAGATCAAAGTAGTTTTTCTTACATTTTTCCCAGACATAGTCACGGGTGCGGGGATTGGTGGGGTCTAAGAACACGTTGTTGCCGTGGAAGGTCATCTGGGTATCCACGCCGTTGTTGCTCTTAACCAACAAGCCCTGCTGTTTCATTTCCTGATAGTTTTCGCTCCGCCAATCTACCTGAGGCCAGAACGAAACCATGGGGCGGATGCCCATTGCTTTCAGTTCATCGACCATCTCTTTGGGGTTGGGGAAGAATTCTTCATCAAAGCGGAAATCACCGCATCTGGGCCAGTGATAGTAGTCAATAACCAGAACATCCAGAGGGATATTTCTCTCTTTGTGTTCTCTGGCAATACGCAGAACTTCCTCCTGATTGTAGTAACGGAGTTTACACTGCCAGTAACCCAATCCGTATTCCGGCATCATGGGCGGTCTGCCCGTTACAGCGGTATAAGCGGAAATCAGTTCCTGTGGCGTGTCTCCGGCACAAATCCAGTAATCCAACTGTTTGCTGATGTCAGCAACCCACTGGGTGGTGTTGACGCCGAAATGCACCTCGCCAATGGCGGCATTGTGCCACAAAAAGCCGTAGCCTTTGCTGGAAATATAGAAAGGAATGCTTGCTTGAGAATTCCGGTGGGCAAGTTCCAGATTACAGCCTTTCAGGTTGAGAACCTCCTGCTGATACTGGCCCATGCCGTAAATTTTTTCATCTGCGTCAGAATCAAAGGTTTGGCGGATGCGGAAACTGCCTCCTGCAAGAACCTTAAATTCCCGGGGCATGATGTGAAGAGGTGCGCCGGGCATCACTTCCCGAAGCAGAACCTCACCCCGTTGGTTTGTGTATTCAATCCGTACTGTGTCTGCCGCAAACGGATCCTCTACCGGAGTCAGAGTTGCGGTCAGGGTTCCGTTGGTGATGGAGGCAGACTCCTCACCAATCACAATCAGAACCTGAGAATCTTCGGGGGGGAGAAGAGCAATCTCCCCCTCCTGAATATCACCCATAAAGGTTGCTCTGACACGGAGACTGTTTTTGCCCCAAGGACAAAGTTTTACCGTCTCTCCGGCAGAACGGAACAGCAACGAATTGTTGTCTCTCTCAAAATAGTTCATGGCTTAACGAAACATTACAGAGTTAAGAACGCTCTCCAGATATTCCTGTCTTCCGCTAATGGGAGATGCCACGGTGCCCAGTTTTGCAGCGTAATCTGCCAGTTCTTCCAAAGTGGTGCCTGCCAGAATCGTCTTGCCGATTTCGGAATCGAAACTGGAGTATTTTTCTTTTACAAAGTTGTCGATTCTGCCGTCTTCAATCAGTTCTGCTGCTTTAATCAGACCCAGAGCAAAGGTGTCCATACCCAGAATGAATGCATAGAACATATCTTCAAAGGTATTGCTGGGACGACGGTTTTTAGAGTCAAAGTTCAGACCGCCGGTGAGACCGCCTGCCTTCAGCACTTCGTACATACAAAGGGTTGCACTGTAAACATCAGAGGGGAACTCATCGGTGTCCCATCCAAGGAGCATATCGCCCTGATTTGCGTCGATAGAACCCAGCATGCCGTTGATGGCAGAAACGCGGAGTTCGTGCTGGAAGGTGTGACCTGCCAGTGTTGCGTGGTTTGCTTCAATGTTCATCTTGAAGTCCTTGTCCAGACCGTGTGCTTTCAAGAAACCGATTGCGGTTGCAGCGTCAAAGTCGTACTGATGTTTCATGGGTTCTTTCGGCTTGGGTTCGATATAGAAGTCGCCCTCAAAACCAATAGAACGGCCGTAAGTTACTGCCATTTTCATCAGACGTGCGATGTTTTCCTGCTCGAATTTCATGTCGGTATTGAGCAGAGTTTCATAACCCTCTCTGCCACCCCAGAATACGTAGCCTCTGCCGCCCAGTTTTACGGTCAGTTCCAGTGCTTTTTTCACCTGTGCTGCAGCAAAACAGAATACATCAGCAGAACAGGTGCTTCCTGCACCGCTCATGAAGCGGGGGTTGGAGAACATATTTGCAGTACCCCACAGACATTTGATGTTGGTGCCTTGCATTTTCTCCAGAATGTAATCGGTGATTTCATCCAGTCTTCTGTTGGTTTCGTTGATGTCATCAGCCTCGGGAACCAGGTCTACATCATGGAAACAGAAGTATTCAATACCCAGTTTCTGCATAAATTCAAAACCTGCGTCTACTTTTGCTTTTGCATGTTCCATGGTGCCTTTTTCTGCGCCAAAGGATTTGTCAGCAGTATCACGGCCGAACATATCGGTACCTGCTGCACAGAGGTTGTGCCACCATGCCATAGCAAAGGGCAGATGCTCTTTCATCTTTTTGCCCATGATTACCCGTTCCGGATCATAGTATTTGAATGCCAGAGGATTGGTGCTGTCCTTTCCTTCATACTTAATGGTTGGAATGTTTGCGAAAATTTCACTCATTGAAGTTTCCTCCTAAATTAAATTTTTATAAAGTTCCTTCAAAGAAGGATATATTTTTTTGAATTTCTCGTACTGCTGGTTGTATCGCTCTTTGGTTTCAGGATCGGGATGAATGACTTCCTTTTTCTTAACCAGTTTTTCAGCACATTCGTTTAAGGATGCGTATTCACCGCAGGCAACCATGGCCAGCATACCTACGCCGAAACCGGGGCCCTCCTCGCAAGCGGGAACTTCCAAATCAATGCCCAAAATGTTACAGAGAATCTCTCTCCAGAGGGGAGATTTGGCACCGCCGCCGCAGACGGTACTCTTTTGAATGTCAATGCCCAGTGCTTTGGCAATCTCCAGATTGTCGCGGGCTGCAAAAGCAACACCCTCCAATACAGCCTGAAGCATATCGGCACGAGTGGTGTCGGGACGCATCCCGATAAACAAACCTCTTGCGTCGGTATCGTTGATGGGGCTTCTCTCACCCATGAGATAGGGCAGGAAGAATACATGGTTGTTACCCAGTTTGTCGGGGGTGATGGCAGCTTCTTCAGTCTTGTAATCGTCGGTTTTCAGAATTTCACCGCAGAACCATTTATTACAGGATGCAGCCGAAAGCATACATGCCATCAGGTGGTATCCGCCATCAGAGTGGCAGAAAGAATGCAGTGCGTTGTTGCTGTCAACGGAGAAGTTTTCCGATGCAATGAAGATGGTGCCGGAGGTACCCAGAGAGATGTTGCATTTTCCCTCGCCGATGGTTCCGGTACCGATTGCTGCACCGGCATTGTCGCCGGTACCTGCTGCAATCAGGCAGTCCTCGGGAAGACCCAACAGGGCTGCCGCCTCTTTGGAGATGGGCATGCTGTCGTAACTTTCCAGAAGTTTGGGGAGCATAGTTTCGGTGATGCCACAAACCTCAATCATTTCCTTGGACCAGCATTTGTTCTTCACATCCAGAAGCAACATGCCGGATGCGTCGGAATAGTCGGTCACGTGTTGTCCGGTCAGACGATAGGTAATAAAGTCTTTGGGGAGCATGATTTTTTCAATCTTGTCAAAATTCTCCTTTTCGTTGTTCTTCATCCAGAGAATTTTGGGTGCGGTAAATCCGGCAAAAGCAATATTTGCTGTCCGGTCGGACAAGGTTTCTTTGCCGATAACCGTGTTCAGGTATTCGGTTTCCTGCCAGGTTCTGCCGTCGTTCCAGAGGATGGTGGGGCGGATAACCGCGTCATCCTTGTCCAGAACCACCAGACCGTGCATCTGTCCGGCGGTGGAAAGACCACGAATGTTTTTTGCATCCACATCCGCAATCAGTTCCTTGATACCGCTGACCAGTGCGTTCCACCAGTCTTCCGGATTTTGTTCACTCCAACCGGGGTTGGGATAATGAACATCATAGGCTTTGGTTACTGTGTTGACGATGGTGCCCTCTCTGTCCAGAAGCAGAAGTTTCAGGGCGGAGGTACCAAGGTCTGCACCAATGTAGTAGTTCATAATACACTTTCCTTTCTTATTTTTTTAACCGTAGGGTTATAACTTCAAATCCGCCCAACGTGAGGGGGATCTGATTATTATTTACGGGAACGGGTGTTTGTTCTGTCTCTGCCATGTTGGTCAGGTATGCTTCCTTGACGGCAAAGCCCAGATTTAAGGTGCATACGGTCTTGCTGTTGGTACTCTCATAGAGACGGAGAATAATGTCTCCGCTTCCGTCCTCTGCTTGTTTTGCCCATTCCAAAATGATGTTGCTGTGGGAGAGGCTTGCAAAGGAAGTGGTTTCTCCGCAACCGTTGAAAGCGGAGATGGGGCAGTTCAGTTCATAGCCTGCCTGAATAACACCGCTGTCTGCCAGACTCTCAGTAAAGGGCATGATGGCAAAGGTGAGCTTGTGATGACCGTTATTGGCATGTACCACAGGGTTACAGAAAGATTTTAACAGGGTCAGGCTGATCCGTCCTCCAAGGGCGCTGATGCCGTATTTGCAGTCGTTCAGCAGAGCGACACCGCGTTTTGCTTCGCAAAGGGCAGACCATCTGTGCTGAGAAACTTCAAAACGATCTTGGTCAAACTTTCTGTTTCTGTGGGTAGGTCTCTTCACGTGACCGTACTGAATCTCGGAAACCAAATCCTCGGCGTGGATATTGGTTGCAACATCCAGTTTCAGGAGTTTGTGGTCTTCGTGCCAGTCAATCTCGGTTTCAAATTCCAGATAGGGGCAGTCTTTTCTCAGAATAACCCGCTGGAAGATATCGGAGTTGTTCACCTTCCGTTTGATGGTCAGACTGGAGTACAGGTCGGAACAGTATTCCGGCTGAACCTCTGCATCGGTGGAAAGGGGAATTTCGATGTTCTGGTAATGGCTCTCCAGATCGGTGGGATCCCACCAACTGGGTAAATCCCGATACATCTTGAACATATTGGAGGGTGCATCGATAAACTCGGTGCCGGATTTTTGATCCATCAGGCTGATCAGAAATCCGTTTTCATTAAATTCCGCACGGAGCAGATTGTTGGCAAGCACCAGAGATTGGTTCTTCTCTGCAACAGGAGCAGACGCTTTGCCCAAGGGGTGGGCGATGCATCCGCAGGCAGGAATGGTTACTTGCGCAATCACGTTGTTGCCGACTTTCTGAGTGGGGCAGTCCCCAAGAGAGGTGTAACCCTCCGGTAAGGTAACATAAGCGGTTCTCTCCCAAGAGAGGGAGTTGAACACGGTCAGACATTCCTTATTGGGGTCAAGCATGGTGCTGACTGCACCGGAAACCAACGCGGTTGTGTCGTCGATGACCTTTTGGAAACTTGCTTCGGCACGGTCGTGTACTGCCTGAATGGATGTTCCGGGCAGAATGTCATGGAAGTGGTTAAAGAGGACTTCTTTCCAGAGTTTGTCGGTTTCTGCCTTGGTATCTTTGCCAAGGATTGCACTCCAGAACTCTGCATCACGAAGCCCCAACTCGCTCTTTCTGCTAAGCAGTTTGGTTCTTCCCTGAGAGGTGTAAGAACCTCGGTGTTCGGAATAGTACAGTTCGCCCACCACTTTTTTATCAATGGTACATTCATTTTCTACATATCGGAAGAAGTCCATGGGGTCTGCCATCTTCAGTTTGGGCGCCCCCTCTAAGTCTTCCTGACGGCGGATGGCTTCCAGATGCACACGGGTTGCACCGCCGCCACCGTCACCCCAACCGTAGGGGAAGATGATGGCAGGCACATCTGCCGCCTGCACATTTTGATTCCAACGGGCAATCACATTGGAAGGAAACGCCTGCGCAGCATAGTCTTCGCCCACATAACAGAGAACTTCACTTCCGTCTACACCCTCCCAGATAAAGGTAGTCTGGGGGAAGGGGTCGCCGCCGTTGTACTGCCACTTCAGTTTGGAACTGAAGAAGTAGTCCACGCCGCACCCTTTCATAATCTGGGGCAGGGCTCCCGTTGCACCAAAGGTGTCGGGGAGCCATGCGATTTTGCTGTCAATGCCAAACTCGTCCTGTATGAATTTTTTGCCAACCAAAAACTGCCGGATCAGACTTTCGCCCATAGGCATATTGGTATCGGATTGCACCCACATACCACCGTCTGGCAGAAACTGTCCGCGTTTGACAGCCTCTTTCACCTCGGCGTACAGTTCGGGGTAATCTTCTTTGATGGAGGCAAGGAGCCAGGGCTGACCTTGTACATATTTGTAGTCGGGATATTCTTTCATCAAGGTAATCTGGTTGCCGATGGTTCTTGCGGCTTTTCTGCGGGTTTCTTCTTTGGTCCACAGCCATTCCAAGTCTAAGTGGGAGTTGCTTGCGGCAAATCCAACGGGAGCAGATGTTCCGTTCTTGGCTTCCATAACGGGACGGAGAAGTTCTCTTCCCTCTTTGACCTGCTCTAAGAATGTGTCGTGAGGAGCCTCGATATCTACTTTATTGTACATGGAGACAAGGGCTTTATCAATCAAAGCATACCGCAGAGACGATTCGCTGAGATGTTGTCTCAAATCCATCAGAACCTGAATATCCATCCAGAGTTGGAACCCATCTTCAAAGAAAACGCCGAAACTTCCGTTTTTCACGGTTTGTTGGGTGATACCCTCAGGGAACTCTTTTACATCCAGTTCCGGAAGCAGGAGCATAGGTTCCTCATTAAAACGGAATCCGTTGCTGTGTCCTGCATAGACTTCCATAGCAATGGAAAAATGCTCTCCTGCCTTTGCGGATTTGGTCAGGGAGATATGGGAGTGTTCTCTATCCAAAGAACCTACAATTTTACCGTTGACAAAGACAATACATTCGCCCAATGCCGCATGGAACATCAGGTGTTTGCCCTCGCATTCTGCCGGCACGGTAAAGTCGGTGAAGAACCAACCGTATTCCCATTTGACGCCCCATGCAAGTCCGTCGGGCATGGGCTGACGAGGGGTCTGCTCTGCCTCTTCAAGGGTCATGTGGTCAAAGGTAAAAAAGCCGGTGAATTCCGCCGTCTGTGCGGGATGGTAAATCCGCTTGGGCAAAAATTCAGCAAATCGGGTTATGGCTCTTTCGTATTCAGGAATCATACTAGTTCCCTCCTAATGTATCATAGTATAGGAAGATTGTATCACAGTGCTATTGACAATGCTCGCAAAAAAAGATATAATATATAGACAGAATTTGTCCTACAGGTGATAGGTATGATTTATCAGTTTCAACATTTCGGGATTTCGGAATACTTTTGTAAGGAGTATGGGGAGAACTTTAATTTCCCTCTGCATCTCCATCAGGGATTTGAACTTTTGATTGCGCTGGACGGGGAGATGCAAGTGCAGGTGGATGATACGCTCTACTCCTTGTGGAAAGGGCAATCTATCCTGATTTTCCCCAACCAGATTCACTCCATTGAGAGTAGAAACAGCAAACACGTGCTCTGCATTTTTTCCACGGATTTGGTGCAGGCGTATTTTTCCAAAATGCAACACAAAAAACCGGTGAGCAACCAGTTTGTGTTGGACGGGTATCTGGTGGATGCATTGGACAATCTTTTATCTGAGTCTTCCGGATTCCAGAAAAAAGGGATTTTGTATTCCATCTGTGCCGCCTTTGACAAAGGGGCGGAGTATCAGGAACGGATGGCGTACGATGAGAGTTTGCTCCACACCATTTTTGCCTTTGTGGAGGAGAATTTCAGCGGTGAATGCGAACTCAATGACCTTGCACAAAAGACGGGGTACAGTTACTCCTACCTGTCCCGCTGCTTCAAAAAAATTACCGGAATTTCCTTTAATACCTATGTGAACAGGTCTCGTGTCAGTAACGCCTGCTATCTTTTGAATAACACAAAAAAATCCATTCTGGAATGTGCTTTGGAGAGCGGATATAAGTCGGTGCGGAGTTTCAACCGGAATTTTATGAGTGTGCTGTCCATTACTCCAAAAGAATACCGGGAACGGGTAGAATAGGGGGGGAAAGATGATGAAAGTGGTTCGTAATATCCTGTTGGCTTTGGTATGTGTTTTTCTCATCCAATGGATAGGGGCACTGATTCGATGTGAGATTCTTACCAATCAGCATGCTGATGAGTTCAGGGATGCATACAAACAAAACACAATGCTGGGGGAAATGGAGTATTTTAAGGTACTTAGTTACGCTCCGTACAGAACGCACGATTTTGCGCAAGTGTATTATGTAGGAAAAGATTATGCCGGAGGATATGTATTAACATTTCAGTATAATTATGAAACACATGTATGGGATGAGATTTCTTGGACCGTCATTTGGTCGGGCGTTGGCGGCAGTGCGTCGGAGGTTATCTGGCCATACTGGTGGCATTTTATTTACGGCGGATTATGATGAAGGACCTCCCACGGGAGGTCCTTTCAACTTAATGACAAAGTCATTAAGTTGAGCAGATGCTGAGAAACGAAGCGTATATTTTGTGAAAGCGTTTTCGTCGCTGTACGATGGTACTGCAGAGAACGATTTCGCAAAAAGCAAGCAACGGCGAGGAAAACTCGATGTTTTCCTCGCCGTTTTCTCAATTTTCACATCTCACTGCGGGTGGACAAATGTCCCTGTATTGTGCATATAAAATTCTTTTGCTTGCGGTAGACCGAGTTTGTCAGCGGTCTGAAAAGACCTCCCACGGGAGGTCTTTTCTTGTGTAACTGTTTGAAAGAGGGCACGCCATGGCAACTTTTTTGGTTTATGATAAAATCAAAAACTCAAAAAAGGAGTGACAGAAATGTCGAAAGAAACAAAAATTGTAGATGACGGACAAAATCGGTGCAGGAGATGTGACAGACCGCTCAGCAATCCCAGCGATATCTATGGATGGCGTTGTGCAGAAATTGTGGGACAGAATACCTATCAGGAAATGGCATCTCTTCTGGATGAGAATACGCTAAAAGGTTATAGTGCGTATACAGAAACTTATTTATCAAAAGATATGCCCAAAATCACCGAAGTCGCCAGTATGTCAACGGAAGACTACAATGCAGAACCCAAAACATATTCAAGTGGCATCTTAAATACAGGATATGATTCATTCGGGGTGTGGCATGATTGGGATGCTGAAGAATTTGGAGAGGATTCTTCGGTATACAAAATGCTTTCCGGATTGAACACAGCTTACGAACGGGCAAATATTTATGGTCATTGGTCAGGAGATAAGGAACGAATTGCCGATATTGCGGCGACACTGAAGGTTACTGACACAAATATTACCGATGTTATTTTGATGAACAATTGGCAAGGTGCTAGTTATAATGGCCACAATGCGGTATTGCTTATGAACGCAAGCGGTCAGGGGTTTTATTTCAGTTATTCTTCTGCAAACGGATATATTGATGATATAGGGGAAATGAGATTTTCTATTCTGAATGCAGAAGAAGTGAATGAACTCAAAGACAGAAGCGGAGAAGTTCATGAGTCTGTGACGATATATGGGGACAGACGCTGGGAAGAAGGTAAATACGCCTATGACAGATTTGTATGGTATGATGTGCCGGACAGTGATGCGGGGGAGCGTATGTTTCAATACGCCGCGGAGATCTTTTCCAACCCGGGGCATTATAATGCGTTGTGGAAATTCCGGGGGAAACAATGTGATTATGTTGCATCACAGATTTTAGCAGCCGGCGGAATTGAATATGAACAGAAACTGCGTCCTAATGATTCGTTTGAACTATTAAAAGAAGGAAAAACTTACTGGGAAAATCAGTCATGGAGTGAGTAGAAATGCAGAGTAATCTGCAAAGTTAAAATATATCTTGTGTAAATTTTCGGTTTATGCTATACTTTGCTTGAGGTGAAAATTATGAAAAAAGGCAGCATCATACTTCACGTGTTCATACCTGTTTTGTGGATTATCATGTTTTTTATCATGTTATATGAAGTTGGCAGGTTGGATTATGGATTGATAAATATTTACCTGTGGTTTGCTATACCTGTTATTATGTTTGTGGTCAATTCCTTTGCAGAATCACGAATAAAAAAACTTTTATTGCTGTACTTCGTATCTGCTGTAATACAGATATTGGGTATATGGATAAATACTATGCTATATTACCATTTCATAAGTGAAGAACTTATGATAGGTCAGCTTGCAATGCTGATTACTGCTATGCTGAATCTTCTTCTTTCCATCGTTGGTATCATTATCAAAAGTATCATCGCAAAATTTAGGAAACAAAAAGGCACTGCGTGATGCAGTGCCTTTTCTATTTTATCTTATTTGCCCGACGGGGGAATTGGGACGGCGTGGCGTCTGTTTTCCGAATTACCACCAAAGTCCTTGTCATCTCGCTCATGGGAAGGGGGGCTTTGATGATATCCTCCACCTTTCCGCCTAAGGTTCCAATCATGGCTTTGGCGTCCTGCAGTTCCTGTTCCACATCATCGGCTTTCAGGGCGACAAAAAGTCCGCCTGTTTTGACAAAGGGGAGACAGTATTCCGAAAGTGCCTTGAGGTTTGCCACCGCACGGGAAACCAGAATGTCAAACTGTTCCCGATATGCCTTGTCCTTGCCCAGTTCTTCGGCTCTGCCGTGAATACAGGTTACCTGATTCAAGGAAAGCGTTTCGCAGACCGTCTCTAAAAATCCGATGCGTTTTCTCAAAGAATCAATCAGGGTTACCGAAAGGTCGGGACGCATCAGTTTCAGCGGAACACCGGGGAATCCGGCGCCGGTTCCCACATCGGCAAGGGAAGCCCCCTCCGGAACCTGAATATGGGCAAGAGGGAGGATGCTGTCCAGAAAATGTTTGACAGCGATGCCGTCATCGTCCACAATGGCGGTCAGGTTCATTTTTTCGTTCCACTCTTTTAAGAGGGAGGAGTAGGCTGAAAATTGGGAAAGTTGTGTCTCGGATACAGAAAGTTTGAGTTGAGACAAACCTTGTGAAAATATGGATGGATTCATAATATCTCCTTACAAAAAGAAAAGGGTGTGTACTGGACACACCCCTTTTTGAAAATCACTTACGCCTGCGGAGCGTCTACCGGACAAACGTTTGCACAGTTGCCGCAATCGATGCACTCATCTGCATTGATCTCGTACTTTGCATCGCCCTCGGTAATGCAGGAAACAGGACATTCACCTGCGCATACACCGCACTTAATGCAATCATCATTGATTATGTAAGCCATTTGTATTCACCTCACTCAGATAATATAGTTGTATCATAATACATTTTTTTCATTTTGTCAAGTATGGGAAGAGAATCTGTCAGTCTTGCAGAAAAAGTTCCTGAGTGTAGGGCAGACGCATAATCCAGTCGCAGTAGGTGTGCCATTCGGTCAGTTTGTGGTTTCTTCTTGCAAAATACATATTCAGAAGATTTTCGTAGTTCATGGTCACCGTTCTGGTCTGGTTGTAACTGGAGGGCAACAACTGGATGATGTCATACCAGTCTGCCTTGTCCTTGGTCTCTACAAAGGACAGCCGTTTCTGTTCCAGAACCTTGATAAACGCCAGCAACGCCTCTTCTGCGTCTTTGCTCAGATGGTCGTGGCTGAAATCGTCCAGTTCGAAAGGTTTGGAATGAATCTTATGCATGGTGCTGGTGGAGTTGGCAACCGTTGCAACCTTGTAGGTGTCAAACTCTTTCCACCAGTACATGGGGGCGGTAATATCCACCGACACCAGAATCTGGCGGATAAATTTCCGATGGTCACTGCCTGCCTTGCAAAGACGTTTGGCAAGGGACAAATCGTTCTCGCCCAAGATATAGTTGCCGTCTCCGTCATAGAAACTGTCCATCCTGTCCCAACTGTTCAGGGGATTGCGGGCACCGCGGATGGCACCTTCCAGATTCATGACTACGGATTTTTCAATGGTAATCATAACACACCTCTAAATATCCAGATTTTCAACGGTAGAGGAGTAATCCTCGATAAATTTCCGTCTGGGTTCTACCTTGTCGCCCATCAGGATGGTAAAGGTTTCATCTGCCTGTCTGGCATCTTCCAGATTGACCTGAAGCATGATTCTGGTTTCCGGATTCATGGTGGTTTCCCAAAGCTGTTCGGGGTTCATCTCACCAAGACCCTTATATCTCTGGACAGAGGGGGCTTTGCCCTCGCCCATTTCCTGAATCACTTGTTGCAGTTCCGCGTCGCTGTAAGCGTAGCGGTCTACCTTGCCACGGCTGATTTTGTAAAGAGGCGGTTGCGCGATGTACACATGCCCCTCCTCAATCAAAGGACGCATAAAACGGAAGAAGAAGGTCAGCATCAGAGTGCGGATATGGGCGCCGTCCACGTCGGCATCGGCCATGATAACCACTTTGCCGTACCGGAGTTTGGAGGTGTCAAATTCGTCACCGATACCGGCACCCAGCGCGGTGATAACCGGCATCAGTTTATCGTTGCCGTAAACTTTGTCAATACGGGATTTTTCTACGTTCAGCATCTTACCCCAAAGCGGCAGAATCGCCTGGAACCGACGGTCTCTGCCCTGCTTTGCACTACCGCCTGCAGAGTCTCCCTCTACGATATAAATTTCTGTATAGGTATTGTCCCGGTCAGAACAGTCTGCCAGTTTGCCCGGCAGAGTACTGGATTCCAGTGCGCTCTTTCTGCGGGTATTCTCTCTGGCACGCTTTGCGGCCTCTCTTGCGCGGGATGCGGTCAGGGCTTTGTCCACTACAATTTTGGCAACGGAGGGATTTTCCTCAAAGAATTCACCCAGTTTTTCGTTGACCATTTTCTCCACCAGAGAACGCATCTCGCCGTTACCCAGTTTGGTCTTGGTCTGACCCTCAAACTGTGCCTCGGTCACCTTAACGCTGATGATACAGGTCAGTCCCTCACGGACATCCTCACCCTTTAAGTTCTCGTCATTCTCTTTCAGGAAGCCATATTTTCTGGCATAGTCGTTGATAACCTTGGTCAAGGCTGCTTTGTAACCGGTTTCATGGGTTCCGCCTTCGGTGGTGTTGATGTTGTTGGCAAAACTGATAATATTCTCGCTGTAACCGTCGTTGTACTGCATAGCAACCTCTGCCTCGCAGGTTTCCCGCACGGCGTTGACGTAGATAACATCGGGATGGATGGGTTCTTTGTTCCGGTTTTCGTAGGTAACAAATTCTTTGATACCGCCCTCGTAGCAAAGGGTTTCTGACTTACCGCCCTCACGCTTGTCCTCAAGAATGATGGTAACGCCTGCGTTGAGGAACGCCTGCTCCCGAAGACGGAGCAACAGCACGTCATACTGATAAATCAAATCGTCAAAAATCTCGCCGTCCGGTTTGAAGTGCACTTTGGTTCCGGTCTTGTCGGTGGTGCCGATGACTTTCAGGTCATTACACTTCTTACCCCGCTCATACCGCTGATAATGGACATTGGTACCGTCGGAAATCTCCACCTCAAGATAAACGGAAAGTGCATTTACAACCGATGCACCCACACCGTGGAGACCGCCGGATACCTTGTATCCGCCTCCGCCGAACTTACCGCCGGCATGGAGTTTGGTAAACACCAATTCCACGGCAGGAACACCCTCTTTGGGGTGGATACCGGTGGGGATACCACGGCCGTTGTCGGTAACGGTGATGGAGTTATCTTCTTCAATGGTGACGAGAATCTCGGTACAGAATCCTGCCAGAGCCTCGTCAATGGAGTTGTCTACAATTTCATAAACCAAGTGATGCAGACCTCTTGTGGTGGTGGAGCCGATATACATACCGGGGCGCTTGCGCACCGCCTCCAAACCCTCAAGCACCTGAATCTGGTTTTCATCATATTCTGTTGTCACGGGAACGCTGGTCATATGCTCCTCGGTCAAAGAAATCTTTTCTTCTTCCATGAATCTCACCCTTTCTACGGTTATCTCACTGTACGGCCGGCGAGGGCCTTGGAGGAGATGTTGGTAATATAAATGACCGATTGGCCGTTTATTTCACATAATACAAAAGTTCTTGGAATTTCCTCCGAAACATTGCGGACAAAACCTTCTTCTTCCACAAGTTTGAGAAAATCCCGGGTATGTTTGGAAACCGATGTGCTTTCCAAATCCAGAATGGCAATGATATTCTTGGTGTTCACTGAAACATCTTTACCCAAATGCAGATACATACGGCTTCCTCCTTATTTAACAGTTGGTAATCTGCCCGTTTTCGATGGAAAAGAGACGGGCATCAGCATCCAGAGAGAATCCGTCCACATCGGTACAGGTAATCAAAATCTGCATATCCCGAATGTGGCTTAAGATAAACCCCTGACGCTTTTTATCCAGTTCACTCATAATATCGTCCAGCAAAAGCACCGGAAGTTCCCCGGTTTCCTGTTTCATCAGGTGAACCTCAGCAAGTTTCTGCACCAGAACAATGGTTTTTTGCTGACCTTGGGATGCAAACGCCTTGGCGTCCTTGCCGTTGATGGTATAGTCAATATCTTCCCGATGAGGACCGATGACCGACTCTCTCAAATCCAGTTCCCGCTGCCATGCATCGGAAAGTCTTAAGCGGAGCGTGTCGGCAATTTCTTCACGGGAAAGATTGTCCGCAGTTCCTACCGATGATTGATAGGTCAGGGAAAGGTCTTCTTTTCCCATAGAAATCTCGTTCTGGATTTCCTTTGCCAAGGAACCGATTTTCTGAATGTACTGACTGCGGCAGGCGATAATTTCCGTCGAAACAGCAATCAGTTTTTCGTTCATAATTTCCAGCATTGCCTGATTGGGATGTTCCATCTTCAACAATGCGTTTTTGCTTTCTACAATTTTCTTTAACTCCGAAAGTGCCGAAAAATAAGCGGGTTTTAACTGGCTGATGACAATGTCCATATTTTTCCGCCGTGCCTTGGGACCCTCTTTCACCAGACCCAGATATTCGGGCCCGAAGTAAACCACCCGAAATCTGCCTACCAGTTCGCTGTTTTTGCGGACGGGAATCTCATTGACCGCAATCTGCTTTCTGCGGCTGCGAAAGAGGCGGATGTCCGCCTGACTTTCCCGTATGGAATCGGCAAAGGTCAGCGAAAGGTCTGCCGATGGCTGTCCGTGGAGAATCAGTTCCCCGTCCCGATGGGCACGGTTGGATTTTCCCATGGAGAACAGATACACAGCCTCCAGAATATTGGTTTTCCCTTGGGCGTTGTCTCCGTATAGGATGTTGATGCCGTCAGAGAAAGAAAGATGCGCGCTTTCGTAATTTCGAAAATTGGTTAATGTCAGTTCTTTTGCCTGCATTATTCTGTCTTCAGTCTCAGAGGCAGAATCAGGTAAAGGAATCCGTCACCCTCCGGCGGAAGAATCACCAGCGGAGAGGTGGGTGCCTTCAACTGCAGACGCACCTCGTCGGTATCAATCACACGGAATGCCTCCAGAAGATACCGGTTGTAGAAACCGATTTCCAAGGACTTGTCCTTAATGTTGACAGGAATATTGTCGTCCACGCTTCCGGCAGGGGTGGTACCGGAAATGTTGATGTTGCCGTCCTCCACCAGGAATTTCACCGGACTTTTCACCATGTCGTTTAAGATAATCAAGGATGCACGCTGGATGGAGTCGGTGAGTTTTTTGGAGGAGCAGGCAATTTCCATTTCATAATCTTTGGGGATTGCCGCTTCATAGTTAAAGTAGTTGCCCTCAATCAGGCGGGTAACCATCCGGTAGTTGCGGAACATAAAGATTGCATGACGGCCGGTTGCCAGAATGTTGACATCTTCCTCCGTATCACCCAGAATCCGCGCAAGCTCTGCCAGAGACTTTTCGGGGATAATCATCTTTTTCTCTTCAAAATCATTCGCCAGTTCCGCACGGCGGATTGCCATCCGATATCCGTCCAGAGCAACCATGGTCAGCCCCTGCTTGGAAATTTCCAGAAGACAGCCGGTCAAGATGGGGTTGTTGTCGGTAACGGCAACTGCAAAAATGGTTTTGGCAATCATGTCTTTTAACATAGCACCGGGAAGGGCGATGGCGTATTCCGATTCCACCACCGGCAAATCCGGAAATTCTGCAGGAGAGATGCCTGCAATTTCAAATTTTGCAGAACCGCTTTTAATCAAAGCCAGATGCTTGTCGTTGACTTCAATGCTGACACGTTGGTCAGGCAGGGCGCGGACAATGCCCGCAATCATTTTGGCATTGAGCACAACCTCGCCCGCCTCGTGCACGGTCGCTTCCATGGTTGCCTCAATCCCGATTTCCAGATCGTTGCCCACCAAAGTCAGGGTGCCGTCTGCCGATGCTTTGAAGAAAATACCCTCCAGAACACTCAGACTGCTTCTGCCGGAAACGGCTCTGGAAACGGTGGAAACCGCCTCGTGTAGTCTGTCGCAATCGCATAAAATTTTCATCCGAAAATGCCTCCTTAAAAACGGAACAGAAGTTACAAATCATATTGTGTTTATTATACCATAAGGGGTGCGGAAGGGCAAGCATTTTTTCCTTATTTTTCAAACTTTTTTCTAAAAAATTTTTAGGAAAAAATCTTTTTTCAACCATGGCAATCGGTGGCACTTTTTTTCTTTTACAATGGAACATGGAACGGGGAGATGCCACTTCCTGTTTACATTGTCCCGAAAGGAGGAATTTGCATGTTTCATGCAAACGGCAACAAAGAAAAGGTTGCCAAAGAAAACCCCGAAATCGCTCGCAGAAATGCGGAGATTGAGGAAGAAAGAAAGGCGTTTGCCGAAAAAAATCCCAACTTTGATATGGCGAAGGAGATGGAGAATTCTCAGTTTGTCAATTATGTCTGGGGAAACGGCATTTCGGTGGAGGACGCCTATCTGTTGTGCCACAAAGAGGAACTTTTAAAAACTGCTCCCAAAGAAGAAACTCAGACACAACAGAACAAGCAGGAAAGGGTTCTGGAAAACGGTGCCGGCAAAAGCCGTCCCGCCATTGCCAGAAAAAACCCGAAAGACCTTTCTGACAAAGAAATCGATGCCATCATCGAGCGTGTCAAGAAAGGCGAAACTATCACATTTTAATCAAACCAAAGGAGGAACATGTCTATGAGTAATCTCAATGTACAGACAACCCAGACCAACCGGTTGGGCAATGACCTGACACCGGAAATGAAAACTTATTATGACCGTGCGTTGATTCGTTTCGCCAGTCCCAAACTGGTACACGCACAGTTCGGCCAGCAGAAACCCATTCCCCAGGGTAACGGCAAAACCATCGAGTTCCGTCGTTTCAGCCCGCTTCCCAAAGCGTTGGTTCCGCTGTCTGAGGGCGTAACCCCCAAGGGCAACACCCTGAATGTAACCACAGTAGAATCTACCGTAGAACAGTACGGTGACTACGTAACCTTGTCCGATATGCTGACTTTGACCTCGGTTGACGCGGTTATCAGCGAAACACAGGCTGTTCTGGGCGACCAGGCAGGCAGAACCCTGGACACGGTCATTCGTGAAAAAATCAGTGCAGGCACCAATGTGCAGTACGGCGACGGCAAAGCAGACCGCAGTTTGCTGGTAGGCGGAAATGCCGACGGCGAAAACGATTACCTGACCGTTGCGGCAGTCAAGAGAGCCGTTGCAACCCTGAAACGAAACAATGCAACACCTTTTAAGGATGGTTGTTATGTTGCTATTATCCATCCGGATGTGGCAAACGACCTGACCAACGACCCGGAATGGAAAGCCATTAAGCAGAATGTGGATCCGGAAGACTGGTATCAGGGAACCATCGGAAAAATTCACGGTGTGGTTTTCGTTGAATCCACCGAGGCAAAGATTTTCCGTGCCAACCCCTTAAGAAACCCCGAAACCCTTACATCCGGCGACCCCAATGTATTGACCATTGCCAAGGTGGAGGGTAAGGTACTTACTCTTTGCGAAGAGGTTCTGGAATCCGACAGTACCTACTTAAACGGCGCAAGCATCAATATCAACGGCTTTGATTATACCGTAGCGGGCTTTACTGCAGGTCCTGCAGGAGATGCAACCATTACCCTCAGTGAAAACCCTGATGCAACGGTAGCGGCAGGTTCTGCGATTTATGCATCCGGCACCGGTAAAGACGGCAGAGCGGTATATTCCACACTCTTTTTGGGACAGAACGCATATGGTGTCACTTCAGTTGAGGGCGGCGGTCTGACCACCATTTTGAAACAGAAGGGAAGCGCCGGCACCGGGGATCCTCTGGACCAGAGAAGCACCGTTGGTTGGAAAGCGACCCAGACTGCAGAAATTCTCTCTCCTGAATTTATGGTTCGGGTAGAGACCACTTCAAGTTACTAATTCAGGAGGTAGATATCCATGGCAGCAAAAAAGAAAACAGCACCTGAGGCCTACTATAAGGAACTGGTTCCGGTGCTTTTGATGAAAGACAACAGTCGTTACAAAGATGCTGTGACGGTTACCGTCAACGGTGTCAATTACCAGATTCAAAGAGGCGTTTCGGTTATGGTGCCCAGAAATGTGGCATTGGTTCTGGAACGCAGTCACAAGCAGGAACTTGCGGCGGAGGAGTATCTGGAAAGTCTGAAGGGGTAGGTGATCAAGATGCAATTGACAGAAGCAATTGCCATGGCGGACAGTCTTTCCCCCAACGCCTACACGCTGGAAGAAAAAATCCGTTGGTGTGATGAGGTCAGCGCCTCCATCCGACGGGAAATTATCAAGCGGTATCTCGCTGTGGAAACGGTGATGACCGACGGAGAGGTGGATATGCCCGACGGGGTATCTCCTGATGATGTGGAGATTGCCTTTTTGAACGGGAAACCTCTGGATAAAGAAGATTTACGCTCCTTTTCGGCATTGGGCGGAAGCGGTCGGCTGCGTCTGGTATTTCTGGAATCCCATCAGCCTACCCGCCAGATAGAACTGGTAGGTTGTTTTGACCTGAGTGAGAATTTTATCCGCACCGCACCAACCCCTTTCGAGGACGGGGATATTCTGGAATGGGTACGGCTGGATTCCGTCAAGGATACGCCGGACTGGAGCAAGGCAAAACGCTGTGCTGTCGTGGATACAGTCTATGACGGGCTGGTGGTGGACGAGGATACTTTTGTATCCGAGTCCGCCGTGCCCCTCGCCATTCGGCGGGTAGCATGCGACGAACTTCAGGTAGAGGCACCTTATGACGGCATGTATGTGGAATATATGCTTGCCAAGATGGCACTTTATCAGCATGATTATGCCGCATACGGCGCTCACATGGCACAGTATAATCAACTGTGGGACGCCTTGCGCAGGGACTACAAAAACCGTGCGCCCTTGACCTCTGCAGCACAGTTTCGCAAGTATTGGTAACCGCCCGTTACAGTACAGCCAATCCTGTAAAAGGAGGAATGTTCTATGTTTTTGCCGCCTATCAAGACAAACGGCAGCGAAACTCATCTGACTTTCCGGTTTGGCGGTCTTGATTTACGGCATGCACCGGCACCGGAAAGTCTTTCTGCGGCAGAGAATTTGTCTGCCGCTGCATATCCGGCACTGACGGCACGCCCCTCAAGAAAAACAGTGGCACAGTATCAGGGTATTTCGTCCGTTATCGGCGATCCTCTGAAGTTTACCGGCATGCAGGACGGACAATTTTATTATCAGGGAAAACTGGTGCCCTTTCATCGCTCCCTGAACGGAACCTCTTTGGTGGAAATGAATGGGAAAATCCTGATTTTCCCTGATAAACTTTACTATGATTCCTCTCCGGATCCTGAAACCGGAGAGGCGGTCCATGCCTTGCAACCGATACAGAAAAGTGTCACCCTGACCGACGTCACTTTTTACGGCAAACAGGATGCGGCGACCGGAGTCTGCACCGCTTGTCTGGAACGGTTCAACGGCGGAGGATTCAGCAGTTTCTGCAAAGGGGAAAGCGTCCAGATTGAGGGATCCAGAATTGCTCGGAACAATACTGTGAATCTGACGAACAGGAATGATTATGCTTTTGAAGATGCCATTGTCAGTGCTGTGGTAGATGATGTAACGGATCAAAAACTACAGTTGCTTTTGTATACGAAAAACGGAAAAAGAACGGTTTTCAGCAATGTGACAGAACCGGGAGACATCACCGTCAGCGTCAATATCCCCGATATGAACTATGTTATGGTTCATAACAATCGGCTATGGGGAACGGATGCTTATGGTGAAAACATCTATGCGTCAGCACTGGGGGATTTTCGCAGTTTTTATTCCTTTCAGGGACTTGCCGGCGACAGTTGGTACGCACCGGTAACCACGCCCGGCGACTTTACCGGAATCACCGCTTACCGCAATGCGGTCATTGCAACCAAACAAACCTGTCTCCATCATGTGTACGGAGACCGTCCGGCAAACTTTTCCATTCCCAAACATACCGAGAGCGGTTGTCTGGATGGACGAAGTCTTGTACAACTGCAGGGCGTCCTTTACTATCTTGCCCCTGACGGGGTATATGCCTATACCGGCGGAGAACCTTATTGTATCAGCCAGGCATTGCCTATCAATATGGCGGGAGGAATCGGAGGCACCGACGGAAGGCGCTATTACTTAGCCATTACCCAGCGGTACGGGGAGAAACATCTCCTTGTTTACGATCCGGAAAAAAACCTCTGGCAACGGGAGGATGACACGCCCTTTATCAAATTTATGCAGGCAGACGGCAAATTCTACGGGGTTTGTAAAGACGGGATTTTCCAATTCAACGCAGGAGAAGAGCAGGTGAACTGGTCGATGGTGACCCAGCCTCTTTCCTATGAGACTATGCGTCAAAAGGGAGCGAATTGCTTGCGTTTGCTTCTGGATACCGAAGAAAAAACAAGGGTTTCTGTCTCGGTTTCCCATGATGGCGGGGAGTTTGTCCCTTGCGGAGAGCTTTCCGCCTCTAAGGGCAGAAAAAGCCATCGTCTGCCTATTCGGTTCCAGAACTGCGACAGTTTCCGCATTCGTGTTGAGGGGCAGGGACCTGTGGTGCTTCACGGTCTGGAACTCACTGTTTATCAAGGAGGAAAAACCTATGCCTTTTAAGTTTTACAAAGAAAAAACCCCCGCAGAGGGGGAAACGGTCAAAATTAGGGAAACCCTCAATAACATGGGGTTTTCCAATGACCGTATCGGCTATAATGAAGCCGATAATACCGTGACGCTGGATGGAAAAAAGTTGATGACACCCACCTATCTGGATGAGGAGAACGGGGTTTCCTACGCATCGGGAAAAGCCATTCAGCAAAGTCTGGTCAACTTTTACAAAGACAGCAAAAATCCCATTGTCCGTGTCAGTGATGCTTTTTCTGACAGTGCCGGCAGATACGGAATTTCTGCTGATGCCCTGACTTACGGAAACGGCACCGTTTCCATCGGCGGAAAGCCGTTGGATATTCTGTATATTGACGATGAGGGGAAATCCTGGGCGTATCGGGATGCAGTAGAGCAATCGGTAGAAAATCTTGCTCAAAGGAATCAACTGGAATCTCCCAATGAAGTGATGGACGGGTATCAGAAACAGTATCTCACCCGTGCCAATCATTTGCTGAAGCAGTTGCAGAATCGGGAAGAGTTTCAATACGACCCGGAGTCGGATCCTGTCTACCTTGCCTACAAAGAGCAATACATGGCAGAAGGAAACCGGGCATCGCAAAATGCTTTGGCAGAATACGCAACCCTGACCGGCGGACTTCCCAATTCAGCGGCAATTACTGCTGCCGCACAAGCGGAGCAGTACTATGCAAAGAAGATTGCCGACACCATTCCCCAACTGGCACAGCGTGCCTATCAGCAGTATCGGGATGAGTATCAGAACGATGTCAAACTGTTGGAGACCGCTATCAATATGTATAAACTGGCGTATCAGGATGCCAGAGAAGCCAACCGGGAGGAGCGGGATAACCTGAACAGCACTTACGCATCCAATGTGGAGCGGGACAAAGTGAATCGGGAACAAAACTGGAAAGAACTGCAAAACAATCAGACTGCTGAAAAGAACCTGTTGCAGATGGAGGGGCTTGCCCTTGGCAATCTGCAGAAACAGATGTACCTGAAGTATTATGAAACGCTGCTTCAGGAACAACTGGAAGGAGAGCAACTCAGCAACCGTCTGAGCCAGGTGAAACTCTACAAATAGGTGCAAAAAAAATATCCACTCGGCTAGGCGAGTGGATATTTTTTATTTTCTTGGAAATGCACGGCAGAGAATGGCAGATACTTCTGCACGGGTAATCAAAGCACTGCCGCGGAATGTACCTTCCTGATCGCCGGTGAGGTAACCTTTATCCACCGCCGCCGCAATATAGATGCGGTTGTGCGTGGAGATGGTATCCACATCGGAAAACCGTTCTCTGAGATAGGATTCTGCATCGCTGTAAGGTTCCAGATTGATTTTCTTTACCTTAACCAGTGCTGTTGCCACGTCTTCACGGGTGGCATCCCATTCGGGACGGAACTGCAACGTTCCGTTCACGGTATAGCCGGGAATGTATTTCAGGCAACTGTTCACATAGGGGAAATACCACTGGTCTCTGGGTACGTCCGCATAGGGAGAAACCAGACTTTCACTTAAAGGAAGAGGAACCAGACCCACCAGCATTTTGGCGTATTCGCACCGCTGAACGGGCAGATTGGGGCCAAAGGTTCCATCGCCGAATCCGCTGACAACCTTACGGCTTGCCAGCTCATATACATAAGGTGCTTCCCATGCATTGGCAGGAACGTCGGTAAAAGAAATTTTGTCAGCAAACACGGGAGTGCAAAGAGTGAGCAGGCAAAGTGTCAAGCAAAGAACGCCTGCTGTCAACTTATTTCGCATAGAGATACCTCCTTGTTTTCCATGGTGATTATAGCCAATTTTGCAAAATTTGTCAAGTTTCCCCTTGCCCTGATGGTTTTTTTGTGATAGAATACGGGGGAAAGGACCGATTGCCCATGAAAGAAAAAATTTATACCATCCCGGTCAATGAAGCCTTTGACCATCCGGGAGAATGCGGATTCTGTGTACTCTGGCGGAAACTGGAAAAAGAAATTCTGGATTATGTGACAGGCCCTGCCTACATGGAGGAAGATGTCAGAGGTGAGATGGACAAGGCAGGCTTCTGCCCTCACCATTACCGCAAAATGTTTGCATCGGGCAACCGTTTGGGCCTTGCTCTGATGTTGCAGACCAGACTCCGGTACTTAAACAGCAATGCCAAAGAAAAGCATACCGACAGTTGCTATGCCTGCAACCGGATGAACGGGCGAATGGAAAGTTATATTTCCACCTTTTGTTATCTTTGGAAAACCGAAGAAGAGTTTCGGGCAAAGGTGCTTTCCGGTCAGGGATTCTGTCAGGTGCATTTTCAGGAACTGATGGAAAAAGGCAGAAAGTATTTGATGAAAAAACCTTACCGTTCCATGATGGAAACCCTGGAACCCTTTCATCGGGAGCATATGGAACGGGTGGAAGAAGATTTGGACTGGTTTGTTCGTAAATTTGATTATCGGTTTAAGGATGAACCTTGGAAGAACTCCAAAGACGCGGTGGAACGCAGTATCCAGAAAGTGTCGGGAGTAGAACTTTTAGAGGGAGGAAACTAAGATGATTCTTACCTTGGATATAGGAAATACTCATATTGTAATCGGTGGTTTTTTGGATGGGGAACTGCAGTTTGTGTCCCGTCTCTCCACCAATGCAAAAAAGACGGAAGATGAGTATGCGGCATTGTTGTATGACATCACCCGATTGGAAGATGTGAAGAAACCGGAGGTGCGGGGCGCCATCATTTCGTCGGTGGTTCCGCCCCTTAATGCAACCTTGACCCAAGCCATTGAAAAGGTGTATGGGATTACACCTATGATTGTGGGTCCCGGTATCAAAAGCGGGGTCAATCTTCTGGTAGATAACCCGCAACAGGTAGGTGCCGATCTTGTGTGTTCGGCGGCGGCAGTCGCGCAGCGTCATCCTCTCCCTGCATTGGTGGTGGATATGGGAACCGCAACCAAGATATCGGTCATTGACGAAACGGGGGCATTTCGGGGGGTATCCATTATCCCCGGCGTGCAGATTGCCTTGTCCGCCCTGTCCGGCGGAACGGCACAACTGCCCCAAATTAGTTTGAAAGCACCCAAAACAATCATTGGGAAAAACACCGTAGACAGTATGCAGTCCGGTGTGGTTTACGGCAATGCCTGCCTGATTGATGGCATGGCAGAGAGGATGGAAGCAGAGTTCGGCGCACCCCTTCACAAGGTGGCAACAGGGGGAATCTCCAAATTTATTATCCCTCATTGTAAGACTGACTTTGTTCTGGATGAGCACTTGATTCTGAAAGGGCTCTACATGATTTACGAAAAAAATAAATAAAATTTTATGCGTTGTATCTCGAAATGAGAGCGACAGCAAGGAGGAATTTTTATGAAAAATACCAAAACTATGGTTTTGGGCGCCGTTCTGACGGCGTTGGTATTCCTGCTCCAGTATCTGGGAGCCTTTGTGAAGTTGGGACCTTTTGCCATCTCTCCGGTGCTGATCCCCATTGTCATCGGTGCGGCAACCTGCGGAGTGGGTGTGGCAACCTGGCTTGGATTTGTGTTTGGCGCAGCGGTGCTTTTATGCGGCGATGCGGCGGCATTTCTGGCAGTAACCCCTTTGGGGACCGTGATTACAGTATTCTGTAAGGGTATCCTCTCAGGACTTTGCGCAGCCCTTGTGTACAAGTTGATGCTGAACCTGACCAAAAACAGTCTGGCAGCGGTGCTGACAGCGGCTCTGGTTTGTCCGGTGGTGAATACCGTTGTCTTTTTGCTGGGTTGTCTGGCATTCTTTATGGAACCCATTGCCCAGTGGACACAGGCGGCAGGATTTGGCGGAGATACTGCAGGGTACATGATTTACGGATTAGTTGGCGGAAACTTTATTGTAGAAGTTTTGACCTCCCTGATTTTAAGTCCGGTGGTTGTACGGTTGTTAAAAATTCGTGAAAAAGCATAAAAAAAGAACCCTCAGTCATAGCGACTGAGGGATTTTTTTGTCCATTTATCATTTGTACGCAAGTTTCAAGTCTGAAAAGTTCTTTTCAGCCGATATAACGCAAAGATGATAGGTGGAACCCGCTCCGCTTAGATAGCGCGAACATCAACAGCCCGCAATTTGCTGGAATCCTTGGGATCCGGCTCGGTGCTGTAGGTAACTTTCTGACCCTCTTCCAGAGTCTTGAAACCGTCAGCGATGATTGCGGAGAAGTGAACGAATACATCGTCACCGCCGTTATCGTCGGAAATAAAGCCGAAGCCTTTCGCGGGGTTAAACCATTTTACTGTGCCCTGATTCATGTTGTGGAACCTCCAAATAGAAATTTTGTATACCCGGCTGAACATTTCGTGAATTCAAAAACCGCAACAAACGTTGCATGAATTACGTTTTTTGGAATACATGAAAAAAGTATAGCACATTCTTCCAGAAAATGCAAGGGTTTTTCAAAAATAATGGTGGGAATTTCCGTAGGTGTTTTTTCGACAGAAAAAAACAGTGAGAAAATACACTTTTGACAAATAAGGAAATATCTGCTATACTGGGAACATAACTTGTAAAAGGGGTGGATGAACTGTGGACACAGTGCCTTTGCAACTGTTGTTACCTGTACTCGGAATTTTAATTGTTATCGGCTTTTTGATTGCGCTTTTGAAAGAGGCGAGTGTCACCGTCAATGATGCACGGCTTGGCACTCTGGCAGAAGAACTTGAAAAAGCGAAACGCCTTTGGGAACTTCTGGAAGAACAACCCACGGAAGTGATCGGTGGATTGAGCGCGTGGCGCCAGCTGATTGCATACGGCGTGCTGGTGTTTATGGCTTTGGGATTCTTTCCGTATCTTACCCAATGGCTGGCAGAGACGGGAGCGTTTTGCTACTGGCTTTCCGGCGCCGTGCTGGCGCTATGCTATCTGCTGATTTCCCTTTTTATTTTTGAACTTCTGCCCAAACGGCTGGGCGCCAAATGGGCGGAGGCTGTGGCAGTATCCTGTGTGGGTGTGACAGGGGTGCTGACCGTTTTGGGAAAACCGCTGGTTTTGATTCCCACGGTGCTTGCCAACCTGATTGCCCGTCTGTTCGGGGTCAAACCTCATGACCTGGAAGAAGAAGTTACCGAGGAAGAAATCCGGATGATGGTGGATATGGGATTGGAAAGCGGTGCCATTGACGATGACGAAAAAGAGATGATTCACAATATTTTTGAGATGGATGACAAGCCGGTCGGGGATATTATGACTCACCGTACCGAGGCGTGCGTGCTCTGGATGGAAGATTCTCTGGAAGAATGGAAAACTTTTATTGATGAAACCAATCACACCAGATATCCCGTCTGTGACGAGGAAATTGACAATGTGGTGGGGATCGTCAACACCCGTGATTTTTACCGGTTCTTATTAAGCGGGGGGCAGAAAAACAGCCTGCGCAGTATCTTTCGGGAACCCTATTTTGTGCCTGACAGTATGAAAGCGGATGAATTATTTTCCCGTATGCAACAGAAGAACACCCATATGGTGTTGGTTCTGGATGAGTACGGCGGGTTTCAGGGGTTGGTGACTCAGGAAGATTTGCTGGAAGAAATCGTAGGAGAACTCTACAGCGAGTACGACGAGATTGAAGAAAAAGACACCGATATTCTGAATATTGACGAAAACACATGGAAAATTAAGGGAGCGACCCTGATTGAAGATGTGGAAGAAGCCTTGAATATTACAATCCCCGAGGGGGATTACAATACCTTTGCCGGCTTGATTCTGGATGCCATTGAAACCCTGCCGGAAGACGGGGAGACGGTGGAAACCGAAATCGGTCAGTTGCAAATCAAGGTGACATCCATTCAGGAACACCGGATTGAAGAAACCATTGTTTGTTTCATACGCGAAGAAAAACCGCAAGAGGAACTTTAAGTTCCCTTGCGGTTTTGTGTTATAAACCATGAGGATGCTCCATCCCCTTGGTGATAGACCAAGTTTTATAAGGTAGATGCCAGCGCTGCACCAATAATTCCTGCATCATTGAACAGGGTTGCAATCATCAGTTTGGTTCTGGGTTCTACACCGCCGTAGGTGTAGGTGTCTACATATTTCTGAATAGGTGTCAAAAGGTAGTCACCCTCTTTGCTGATACCGCCGCCGATGACCAGAGTTTCCGGTTGGAAAATATTAATCACGTTGACAATACCCTCTGCCACGTAGCGGATATAGGTGTCTACCACCTCTTGTGCTGCCTTGTCGCCTTGCTTTGCGGCGTCAAAGGAGGTTCTTCCGCTTACCTTTCCGGCATCTTCTGCCAGTTTTGCCATCAGGGAATCAGGATTTGCCGCAATGGCTGCCTTGGTCTGGCGAATCAGGGCAGTTACCGATGCGTACGCCTCCCAGCAACCGGGCTTTCCGCAGGTACAGGGCTCTCCGCCGAATACCAGCGTGGTGTGTCCCAACTCACCGCCGCTGCCGTTGTGACCCCGGTAGATTTTTTTGTCCAGAACAATACCGCCGCCGATACCGGTTCCTAACGTGATGGCAACAAAACTGTCAGAACCGTGGCCGTTGACGACATATTCGCCGTAAGCCGCAGCGTTTGCGTCATTTTCTACGCCGATGGGAATATTGGGGAAGTATTTGCCCAGTTCGGTGCGGAGCGGAACATTCTCCCATCCCAGGTTATTGGCATAAAGAACAACCCCGTTTTTGCTGTCAATAGAGCCGGGACTGCCGATGCCGATACCTTCAATATCTGCAATCGTAGCACCGCCTTCTGCCATAACTTTTTGGCAAAGGTCTGCCATATCTTTGACAATTTCCTGATAGGGACGGCCGGAATCGGTGGGACAGGAAGCATTGGAAACCACTTTGGGAGTGTTGTCAACCAATCCTACTGCAATGTTGGTTCCGCCTAAATCAATTCCAAGAAACATAGTAAGATTCCTCCAAATTCAATCATTATACTTTCAGTATACCTCTTTTTTATGTATTTGTAAACCGTTTTTTGCAGATACTGGTGAAAGAGGTGAAAAAAATGATAGGATTGGTATGGCGTACGATAGTCATTTATCTATTTGTAATTTTAACACTGCGGTTGATGGGAAAACGGCAGATTGGGGAACTGGAAGCATCGGAACTGGTGGTCACCATCATCATCTCGGAGATTGCCGCTTTGCCCATTACCGATACCAAGATTCCGTTGCACCATGTGTTTCTGCCCATTGGTATCCTGTTGGTGATGGAACATGTGATTTCTTATCTTGCCTATCGCAGCGTCCATATCCGTTCGGCATTGTACGGAAAACCCAGCATGCTCTATCAAAAAGGAAAACTCAACCAGAAAGAAATGCGCCGTCAAAGATTTAATCTGGGAGATTTGATGGAGGAGTTGCGAAATCAGGGTGTGATCAGCCTAAGTCAGGTAGACTATGTGATTATGGAAACCAACGGGAAGATCAGTGTCATTCTCCGCAGTGAGGAATCCCCCTTGACCCCCAAAAGTCAGGCAGAACCGGAGGATAACAGCGACCTGAATTATGTATTGGTAGACAACGGACATTTGATGAAAAAACGGCTGAAACAGTTGGGACTAAATCAAAACTGGCTAAAAAAACAGTTGAAACAACATAAACTTTCTTCCTATCGGCAGGTGTATTATCTCAGTTTCGATAAAGGAACGGGGGAGACGGTGGTGATTCCCAAAGAAAAATAGGTTGCAACCATCCTGCTTTTTGTGGTACAATGGGTTCCGTAACAAGACTACACAAACGGGGTGAATGTATGGGGAAAAAAGAACCATTGCTGATAAGTGCCTGCCTGTTGGGGACGGGGTGCCGGTATGATGGAAAACGGAAGCCCCTTTCCAAAGAGGTTCTGGAACAGTTACAGGATGCCTATTGGCTGATTCCCGTCTGTCCGGAACAGTTAGGCGGGTTGAGTACGCCGAGAAAGCCTGCCGAATACAACGGGGAACGGTTTGTGTGTCAGGATGGAACCGATGTGACGGAACAATACCGAAAAGGGGCGGAAGAAAGCGTTGCCCTTGCTCTGCTTTTTGGAGTGAAGCGGGCATTGCTGAAAGAGAAAAGTCCCTCCTGCGGATACGGGGAAATTTACGACGGAAGTTTTGAAAAACGGTTGGTTGCCGGAAACGGCGCAACTGCCGATGCCCTTTCCCGTCAGGGAATCGCAATCTTTGGCGAAAGCCGGATAGAACTATTATGAAAAAAAGATAGTACCCATCAAAGGGTACTATCTTTTTTTATTCGTAGTCCATAACATCTGCCCAAGATAAGAGGAATTCTCTCTCTTCTTCGTTGCCTTTTACCGATTGGGATGCGGCAACAATGGGCATCCATTTTTCAACATACTGGCGGGCGGTATTGCTCTTTTTACAGAAGATATTCAGATACATCTTTGCACCATCTTCATCTCCGTTCAGGCAGAACAGCAGATAGGTCCTTGCGGCATCTGCCGAAGCGTTTCCCTGGGTTGCGTGTGCCCAGTCCACAATGAACGGGGTACCGTCCTCACGGATGATGATGTTGCTGGGGTTAAAGTCGCCGTGACATACTTTGTTGTGGCGGGGCATCCCCTCCAGACGGTTATGAAGTTCATACCGGCAGGTAGCATCCAGTGTGGTCTCGCTGATTTTACGATGCATTTTGTCCCGCAGTTTGTTCAGAAGTGTGCAGGTTTTTTCGTGCATAGTCAACTGTAGATCCACCAGAAGTTCCAGATATTCCTCTTTCTTATCAGGATTTTCTTCCATCAGTTGTGCCAGGGTTTTTCCCTCAATAAAGTCTGAGACAATTGCCCATTTTCCGTCAATGGTCAGTACCTCGTGGATTTTGGGAATATTCAGTCCTATGGTTTCGATACGAGCCTGATTGAGTGCCTCGTTGAGAACATCCGCTTTGGAAAAATCTGCATCAAATACTTTGATGGCAGCATCTCCGTCGCGGTAGACTGTCTTGTGTTTTCCGATAGAAACGATTTGTTCCTGCTTCATTGCAATCGACTCCTTTCTTATACTTCGGTATGGGTGCCGTAGTAAGCGTTGAGATACATTTGCTTAATTTCGCTCATCAGCGGGTATCTGGGGTTTGCACCGGTGCACTGGTCGTCAAACGCCTGTTCCACCATAGCGTCCAGATTGTCAAGGAAGACCTGTTCGTCAATGCCGTAATCTTTGATGCAACCCTTGATACCAACGGTGGTTTTCAGTTGATTGATGGCGGCAATCAGGCTTTCCAGTTTTTCGCTGTCATTCTTGCCTTTCAGTCCCAGATAATCGGCAACCTCGCCGTAACGAGCCAGCGTGTGGGGATGGTCATACTGAGAGAATGTTCCCATCTTGACCGGTGCTTCACTTGCGTTGAACCGAAGCACTTCTTCAATCATCAATGCGTTGGCAACGCCGTGGGGCAGATGGTGGAACGCACCCAACTTGTGTGCCATCGAATGGCAGATACCTAAGAATGCATTGGCAAATGCCATACCGGCAATGGTAGCGGCGTTTGCCATTTTTTCTCTTGCCTCAATGTCGGTTGCACCGTTTTCGTACGCACGGGGCAGATATTCAAAAATGGTTTTGAGTGCCTTGAGGGCAAGTCCGTCGGTGTAGTCGGTTGCCAGCATTGCGGCATAAGCCTCCAATGCATGGGTCACTGCGTCAATACCGGATGCGGCGGTCAGCCCCTTGGGTGCAGACATGTGGAAATCGGTGTCCACAATTGCCATGTTGGGAAGCAGTTCATAGTCTGCCAGAGGGTATTTTACGCCGGTCTCTTCATCGGTAATAACTGCAAAAGGTGTTACCTCGGAACCGGTACCTGCCGATGTGGGAATTGCAATGAAGTATGCTTTTTCACCCATCCTGGGGAAGGTGTAGATACGTTTTCTGATATCCATGAACCGCATTGCCATATCCATAAAGTCAACCTCAGGATGTTCGTACAGCACCCACATAATCTTTGCTGCGTCCATAGCAGAACCGCCGCCCAGAGCGATGATGGTGTCAGGCTGGAATGCAGCCATCTGTGCCGCACCGTTTTTCGCATTCAGCAAGGTGGGGTCAGGCTGTACGTCAAAGAAGGTGGTGTGTGCAATACCCATCTGGTCCAGTTTGTCGGTGATGGGTTTGGTGTATCCGTTCTGATACAGGAAGGTATCGGTAACGATAAAGGCTCTTTTCTTTCCCATGACAGTTTTCAGTTCGTCAAGGGCAACGGGCAGACAGCCCTTTTTGATATAAATTTTCTCAGGTGCACGGAACCAAAGCATATTCTCTCTCCTCTCTGCTACAGTTTTGATGTTCAGCAGATGTTTCACGCCAACGTTTTCGCTGACCGAGTTTCCGCCCCAGGAACCACAGCCAAGGGTCAAAGACGGTGCCAACTTAAAGTTGTAAAGGTCACCGATACCGCCGTGGGAAGAGGGGGTGTTGACCAGAATACGGCAGGTTTTCATCCGTGCGGCAAATTCGTCAAGTTTTGCCTGTTCGGTTACCGGGTTCAGGTAAATGGAAGATGTGTGCCCGTATCCGCCGTCTGCAACCAACTGTTCTGCTTTCTGAAAGGCATCCTGAATGTCCTTTGCCTTGTACATAGCAAGAACGGGAGACAACTTTTCGTGTGCAAACTCCTCGGTAAGTTCCACAGATTCAACCTCGCCAATAAGGATTTTACAGGTTTTGGGAACATCCACGCCTGCAAGAGTTGCAATGGTGTGAGCGGTCTGTCCAACGATTTTTGCATTGAGCGAACCGTTGATGATAATGGTTTTCCGCACCTTTTCTGTCTCTTCGGGGGTAAGGAAGTAACAACCCCGTGCCAAGAACTCCTGTTTTACGGCTTTGTAAATCTTGTCAAGTACAATGACCGATTGCTCAGATGCACAAATCATACCGTTGTCAAAGGTCTTGGAAAGGATAATGGAGTTGACCGCAAGAAGAATGTCGGCACTGTCATCAATGATGGCGGGTGTGTTTCCGGCACCTACGCCAACAGCGGGTTTACCGCTGGAATATGCGGCTTTTACCATGCCGGGACCGCCGGTTGCCAGAATCAGGTCGGATTCTTTCATAACCAGATTGGTCATATCCAGACTGGGAACATCAATCCAGCGGATGATTCCCTCCGGTGCGCCGGCTTTTACCGCTGCTTCCAGAACGACTCTGGCTGCCGCGATGGTGGCATTCTTTGCACGGGGATGGGGGCTGATGATAATGCCGTTTCTGGTCTTCAATGCCAGCAAGGTCTTAAAGATTGCGGTAGAGGTAGGATTGGTGGTGGGGATAACTGCCGCAATCACACCGATCGGCTCTGCAATCTTTTTGATGCCAAATGCGGAGTCTTCTTCAATGACGCCGCAGGTCTTGGTATCTTTATAGGCGTTGTAAATATATTCGGATGCATAGTTGTTTTTGATTACCTTATCTTCCACAATACCCATGCCGGTTTCCTCAACTGCCATTTTCGCAAGAGGGATCCGCATCTGGTTGGCAGCAGATGCCGCCGCAAGGAAAATTTTATCTACCTGTTCCTGAGTATAGCCGGCGAAAATCTGCTGTGCTGCCCGTACCTCACGAAAGGCTTGTTCTAAGTTTTCTACGCTGTCAATCAAATTCAATGGTTTCATAATACTCTCCTCCAAACTTTTGTTTCCGAGATTGTTATTATTTTAACACACAACTTGATGCAATGCAAGAGTAAAAAGCACAATTGTTATATTTTTATTACAAATCACAAAAAGAGAACAAAAATAAATTTTGATTTATGCAACTGCACTATAATGACATATTATTAGGAAGAAAAAGGATTTGCTCAAACGGCACGGAGGGTTCAACCATAAAAAAGAGAATTTGTCAAGAAGAAAAAATAAATGTTATGTAAACTTGTTTGTAACATAACTGTAACAAAAGAGGGAGGATAAAAATTTTCTTCACAGAGGGATGTGGAAAACAATGTGCCGAAAACACTAGTTATTCACAAAGTTATACACATTTTCCACAATTTTTAACGGTGGAAAGTGAAAAAAAGGAAGTTTTCCACAGGTAACGAATTTATGGGAAAAGTTGGACAGGCAAAGGGTTACAAAAGGTTTACAATAATATTACAGAAAGTTACAAAAGAAAATCTTTTTTTCAAAAAACATGGCAATTTATGGCACTCTTTTTCCTGAATAATAGAAGTATCAAAAGGAGGAATGTTTATGCCAAATGTAACAACGGCGATACCGCCCCGCTTGTCGGGGGATACCGCCACAGATTTAGTCCGGCTCCGGGAGTGGGGCGTAGCACTGGTAGATGAACTTAACTATCTGCTTTCCCATCTGGATGTCGGCAATGTCATGGAAGCGGCTTCGGTCAAGGCAGAAAATATTGATACCAACACTGCCAGAATCGAGAATGCTCAGATCGGTGATCTGTCTGCAGATAAATTGAAAGCAGGAACCATCAATTCCAATTTAGTCAAGGTGCAAAGCGGTAACGGATGTCTCCATCTGGAAGGCTCCCGCATTGCCATTTCCGACGGAGAACATGTGCGGTTTTTGGCGGCGTTGGACCCTAAGACGTACGACTTTGATTTTCTGCTTTGCAACAAAGACGGAATTCCCACCACTTCGCTGGACAGTGATGGAAACGCTGTGTTTTCGGGGCAGGTGGAAAGTTCCACCGTGTATGCATCCACCATCATCGGTACCGACAGCGAATCCTATATCAATGAAACCGGAGGTGTTTTTGCAGAACTGAACACCACCGGACTTAAAATTATGCATGATACTGCAAAAAGACGGCTCCAGAAACTGGGGATGTCGGTGGGTGATGACGGGACTGCTTACATGGTATTGGGGGCAGGCAACGGAGAAGATACCCGTGTGATTAACGGAGTGGTGTATACCAACGGTGCATTCAAGATTGAAAAAAACGATGCCGGTGCCATGCTGGGACTGGTAGGATATGAACCCCAGATTTTCCTGTGGGAAGATAATGGCGAACTTTGGATATCAGGAAGCCGTGTCAGAATCAACGGGGTTGATGTGCTGGCTGAATTGCAGGCACTTTCCAATCGTATTGACCAAATATCTATACAAGGAGGAGAAACAAATGAGTAATTCATTAGGAAAGGTAAAAGAAGAATTTTTTCAACTGATGCAGGAGGAATTCCGTCGGTATAAGGAGCACAAGCAACCTTTAGACCGCCGGATTATTGAGAACAACCGATGGTTTAAATCCCGCTACGGCGAGGAAATGACAGGAGAGATGCCCACGCCGGCGACACCCTATCTGTTCAATGCTATTGCCAACAAGCACGCAGACGCCATGGACAATTATCCCTCCCCCAATGTTCTGGAGCGAAGACCGGAGGACAAAGACCTTGCGGAAACCCTGACGCGGATTCTGCCCCTGCAACTGGATTACTGCAGATTCCGCAAAACCTACAGCCGTGCATGGTGGTACAAATTGAAAAATGGTGCTGCCTGCTATGGTGTGTTTTTCAACCCCGAACTGCGGGGCGGTATCGGAGAAATTGATATCCGTAAAATTGACTTACTGAATCTTTTTTGGGAACCGGGAGTTACCGATTTGCAGGACAGCCGGTTTCTGTTTCTGACCGCCCTGATTGACAGGGAGGAACTTCGCCGCCGTTACCCCCATTGTGCCGATGCCTTTCTGGAGGATGGCAGAGTCACGGTGGAAACCTATGATGAGCATGGTGAAACCGTCACCCGTGACAAACTGTTGGTAGTAGATTGTTATTATAAGAAGAAACAGGGTACCCATACCACGGTGGAATTGGCAAAATTCTGCTCAGACACCTTGCTTGACGCAACCGAGAATCACGGAAACAGCGGTCTGTATGCCCATGGAAAATATCCTTTTGTTATGGATGTTTTGTATCCCGATGAGGATACCCCGGTAGGCTTTGGGTTGGTGGATATCATCAAAAACCCGCAATGTTATATTGACCGTCTGGACTGGATTATCAGTCGGAACGCGATGGTTTCGGGAAAAACCCGTTATATGGTCAAAGACAACGGCGGTATTAACGAGTATGAACTCACCGATTGTTCCAAGGATATTATCCATGTGGCAGGTTCGGTAGGAGAAGAAAATATCCGGGAACTTCAGGCAAAGCCTTTACATAGTTTTATCATTCAGCACCGCAGTAACAAAATTGAAGAACTGAAAGAGGTTGTGGGCAACCGTGACTTCCAACAGGGTGGAACTGCAGGGGGTGTTACGGCATATTCTGCCATTGTTGCTCTCCAGCAGGCAGGGGAGAAACTCAGCCGTGACATGATTGCAGAAAGTTATTCTGCCTTTCAGGAAATTATTTATCTGTGTATGGAACTGATGCGTCAGTTTTATGACCGTCCTCATGCGTATCGGGTGGATAAGGAGAAATATCTCTCTTTTTCCAACAGTGTATGGAACGGCGATGCCATCTGTCATCCTCTGGAACTGGATGTGGCGGTCAGTGCAGAAAAAAATAACCCCTACAACCGTGTCGCACAGAATCAAACTCTGCTTGAACTCTGGAAGTTGGGGGTATTTCGTCCTGACATGGCAGAATCCGCTCAGGTTCTGCTGTCTCACATGTATTTTGACGGCAAGGAGAAACTGTTGGAACAGTTAGAGAAGAACCTTCCCGTGGATAACCAGACTGTCTGACGCCTTTAAGAAAATAGGCGCAAACCGTTTGTTGAGAGAAACCAGTTTGGGTGTGCCGGTGCGGTTGTCCCAGACCTTGCAAAAACTTTCCCCGTTATAGGAGAAAATGCCGATTTCACCGGATGCAAGTTCATTCTGGCGGTGAACAAACACAATGTCCCCGTCGTGAATCAAAGGCTCCATACTGTTACCGGAAATCTTAACGGCAAAGGTGGCATCTTCAGGGGCTTCCAACTGTCGGATTTCCACATCCTGATCATCCAGATAGTTGCCAAATCCTGCGGTTGCCACCTGGGTATACAGCGGAATTTTCCGCACCCGCCTTCCGGGATGCAGAACCCGAAGAGGGCTGTTGCTGTATTCGAATTCCAGACAATTCCGCACCGCATCCTGACTTCGCTTAGGCAGAGAAAGCATCTTGGTCACAAAGACAGGGTCCAGTTGCTGTGCGGTCTGTCCGCTGACAGGGTCAGGGAGAAAATAGGAAGGCGGTTGCTCAATGCCATACTTCTGGCAGAGTTTCAGAAACACTTCCACCGAAGGTTCACCAAGTCCGGTTTCCCATGCGCTAAAGGTAGACTGACCGATGCCCAGCCATTCATACACATCCTTCTGGGTAAAGCCTGCCGCCTTTCGTGCTTCGCGTAATTTTTTGCTGATATTCATATTTGCCACAAAAATCACCTCTTCGACAATCAGTTTATCATATATTTTGATATTTTGCAAGAATAAAAACAAATTTGTCGTTATTTTTTTCTTGACAAACGATAGAATCGTTGTATAATAAAAATATATCATTCAAATTGTTGGGATAACACAAGCAGTAAACGGTGAGGACGGCTGTGGCGGAAAGGAGCGAATATGACAGACCCCGATATTTTGAAGATGGAACGTTTCGGCACCCTTAACCCAAGTGTATTGCCCAGACGGATAGGTACCTGTCTGTACTGTGACAGTCCGCTTTACGATGATATGCCGGAATTAACAGAAAGCACCGACGGGATGTTCTGTGACCTTACTTGCTGTCACGAACATTACGGAATCGGAAGAAGATAAAACAGAAGAAAGAGAGGGTTAAGCAATGATATTAAAAACAAAAGAAGAAGTAAAAGCGTGGTTCAGAGGTCTGGACCTGATGAAGAAGGATTTGGAAATGAAGTCGGCGTTTTACGGCGAGTTGGTATGGATGAGCCGTAATCTGGGCGAAAGCGGGAAGAAGCATGAGGCCTATTATCTGGAAAAGATACAGGAACTGCACCGGAGAATCCAGCTGCTGGCTGAAGATATTGAACGGGTGATGAACACCTTGTGGCCGGAGGAACGTGCTGTGCTGACGGCAAGATACATACGGGACAAGTTCTGGGATGCTATGGAGTTTCAGGTCCATTACAGCAAACGTCATTCCATAAGGATTCATGACCGTGCCGTAGAAAAACTGATTGGGCAGGAGGTGGACTGCGATGTCTACCGCGGAAAAGCCTGATGCAGTAAAGAAACTGGAGGAATTGCTCCACTGCGGCAATGAACGGGTGGAACTTTCGGCGGCAAAGGAATTGCTATCCTTAAAAGAAGAAAGTCAGGATGCCAAAGAAAGCGATGCTCCCTTTACGGTGGAAATCCGTGTGATAGAGAGGACGGATGCCAATGGCTGATTTAACCCTGACCGTGACGGCAACCCAGAAACAATTTATGGATGCCGATGCAGACGAAGTGCTGTTCGGGGGTGCGGCAGGAGGCGGAAAGTCCTACGGACAGTTGGTGGATGCTTTGTTGTATGCCTTAAAATACCCCCAAAGCCGGCAATTGATACTCCGGCGGAGTTTTCCGGAACTGGAACACTCCATCATTTTTTCCTCGTTAAAGTTTTATCCCACCAAGGTTGCCAAATACAAAAGCGGTGCCCACACATGGGAATTCACCAACCAATCATTGATTGAATTTGGATATCTGGCAAACGAAAAGGATATGCTTCGGTATCAGGGAGCAGAATATGACGTGGTACGCTTTGACGAGTTGACCCATTTTACCGAGGAACAGTATACCTACCTGATGTCCAGAATCCGCGGTGTCAACAACTATCCCAAACAGGTCAAATCCAGTACCAATCCCGGGGGAATCGGGCACAGTTGGGTAAAACGGCGGTTTATTGACGGAACAGAACCCAACAAGGTACAGACCGACAAGGAAAGCGGTATGCGCCGGATATTTATCCCCTCCTTTGTGCAGGACAATCTGTTTTTGATGGAGGCGGACAAAGGCTATCAAAAGCGGTTGGAACTCTTGCCTGAGGCAGAGAGGAAAGCGCTTCTTTACGGAGAATGGGAGATTTTTGACGGGCAGGTGTTTGCAGAATGGAAAAACAACCCCAAAGGGTACCTGAACCGCCGGTTCAGCCATGTGATTTCCCCCTTCCCTATTCCTCCTCATTGGCGGAGGTTCCGTACCTTTGACTTTGGGTATGCCAAACCCTTTGCGGTTTCCTGGTTTGCCATGGATGAGGACGGCAGAGCCTACAATTATCGGGAACTTTACGGCTGTACGGGAACTCCCGATGAGGGGGTCCGGTGGACTGCCCAGAAGATTGCCCGTGCCATCCGCGAGATTGAGGAGCGAGAGGAAAAAGGCAGAACGATAACCGGTTATGCCGACCCTGCCATCTGGAATGCCACCGGCTCCAATGAGGGCAGTATTGCCGAAATGATGGAGCGGGAGGGCGTCTATTTTGAAAAAGGAAAAAACCAACGGCTTGCAGGCAAGATGCAGGTGCATTACCGCCTTGCCTTTGATGAAGAGGGGCTTCCTATGCTCTATTTCTTTGATACCTGCAAGCACATGATCCGTACCCTGCCGGGGCTTCGGTATGATTCCGTTTCCCCCGAAGATGTGGACACCCGTCAGGAAGACCATCTTTACGATGCCATGAAATACGTTCTTATGAGCGATCCCATTGCGCCCAGGGCGTCGGTTTCTCCCCCTTCGGTTTCCTACCACCCTTTGATGGAGGAACCATCCGCCGTGGAAAAACGGTTTGTGTTTTAAGTCTTGATTCTTTGTATGGTGTGTGTTATAATAAATCAACATGAGAGTATCATAACAGAGGAGAAAGATCGAATGAAACGAATTGAGCACAGAGAAGAAACATGGGCATTTCCGTTTGTAGAGTATTCCTGTGAGGAAAAGAGTGGAAAATTACCTTTGATTATTCAACTGCACGGCGCGGGAGAGAGAGGCTGCGGCAAAGAAGACCTTGACAAAGTGGATGTGCACGGATTTTCCAAGTATTTACAAGATGCCGAACACAACTGTATTGTGATTATGCCCCAATGCCCTCCGGAAACTTTCTGGGCTGCACGGGTTGAGTCCATTGCGGCATTTATTGAGCAGTTGATTCAGGAATATGACATTGATGAAGACCGGGTATACCTTACCGGCTTGAGTATGGGCGGTTACGGCACATGGTATACTGCAATGGCAAGACCTGACCTGTTTGCTGCCATCGCACCGGTGTGCGGCGGCGGTATGGCGTGGAATGCCGGCGTGTTAACCATGCCCATCTGGGTATTTCATGGGGCAGAGGACGAAGTTGTCAGCGTAAACCAATCCGATGAGATGGTGGAAAAACTGAAAGGGCTTCAGGCAGATGTTACCTATACACGTCTTGACGGGGTCAGACATGGGGTATGGGACCATACCTACGGAAAAGAATTGATGGAGTGGTTGTTAAGCAAAAAGAGAACCGGCAAGTAAAGTGAGGAAACAATATGCGCATATTGGGCATTGATTTCGGCGACAGCCGGACAGGGTTTGCCATATCGGATCCGTTGGGATTCGGGGCAACCTCCCTGCCTGCCTGTAAGGAAAAAAATATGCTGAAAGTGGCAGATTATGCCGTGGAAGTAGTACGGCAAACCGGTGCAGAGAGGATTGTTCTGGGGTTTCCCAAAAACATGAACGGCACCGTAGGTCCCCGGGGAGAAAAAACCAAAGCATTTTTTCAACAGCTGAAGGAACGGCTTGGGGAGGAGTTTCCTATTCTTCTCTGGGATGAACGGCTGACCACGGTTTCGGCACACAATCTGATGAATGAGACCAATGTCAGAGGACAGAAACGAAAAGATAGCGTGGACAGTATCTCTGCAGCGTATATTCTGCAGGGATATCTGGACAGCATAAGATAGGAGGAAAAAAAGATGGCAGAATTACCGGAAAACAACCATTTGGTTGACTTGATTGATGAGGATGGCAACACGGTTACCTTTGAACATCTGGATACGGTACAGTATCAGGGCAAGGATTACATCATTTGTATTCCTTACGATGATGAGGAAGAAGTGGTAACTGAAGTTGTGATTTTCCAGATTCACAAGGAAAAAGAAGAAGACTGTCTGGAGCAGGTGGAAGACACCGATGTTTTGGCGGCTGTGTACCGGATGTTTCAGGACAGAAACGCAGATATGTTCGAGTTTGAGGACTGATTGCGGAACCATCAAATGAAGGAGTGAGCAGAGTGAAGCGAATCGTTGCAATGGTTTTGATTGTAGGGATGTTGCTTCATCTGGGCACTCCTTTTGTTTTTGGAACCCCTCGGGAATCCCTCACCGCATTGACGATTGTGCCGTTGCGAAAGGAACTGGAACAGCGGTGGGAAGAACGGGATGCAGGCCCCTATGGGGACTATTATGATTACATCAACGGCAAATGGATTGACGAGACTTCGCTGCCCTATGGACAAAATGCATGGTCTGACCTGAATACCATGGTATTAAGACGGATGCAGGAAATCGGTTCTATTGTCTATGCCATCCATCGGGAAAACAAAACCGGTGCCCCGTTCCCTTACGGAAGCAAGGAACAGAAGATTGCCGATGTCTTTTTGGCAGGGAGCAATATCGCACTCAGGGACAGTCTGGGGCTGAATCCGGTCAAACCTTACCTTGCCATGATTGATGACGCCTCTACCTTGGAGGAACTGCTTTTGGTAATGGCAAAACTGGAATACAATGGTTTTCACGGACTCTTCCCCATTAGCATTACGGCGGATATGAAAAATTCTTCCCGCCAGATGCTTACCTTTTCCGAATGTTATACCGGAATGGATGTAGGGGCGATACAAGAGGGAAATAAGGAACAGACGGTTTCTGTGTATCGGGCGTATCTTCAAAATTTGTTTCAACTGTTTGGGTTTTCTCAGCCGGAACAACGGGCAGAACAGGTAACTGACCTTTGCGTCAGCCTTGCCCTTGCCTCGATGCCTATGCCGGAACATAACCAAGTTGCAAGCCATTATACCGTTTGCAGTAAAAAAGACCGGGAAAAACTATTTTTCCGTCTGGATATCGAAAAATATTTGAAAGAACTGGGATTTGGTTCCGGTGAAGATGTACTGTTTTATGATTTATCCCTTGCCAAAGAAGTCGACACCATCTGGACAGAGGAAAATTTTTCTATATTGAAAGATTACCTCCGTGCCAGTGTCATGGACGGTAGTTCCGTTTATCTTAACACCGATGCTTTTTTGATTTGGAGAGAATATCAGGATACCCTCAATGGAGTGGAAAGCGGTGTGCTTCCGGCAGACTATGCGATCAGCATGGTGGAGGAACTTCTGGGATGGGAGTTGGCGGAGCTGTATGTCAAAGCCTATGCCGATATGGATATCAAACAGGAAATTACCCGGATGACCGAAGTGATTCTGAAAGCCTATCAAACCAGAATTCGTGCCAATACCTGGCTCAGTAACGCCAGCAAAACGGCATCATTGAAGAAACTGGAAACCCTCCGTGTACGAGTTGCCTACCCCGACAATATGGACCGTTATATGGATCAGGGGTATACCATCCGTCCCGTCCGAAAGGGAGGGAACCTTATGGAATACCGGACCGGATACTGCAACCGTTATTTTGATTTGGCGAAAATATCCCTGAAAGAGAAGACGGACAAAGACCGGTGGAGCATCTGTCCCCAGACGGTGAATGCTTTGTATGAACCCAGCACCAATAGTATCACCATTCCCTTAGGACTTTTGGATGACCCCTTTTATCGGAAAGAGGATAGTTGGGAGAGCAAGTTGGGAAGAATCGGAACGGTGATTGCCCATGAAATCAGCCATGCACTGGATGCGTTGGGCTCCCAGTTTGATGAAAACGGAAATCTGAAAGACTGGTGGCAGAAAAGCGACAAACAAGCCTTTGGGGAAATCTGCCGGCAGGTGCTTACCGCCTATGACGGTATCGGGGTTGCCCCCAACCTGGCGGTCAATGGCGCAAGTACCCTATCTGAAAACCTTGCCGACCTTGCGGGGATGACATGTATTTTGGATATTGCAGGAGAAGAAAACCCCAATCTGGAAGAATTGTTTGCCGGCTATGCCGCTACATGGCGGGCAAAAACCACCCCTGCCTATCTGCAAAAGCAGATTATGACCGACAGCCATGCCCCTGACAAAGTACGGGTCAATCGGGTGCTTTCCAATTTTGATGCCTTTCAGAATTATTACCGGCTCCGGTGGGGGGACGGCATGTTCCTGCCTAAAAAAGAACGGATATCGATTTGGTAGTCGAAAAGACTTGATTTTTTCGGGAAAATGAGTTATAATATCATCAGTAAATGAGAAAGGATGAATGACCAATGGCAAAAGTAACCAAAGATACCATTATTATGGATGCGCTGAGAATGGATCCCGGTACAGCAGAATTCTTTTTGGGAATCGGCATGCACTGTCTGGGCTGCCCTTCCGCAAGCGGAGAGAGCATTGAACAGGCTTGTATGGTTCATGGCGTAGATGCCGATGAACTGATTGACAAAATCAATGCTTATCTGGAATCCAAATAAAGCCAAAGGAATTGAAAAAAACTCTTGACAAACAGACGGTAGTTATTATATAATAGTTACCGTCTGTTTCGACCTTAGAAAGGAAATACAGATGGAACTTAATTTATTGCCCATCCTCAACTGTGAGGGGAAGCGTCTCGCTATTGATGCAACGGTTGCTGTTGCTATGCGTGACGGCGATAATTTCAAGGTACTTGCACCCGTTGCTGTAAAAGGAGAAGTTGTCAATATCGGCGGTTCTCTGGAACTTCAGGCAGAGGGAGAAGCGAGTGTGGCACTTTCCTGTGACCGCTGTACTGAGGAGTTTGAAAGTCAGATTCCTTTTGTGATTGCAGAACGGTTCAAAAAGGAAGACGCCATCGGGGAGGACTCCAACCCTGATATTATTCCTTTGGCGGGAAGCGTCATTGACCTTGCGGAACTTACCTATGACGCCTTGGTAATGGCGTTGCCCAGTAAGATTCTCTGCAGGGAAGATTGCAAGGGCATTTGCGCAAATTGCGGTAAAAACCTGAATCTGGGAGATTGCGGATGCGATACCAGACCTGTTGACCCGCGGTTTGACGCATTGGATCAACTGTTGTAGAATATGCAAAGATTTTCTTTGTTGGGGAGTCAAATCCCAATATTTGAGTAAAGATGGAAAGAGGTGTAGACACATGGCAGTTCCAAAGAGAAAAACTTCTAAAGCAAGAAGAGATAAGAGAAGAGCAAACTGGAAGTTGGTAATTCCGGGCATGGTAAAATGCCCCAACTGCGGCGAGTTCAAAATGCCGCACAGAGCCTGCAAGGCTTGTGGTACCTACAAGGGTAAGGAAGTTATCTCCACAGAGGCGTAAAAAATGGGCGTTCACGGAAGTGAACGCCTTTTTTTTGCATTGACAGCCGGCTAGAAAAATCACCGTTCTTCCCTCGCCCCATCGCCTTTGTGCCCCGGTCATGTACACAGAGTACACTCCCTCACCCCAAAGACTTGTGGCAAGGAAACTACGGCAATTTTTCGTTGCCGGGGTTGGTGGGGCATTGACGGCGGCTAGAAAAACAGGCAATCTTCCTCCGCCGATGCGGCTTTGTGAAGAGTCAATGTCAATGAGGCAAGGAAGGCAATGAGGAAGGAAAAACCGCCCGAAGGCGGTTTTTAATAGAGCCTGTGGTAGAATTTGAGCAACGCATGGGAAGCTATGGATGATATGGCATAAATTCATCTCCTTTGCAAATAAAAAAGTGCGTAGCCAAAGCCACGCACCGAAAAACGCAGCTTTGACCTGTTACCACACAGTTTCTGCCATATACCAAGCATAGAAAACAAAGCGTGCGTTTTTACCTAACGCAAACTTGGTATATGAAACTGGTGTGGTAAGGATAGTATAACACACCTGCGTTTCATTTGCAAGAGTCAATGTCAATGAGGCAAGGGAGACAATGTGGCATGCATGTCATAGTAGAGAAGTATCCGAAATATTTGTTTGCTTTTTGATTAAAAAGATCCCGTTTCCCTACGCCAAACGAATTGCCTCCAACATCAATGGTAATGTCCGGCGGTATACCTCAGGCAAATCTTCAATGGGCAGAGGATTTTCTCCCATCCCGATTTCAATGGTAAAGGCAGGGCGCTTAAAGGTGCGGATAAACCAATCCTTATATCCTCCGAATGATGCGATCCCTGATGCAGAATCCATTTGATAGGGACTGATTTCCTCAAATCGTTTGGCGATAGTGTAGGATTTATCCGGTGCAAACCCACAAAAATCCCAGTAAATCACCTCGCCCTGACTGTGAAATGCAAGGGCAAGGTCAAAGCCATTCTGTCTGGTAAAATCTGCAACGCTGCGGCTTTCCGGTTCCGATTCGGGAAAGGCGCCCGAAAAACGGGTAGGCCCCGGCCCCGTAATCCCGTTATCTTTTTCTGCCTGTTTGGAAAGATGCCATAAAGCATCATAGTTATGGTTCAAATCCACGCCGGTGGCGTTTGCCTGCCAACGCTTTCCGGTTTTGGCAATCTCCACCCCGTCAGGGTTCACCATGGGAACCAGATAAAGACACCTGCCTGCCAGTAAAGAAGATGCCAGATGTTTTCCCTCTGCCAGATCAAAGGCAAACTGCATCAGCAGCTTGGCGGTCAACCATTCCATGCCGTGATGGGCGCCATTGAAAAAGATGCGTTTTTCGCCACGACCCAGTTTGATGCCGTAGAGGTGTCTTCCCTCACGGCTTTTCCCGATGGAGAATACGGGAATCAGCGGATAGGCAAGGCGGAATAAGGCAAGGTCTTTTTCCAGTTCCTGATAATCGTAGGTGTATGTCATGGCGGCAGCCCCTTTCTGACGGAAGAAAAAATACTTTATAAATTTTTCTCCTTTTTATATTGATTTTATGCATCATCTGCGATATAATGATAAAAGAACTTGAAGTCAGGAGGATTTTTATGAGAAAAACAGCATTCCTTTTAGTTATATGTGTTCTTGTTTGCAACATGGTTCCGGCATTTGCTGCAGAGAACAAAGTGGTTGTGGGGGAACAACTGGCATTTCAGGAGGGCAGCGGACCGGTGATTATCAATGAACGATTGATGCTTCCGCTCCGTGCTGTGTCTGAAGCGTTGGATGCTACCATCTATTGGTTCGGTGAGGATAAGAGAATCCAGATTGTCCGCTATGACACGCTGCTTTCTCTCCAGATCGGCAACAGCATTATGGCAAAGTATGAGATTAAAAACGGTAAGGCAGAACCCAAAGAAAATATTGAGATGGATGTTCCGCCGACCATTCAGAATGATCGTACCTATGTTCCGGTGCGTGCCATTTCGGAAGCGTTTTCCGCTACCATTCAATGGGACAACCCCAACCGCACAGCCACCATTATTCCGGTGATTCCCAAGGAGAACAAATTACTGCTTTCCGAGGTTTCTTACCAGAGTGACGGTACCCTTTGTGCTATTACCGGCGTTATCTGTAAAGATGCTTCCACCGGCGCATTTTATCTCCGTTCTTTGCAGAAAAATCTGAGCGGAAGTTTTGATAGAGTGAATTTCTGCACCCCCAGTAAGACTTCTATTTCTACAGATACTTCTTACAGCGAATATATTACCGCGTACTGGCAGGAACAGTTCGGCACGGACAATCCGTCAGGAACTGTAGTTTGCTTTACCGGTATCAATACTCTGGTGGAGGGTGTTCAACATCTTTTGATTAACAAAACCACCACCGGTATCCGTTCTCTGGGACATTATGATGCGTATATGAGAGGGCTTAGCATGACCTACCAGACCTTTGGCAGTGAAGATGCACCTGCCCCCACACCGGAATCCACACCGGACAATGCAATTGATGAATGGTAATAAAATGGTATAGAGCAGGTTTGCTCTATACCATTTTTTTATAGAATAATACAAATCATACCGCCGGAGCCTTCATTGATGATCTTCTGCAAGGTTTCCTGCAGTTTCATTCGCGCATCGTCAGGCATGCGATAGAGTTTGTTGTGAAGCCCCTCTCCCACCAGTTCATGGAGAGATTTTCCAAAGATGTTGGAATCCCAGATTTTCTTGGTATCACTTTCAAACTCGTTCAGGAGATAAT
>JAFYXJ010000030.1 GCA_017546205.1 Clostridia bacterium | reverse complement strand
GCCGACACCGACGCCGACACCGACACCGACACCGACGCCGACACCAACGCCGACGCCGACGGCGACACCCAATTATAAGGAACTGAATGCGGAGATGGTGGGAAAGTTGAGTAATGTGAGTCAGGAACTGTATTACTTGCTCTATGAGGAGGAAGCATTTCCATTGGGCCCACAATCTGATCTTTTGGAGACGATTCGGTCATGCATTGACAAAGCCATTCCTTATCAATATACAGAGGTAATCGACAAGGCGTTTCTGAATCGAAAGTTCCCTGATGAAATTGCAACAGCAAAAGGATATTTTGAGACCATTAAAAAGATGGGAGAAGAAGGAGCGTTTCGCGAGTCAATAGCCATCAATATGTCCGATGATACGATTGATTGGCTACTAGATGCATTTGGTGTAAATATTGAATAGCAAAAAGAGCCTTGGTATAAAATACCAAGGCTCAGAATGTCGAAAAAGTTGGTCTACCGCAAGCAAAGTAATTTATATTTGATATTAAGCGGGCATATATTGATATCCAACGCAATATGCAAAACAATAAAACGGCAAGGAAAACATCGAGTTTTCCTTGCCGTTGCTTGCTTTTTGCGAAATCGTTTCCTGCAGTACCCTTGTACAGCAACGAAAACGATTTCACAAAATATACCTTCCTTTTTCGGCATCTGCCAGCGTGTCGATGGTTTATCGACACGCTGCCTTGGTATAAAATACCAAGGCTCTTAACTTTGAAAACTAGTCTATCTTATTGATTGCATGTTGGGGGCATTTTTCCATACAAATTCCGCAGTTGATACATTTTAACGGATCGATGGCCGCCAGATTGTCTTTCACAGTTATTGCTTCCTGAGGACAATTTTTTGCACAAATACCACAACCGATGCATCCAACGATGCAGTCGTGACGGGTGACTTTTCCTTTCTCCACGGATTTACAGGTAATGGTATATTTGCTCTTTGCCGGAAGAATCTTAATGATTTTCTTTGGACATTCCTTTGCGCACGCACCACATGCCACACATTTCTCAACATCTACGACGGCAACGCCATTTTGTATAGAAATGGCATCAAACTGACACACTTTCACGCAGGAACCAAAGCCCAGACAGCCGTGGGGGCAGATTTTTTCTCCGCCGCCAAGCCGGTTAGCACTATAACAGTCCATAGGCCCGTCAAAAATATATTTTTGCAATGCTCGCTCCGGAGTACCATTGCAAAGAACCCGTGCAACCAATTTTTCCTTATCGTCATTTTCAACACCCAGAATTTGAGAGATTTTCTCTGCGGCATCGGTACCGCCTACCGGGCACATATTGGGGCGGACACCGCCCTCTGCCAAGGCATTGGCATAGGCACTACAGCCTGCATATCCGCACCCTCCGCAGTTTGCACCGGGCAGAATTTCCAGAATCATTGGTACCCGTTCATCCACCTTTACAGCAAAAAGTTTGCCTGCAATACCAAGTAATGCACCAAAGAGCAGTCCCATACCGCCTATAATCAAAACAGCAAGTAAAATCTGATTCATGTCACTACTCCTTTCTCTATTGGAAACTCAAACCGGAAAATCCAAGGAATGCAATGGAAAGCAGGGCTGCTGTAACCAGTACAATGGGCATTCCTTTAAGAAAATCGGGGATATCCGATGTTTCTAAACGTTCTCTTACGCCGGCAAACAATACAATTGCAAGGGTAAAACCAATGGCTGCGGAGGTTCCGTAGGTTAAGGATTTTAGAAAACTCATTTCCGCCGTGCCAAATTTTGTAATGTTCTGGATTGCAACACCCAGAACGGCACAGTTGGTTGTAATCAATGGAAGATATACACCCAGTGAATTATACAAAGAAGGAACAGATTTTTGTAAAAACATTTCCACCAACTGAACCAGAACCGCGATGACAAGAATAAATGCAATGGTTTGCAGATATCCAAGACCAAAAGGATCCAGAAGATATTTTTGAACAATCCAGGTCAGGGCAGATGCACACAACATGACAAAAATAACAGCCATACCCATGCCAAATGCAGTTTCTACTTTTTTGGAAACACCCAAGAAAGGACAGATGCCAAGAAATTGCACCAATACAAAGTTGTTAATCAAAATTGCACCAATACTGATAATCAACAAATCACGAATCACTGCGCGCGCCCTCCTTTTGACCGAATTTCTTACTGATGGAATTGATAATTGCCAACAGAATACCCAGCGTTAAAAATGCACCAGGAGGCAGTATCATGATGGATACCGGTTGAAAGCTTTCGCCAAAGAGAGGAATACCGGCAAAGGTGCCTGCGCCGAGAATTTCTCTGACAGATGCAATGAGAATCAATGCACCGGTAAAGCCGAGACCACAACCAACTCCGTCAAGGGCAGAATGGAAAACAGAATTTTTAGAAGCAAAGGCTTCCGCTCTTCCAAGGATGATACAGTTTACCACAATCAGGGGGATGTAGATGCCAAGACTTTGCGAAAGGGCAGGGGTGTATGCTTTCATCAGCATTTCCACAACGGTTACAAAACCGGCAATGATAACAATATAAGATGCAATACGGATTTTATTGGGGATAAAGTTCCTAAGAAGAGAAATTACAATGTTGGAACATATCAAAACCGCAGTGGTGGAAAGACCCATACCAATGGCGTTGGTAACACCTGTTGTTACTGCGAGAGTCGGACACATACCCAGCAAAAGAACAAAGGTGGGGTTTTCTTTCAGCAGTCCGTTAAAAAACGGTTTCAAAACAGATTTCATTCTACGATCCCTCCTTGTGCTTGTTCAGCAGCCAGAAGTGCTGCGTTGACAGCCTTTGTGACTGCTCTGGATGTAACGGTTGCACCGGAAAGTGCTTGGATTTGATTACCGGACGGAGTTGCGTTTTTGATAACCTCAATTCCGTTTTTTAAACCTCGGTATTGGTCGGTGAATTGGGAAGAAGAGGCTTTTGCTCCAAGACCCGGGGTTTCACTCATGCTCATAATCCGAACTTGTTTTACAGTAAGGTCAGGATTGATTCCTACCATAATGGTTACATCACCACCATATCCCTCGGAACACACAGAGGATACTACAAATCCGCCGGTATCGGCGCGGTGTACAGAGGAAACGGTGACGCCGCCTTCTGCAGGAGAGATGGCGATATCCATTTTTTCAAAAGAGGATGCATCCGAAAGAACTTCCTGCATGGAAAGTTGAAAGTTTTTTGCCTCATTTTCTGCAATGATGGGTTGAGTAATACCGTTCACAGTTGCCAGCAATGCGGCAACTACAGTACAGAAAAGAAAGAGTTTGATAGTTAGAGAGGTAATTTCTTTCATGTTATGCCACCTCCTTGGTTTTCTTGTATCCAAACCGTCGGGGGGCAGAAACCTTATCAAGCAAAGGTGATGCAATATTCATCAGCAGAATGGAATAGGAGACGCCTTCCGGATATCCGCCCCAAAGGCGAATAACCACCGTAAGGATACCGCAACCCAATGCAAAAAGTATTTGTCCTTTTGGAGTGAACGGCGTGGTGGTATAATCGGTCGCCATAAAGAATGCACCAAGCATCAAACCGCCGGAGAGAATCTGGTACAGCCAGTCGCCGCTGAAAAACCCTTCGGATCCACCGAATATCCATGTGCCCAGAGCAACTGTCGAAATAAAGATAAGAGGAACACGGATACGAATGACCTTTGTGATGAATAAGTATGCTCCGCCCAACAAAATGGCAAGGGCGGAAGTTTCTCCGATACAGCCTCCTGTTTTGCCAAGAAACAAGGTCAGATAAGAGGGAAGTTCTGTCGCACCCTCAGCATACAAAGCCAAAGGTGTCGCAGAAGTAACGACGTCAGCACCACCAAAAAGCGGAATTGCGGTTCCGGGTTCCGGCCATGTGGTCATTGCCAGAGACCAGGAGGCAAGCAAAAATGCTCTTGCAGCCAAAGCGGGATTCATAAAGTTGTGACCGATACCGCCAAAGAACTGTTTGACAACAATAATAGCAAAGACAGAACCAATTGCAGCAATCCAGAGAGGAATGCCTGCCGGAAGGTTCATGGCGAGAAGTAATCCGGTAACTACGGCACTCAAATCAGAAATCGTAGAAGATTTCTTCAAAAGTTTTTGCCAGATGAACTCAGCCAGAACAGCAAACAATACACATACAACAGCAACCGCCAGTGCACGATAACCAAAGACGAGACATCCTGCCAGAAGTGCAGGAAGAAGAGCAATGATAACATCAAGCATAATGCTCTTAAGGTTGTCCTTGCCTGCCACGTGGGGTGCATGGGATACAGTCAACATATCTTGCATAATAACTCTCCTTTCATTATTGAGCCTTTGCCTTCATTTTTACCTTCGCAACTTTGATTTGCTGCACTTGTCTCCGCCTGGATGGGCAAACGTAAGCACAACTTCCGCATTCCATACAATCGACAATATGTAACTTAACAAGTCCATCAAAATCGTCGTTTCTTGCAGCAGTATCCAGAAGATTCGGTTGCAGATTCATGGGGCAGACATACAGACATTTGGAACAACGGACGCAGGGACTTTCGTTATCAAGCCGAGCCTGTTTCTCGTCAAAAAGAAGAATGCCGGATGTGCCTTTTACAACTGGAACATCTGCGTTGGGAACCGCAAGCCCCATCATGGGACCTCCCATAATTATTTTCTTTACCTCGCAGACAATACCACCGGAGGCATCAATAATGTGGGAAAAGGGGGTGCCAAGACGCACACGGAAATTTGTCGGATTTTTCAAAGCGGCACCGCCCAGGGTAATGATTCTGGTGATAATCGGCTTGTGCCGGATTACTGCACGGGCAATGGATGCGACGGTATCAATGTTATTTACAATACATCCGTTTTGCCAGGGCAGCGTTTCCGGTTTGGTTTTTCTTCCCGTGACGGCACGGATAATCTGCTTCTCTGCACCTTGGGGATATTTGGTTTTCAAAGGCACAATGCGGATATCTGCATTGGTAAACACTTTTGCGGCTTCTGTCATAACCCGGATGGCGTCCGGTTTGTTATCTTCAATGGCTATGTATCCTGTTTTCAGTGAAAACAGTTGAAGAATAATAGCAAGACCATCAAGGATTTCATCGGGTGTTTCCAACATAGCGCGGTAGTCGGAGGTCAGATATGGCTCGCATTCTGCACCGTTGACAATCACATAATCTATTTTTGCCTCGGGCGGAGGGGAAAGTTTTGCATGGGTGGGAAAGCCTGCACCGCCCATACCTACAATACCTGCTTCACGAATACGTTTTAAAATTTCCTCTTTGCTAAGGGTATGGTAGTCGTCTTCCGGCTGCAAAAGTTCCGGTGCAGGGGTATCCTGTCCGTCATTTTCAATCACGATGCACTCCATTACTACGCCGTTTGGATGCAGTCGTTTTTCAATGGCTTTCACCGTTCCCGATACGGAAGAATGCAAACTGGAAGAAATAAACCCGTTGGCATCCGCAATTTTTTGCCCCATCAGTACGGTGTCGCCTGGTTTTACACACGCGACAGACGGTGCCCCGATATGTTGGGAAAGAGGAAAAACAAGTTCCTTCGGCGGAGCAAGGTCAATGATGGCTTTTTGTGCAGTTTGTTTTTTATTTCCTTTCGGGTGTATGCCACCCCGGAATGTTTTCATGAAAAAACCTCCTTTTTGAATTGAAAATCCTGTGTTAAAAAAATGTCAAATTCCTTGATATTACGCATGTTTTCATATATTTTAGTATAACTTTTTAAGAGAACAATGTCAAGAAAAAACAGAAAAACGAAAAAAACTCTTTTCAAAAAGTTTAGGATGTGCTATACTGGACAAAGTGACATAAGGAGGGAATATTATGCAGGAAAGAGGAAATTTTACAAGTAAAATAGGGTTTGTCCTTGCGGCGGCAGGCTCTGCAGTTGGTTTGGGAAATATTTGGCGTTTTCCGTATCTGGCTGCAAAATATGGTGGTATGTTTTTGGTTACTTACTTGATTCTGGTAGTTACCTTTGGATTTGCTATTATGATGACTGAAATTGCAATCGGGAGAAAAACCGGAAAAAGTCCAATTGGTGCATTTACACAGTTAAATAAGAAATCCGGTATCATTGGCTGGATTGCCGTGGTTGTTGTTGCGATTATTTTTCCCTATTACAGTGTAATTGGTGGATGGGTGACCAAATATCTGGTTACTTTTATTGTGGGTACCAATCCTACAGTTGAAGCAAGCAATGCATTTTTCGGTAACTTTATTGCACAGCCGGTGGAACCTATTATCTGGTTGCTCGTCTTTGTTGTGCTGACTGCTCTGGTTGTTGTTCGCGGTGTGGAAAAAGGAATTGAAAAAGCAAGTATGGTCATGATGCCAATTCTTGTAGTGCTGACTGTATGTGTTGCTATTTATTCCGTTTGTCTGCCCGGTGCACTGGAAGGTGTAAAATATTATTTGATTCCTGATTTTAGCAGTCTGAGTGCCAATATGATTCTAGCGGCTATGGGACAGATGTTCTATTCTATGTCTCTGGCAATGGGAATTATGATTACATATGGTTCTTACCTGAAGAAAGAGGATAATCTGGAAAAATCAGTAGGTCAGATTGAGTTGTTTGATACCGGCATTGCGGTTCTGGCAGGTTTTATGGTTATCCCTGCAGTTACCGCATTTAATGGGGTGGAAGCGCTGGGGACCGGAGGCCCCGGGTTGATGTTTGTAACCCTGCCTCAGGTATTTGCTTCTATGCCTTTTGGAAGAATTATCGGTATTGTTTTCTTCCTTCTGGTGTTGTTTGCGGCCCTTACATCTGCCATTTCCATTATGGAAGCATTGGTTTCCACCTTGTGTGACCAGTTTAAAATGGGACGGAAAACAGCATCTTTGATTATGTTCCTGTGGGCTGCAGTGTTCGGTATCATCCCCTCTTTGGGATTTGGAAAGTGGAGCCATGTTCTTATCTTCAATATGGATATCCTGACCTTTATGGATTTCATCACCAACTCAGTATTGATGCCCATCGGCGCATTGCTTACCTGCGTGTTTGTGGGATACTTCCTTGGAGTTAAGGCAATTTGCGATGAGGTTGAACTTTCTGCACGATTTAGCCGGAAGAAGATGTACATTGCAATGATTAAATATATTGCTCCCATTTTTATTCTTGGTATTTTAATCAGTTCTGTGTTAAGTGCATTTGGATTGATGACTCTTTAAAGAAAAACTATAAAGGCAAGGAAAACAGTTTGTTTTCCTTGCCTTTTTTGTATAACGAAAACTACCAGCGATGCTGGTAGTTCCAAAAAGCTTTAGCTATGCATAGAAAAAATATCCTCCTTCGTCTAAAAT
>JAFYXJ010000005.1 GCA_017546205.1 Clostridia bacterium | reverse complement strand
TTCTTAACGTAGTCAGCATGTCCGGGGCAGTCAACGTGAGCGTAGTGACGGTTGTCAGTCTCGTACTCAACGTGAGTGGTAGAGATGGTAATACCTCTTTCTCTTTCCTCAGGAGCCTTATCAATCATGTCATAAGCCTCGTACTGAGCTTTACCTGCCATAGCCAAAACCTTGGTGATAGCTGCGGTCAAGGTAGTCTTACCATGGTCAACGTGACCGATGGTACCAATGTTAACGTGGGGTTTACTTCTTTCGAATTTTTCCTTTGCCATTGTTCATTCCTCCTAGCAAATTAGAATTTTTATAGAAAATATTTAATACATTTTCTTAAGATAGGTTATTTACTATTTTACTATTCTTTTGCAAGAATTTCAATAGTTTTTTATAAAATTTTTAATTTCTTTACGAAATTAAGAAAAATTAGTCTTCGGACTTGCTTCTCTCTTTGATAATTTTGTCAGCAATGCTCTTGGGCAGTTCCTCAAAGTGGCTGGGCTCCATAGAATACTGACCACGGCCCTGGGTTCTGGAACGAAGTTCGGTTGCATAACCAAACATCTCAGACAGAGGAACCATAGCGGTAATTTCCTGTGCACCAATTCTTGCTTCCATACCCTGAATCTGACCACGACGGGAGTTCAGGTCACCAATAACGTCGCCCATGTAATCTTCAGGAACGTTAACAACTACCTTGGTAATGGGTTCCATAATAACGGGATTACCTTTACGGCAACCTTCTTTGAACGCCATAGAACCAGCAATCTTAAACGCCATTTCAGAAGAGTCGACTTCATGGTAAGAACCATCAACCAGAGTACATTTTACGTCTACAACAGGGTAACCTGCCAGAACACCGGTCTGCATTGCGCCCTGAATACCTGCATCAACTGCGGGAATGTATTCCTTGGGAATCGCACCACCGACAACTTTGTTCTCGAAGATATAACCTGCACCCGGCTCCAGAGGCTCAATATCCAGTACAACGTGACCGTACTGACCTTTACCACCGGACTGTCTTGCATACTTGTGGTTAACGTGAGAAGCGGTACGGATAGTCTCACGGTAAGATACCTGAGGACTACCAACGTTTGCTTCTACCTTAAACTCACGGAGCAGACGGTCAACAATAATGTCAAGGTGCAACTCGCCCATACCTGCAATAATGGTCTGGCCGGTTTCTTCATCGGTATAGGTACGGAATGTGGGATCTTCTTCTGCAAGTTTTGCAAGTGCGATACCCATCTTTTCCTGACCTGCCTTGGTTTTGGGTTCAATAGCAACACTGATAACCGGTTCCGGGAATTCCATAGACTCCAGAATAATGGGAGCCTTTTCATCACACAGAGTATCACCGGTAGTGGTGTTTTTCAGACCAACTGCTGCAGCAATGTCACCGGAGTATACCATGTCGATATCTTCACGGTTGTTTGCGTGCATCTGCAGAATACGTCCGATTCTCTCTTTGTTGTCCTTTGTAGAGTTGTATACGTGAGAACCACTGGACAGGGTACCGGAGTATACACGGAAGAAACAAAGTTTACCAACAAAGGGGTCGGTCATAATCTTAAATGCCAATGCAGCAAAAGGCTCGTCATCAGATGCCTTACGAACATCTTCCTCTTCAGTTCTGGGGATAATACCCTTAATTGCAGGAATATCCAACGGAGAGGGCATAAAGTCAATAACTGCATCCAGCATGTTCTGAACACCCTTATTCTTGTAAGAAGAACCGCAGAGAACGGGAACCATCTCGTTTGCGATGGTAGCCTTACGGATAGCCTTCTTGATGTCGGCAACAGAAAGGTCGCCGTCTTCAAAGAACTTCTCCATCATTTCTTCATCGGTTTCAGCAACTGCTTCCAACAAAGCCTGACGGTATTCTTCTGCCTTGTCTTTCATGTCAGCGGGGATTTCTTCCTCACGCTCATCATTTCCAAGGTCATCGTAGTAAACATACGCTTTCATTTCAATCAGGTCAATCAAACCTTTGAAATCTTCCTCAGCGCCAATCGGCAACTGAATCGGAACAGCGTTACACTTAAGACGATCTCTCATCATGTTTACTACATTGTAGAAATCTGCACCCATGATGTCCATCTTGTTGACGTACACCATTCTGGGTACCTGATATTTATCAGCCTGACGCCAAACGGTCTCAGACTGAGGCTCAACGCCGCCCTTTGCACAAAGAACGGTAACGCTACCATCAAGAACACGCAGAGAACGCTCAACTTCAACGGTGAAGTCAACGTGTCCGGGAGTGTCGATGATGTTTACACGGTGGTTCTTCCACTGTGCGGTAGTCGCAGCGGAGGTAATGGTAATACCACGCTCAGCCTCCTGCTCCATCCAGTCCATCTGGGATGCACCCTCGTGGGTCTCACCGATCTTATGAATACGACCGGTATAGAACAGAATACGCTCTGTGGTAGTAGTCTTACCGGCATCGATATGAGCCATGATGCCTATATTTCTGGTTTTTTCCAGCGAAAACGCTCTACCCATAGTTTTCTCCTTTCGGAGCGACATGCCCTTTGGCATGCACTCAAGTTTCAGTCAAACAATTTGTATATTGTTTCTTACAAAATAATTTGTGTTTGCGAAGTAAATTTGCAGTGATTTTGGGGTGCAGACGCGCGAGGTATATCAAGATATCCGAGCGCGACCACCGAGCAAAACAGACAAATTCACATCACACATTTTTGCAAAGTAAATTTGTGATGATTTGTTCGTGCAGGGCGGCGAGGTATATCAAGATATCCGAGCCGGCCGAACGGACAAAACAGCCAAATTTACGAAGCAAAAATTACCAACGATAGTGAGCGAATGCTTTATTCGCTTCTGCCATCTTGTGGGTGTCTTCCTTCTTCTTGAAGGCACCGCCGGTGCTGTTGATAGCATCCATAAGTTCGTTGGCAAGTCTTTCCGCCATGGTTCTTTCGGAACGCTTTCTTGCGAACAGCGTAATCCATCTCAGACCGAGAGTTTCTCTACGGTCAGCACGAACCTCAATCGGAACCTGGTAGTTGGCACCGCCGACACGACGAGCCTTAACCTCCAGGACAGGCATAACCTGATTCATTGCTTCCTCAAAGACCTCAACCGGATCCTTACCGGTCTTTTCCTTTATGATATCGAATGCATCATAAACGATTCTCTGAGCAACGCCTTTCTTACCGTCAAGCATGATGTTGTTGATGAGACGGGTAACAGTTTTATTGTTGTATACCGGATCAGGCAAAACATCACGACGGGCAATGTGACCTCTTCTTGGCACTTCTCTTCCCCTCCTTCTTTAGGTTTATTCACCATTAAGGTACTCAACGGGAGTATCCCGCTGCTGTGCATATAAGGTCGCTGAAATATAATCGGAACATATATGCACCACATTCATTTGTCAGATGACGCACGCCTTACTTAGGACGCTTTGCGCCATACTTGGATCTGCTCTGCAGACGCTTGTCTACACCGGAAGTATCCAAGGTACCACGAATGATGTGATAACGCACACCAGGCAAGTCCTTAACACGTCCGCCACGAATCATAACAACGCTATGCTCTTGCAGGTTGTGTCCGATACCGGGGATGTAAGCAGATACTTCGATACCGTTGGTAAGCTTAACTCTGGCAACTTTACGAAGCGCGGAGTTCGGCTTTTTCGGAGTCATGGTTCTAACCGAAGTACAAACACCTCTCTTCTGAGGAGATGCCTGATCGGTAGGCTTTTTCTTAATGGTATTCATACCCATCAACAAAGCCGGAGCCGTAGACTTCTTTTCAACAGTCGCTCTACCTTTTCTGACCAATTGGTTAAATGTTGGCAATATGTTCACCTCCATACATATAGAATATATAAAAACGCAAATGCGCTTTTACCAAAATCAGTTGTCCGCTTTCAGTATGACAGCGCAGGCGGTTGGAACTTCCACCCGACACGCCTTGGCAAGGTCCTTCATAGAAAACTCCTCTACCAGCTCTATCCCTTGCTCACGGCAAAGAGCAAGAAACGGCTCTGTCACCCACGGATCGGCATCGGATGCCACAAAAACTGTCTTTGCTTTTCCGGCACGCACCGCTTTTTGGGACTGTTTCAGCCCAACCACCTTGGATGCAGTTTTCAGTCTTTCCATAGGAACTCTCCTTTACGCACACTGCGAACCGTATTATTTTAGCCCATTTTCCCCGTTTTGTCAAGGGTTCATGCACGGTTTCCCAATCTTTTCCGATGGTGTTTTTTTACGATTTTTTTTACTTTTCTCCCCTGTCTTTTAGGCACTTTTCCGCAAAAAAACAAGAAACCACAATCTATTGTGGTTTCTTGCCACTCATATCCACATTTTATTCGGTCATCCGTTTCTGTTTTTCCCATTCTTCCTTAGAACGGGGGAGAAAAACTTTGCGAATCAAATCCAACGTGCCCTCTTCATCCTGCACATACCAGGACACACCTCCCACATATTTCGCCTCACCGGGAAGCTTGTAGGAGCCAATTTCCTCAAAATCAATTTTTTCCAGAATAGAAATGTGTTTCAGCAAATCCTGCATGGAATAGTTGGTCTTAACATGGCGGGTCACAACCTCAAACACTTCATCCAGACGGGTGAGCAACTGAGGCGTCAGTTTCTGGCGTAAAAGCTCCATAATAAACTTTTGCTGCCAGTAGATTCTTCCCTCATCGCCCATGACATATTCTCCGGGTGCGCTACCGTTGTTGTTGTGGCGAAACCGGACAAAATCATGGGCAGCCTGTCCGTCCAGATGCTGAGGACCGGCTTTGAGATGGATATGCAAATCCTGTACAGGATCGTCATAATTCATGTTGTACGGAATGTTGAAATCCACACCGCCCAAGGCGTCAATCACCTCTTTGAATCCTTCAAAGTTCACCGTCAGGGAATAGTGAATCGGAAGCCCCGTCATCTTTTTGATCTGGCGGATAACCTCTTCCTCAGGCTCTTTATCTTTTTTCTGCTGCACATTGATGATGCCAATCCCCATCGCCGCATTCAGTTTCTGATTCCAGCCACCGGTTTTCACCATGGTATCACGGGGGAACGAAAGAATATTCACACGGTTGGAATATCCGTCATAGCAAAACAACATAATGGTATCACAGCGGGACCCATCCTTATCAACACCCAAAACCAGAAAGTTCAACATGCCGACAGACTTATCTTCTTTATCCAGAGACGCCATGGAAACATTATCGCCAAAAGGCATAGACGCCAATTTCTTTGCCGCCCAGACACCACCCATTGTAGAAAGTACCACAAGAACGCAGGTGAGAATCATTGCGGTAATCTTTATGCCTTTGCTCATTGCCACTTCCTGCCTTTCGTATAGAATCAGTATAATCCATAACAGTATACCCTAATTTTCGAAAGTTTGTCAACATTTTCGCAGATTGTTTACGAAAACTTTACGGATTCTTAATGAAAGAGAAAAACGGCAGGGATTTTTTCCTGCCGTTTTGGTTTTATTTTTCGTTTTTCTTGTTCATCAATGCCCGAACTTTGAGGGGCAGACCGAACAGATTGATAAATCCTTCAGAATCTTTGTGGCTGTACAGTTCCTTACTGTCGCCGAAACTTGCAATATCCTCATTGTAGAGAGAATACGGAGATTTTGCACCGGCAGGCGTTACACTGCCTTTGTACAGTTTCATCCGTACTTCACCGGTCACGGTTTCTTCCATGCTGTCAACCATTGCAGACAGTGCCTCTCTCAACGGGGTGTACCATTTGCCGTCATAAACCAGTTCTGCAAACTTGATGGACGCCTGACGCTTGAACGCCTGGGTGTCACGGTCAAGGCAGAGATATTCCAGTTCCTGCAATGCAGCATACAGAATGGTACCGCCGGGAGTTTCATATACACCTCTGGATTTCATTCCAACCAGACGGTCTTCTACGATATCCGCAATACCAACGCCGTTGGCACCGCCCAGTGCATTCAGTTTTTCTACCAAAGGTCTGGGCGCCAGTTTTTCTCCGTCCAGAGAAACCGGAACACCTTTCTCAAATCCAATGGTAACATAAGTGGGAGTATCGGGAGCCTTTTCAGGAGATACGCCCAATTTCAGCAAACTATCCAACTGAGGTTCGTTGGCAGGGTCTTCCAAGTCCATACCCTCATGGCTGATGTGCCAGATATTACGGTCACGGGAATACAAATCCTTTTTGGTAACCGGAATCTCGATTCCTCTTGCCTCTGCATAATCCACAGCGTCCTCACGGGATTTGATATCCCAGATACGCCAAGGAGCAATAATCTTCAAATGGGGCGCCAACGCCTTGATGGTCAACTCAAACCGAACCTGGTCATTACCCTTACCGGTTGCACCGTGGCAGATAGCAACTGCGCCTTCCTGCTCTGCAATCTCAACCAGACGGCGCGCAATGATGGGACGCGCATGAGAAGTACCCAGCAGGTACTTACCCTCGTAAACCGCACCGGCTTTCACGGTGGGGAAGATAAAATCTTCTACATATTCATCCCGCAGATCTTCAACGTAGCACTTGGATGCACCACTCTTCTTCGCTCTCTCTTCCAGACCGTCGGTTTCCTTACCCTGACCTACGTCACCGCAAACTGCGATAACTTCATAGTCATAGTTTTCAATCAACCAGGAAATGATAATCGAAGTATCAAGACCTCCGGAGTATGCCAATACAACTTTTTCTTTTGCCATTGTAAAATCCTCCAAACTATGATATACTGGTCTCATTATATAACACACCTTGGGATTTTGCAAGGGAAATTTGCCCAAAGTTTTATAAAAGAGGTCATGAAATTATGATTATTTTAGGAATTGATCCCGGCTATGCCATTGTGGGATGGGGTGTTCTGGAATATCAGGGCAACCGATTTCGGGTTCTGGACTACGGTGCCATTACCACCGATGCTTCCATGGAGATGTACTCCCGCTTTCTTGCCATTCATCAAGAACTGAACGCCATTATTGAACGTTACAAGCCGGACGGCATGGCAATTGAGGAACTGTTTTTCAACAGCAACCGTACCACCGCCATCAATGTTGCGCAGGCAAGAGGGGTTCTGCTCCTTTCCGCCCTGAACAACAACGTTCCCATTTTTGAATATACCCCCCTGCAGGTCAAACAAGCAGTAGCAGGCTACGGCAGAGCGGAAAAACAGCAAGTCCAGCAGATGATCAAAATGCTGTTGCATCTGGATTCTGTGCCTAAGCCCGATGATACCGCCGACGCCCTTGCCATTGCCATCTGCCACGCCCATTCCTACAATCCCAAACGGGATCTCCGCTAAAGACTGATGCATTTCTCGCCCCTCCTTTGGACACAATACTGCCAAAGGAGGGGATTTTTATCTGCAAAAAAATCATAGGCGAATATCTGCTGATGGGCGCCGGCTGTCTGTTTCTGGCGCTGGGATTGAACCTTTTTTTGGTTCCCATCCGCCTTTCCCCCGGCGGAATCAGTACCTTGGCAACCATAGGTCTGTATCTTTTCAAGCTTCCTCTGGCACTGACCAATCTGGGCATCAACGCCGTTTTGTTTTTATTGGGGTATCGGTATCTGGGGAAGCAAATGCTGACCAAAGCCGGCATTTGCATCCTGATGCTTTCTTTTTTTCTGCAACTGACCGCACGGATTCCCCATCTACCGGAAGATTTGTTGCTTTCCACCGTCAGCGGCGGTATTCTGGTTGGTTTTGGGGTTGGGTTGGTTATCCGTCAGGAGGGATCCACCGGTGGAAGTGATTTTGCCGCTTTGTTATTGCACCGCTTTTTCCCTCACATCTCGATTGCAGGCTTTATTCTGGGCATTGACTTCCTGATTCTGATTCTGGCAGGGGTGATTTTCGAGAGCGTTACCGTCACCTTTTATTCCCTGCTGTCTTTGGTCATTGCCGTAAAGGTTACCAACCTGATTCTCAGCATGGGCAATCTGGCAAAATCGGTGCTGATTATCTCTCCCCGCAGCGAAGCGATTACCACCTGTATTCAGGAACGGTTTGCCCGGGGTGTCACCGGCATTTACGGAAAAGGAATGTATGGCAAAACCGATCGGTTGATTCTTCTTTGCGCCGTCAGTCCCAAAGAACTTCCCGCTTTGGTACACACCGTACGGGAACTGGACAAAAAGGCGTTTTTGATTATCTTTGATGCAAGAGAAGTGGTAGGAGAAGGATTTTTGGAAAAACTAAAATAAGGAGGGAAAACCCTCCTTATTTTAATATTCTTTTACATCCACCAAGGTATCTCCTTTGTATTGGAGTTTCAATGAAAAAGGTTGGGTTCGCTCCTCCAAAAGCCGGAACATTACCTTGTCCCCCTCCCAGAGATTCAAAGTTTCCAGTTGGGTTTTGGGCACCCAGGTCAGGGTTCCCTCATCACAACCCCGCAATGTCCCTGAAAAATCATCGGAGGTGTACAGAAAGATATATTCCGGCTCCCACACATCAGAACAAAAGGTCAGTACACCGCGGAACCGGTAAGAGTGCAATGTAAGGCCTGTTTCTTCCAGCACTTCCCGCATCAGGCATTCTTCGGGCGCTTCCCCCGGCTCAAACTTTCCTCCTACGCCAATCCATTTATCCTTGTTGGCATCCTTTTTCTTGGAAATCCGGTGCAACATCAGATAGGCACCGTCTCGCTCCAGATAACAAAGGGTTGTTACAATCATACCGTTGCTTCACTTTCTTTCATGGCTTTTCTGGACTTAATGTAGTTGGTCCACTTAATGTATCCGTATGTAGTATTGGTCAGATATCCGGCTTTCAATACCAACAGCACCCACTGTCCGGAGAGAATGTTAATGGCAGTCTCCAGGAATGTACACAGATACCATGCAAGCCATTGCTCCCGATACCGGAGCAAAATAAATACGCCGTTGGCAATACCTACCGCAGAGGCACAGGCATCCAGATAACATACGATGTTTTCCAACAGTTCATTTCCGCCGAACAGATCGGTGACCACGTCCAGACCAGACAGGAACCAGCCAACCACAACCGTCCAGACAACGATTCCGGTAACTACCAGCACGCATGCCATACCGCTGAGTTTTTTTACTTCGGTCAGTTCGTCCTCAAACTTGTCAGGGTGTTTGTGCCATACAATAAAACTGATGATGTCAATGGGAAGCCAGAAGAAGAGGGTTACTGCCATGGTTGCAAACCGACTTGCCAATACAATCAAGGTTACAATCTCGGTGATTTCCACAAATACCGAAACGATAAAGTTCCACTTGCTCTGTTTGGAAATCAAAAGTTCACACAGAATATTCAGGAAAATATCTGCCAGGTAAAGTGCCATAATAATCTTGCCGTTGACACCGTTCATATCTTCTTCAGGGAAAAGGAACGCAAAGACTACCGACAGAATCAGAATGCTGAAAAACCAGCATTTTTCATACAATGTAAAAAAGTTCCATAAATTTTTGCCCCGTTGTGCAATTGTTTGTTTCATAAAATAAAAATCTCCTTTTCAAAATAAATTAACGATACATTGAGAAAAGAGAACTTTCCGGCGGCGAATTGGTGCCCGCACCATGGGCTCTTTTCTTGCACCGTACCATGCCGCTAAACAATGGTACCGCCTTATAATTCAGATTTTTTAACATGATTCGCCACCTCCTAATAAAATAAATTCGACAATATTTTACCATAACTTCAAAAAAGATGCAAGTACGAATACCTGCATCTTTCGTATACCTGTTTGCAATAAAACAAACACCCACCAAAAAGGTGGGTGCTGTAATCCTTGATAAATACAATTATCTCTTGCTGAACTGAGGTGCACGACGTGCTGCTTTGAGACCGTATTTCTTTCTTTCCTTCATTCTGGGGTCACGAGTCAGATAACCTTCTGCCTTCAGCAGGGCTCTGTATTCTTCGTCAACTTCCAGCAGCGCTCTTGCAATACCGTGACGGATTGCACCAGCCTGACCGGTAAAGCCGCCGCCCTGTACGTTAACCAGAACGTCAAACTTGCCAAGAGTCTTGGTCAGTTCCAGAGGCTGTCTTACAACAACCTTCAGGGTCTCCAGACCAAAATACTCGTCAATGCTTCTCTTGTTGATGGTGATTTCACCTGTGCCGGGTACCAATCTAACCCTGGCAACGGATTTCTTTCTTCTACCAGTTCCGTAATATTGTACGTTTGCCATTTGTATTCAGTCCCCTTTCTTAATTCATTTCCCATACAACGGGATTCTGTGCCTGATGATTATGCTCACTGCCTGCATAAATACGCAGTTTCTTCAAACACTGTCTTCCCAGAGTATTGTGGGGAAGCATACCGGCAATCGCCAGTTCCATAGCCTTTTCGGGACGGTTTGCCATCAAGTCTTTGTAGGATACTTCCTTCAGATTACCGATGTAACCGGTGTGTCTGTACCACTTCTTCTGGAGCAGTTTGTTACCGGTCAGAACCGCGTCTTTTGCGTTGATAACGATGACATATTCACCGCAGTCTACGCCGGGAGTGTACTGAGGTCTGTGCTTACCTCTCAGAATTGTAGCAACCTGAGCTGCAACACGGCCCAGCGACTTGCCGGCAGCGTCGATGATATACCATTTCTTTTCAATTTCATTAGCTTTCGCCATGTAAGTTGACATGATATACTTACCTCCTAAAAAATTCTCTTCCTTTTTTTCACGCTTGCCTATTATATAACGGTTGCGAAAAAATGTCAAGCACTTTTTTTCACAAATTTAAGTTACCACCAACCGAACTCCGTTTTTCGTCTATTTTCTCTTTTTTCCTCTTGTTTACTCAATAATGATTTTTGCTTTTTTGTAAAATTTTATAGCATTTCTACCAGAAAAACCACCACGCAGGCAATCGAAGCCACCGTCAAAAGGCTTTTTTCCAGATATGCAAGCACCGCCGCTGTCAAAAGTCCCGCAAGGGCAGAGATCATACTTCCCGTTGCATATAAAATTGCAGGGAATGTCATGCTTCCCAATACGGCATAGGGAATATATTTGAAGAAAGACCGGACATACACATTGGTAATGTCTTTTCGCAAAAGCACCAAAGGCAGACAGCGGACCCCATAGGTAACCCCTGCCATAACCAAAATATACCCAATCAGATTCATGCCTCATCCTCCTTCTCCGGAAACAGCACCGCGCCCAGGCCTGCCGCAAGCAATCCGCAGATAATGATAACAAACCCCTGGGAAACCCCGGCCAGTGCCGGAAGATATCGGAACAAACAACTGCATGCCACCGCCACCATCAAAACAAAGAAAACCGGAAAGCTTTTTTTAGCAGGGGGAATTATGATAGCAAGGAACATGCCGTAAATGGCAATCCCCAGTGCCGACTGCACCGAGGGCGGAAGAAGGGTCCCTGCCACGGCGCCAAGCACCGTTCCCAAGGTCCATCCAAGATAAGGTGCCAGCATCAATCCGCCCATATACCGACCTCCCACTTTCCCCTCTTTGGTAGAAGAAACCGCAAAAATTTCATCGGTGATACCAAAAGAGATTCCCAGCCGGCTTAAGGTGTTGACCGATTTGCTGATTTTCTGGGAAAGGGAAACCGACATCAAGGCATACCGCAGATTGATGACCAACTGAGAAAGGGCAACCTCCAGATATCCGGCAGTTGCCGCAATCATGGAAATCCCCGCAAACTGCCCGGCAGATGTAAGATTGGTCATAGAAATCACAATGGCTGCCCAAACGGGAATCCCCGCCGCTACCGCCGCGAGACCAAAGGTAAAAGAAACGGAAAGATACCCCAATCCGATGGGGATTCCGTCTTTTACGCCATGAAAAAACCGATTTGTCAAGGTTTCTTCCCTCCTCGTCATAATTCTGTAAAATATTCGTAAAAATTTGTTTTTTTCTCTTTACAAAATCGTAAAAATATGCTATACTTGATTTATAAAGAAAAAGGATGTGTTGGGGTTGTTTATTCAAAAAGAATTAATTAAAATCAAGACCGATCTTGCGGAAAATGTCGGTCACAAAGTGACACTGACTTCTAAAAAAGGAAGAAAGCAATACGTCACTCGCCAAGGTGTTATTGAGAACACCTATCCCAGTATTTTTACTGTAAAACTGGATACGCCGGAAGATTTGCTCGCAGCAGAACGCCGTGTATCATACAGTTATGCGGATGTTCTTACCAGAACCGTAGAACTCGTTATTTGTGACCCCGAAGACTAGTACATCGGAAACACTCCGCGGAGTGTTTTTTTGTTATAAAATATTGGTGGGAGGCTGACGCCTCCCACTTTTTATTTATACCGCGTATTTTTCCTGATACTGTTCGTAAATTTCCTTGTATCCGCCGGGCATAGTTGCATGCAGTTCACGCAGATATGCATGCCGGTTGGAAACACCGGTCTCCGGACGGGTCTGTAAAATCGCAACGCCTATATTGGAACAATGGTCGGCAATCCGCTCTGCATTGCTGATAACGCCAAGGAAAACAACACCTGCCTCCACACTGCACTCCTTGTTCTTAAGCCGTGACATGTGTGCGCTTTCCAGGTTCTCCTGCAAGCCGTCAATAACTTCTTCCAGAGGTTCAATCCGGCGCGCCTTGTCCATATCACAATCCTTAAACGCCTCAACCGTCATCAAGGTAATCTCCTCAATAGCAGCAAGCAGGATTGCCATTTCTTCTTTGCCGCGGGTGGTGAACTCTGCCTTGGCATCACTCAGCCGAATGGCATCTTCCCGGATGTTGTCACAATAGTCACCGATACGCTCGATATTGGTGACCATCCGCAAATAACTGCTGACACGGACAGATTCTTCTTCGCTTAAAGACAATTCGGAAATTTCGGTCAGGCTGTCGGTCAGGCGGATTTCATATTCATCCAGGAGTTCCTCATTTTTCTCAAAATCCAGAAGTCTGCTCATATCTCCGCTTGTCAGCATGGCCTGACAAAGCACTACGTTCTCATGTGCCACCATACCCATCTCAATCATGGTTTTTTTGGCATTGGCAATTGCAATGGCAGGTGTTACATGGAACCGGCTGTCCAGCAATGCGAACCGGTTATGAGTTTCTCCTGCAGTTTCCTTTACACTCTTGGTTGCCAGGAACACCAGACCTTTCGCAAAGGGAAGTAAAATAATGGTGGTAATCACATTAAAGCAGGAATGGAAAATTGAAATTTCTGTTGCACTCATGGAATCGTTCCAAAACGGAATTCCTATCAGATGCTGTACGCCGTAAAACGCACCCATAAACAATATGGTACCAATGACATTAAAGTAAAGATGCATCATGGCAGTTCTCCGCGCATTGATGCTGGTTCCAATACAAGAAAGCATTGCCGTCACACAAGTACCGATATTCTGTCCCATAATAATCGGAAACGCCGCACTGAAACTCAGCACCCCGGTAGATGCAATGGCCTGCAGCATACCCACCGATGCAGAACTGGACTGTATGACCGCCGTAACCACAGTACCGACCAACACGCCGGCAAAGGGATTAAATTCCTTGGCAAACAGATTGCCCAGCGCCGGGACTTTGTCAAACACAACTTCCATGGACTCGGACATATAATCCATACCGATAAACAGAATACCAAACCCCATCACCAGTTCGCCGATATTCTTTTTCCTGGGGGATTTGCAAAACATAACCAGAACTGCACCGGCAATCAAAGCAACAGGAGCCAGCGTTGTGGGCTTTACCAAATCCAAAAACCAGGTTCCGCCGGAAATATCATTTAAACTGATAATCCATGCCGTCACTGTAGTACCGATGTTGGCACCCATAATAATCCCTACTGCCTGATACAGGGTCAAAATCCCTGCATTCACAAATCCTACAACCATAACCGTGGTTGCAGAACTGGATTGAATCAAAGAGGTAACCACCAAGCCTAAAAGAACCGATTTAAATAGGTTACCCGTTACTTTCTCCATAATGGATTGGAGTTTGTTGCCTGCTGCCTTTTCAAGGCCGGTTCCCATGATACTCATACCATAGAGAAACATACCCAATCCGCCAAACAATTTGATAAACTGCACTACAATTTCCATCGACTCTCAATCTCCTTGTGTATTATTGTAATTATTTTTATCAAGTCCTATGGGAAAGTTGCCAACTTTCACCAAATACAACATACCACATATTTGATTAAAATACAATAGCACTTTTTCACAAAAAAAAGCCCCAAGGCAGATGCCTTGGGGCTGATTTTTATGCTTCTGTTATCGGAGTTCCATCCGGATGGAAAAGGGGAAGAGGCTCAAGGAAAATAATATCCTCTCTTTTTGCCGCATCGCCCTCTGCAAGAACCGCCATCTTTCCGACAATATTTCCTCCCACTTCGTTTACCAGAGTCTCCAAAGCGGTCAGGGATTCGCCTGTGCTGATAACATCATCCACAATCAAAACCCGTTTCCCCGCCATGGCATCCGCCGCATCCTTTCCGATGCAGAGCATCTGCCGGTTTTCTGTGGTAATGGAATTGAGATAGGTGGTGTGAATATCCTGCATATAGACCTTGGGGCCTTTGCGTGCAATAATGTAGTTATCTGCACCGGATTGCCGCGCCATCTCATAAATCAAGGGAATACTCTTGCTCTCTGCCGTAATCATAATATCATACTCAGGTGCAAGGGCAAGCAATTCTTTTGCTGCCGCCCGTGTAACCTCCACATCACCAAACATAATAAACGCACCGATGTAGAGATTGTCATTCACCTTGCACAAAGGCAAGTCACGGGAAAGACCCGCAATTTCCATGGTATATTTCATAGTAAAACTCCTTCTGTCAAGACAGATTTATGCCAAGCCCATAATCTTTAATGCAACATAAACGGCAAACAGAACAACAGATACCCACATAACGCCGCTGATATCTTTTACTTTACCGGTGGTCAGTTTCAGGATAACCCAAGCCAGAATACCAAACATAATACCATTTGCAATGGAGTAAGTCAAAGGCATCATAGCAATTGCAAGAAATCCACCGATTGCATCTGCAATATCACCGTCAAATTCCATTTCCTTTACGGAAGAAAGCATCAGCAAACCAACGAAAAGCATTGCCGGCGTGGTTGCAAAACTGGGAATTGCAAGGAAGAATGGTGCCAAAGGAATCGCAACCAGGAACAAGATACCGGTTACCAGCGCGGTCAGACCTGTTCTACCACCTGCAGAAACGCCTGCACTGGATTCTACATAACTGGTAACGGTAGAAGTACCCAGACATGCACCTACAACGGTACCAACTGCGTCAGCCATCAGCGCACCGCTTGCGTTGGGCAAAGTACCATCTTCATCCAGAAGATTACCCTTCTGTGCAACACCGATCAATGTACCTACGGTATCAAAAATATCGGTGTAAAGGAATGTAAAGATAATAATCAAGAATCCAACAAAATCAGTTTTGATGTAACCAAAGTCAAACTGGAAAAGCGCAGGTGCTGCAAAGTTTGACTTGATTGCTTCCCAAGAAAGGTTGGGAATGATAGAATAAACGCCTGCTTCCGGATTGGGAACATACCACCCGGTCAGTTCTGCAATGATACCAAGAACCCATGTGATCAGAATACCAAGCAGGATATCACCCTTAACGTTGTAGTGATGCAAGATACCAATCACGAGAAGGCCGACAATTGCAAGTGTAACCTGAGGAGAACCCAGATCGCCAAGACCTACCAAAGTAGAATCATTGTTGACAACAACGCCTGCGTTAATCAATGCGATAATGGTAATAAACAAACCAATACCTGCAGTGATACCAAGTTTCAAGTTCTTAGGAATCGTGTTAACCAGCGCTTCTCTGAACTTAAACAAAGACAGCAGCATAAAGATAATACCTTCAATTAAGATGGTGGTAAGCGCTACTTTGTAGGAATATCCCATGGTCAGACAAACGGTGTAGGTGAAGAATGCATTGAGACCCATACCGGATGCCAATGCTACAGGATAGTTGGCAAAGAATGCCATACAAATAGTAGCAATTGCTGCGGACAATGCGGTAGCCATAAAAATAGCCGGTGCACCGGGTCCATCAGGAATGATTCCCAACATACTCGGGTTTACTGCGAGGATGTACGCCATTGCCAGGAATGTAGTAATACCTGCAATGATTTCGGTGCGGACATTGGTTCCTCTTTCTTTTAATTTAAACAACTTTTCCACTTTATTTCCCTCCCGGAAAAAATTTATATAATTATTTTTTTCCAATTTTAAGCGGACAAACCATCCTGAGGGTAGTGTATCATATTCTTTTTGCAAAAGCAATCTTTTTCCAAAAATTTATCCAAATTGTAACATTATTTTATCGCTTTTTTGTGCAAGTTCGCAATCTCCGTAATCACTTCCCCCGCCAGAATCATGCCCATCACCGGAGGAACAAAGGAAACGCTGGCAGGGATCCGCTTCCCGTCTGCGTCCACAGCCCCCTTAGAAAAAGGTTCTTCTTTAGAGTACACCACTTTTAGGTTTTTAATTCCCCGTTGTTTCAACTCTCTCCGCATCACCTTTGCCAAAGGGCAGACCGACGTCTCATAAATATCTGCCACACAAAATCCGGTTGCATCCAGCTTATTTCCCGCTCCCATGGCAGAAATCAGCGGAACACCTGCGTTATGAGCACGCACCGCCAGTTCCAGTTTTGCGGTCACCGTATCCACCGCATCCACAATATAGTCATATTGGCTAAGGTCAAAAGTATCCGCCGTCTCCGGCAGATAAAAGGTCTGATACAAATTCAGGGTCAAGTCCGGATTGATGGCAAGAAGCCGTGTTTTCGCCGCCTCCACTTTGGGTTTTCCCACCATATCCATTGTGGCAAAAATCTGTCGGTTCAGATTGGTTATGCTGACCTCGTCTTTATCAATCAAATCAAGAGTACCGATTCCGCCCCGGACCAGAGCCTCAGCGCAAGCGCCGCCTACGCCGCCAATACCAAACACCGCCACACGGGCATTGTTCAGCCGTTCCATTGCTTCATCCCCCAGCATCTGCCGGGTTCTGTCCCACACTTCCATCAACCGTCCCTCCTGACATCTCCACGGTCGCAAACCACCTGATATCCGGCATTTGCAACCTGCTTTTTTAATAACTCCAGACTTTCTGCCGCCTCCGAACCGCTGTACCGCTTGTTTTCATACAGCGTATAAAGCGCCCGTACATCTCCGGGAGAAAGATTGGGCATCACCACATTGGCACCTGCTTTCAGTCCCAATTCCCGCCCTTGCGGATGAATAGTCCCCAGCGCCGTAGTAGACGGAATCAATGCATAAGGAAACATCAGCCGAAGAACCGCAATCAACCGCAGCGTTGTTTCCATACTGCCATTAGGATGGTTGGCAAAAGGTGTGTCTTTATGGGTTAAATAAGGGCCGATTCCTATCATATCCGGCATCAGCTCCTGTAAAAACCGCAAATCTGCAATCAGGTGATGAACCGTCTGATAAGGGGACCCCACCATGAATCCGGCACCTACCTGATATCCAATATCCTTCAAGTCAAAAAGACACCGTTTCCGGTTTTCCCATGTCAGGTCATCCGGGTGTAACAGACGATAATGTTCTGCCGTGGCAGTTTCGTGCCGAAGCAGATACCGATTGGCACCTGCCTCAAAATAACGCCGATAACTGTCTTTGGATTTTTCCCCCAAGGATAGCGTAATGGCAGAATCGGGAAACTTTTCACGGATCGCCGATACCACCTTGCAAATCAAGGCATCATCAAAATAGGGGTCCTCGCCACCCTGCAAAACAAAGGTGCGAAAGCCCAAAGCGTGTCCCGTCTCACAGCAATCCAGAATTTGTTCTTCCGTCAGCCGATACCGCTCTGCTTTGCAATTTCCTGCGCGAATCCCACAATAATAACAATTGTTTTTACAATAATTGGAGACCTCTATCAAGCCACGAATAAACACTGCATCGCCGTAGACCTCTCTCCGCACCGCATCGGCAACAGAAAATAACAGCGACTCCGGAAAGTCCTGTTGAAGAATTGCCTTAAATTCGGCATCGGTAAGATTTTTTTCCTGTTTCAGTTTTGCAATCAATGATTCCATAGGCATCCTCTTTCTTTCATAGAAATTGTACACCCTTTCCCTTCTCTTGTCAACAAAAGAAAAGGGCGAGGAAAACATTACATTTCCCCCGCCAATGTTATTTTCTCAAATCTTCATAAATTTTCCGGATATTCTCATACACAAACTCCGGTTTGGTGTCGCTGGTTTCAAGATCCTCCAGCGTTCCTTCCCCGCTGAGCACAAAAATACTGCTGATTCCCGCATTGACACCGCAGGCAATATCGGTATAAAGCCGGTCGCCCACAATCACGGTCTCCTCTTTGGAAAATCCGGTCTTCGCCATGGCAAGGTACACCATATCCGGTTGCGGTTTTCCGATAAAGCGGGGTTTCCGTTTGGTTGCCGTCTCCAGAATCTGGCTGATGGAACCGCAATCCGGCACAAACCCGTACCATGTGGGGCAAACCCAATCGGGATTGGTAGCAATATAATCCACCCCTCTGTTGAGCAAAATGCAGGCATCTTCCAGTTTTTGAAAGGTCAGTTCGGTATCAAATCCCATACAAAGACAATCAATATCATCAGAAAGCTGATTGGTCACCGGAAGTTCCGCACCGGATAACTGTTCCTGAAAGGAAGCGGTTCCCAAAGCATAAATCTTTTTATAATTCTGCTTTTTCAAATCAATCACGGTTGCATCGGTGGAGGTAAGAAAATCATCTGCCGTCGCCGCAATGCCCATGCCTGCCAGTTTTTCAATGTATTTGTTGACGCTTTTGGACGAGTTGTTGGTCAAAAACAGATATCTGCCACCCGTCTCTCTCACATACCGGAGAAAATCCAGCGTACCGTCAAACAAATCATGATCAAGATAAATAGTTCCGTCCATATCCAGAAGAAATAGCCGTTTTTTATTCAAGTCACTCATGGTTTATCTGCCCCCCATCTGCCACAATTCCTTTTTTCCGGTAGAAACCGCCGAAGCACCGCTGTTAAGTGCCATCTGCACTTCTTCCTCGGTCTCAATCAATCCTCCCGCAATCACGGGAATTTCCAGCCGTTGCTTCAATTTTTCTGTGGCTTTGCCTACAACCCCGGGCATAATCTCCACCATATCCGCCTTGGATGCCTTGACAGAATCCACCGTGGTTTGCACCGACTGCGCATCCACGACAAACACCCGCTGCACGGTAAACAATCCGTGTTCTCTTGCGGTTTTGATGATGTTGACACGGGTGCTGATGATTCCATCCACACCGGTTTCCTTGGCATAGCGGATGCCCGTCCGGTCTTTGCCGATACCCATTGCCAAATCCAGATGGATAAACACCTGTTTCCCGGCTTTATGGGCGTCATCTACCCGTTGTTTCAGCGAAAACAGTTCCGGACTTAAATCAAAAATCGTAGACACCTGCGACCTAAGCGCCGTTTCCCAATCAGCATCGTTTCTTACCGCAGCAATCACACGGCTTCCCTCTGCCAGTCTCATTGTTTCACACCCTTTTGTTCTGGGTTGCAACCACGTTGCACCCGAAAATATCTTCTATTATAACATCTCCTACCGATACAGGCAAGTCCAAAATCACATGATTGATGGCATCCATACATTCTGCCATCTTTTCCTTGGGGATGGTGCCGTCGGTCTTGACCGAAACCATGCTCCCATCCTTGCACCGCACGGTAGAGGTCACCGTCCGTTTGGGATTGGTGCACTCCTCCCGGGCATAAACCGCACCCCGAGGGCAGGTATTTCCTTTAACCGCAGTCACCTGTCCGTCTTCCAGTTCCGCAACCAGACTGCACCCCAAGGGGCAGATAATACATGTCAGTTCCCGCTTCATTTACAGCACCTCCAATTCCAGACGCAATCTCTTGACGCCCTCCAACTGTTCCTGTTTCAGGGTGATGCTTTCCATCTCTCCCGGTGCAACTTTCTGCCGTTTCTTGGTCAGAACCTCCCGTCCCCCGTCCAGAACCTTAATCTTCACATTCTTATACACATCTGCCACACGGAAATACACCGTCACATCTTTCTTCGCCGTTAAAATCTGGGGCACCGTGTAACGGATAATTCCGTCTGTCTCCAACGGAATGGAAACGGCCTCACCTTGTTCTCCCCGAATGTATGCGGCAGCACTTGCTCCTGCAATTTCTGCTTCCTGCGATACAAAGTCCACCAAATCGTGAACATGGAGCACATTTCCGCAGGCAAAAATACCGGGCACCGAGGTCTGTCTGTCCTGATCTACCACCGCACCGGAAGTAATAGGCGACAGTTCTACCTCTGCACTCTTGGAAAGTTCATTTTCCGGAATCAACCCAACCGACAAAAGCAAAGTGTCGCAGGGAATGAACTCTTCCGTCCCCGCAATCGGCTTGCGTCCGGCATCCACCTGTGCAATGGTAACACCGGAAACCCGCTCTTTTCCGTGAATTTTTACCACGGTATGGCTGAGTTTCAACGGAATATCAAAGTCATTGAGACATTGTTCAATGTTTCGCGCCAGACCGCCCGAGTAGGGCATCAGTTCGCATACCGCATGCACCTTTGCCCCCTCCAGCGTCATCCGTCTTGCCATAATCAACCCAATATCTCCCGATCCAAGAATGACCACATTCTTTCCCGGCATATAACCCTTCATGTTGACATATTTTTGCGCTGTACCGGCGCTGTAAATACCCGCAGGTCTGCTGCCTGCAATATTCAATGCGCCTTTCGCCCGCTCACGGCAACCCATGGCAAGAATGATTGCCTTCGCTTGTATCTGGAAAATTCCGTCCTCACTGTTGGTGGCAGTAATCACCTTATCCGGAGTAATATCCAGAACCATGGTGTCCAACTTAAACGGAATTTCTAACTCCCGTACTTTTTTCTCATATTTCCATGCATATTCCGGTCCGGTCAATTCTTCCCCGAACCGATGAAGACCAAACCCGTTGTGAATACACTGTTGCAAAATCCCTCCCAGAGCACTGTCCCGCTCCAGAATCAAAATATCACGGATGCCTGCCTCGTATGCGGCAACTGCCGCACTCATGCCGGCAGGACCGCCGCCGATAATGACCAAATCTGTCATTTATTTTCCCTCCTTGGTAACGCCTACGTTAATCATGGACTCACCGCCAAACTTGGTGACTCCCTCATACGGAATTCCCATCTCTTTTGCCAGGAGTTCGGTAATATACGGTCCGCAAAAACCGCCCTGACACCGTCCCATCTGTGCTCTGGTTCTCCGTTTGACACCATCTAAATCTTTCGCTTTGGGATTGGTGCGGATGGCATCCAGAATCTCCCCTTCGGTCACCGTCTCACAACGACAAACCACTCTGCCGTAAGCAGGGTTTTCCTTTATCATCCGGTTTTTCTCCTCTAAAGACGCCTCACGAAAAGCGTAAGCGGATTTTCTGTTGGGATTGTAGTCGGGATTTTCTTTAAGGGAAAGCCCCTGTTCCTTCAACATGTCTGCTACATATTCAGAGATGGCAGGCGACGCCGAAAGTCCCGGAGATTCAATGCCGGCAACATGAATGAATCCGGTCTCCGGTGCGGTAATGATAAAATCACCGGTACTTCCCACCGCTCTTAAACCGCAGAACGAGGTGATGGTTTTACCCATGGGGATTCCGTCCACATTTTCATTGGCTTCCCGAATAATGTGTGCAAATCCCTCGGCGGTAGTCTCTTTATCTTCCTTATCCTCCATATCCACCGAGGTAGGTCCCAACAACAGATTCCCATCTACGGTAGGGGAAACCAGAATTCCTTTTCCCATCTTGCTGGGAGTCCGGAACACCGTATGAGAAACCAGGGTTCCGCACTCTCGATCCATTAAAAGATACTCGCCCCGTCTGGGATGCACCGAAAAGGAATCATCTCCTATCATAGATGCAATCCGGTCGGTATAAAGACCGGCACAGTTGATTACATATCGGGCAGACACCGTTTCTTTTCCCGACACCAGTTGATATCCCTCATCCGTTTTTTGGATATCGGTTACCTCAAAATCACACTTTAATTCTGCCCCGTTATCCATGGCATTACCGATGGCAGCAACCGTCAGTTCATAAGGACAGATAATCGCACCGGTGGGTGCATACAGCGCACATACCACCTTGGAAGAAAGGGCAGGTTCCAATTTATGTACTTCTTCTGCGCCTAAAAGTTGCAAGTCCTTGACCCCGTTGCTTTTTCCGCGGGTATACAGTTCTGCCAGCGTCTGTCGGTCTGCATCATCAAATCCAATAACCAAGGAACCGTTGTTCTTGTATTTGACCCCCAGTTCTTTGGCAACCTGCTCCATCATCACAGACCCTTGTACATTCAGTTTTGCCTTTAAGGAACCCTCTTTGGCATCAAACCCTGCATGCACAATGGCAGAATTTGCCTTGGTCGCGCCCATCGCCACATCATGTTCCTTTTCCAGAATACAAATCTTCAATTGATAGGCAGACAGTTTTCGTGCTATCATGCCGCCTACGACGCCGGCACCGATAATTGCTACATCATACATTGGCTACACTCCTTTTTCCAAATAAAAAAACGCATCAAAACAAAAGGGTATTCCTTTTGTTTTGATGCGTCTCCATTTCTCTGCATCGTAGACAGTATACTATGGTTCGCCTATTTTGTCAACGGTAACTTATCTAATTTTTTCTTGCATTTTTTTCTGTCCTGTGTTACAATGAACAAAATCGAAGATACGGGGAGCTTTAACAGGCTGAGAGGAAAGTTGGATTTCGACCCGAGAACCTGATACGGATAATGCCGTCGTAGGAACCATCATCTTTTTGTGTAAAAAACGGCGGTTCCTCTCAGAGGTTCCGCCGTATTTTTTACCTAGGAGAATGAATATGACCAAAACCAGAAAACTAACCACCTCGGCAATTATGATTGCCGCATCCACCGTCCTGATGTTGCTTTCCAAACTGTTGCCGTCCCTGCCTTGGGGCGGTTCCGTCACCCTTGCCTCTATGGTGCCTCTGGTTTTGCTCTCTTTGATGCTGGGCATCAAATGGGGTGTCTTTGCCGGAATCGTTTTTGGCATCATCCAGATGCTTACCGGCTTTTATCCGCCACCAACCCAGACGGTTCCCGCCTTTCTTCTGGTTATTGTTCTGGATTATCTTCTGGCATTCGGTGTGTTGGGCACCGCATCAGCATTTTATCGGCTGCTTGGAAAAAAATCCTGGGCAGTTCCTGTCTCCGGCTTTCTGGTTGCCTCGCTGAGGTATCTTTGCCATATTGCCTCCGGCATTCTCATCTGGGGCGTTTATGCAGAAGAGGGACAAACTGTGCTGACGTATTCCATTCTCTATAACGGTTCCTATATGATACCGGAAATCCTGCTTACCACCGCGGTTCTCTTTTGTCTGCGTCGGTTTAATTTCCTACAATATTAGATAACCAGATGCCACGGCGAATCAGATAAAATCCCACCAGACATTTTATGCCCTCTGCCAACTGACAGCAAAGATAAATGTAAATAATATTCATACCGGTATAGTGCACCAGACAAAATGCCAAAGGAACACTGACCAACCACGAAAATCCACTGTCAAACAAAAATGTAATCAATGTTTTTCCTCCGGAACGGAGGGTGAAGTAGGTCGCATGCAACATGCCGTGTATGGGCATCGTCACCGCCGAAATAAAGATAAAAGCAGTAGCCAGGTCTCTTACATCCTGGGTGGTATTATAAATTTTAGGAATCAATCCTGAAGTTGCCGCCATAACCACACCTACAACCACACAAATCAAGCCAGCCATCCCAATCAAACGGGGGGCGGCTTTTTTTGCGGTCTTTAACTCATTGGCACCAAGCAGTTGCCCGATGACCACCGAAACTCCTGCCCCGAATGCAATGAATATCACATTAAAAAGATTGACCACCGTGGTAGAAATATTCTGTCCGGCAACCACATCAATCCCTCGTACCGAGTAACATTGTCCCAGCATGGCAACCCCTGCCGACCACAAACATTCGTTTGCCATCAACGGGAGCAATCCCTGAATCGTGATCTTTCTGACCAACGCCATAGGAATCCGCAGGGACCGATAGATACCCCGTATAAATTCGGGACGGTTCTTGCTGAAATGCGACCAGAGTACCACAATCCCCACCTGAACATAACGGGAAATCACCGTTGCAATGGCAGCACCCCGAACCCCCAGTTCAGGAAATCCTGCCACACCGAAAATCAGCAAATAATTCAGCACGGTGTTGGTAACCACCGCCGTAATACCTGCAACCATGGGAGTCAGCACAATGCCGCCCTCCCGGAGGGTGCCGGAATACACCTGCTCCAATGCAAAGGGAACCAAACCCAAAAGCATAATCCCAAGGTAGTCTTTTGCATAGTCAAAGGTTTTCATCAAGTCAATACCCTTGTCCGCATCATGAAGGTAGAAAGATATCAGGGTCTCTCCTGCCAGAACAAGAATTGCAATGCCCAACACCACAATTCCTGCCGTAGAAAATAATTTATACCGAAAAGTGTGCCGCACCCCGTCCATGTCTTTTTTACCAAAGAACTGGGCACAGAAGATTCCCGCACCGGAAACCGCACCGAACACCGTGATATTGAAGACAAACAACAGTTGGTTGACAATGGCAACGCCGGACATCTGTTCCGTTCCTACCATTCCCACCATCAGGTTGTCAATCATGGCAACAAAATTGGTAATCAGGTTCTGTACCATCACAGGAATCGCAATCTGTATGGTTTGTTTGTAAATACGCTTCATTCTGTCTCTCCTTATCTGCTTACTTGTGGTTTGGTTCATCAAAGGATACCAAATAAAAGAAACCCTACTGTGTTGATGGCAAAATTGGCAAACATGTGTACCAACCATGACGGATAAATCGTTGCACTTCTCTCGTTAAGATAGTTAAAAAGCAAACCACCTGCAAAAAGACCCGCCATAACAATCAGGAATATATCCATCTGAAACCAGCCAATCATCATTGCAATATGGTAAATGGCAAAAACAGCCGCACTGAAAGTATAGGCAAAGAGTCTGCTCGTTATCCTTTTCAGCGTTATAAAAGCAAAGCCGCGGAAGAAAAACTCTTCCAGAAGAGAATTCACAAACGATATGTACAACGAAACAAAAATGAAATTTTCTCCCGAAACACCAATGTTTTTTGTCAGCGCACCTGTAATTGCCGAAAAATCAAAAATATCTTTCAGCAACAAATATCCGCCTAAAATAATCACATAGACCGACACACACAAAAGGCATGCCAATTTGATGCCACGTTTCTCCGGAATAAACAGTTCTTTGATTCTTACATCCTTATCGTACAGCGCATATACCGCCGGCAATAGAAAAAACAACACAACCTTTATCATGGATTTGATAAAGTAATTTGCTTTCAGGATACCGTCAATGACCGCCATAAAAACACAAAACAGTATGATAAGCGCAACCATAAGGGTTGCTTTTTTTGCATAATTTTTCATAGAAATCCTTTCCGTTTTGATATGTCCTCCGGCTATCATCACTCTTTTTTAAAGGGGTATAAGGTTTAAATGCGACCCGGTTCCCCTACACACGGGATTTTTTTCTCGTCCCGAAGGGACATACCGCACCGCAGAACTTCATATCAAATTAGTACAAAAACTTACTTTTTGAATTTATTGATCCAATTTAAAATATCATCATATTTCATATTGCCCGATGCAACAGACAGTCCAAAATCAACAACATCTGCATTGGTACAAGTCACTTTTATTCCCTCTGCTTCCAAAAATGTCAGCATAACATATACACCTATTCTCTTATTACCATCAACAAAAGCATGATTGGATATCAATGAGAATCCAAGACTTGCTGCTTTTTCCTCTTTGGTTTTATAAAGTTCTTCTCCGCCAAATGTAGCATACGCATTATTAAGTGCACTTTCTAAAAGTCCAACATCTCTTACACCGACACTGCCGCCCGTTTCTTCTGCTATTAATTGATGCAACAGCAAAACTTTTTCTTTGCTCAGTTTAATCATTTTGCCAACTCCTCAAAAGCAGGTTTGAATCTTTGCATAATTCTTTTTGCCGCCACATCTATTTTTTCATCATCAGTAATATCAAAGTATGAATTTGAGTCAACGTCAATAAGCAAAAATTTGGGCTTGTTGTTTTTGAAGATAACTGCCTGACCATTATTTTCTGCAACTTTAGCAACTTTTGAAAAATTCTGATTTGCTTCTGTCATTGTTGTAATTGTTTCGGTATTTATATTCATAACTACCTCCTATTATTTATACAATAAATATATCCTACAATTTATATTATATACAAATTGCAGGATATTGTCAATCTATTTATTTTTCAGCAAATTTCATCACTCTTACCATAACGACTGTATCATCTGGATACCAATCCTGTGGGTGGTGGTTCATGTCAAGACAGGACAGAAAATCATTCTATCTCTATCGTTTATATGTTCCGTTTTCTAAATCATAGATAACTCTTGCAATGGCATGTTCCTCATTGCTCACCGTCATATAGTCAGCCGCGTCCAAAGCCTCTTTGCTCGCATTGGAAACCGCAATCCCAACTCCTGCCGCTTGAAACATAGAAATGTCATTATTGTAATCACCAACTGCAAGAGTGTTATGAACATCAATATTCAAGTGTTTACAAAGATTGATAATGGAAGTACCTTTTCCGATACCTTTGGGCAAAATCTCATACAGCGTTTTTTCAGAGCGGATAAAATCAAATTCCTTCGCCAAAGGATGCACTAGTAACATTTTTTCTATACGCCTAATTTCTTCATCACTTTCACTGCCAAAAACAATTTTTGCTATCGCTTCTTTCACGTCATGATAGTCACAAACAAGATTTTCAAGATTCGTTACTTTCCTGAAATTTTCCATTGTTTTATTTTCTCTGCAAAAGTATGTTTTATAAAATGTATTAACTTGTATTCCTACATCATCAAAACTATCATCGATATATTGAACAAGTTCAATGACATTATCCGGCATATCTGCTTTCCAAACATATTCGCCTTTATTTCCATCAAAAAGTCCGGCTCCGTTAACACAGCCAAAAGGAGCATTGGGCTTTACTGTATCAAAAACATATGATACAAAGAATGGCATCCTTCCGGTAACAAAAGTAAAGTATCCACCTTCTCTTTTGAAATATTCTATTGCTTTAACATTCTCGCCAGATATGGTTTTATCATTCTTCAACAACGTACCATCAAGATCCGTACAAATCAATACTCCATCAAATTTACCCATATTTCAAACTCCTTTCAACAATGTTCGACAGTCTTACATAAAGACTGTATGCTCTGGTTGCCAGGCTACTTTACTTCAAAATCGACCGCCATACTTAATGCGCCCCATGTTTCTTCTAGCATTTTTTCTGTATATTCTTGCGGTCTGCTAAATACCGCTTGACCAAGTTCATTCAATTTATCATATAATTCTTTATTCATATCAATTTCATACCATGCATCGCATCCAGAAGCTTGATCAAGCAATAGTATGATATCATTAAATCTACGGTCTTTTAGATACGAATTGTGCGGATATAGTTCAACTAAACGATAGCCGTATTTTGTATTTTCAGCATCATATCTATGTATCGCAATTTCTTCTGTTTGTATACTCTTATTAAGCATACCAATTATCAAATTCCCATAATCGCTGACAAACTTTGTATCAATATCTGCTTGAATACGTTCACCCTCTAAATAATCGACATAGAGCATTCCCGAAGCAACTAAAATCAAAGCAATAAGCAAAGATATAAAACTTTTTCGATTCAACATTTTCTTTCTCTCCCCTCAACAATATTCGACACTCTTACTATAAAGACTGTATAATCTAGATGCCGTGCATCAAAGCCTCCCTTGCCTAAAGGGAGGTGGCAGCCGTAGGCTGACGGAGGGATTCTTTAACAACATTATCTATGTACTGGCACACTCCCTCAAAGTTTCTGTTTACTTCGTTGTTAGGTATTCTTATAACAGTCAAATTTCTTTGTTCTATTTTTTCTGTCCTGATTTTATCTTTCAGCAAACCTTTTTCTTCATAATGCTGTGAACCGTCAAGTTCAATAATCAACCTTGCGCTATGGCAATAGAAATCAACTATATAATTATCAATCACCTTTTGCCTTAAAAATCTAATGGGATAACTTTTCAAGAAATCATACCAAAGATGTCGTTCTTCTTTTGTCATATTTTTACGCAGAATTTTTGCATTTGTTGTTAATTCTGTATTGTGTTTTCTTTCCATCTATCCCTCCACCGCTAAAGCGGTCCCCCTCCCTTTAGGCAAGGGAGGCTTTTTATTTCGACAATATTCGACATTCTTACTATTCCCATATCAGGTTAAAACAAAAAACCAGATGCCGTTTTCACCCTAAAATTCTTATTTGATATAGTCATCAAAACTTTTAGTCGTCCAAGCAACTTCCACTATGACAGGTTTAGGTCATTCCGTTTTTTCCTTATTTTTCATCAATCCAAGAATCGCTGACGTTAATACTGCACATTCAAAAACAACGCCGCCCAGAGAGGTTGCCGCTATATTATAAATCATGCAAAGGGGAGACTTTAAGAGCATCGCCCGTCTGGTCTTTTGGGGGTTGGAAAAAGAAAGACTGATCACATTGACCGCAAGACCTGCAATCAAGAAAACAGAATAGATGCTCTCCCACGCCAAAATACCGGCAATGGTTATCAGCAATACACTGATGACCGTCACCGCCTTTCCGGTTCGATTCTGCTTATTCCGAATTCCAAATCCTATACATATCCCCGCCGATAGCATATTCAACACCACTGCTGTAGGGGCATCAATCAAAAAATAATGAGCAGAAAAAGTCAACGCTCCGGCAAGCTGAAACAGAATAATACCCAACTGAGTCTTTCTTTGAAAAGCAAGAAAGCCCAATACCACCGCAACACCGCCCAACAACTGTCCTATCATGTACGCCATATCCAATCCCTCCCTAAGTATCAGCGAATATTATACTACACAATACTACAAAAAGCAAGTAACGGCGAGGAAATCTCTTTCCCCGCCGTTACTTACATGACTTTCAACACCAGAACAGTCATATCATCATCCACCGTTCCGTCTTTCAGGCAAAGTGCCTTTTCCATGACCCTGTCCGCAATTTCCTGAACGGGCAAATCACCGGACATATGCTCCACCGTATGGCGAATCCATCCCTCATGGCCTTGTTTCATTTCCAATCCATCGCTTGCCATAACCACCACATCTCCCCGCTCCAGTTGATGGGCAAAAGAGGCAATCTCCACCCCGGAAACCACCCCCACCGGAAGGGAACTGCTCCGCACCGTCTCAACCCGATCCAGATGCTTGATGTAACTTGCCTCGGCACCGTTTTTAATAAACTCCGCCTCTCCGCTATCCAAGTCTATCATACACATATCCACGGTGGCAAAGGCTTCATTGGCAGATTTCATTACCATCACCGAATTGATGAGTTTCACCGCAACCCCTTTGTCAAACCCCGCCTCCATAAAATCCTCCAGCAAAGTCACAATGGTACTGCTTTCCCGGTTTGCCTGATATCCGCACCCCATACCGTCGCTGAGCACCGCCAAAAACTTCCCGCTTCTTAGCCGATGTAAGGCGTGGGAATCCCCGTTTTCCTCCTGCTTACAGGTGGTAGCAAATCCTGCCGCCACCTGAAGACGGGGCATCTCATAATAGCGGTTGTCACACCCCTCCGCCGCCAGAAACGATCCGCCCAGCACCCCTTTCAGCACGCTGGGAATTACCAAACGCACCGATTCGCTTAAGGGAAAAGGGCTAATGAGTTCCACCGTCCGTCTGCCCTGAGGCATAGTAAACACCTGCACCCGTGTCAGGGCAATCCCTCGGCTCCTCAGCCGAGCGGCAATTTCGTCCGCTGCCAAAAAATCAAACACCGCCGTTTCCTCGACCTGTGCCCCAATGCGTTTCAGAATTTCTCCCACGCCCCGAAACTGCTGGCTGACCAGTTCTCGATTTTCGCACAGTTTATTCTTCCAGACCTGATTGATTTTATAAATTTCGTACAGCCGATTGATTTCCTTAACCAGCATCTCAATCCGCAGACATTTCCCGTAGAACACATGTCCGGCATCCTCCGGTTCCAGAGCCCCTTTCCTCTCCAGGATATCCAGAAACCGGAGCATGGATTTATAGGTGTCAGTAAACCGGATTTTCCAGCATTCCTGTACCTTACTGCAATGTCGGCAAACCCGTTCCGACGCGGTGTCAAATAACATAGACACCTCTTCCATATCCAGTTGATCCCGCTTGTCCGAAATTTCGGTGAACCGGTTTGCCAAGGTTTCAAAGGAACCCGCCGCAAGGTCCAATTTTTCCTTGATATGTACCTTACAAATTCGGCTTGCCTCGCCTTCGGCAACCCCAAACTCGGTAAACTTACCTACAATCCGTATCATTTTCTCAGGCAAAAATGCAAGAATCACCGCTCCCAGCGTCAGTTCGTAAAACCGTACCGCAAGACTTCCGTCTCCGATTGCCATACCGGAAAGCACGGTGCCCACGCCGGTCAGCACCAGTACCACCGGCCATCTTCCATACTTGCTGACCATGCCGGCAGCAATCCCACAACATCCAAACACACTTAAGAAAATCAAGCAATCCCCCTTAAGGCCCAATACAACGCCCGTTACAACACCGGCAACTGCTCCGGACAAGGGTCCGTTGGCAACTGCCACCATGCCTACCGCCAGAATCCCAAGCATATTGGCAACGGAAAAGGCAAAGGGCATGGGAAGATTCTGAAAACTCAACAGCACCACCCCTGCCATGACGCAAAGGGCAAACTTTTCTTCCTTGGAAGGTTTTCCTGCCAGGAATTTTCTCCCCTCCAGATACCCTCTGCATCGGTCAAAGACCAAAACTCCCAGTGCAACCAATCCCCCGTCTACAGGAATTCTTGCAAAAAATAACAGTTCCGCACCGGAAACCAGTATTTGCGCCAGATCTGCAAGAACAATTGCCAGCACAGAAGAAATCACCGCACCTTTCAGGCTTGTCCCCTTTTGCTCCCTGAAAAACCACAAACTAAGGTAATAAATTCCGCACCCCACTATGTATCCCATGGCATCTGCACGGGCAAGGCTGATATACCCCAGCATTACCCACGCCAGAGAAATCAAACTCCTGACCGACGGTTGCCGTTCCATGGCAAGAAACGCCAATCCAAAAGGTGCAAGTCCTCCCACCGGCATTGCCCGGGCAAGAAAGAATCCCGCAGCTCGCACCAGCCATTCTGCCGGCTCCACATTTGTTCTCCATATTGTTTTTTTCTCTGTCCCCGATTGGGGAAGTATCATCAAATCTGTTTCTTTATACTCTCTCATGGTATCCGCCTCCGTTTGGTTCATACCAGTAGTATAACCATTTTCTTCCAATTTTTCTGTCGAAAGGCGGAGACAATTTAAAATTTTTCCAATATAAATTGTATTAGGCGCAAAACCCCGTATCCGCTCAGCGCCACGCTAAGCAAAACCGCAATACCAAAGCCTAGTGTCAACAAGGTATTTGCCGCTTTCTCCCGCAGTTGTTCCGGTTCTTTTTTCTGTTCCAGTTCTTTTTCCACAGTCCGGCTGTATGCGCGGATAATTTTTTCCGCTTCGGTAACAATCTGGTATTTGGCAGGGGCAGGGGTCACTGCACCTCCGTTTCGCAAAATCAGGATTGCCTTTTCAATTTCTCTGGAATCAATATCGTGGATAATGACCACTTTTCTCGGTTGCTTGTCTTTCATCCTACTGCCTCCTTTGATACTAGTATTGGCAGGAAATGGATGGGGTATACTTTCTGAGAAAAAGATTTCAAAATTTTTGAAAAAACACTTGCATTTTTCAAAAAACATGGTATAATAAACAAGTGCCTTTAAGACACCTGGAGAGGTGGTCGAGATGGTTTAAGGCGCAGCATTGGAAATGCTGTGTACGTTTATAGCGTACCGTGGGTTCGAATCCCATCCTCTCCTCCATAAGAACCCCGTACTTTGGTGCGGGGTTTTTCTTTTTGAACTGAGGTGATTCCTATGAAAAAATTTGAAGGAATTTTATTTGCAACCGACCTTGACGGAACCCTGCTCCGGAAAGACAAAACCATTTCTCCTGAGAATAAGGAAGCTATTTCTTATTTTATGGAAGAGGGTGGCATCTTTACCTTTATTACCGGGCGGATTCCCATGGGTGCCGCACCTATTCTCAATCAGTTTACCCCCAATGCCCCCTTCGGCTGTATCAACGGCGGCGGCATCTATGACCACCGAACAGAAGAAATGCTTTGGTTTCTTCCCCTGGATAAAAGCGTCATAGAACTTGTCAAAACAGTGGATGAGAGTATTCCCCAAATGGGTATTGAGGTAAACCTTGCCGATAAAATTTATTTCTGCAAAAAGAGCCGTTCCACCGAAAAACATCGTACGGATGAGAAGTTTCCTGATTTGACCTGTCATTACACCGAAGTGACGGAACCCATTGCAAAAATTCTGTTTGCCGGCGATGAAGAATACATGGAACCTGTCGCAAACTTGTTGCAGTCTCACCCCCGGGCAAATGAATTTGATTTTATACGCTCCGATAAAGAGTATTACGAAATTCTTCCCAAGGGTGCCACCAAAGGAAACCTGCTTTTGCATCTTGCAGAACTTCTGCACATGGACCCTGCCCGCACCATCGCCGCAGGAGATAACGACAACGACGTATCTCTCCTCGAAATGGCGGGGTTGGGGTTTGCAGTTTCCAATGCATCGCCTGCCGCAAAAGCCGCAGCGAATCACATCACCGTCAGCAATGAAGAACACGCCATTCGGAAAATCATTGAAGATCTGGATGCCGGTATTTATCAAATATAAAAAAGACGAAAGCCCGTCACTTATAAGTGACGGGCTTTCGACGTCTTTTTTGTTAAATTGCAATGTTGTAAAGTAACTGACAAATCTCTGCACGGGTCAGAGTTGCCTTGGGGTCAAAGGTTTTGCTTTCGTCAACGCCCTGTGTGATTCCCACACGGTAAGCATCCAGAATCTTTTCCTGATACTCAGGCGCAATGGATGCAAAATCCGGAATCTGTTCCTCGGTAATGGATTCGTCCGCTTTGGTAAGGAGATATCCACCGTTGATTTCTGCAACAACCGCAATGGCGTTTTCGCGGGAGATTGCAACATCATAAACCTCTTCTTTGATATCGCCCAGAGAAGTCATCCATCCGGCGTCAATACAACTTTTGATTGCCTTTGCCGCCCAGTATCCGTTTTCTTCTCCTGTTTCCATGCTCAACGCCCGTGCAAGAATCTGACAAAACTCCGCATAGGTCAGAATTCCCTCCGGATCAAACAGATGGTTGCCGACTCCCTGCACCAGACCGACTCTTGCCATATTGTAAACTGCAGGTGCAAACCAGTCTCCTGCTTTCACATCCTCAAAATAGACGCCCAGTACCCGTTTGGGTTCTTTTGCAGTAGAAAATTCATAGTCAGGCATTCCTGCCGCACTTGTATTCATTTCAGTTGCGGTAATGGAAAGCACATTTCCATCAATGGTAATACCCTCGGTTGCACCGGCAACCTGAACCACCGGCTCCGGGAAAGTAAACTCATACAGCATCACCATGGATTCTGCCAACTCGGTTGCGGTTTCCTCATCCAGACCCATTTCGTACATATACTGCTGGGCAATCTGCTCGTTATCCGCCTCTATCTGTCCGGCACGAATCCGCATATTCATACTGCCGTCCTCATTCTTGGCAAAGAACATCACCAAATCTCCGTCTTCTGCTTCCTCGCCCCCCTGCAATATCACATTCAATTCCTCAAGGTCTGCAAAGGTGTAGTCTTCTACATTGCCAAAATACTCTGCCCCGTTATAGGTAAACGGCACCAGTTCCTTTTCTTCTTCCTCAGTCATCTGCTGTGCCTGCTTCATACTCTCCAAGGCTTCTTCGGTAAACCCGACCTGAATTTTGGCTGTTCCCGAACCGTCTTCATGGATTACCACATTCATAACCTCAGCCATACAACCGCTGAGCAAAACACAACTCAATGCCAAAAGACAAATGACGCTGACAATTCTCCACTTTTTCATATCAAACACTCCTTTTTATTGAATACTGAACAACAAATCTCCGTAAGTGGGCATAGGCCATGCCTCTTTGGGTGTGTACAGTTCCATGGTGTCCGCAAGGCTCCGCATGGTTTCCATCTTGGAAAGCACCTGGTCTCGGTACGCTTCCGCCTGAATCTGCTTATTTTCAATGGCTTTGGCAAGACGAACGCTTGCTTCCAGTTCTTCGGTCACCGTAAACAGTTTCCATGAAAGGTCGGAAAGTTTGCGAATCAGCGTATCTTCCATGCCGGTTTCTGCATCGGGGCAAACTTGCTTTTTGGCAAGCAAGGTCTGGCTGAGGGTTTTGAGGTATCCCTCCACCGCCGGCAAAATATCCTGACGCACCATCTCCATCATGGTCATGGCTTCGATATTAATAACCTTGCTGTAATTATCCAGATTAATCTCATATCTGGAATGTGCCTCATCACGGGTCAGAATGTGATGGTCAGCAAACAGTTTCAGATTCTTTTCATCCATAAATGCCGGCAACGCCTCGGGGGTGCTGGGTCGGTTGGAAAGACCTCTCCGCTCAGCCTCGTTTTTCCATTCCTCGGAATAGTTGTTGCCGTTAAAGATAATCCGTTTATGTTCTTTCAAGGTCTCCCGCAAAACCTCTTTTAAGGATTCCTCAAAATTCTCTTTCCCCTCCAGTTGGTCCGCAAACCGTTTTAAGAATTCTGCAACCGCAGTATTCAAAATAAAGTTAGGACCGGACACAGAAAGGCTGGACCCGGGCATACGGAACTCAAACTTGTTACCGGTAAAGGCAAAGGGGGAGGTCCGGTTTCTGTCGGTGGTATCCTTAACAAAATTGGGAAGCGCATCTACACCGCCGGTCTCCATAATTTCTTTCTTGTGCTCGCTATAATCACTTCCGGATTCCAATGCGGTCAGAATCTCCGTCAACTCATCCCCCAAAAAGATGGAGATAATAGCAGGGGGTGCTTCCGCTGCACCCAGACGGTGGTCATTCCCCGCTGTGGCAACGGTCACCCGGAGCAAATCCTGATATTCATCCACCGCACCGATGACGGCACAAAGGAAGGTCAAAAACCGCAAATTTTCATGTGGCCTTTTCCCCGGTTTCAGCAGGTTTTCTCCACGGTCGGTACAAACCGCCCAGTTGTCGTGCTTACCGCTTCCGTTAACGCCGGCAAACGGTTTTTCGTGGAGCAGACATTTCATGGAATGCTTTTCTGCAATCTTTTTCATCAGTTCCATGGTCAACTGGTTGTGGTCAGTCGCAATGTTGCCGGGACAGTAAATAGGCGCAAGTTCATGCTGAGAGGGTGCCGCCTCATTGTGTTTGGTCTTTGCCAGAATCCCCAACTTCCAGAGTTCCTGATCCAAATCCCGCATATAAGCAGAAACCCGTTCCTTAACCACGCCAAAATAATGGTCATCCAGTTCCTGTCCTTTGGGGGGCATGGCACCAAATAAGGTTCTGCCGGTAAAGGTCAAATCACGGCGTTTTGCCGCAACTTTTCTGTCAATCAAAAAATATTCCTGTTCAGGGCCAACGGTGGTTTCTACCCGCTTGGTCTCGGTATCTCCAAACAAACGCAGGACACGGAGTGCCTGAGTGTTCAACGTTTCTAAAGACCGCATCAACGGCGTCTTTTTATCCAGCGCCTCTCCCGTGTAAGAACAGAAAATGGTGGGAATGCAAAGAATGTTGTCTTTGATAAATGCATTGACGGTAGGATCCCACGCGGTATATCCCCGTGCCTCAAAAGTGGAACGGAGACCGCCCGACGGGAAACTGGACGCATCCGGCTCACTCTTAATCAGTTCCTTGCCGGAAAACTCCATAATCACCTGATCCACACCGGAAGGAGTAATAAAACTATCGTGTTTTTCCGCAGTTACCCCAGTCATAGGCTGGAACCAATGGGCAAAGTGGGTAACCCCCCGTTCAATCGCCCAGTCTTTCATGGCGTTTGCCATAACATCCGCCACTTCACGGGTTAAAGGCACGCCTTTTTCCTTGGTTTGTCTGACTTGCTTATAAATATCCTCCGGCAACCGTTCTTTCATCACCCGGTCATTAAAAACCAGAGACCCAAAAAGTTCATCCATATGTAGCATCGAGGCATACTCTCCTTACCGGAAACGCATTTTGCACCTTTGTTTCCATTCTATATATTATAAAGCCTGACACCCTATTTGTCAAGAAAATCGGGGACTCCCAAAAAGATTGTCACATCCCGTCGATGGAAATCTTTTGCATATTTACCATTATATGTTATAATATGGATATAATGGTAATTTATGAAAAGGAGATACTTTATGTTTTTAGACTACAAACGAGAAAGTGCGGTCAAAGAGGTGCGAAGAGCCACCCCGCAACAAGAGGCGGAGGCGTTGGAACAAAGCCGGAATTTTACACGATGCGGAGAAACACGAACCATCCCCATCAAAAATATTTTGCCCAACCCCCATCAGCCACGGCAGGAATTTGATAAAGCGGCTCTGCAGGATTTGGCAATTTCCATTATGGAATACGGATTGATGCAGCCTATTTCCGTTCGGCAAATCGGACCCTTTGATTATGAATTGATTGCCGGAGAGCGCCGTCTGACTGCCTGCAAGAACTTAGGCATGACCTACATACCCGCCATTGTCATGACAGCAAATCCTACCGATAGTGCGGTGCTTGCACTGGTGGAAAACATTCAGCGGGAAAACCTGAATTACATGGAGGAGGCAGAGGCGTTCAGCAATTTAATTTGCGAACACGGACTGACTCAAGAAGAACTTGCGGATAAGTTGGGAAAAAGCCAATCCACCATTGCCAACAAAATACGGATTTTAAAACTTTCCCCCAAGGTTCGGCAGATACTGACCGAACATAACCTGACCGAACGGCATGCACGGGCATTGCTCAGACTGCCGGAAGAGCGGCAACGGCTGAAAGCCGCCAAGGTTATTGCGGATCGGGGATTTAATGTTGCAAAGACAGAAGAATTGGTGGATAAACTATTAAAAGCACCCCAGAATATCGACCCTGCACGAAAGGGAGACGGACGGGTTTTTCGGGATATGCGGATTTTTCATAACACCATCCGTCAGGCGGTGGACATGATGCGAAAATCCGGCATTGAGGCATCAGCGAATAAAAGAGAGAATGAGACCTCTATTGAATACACCATCGTGATTCCCAAACAAACACCGTAGGAATTGATTCCGCCTATCTGCCCTCCTTGCCTAAAGGGGGGTGTCTCGCACAAACGCGAGACGGGAGGATTCTCCCTCCGATGTCCCGAACCTATCCATTCAACATCCTATATACGCAAAAAAGGGATACCCTTTCGGGTATCCCTTTTAAGATTAAACCAATTAGATAGCTGCCGGAGTTGCAGTCGGAGCCGGAGTTGCAGTAGGAGCCGGAGCGTCAACTACTTCATACTCATAGGTCTTGTAGATTACGATGTCAATTGCATCGCCGTCATACTGATAAGCAAATGCATAGTCAAGTACTTTCTGGAGCTGTCCAGAAGCACCATTGGTGTAGTCAGTAATCTGGAATGCACTCAGACCATCGAACTTAACGTACGGAGCAGAAGCTGCCTTAGTAATATACTCAGGAACAAATGCTTCGCCGATAGAACCTACATACAACTGAGCAGAATCTCTGAGGTTGGGATCCAGAACGTATACGTTAGCGTTCTCAGCGTCCTTACCGGAGATAGTACCAGCGGAAGTACCGTCAGCCTTAATCAGGTTCAAACTACCAGACTTAGCTGCAACGGAGAATACTGCACCGTATACAGAACCAGTACCCTTTGCATCAAGAGCTGCAGGAGAAGCACCGTTTACAGCAGCAGCACCATATGCACGGCTGTAATCCATCAACTGAGTAGCAGCGGTAATTACACCGTTGCTTACGTTCATCTGCCATACGTCACCACGAGCTGCGTTAGAAGTGGTGATATCCTGCAGATCTACAGCAGTGGTAGCGGTCTGGAATTCACCGTTCATCCAGTACTCAACAATGTATACATCGTCAGTACCGTTTACTACGGTGTTACCAACGCTCTCGATAACTGCAACATTAGCAGACGGGGAGATCTTACCAGTGGTGTTGTAGATGATAACTGCCTTAGCAATCTCATCACCGTTGTCAAATGCAACGTAGAGGTAAGAATCCTCAGCCAAATCAGCAGCAGTTGCTACTCTGGAGTAGTCAGCTTTTGCACCGGCTACGGAGTAACCAGCCAAATTTCCATTACCAGCCTGGTTAGTTACATAGAATACCAAAGTATCATCATCCAACTGAATGTTACCCAGTTTCATGTCATCCGGATCATAGGTTGCGGTTGCAGCAGTTGTGTTAACAATGTAGAGGTCTTCTTCATTGTCAGCATTCTGCGGGAAGGTGATAGCCTTGATAGCGCCAGTAGAATTCTTGCTGTAAGAAATCATCTCACCAACCATTGCAGCAGCAAGAACGTCACCAGTACCAGTATTGGTAGCAGTATGAGTCAAAGTAGTAGTATCCAACTTCAAAACATTGCTCTCTTTGTTGCTGGGGTTCGGGTCAGAATCATCCAGTGTCAAACCGTGTCCAGACAGACCGCCTACATTGTAAATAGTTACATCTGTAGCAAGATCGATTTCTACGATGTTACCGGTCTTGTCAAGCAACTCAAAACTGATGGTCGGGTTACCCCAAGTATCATTATCAGCAGCTGCCTGCAGAACTACTGCATAGTTATCAGCAACTCTACCCTCAACACCTTCAACAACTACATCGTCATCCAGAGCAACGATTTTGCCATAAGCGTCGATATAGAATCTACCAGACTCACCAGTCTTCAGACCAGCTACCTGATAACCGGTGGAAGCAACTTCGTACCAGTTACCATCAGACAGTTTGTACTCGCTGTTGTTGTTTCTGGTTGCAGTAACATAACCGTCAACGGTGTTAGCTTCGCCCAGAACTTCAATGTTGAATACATTGTAGTCATCTGCATTGATGATGGACAGTACATCCCATTTAGCCAGTTCGGTGTAGTCAATTGCTTCACCGTCTTTGGTCAGATTGATGATGTAGTCAGTTGCATCAGTTTCGAACTTGAGGTTGGGCAGAGTTCTGCTTGCAACCAAAGTTCCGCCCTGTACTCTGGGCATTACAAAAGTAGTATTCAGAATGGTAACAGTACCATTTGCATTTACTTTGTTTACAATAGCGGTGGTAGCGATCTCGATAGCAACTACATCGTATGCAGCGTCGGTATCGTTGTTGATCAGGGTAACTTTACCGCTGTACTTGTCGTTGGGGTTAGCCTTAATCTGGTCAGTACCAGCACCGAAGAAAGTGCCCATGGTCCAAGTAGACTGCTTGGTACCATTGAAGATGATTACCGGAGCAGCTTCTACCTTAGCTTTGCTTTCAGTAGAACTGTTAGCATCCTTCAGGTAAGCGATCTCGTTCTTGGAACCATCCCAACCATCATACAGGTCAAGAGTAAAGCTGATTTCTGCATTGTTGCCAGTAGCCTTAGCAATAGTAACCAGAGTAAAGGTACCATCCAGGTTCTTCTTAGCAAACAGAGTTACATTGTAACCCAAGAAAGCATCAGCATCTACATCGCCCTGAATGAAGTTCTGAGTAGCGTTAACAAAACCATAGTGACCATTTACTTCATTGTCATCGAAAGTCAAGGTGATTTCCTTTACTTTTTCGGTGTCAATACCGGTGGTGATGCTGTTGTCAGTAACAGTACCGGTTGCTTTGTAAACCTTCAGGTCTCTCTTGAGGAGAGTGAGGAACTGTCTGTAGCCGCCGCCGGAAATAACGCCGCCGTCCAGAATGGACCAGTTGTTGTCAGAACCGTAAACGGTTTGCTCCATCAAAGGTGTGTCGATTGCGTTGTAAACCAACTGAGCAACCATACCTCTGTTAGCTTCTGCGCCTACGCCACCGCCAACTACGCCATCAAGAACTTCGTAACGCTGAGCAGCTGCCAGGTAACCGGAAGGATATCCGCCGTTTGCATCAGCAAACAGTTTGTAACCCAGGGTTTCCATGAGCATTTTGATTACCTGCTCGTAAGTTACGTTGTCATCAGGACCGAAGTTGCCGTCGCCATAACCGTTAACGATGCCCTGGCCTGCAGCCTGTGCTACATAACCGGAAGCCCAGTGGCTGGAAGGTACATCGATAAACGGAGTGGAAGCGGAACCTGCTACATTCAGGTTCTGAATTCTGCAAATGATTGCAGCTACTTCAGCTCTGGTGATAGTATCAGCCGGTCTGAAGTCCATAACGCCGTCGTTGTCTGCATCGTCACCGGTCAGGATGCCGAGTGCACTTAAGGTTTCTACTGCTTCAGCAAATACGTCAGTGTCTGCTACATCAGAGTAAGTCTGAGCGAAAGCTACAGTACTAACCAGCATAGCGAAAACTGCTACCAAAGCAATTACTTTTTTGAGATTTCTCATTCTCAAATCCTCCTTAAAAATATAAATTGTTTAATTTTTTTTCAACTTTAACCGAAGCAGTTTCTATGTGCTCTGCAACGGGGCTAAGTAAGACAGGAAATGCCAAAAAGACAATCTACCTACTAACTTAGTTCAAATTATAGCACTAAACGAGGTTAAATGTCAACAACTATTCTAATTTTTAACGCTTTTGTAACAAATACGCCAAAAAAGACCAAATGTTGTAACCTGATTCAGCACTTTCATCAACAAATTGCCCATCGGATTGGTCAATTTGCTGAGAACCCAGAGTCTTTTTGCACGTGAGAACGCAAATACTCTATTTTAGATTGCGATTTATTATAATATTAAATTCCCAATCTGTCAACCCTTTTGACAAAAATAATTGGATTTTTCCTTATTTTTTTATAATTGAGCAATCTTACATTATTAGACGTCGCCCCGTTCTGAAAAGTTCCGTACTTTGAATGATAAATTCTTTTATAATATATATTATATATAAATAAGGAAATTTTTCATGCCATTTTTCTTTTACTCGGTTGACAAACGGGAAAAAAAGTTGTAAAATGCTTTTGTCGGAAAACCCGACAAAAGGTAAGACTGAAAACAGTGTAAAAGCTGGGCGGTTATGCCACCTTATTCCTATGCCTATGGTTAGGAGGGGAGGTGGTTGTTATGGGAAAATACATATTAAGAATTTTATCTTTAACTATTGTGTTTTTGATAGCACTTACAAAAAAAGTAAGATAGCCCCCACCGACCAAGTCAGGGCTATCTTTTAGTTCATTCTTGGCATAACCGTTTGAGGTCTTGCCTTTTTCTATTTCATTATAATACGGCAAACCATGTTTTGTCAACCATTTTTCAAAAATTTTATAAAATATACTTGACGATATTGTTTTTCTTTTACTCGGTTGACAAACGGGAAAAAAAGTTGTAAAATGTGGCATACTACAAAGGTATTTTTACAACAAGTCAAAGAAAGAGGATTTCTATGAACAAGGATACAAGTTCTCAAGAAGAAATGCAAAAAAAGAGCCATCTATACAAAGGGATTGTATATATCGCAATGATTCTTTTGTTTCTTGCGGTAGGGTGGCTGGGATTTCGGCTGTTCTCCTTTGGAGAACCTATCAAAACGACATCTTCGGAGCCGACATCTCTGCCAAAAGCCACACCTGCCATTCCCCCTGCACGGGAACAGAACGATTTGCTGAAAATCGCCACAGAAGTTCCGGATACCGGCGAAAAATATTGTTATCTGACCTTTGATGACGGTCCCACCAAGGAGGTTACGCCGGCGGTACTGGACGCACTGAAGGCAGAGAATGTAAAAGCCACCTTTTTTCTGCTGGGGCGAATGATTGAAAAAAATCCCGATATTGCAAAACGGGTGCATGAAGAGGGGCATCTTCTTGCCAACCACACTTATTCCCACCAATATGAAGAACTGTATGCCACCGGCGAAAGCTTCCTCGCAGAGGTTGAAAAGACCAACGGCTTAATCAAAGACATTATCGGGGAAGAACCCTTTCGTCTTATTCGATTCCCCGGCGGCAGCCAGAATGCCGGCACTTACGGAGCGCAAAAGCAACAGTATAAACTGCTGTTGCAGGAAAATGGATTTTATTTTGCCGATTGGAACAGCCTGAACGGCGATGCGGAGGGGCACAACCGTTCCCCCGGCGAACTGCTTGCCAGAATCCGCGAAACCTCCGGCTCCAAAAATATTGTGGTGCTGATGCACGATGCGGCAACCAAAAAATCCACCCCGCAGGCACTTTCTTCCATTATTCAGTATTTACGGGAGAAAGGCTACACCTTCAAGCGGCTGGACGAAGTTCCGTATTATACGGAGGATCATCTTCCGCCCGAACCGGACTTAATTTTATAAAAAAAGGCTTGTGACTGTGTCACAAGCCTTTTTTATACAAATAATCGTACAATATCATTATACGTTGCATACAACATCAGCAAAATCAGCAGGGCAAATCCCAGAAAATGCACCCATCCTTCTTTGTCTGCCGGAATCGGCTTGCGGAAAATCAGTTCAATCAACACAAACAGAATTCGTCCGCCGTCCAATGCCGGAATGGGAAGCAGATTCATAATGCCGATATTCACCGCCAGAAATGCGGCAAAGAACAAAAGTTCCAGCCAACCGGTTCTGGCAACTTGGGTCATTGCCCCCACCGTTCCCACAGGGCCGGCTAAATCATTGATTCCCGCCTCACCCCGAAACAGCATACCCAGAGAAAGAAAGACCATTTTCCCCATCCATACCGTCTCAAAAAAGGATTCATGGAAAATCGCGCCTAAGGTGGCTTTTTGGGGCGCAATCTGGAATCCTACCAGATACCGCTTGCTGCCGTCTTCCATGGTTTTTTCCAGTGGTTGAAACCGCTCCGTAAAGGTGGTTCCGTCGCGGCGTACGGTCAGGGTGGTTTCCTGATTCCCATTCTGGGAAAGGGCAAAATTCAAATCCCGATAAATATGGGTACGGTAGTCTCCCACCGCCACAATCTTGTCTCCCGGCTGAAGAAACGATGCAGAAGATTCCGGATTGACCTCTGCCACGACAGTTCCTGCGATATCCTTCGATTGAAACGCCGTGGTTGCAGTCACAAGACAGAACACCATCAAAAATCCCAAAAACAGATTCATCACCGACCCCGCCGCCAGAATGATAATTCTGGGCAGGGGTTTTTTCGTCCGGAATGCTCCCTCTACCTGACTATCCTCATCTTCACCCTCCAACTGGCAAAATCCGCCCATGGGAATTGCACGGACAGAATACAGTGTGTTTTTGCCTTGTTTTTTCCAGAGGACAGGGCCCATACCGATCGCAAATTCATGCACCGTGACCCCAAAGATACGGGCGGTGATAAAATGCCCGAATTCATGGACAAAAATAATCACCGAAAAAATCAAAATTGCCGCAAGAACCGTTATGACGGTCATTAAATCACTCCTTTAGACCGGATTTCTCTGTCAATGGCAATCAACTCCTGCAAAGAGGGATTCTGCTTGTTTTCCCAAGCCGCCATAGTGGCTTCCACCCGCTCTGCAATCTCTAAAAATTTGATTTTGTCTTTCAAAAATTCTCCCACCGCTACCTCGTTGGCGGCGTTCAGGACCGTGGGCATAATGCCCCCCTGTCTGCCTGCCTCCTTTGCAAGGGCGAGACACCGGAATGTTTCCTCATCCGGCTGAGAGAATGTCAGTTTCCCCAAAGCGGGAAAATCCACCCGTTCTTCCAAAGAGGAAAGCCGCTCCGGGTAAGTAAATACATATTGAATAGGTTGTTTCATGGACGGTCGGGACAACTGGGCAATGATGCTGTGGTCCCGAAACTCCACCATAGAATGGATAATGCTTTCCCGTTGCACCACAACCTCAATATCGTCAATATCCACGCCGAACAACCATCGCGCTTCCATAATTTCCAGACCCTTGTTCATCAGGGTTGCACTGTCTACCGTAATCTTGGCACCCATGCTCCAGTTGGGATGCTTGAGCGCCTGTTCCTTGGTGACATGGATAAGTTCTTCCCGTTTTTTTCCAAAAAACGGACCGCCGGATGCGGTCAGCAACAGTTTGTAAATCTCACTCTTTTTGCCGGAGTTCAGGCATTGGAAAATGGCACAATGCTCGCTGTCTACCGGAAGAAGTCTGACCTTATGTTTTTTTATCGCATCGGTAAAGATGCTACCTGCGGTTACCAAGGTTTCTTTATTGGCAAGGGCAATGTCAATGCCTGCTTCAATGGCTTTCATGGTGGGTACCAGTCCGGCAAATCCCACAATGGAAGAAAATGCCATATCCGCGCCAGTTTCTGCCGCAAGATAACAAAGACCTTCTTCTCCTGACAGCACCTTACAGCCGGTATCCTGAACTGAGGTTCTCAATTGATTTGCCAGTGATTCCTCCGGAACTGCTGCATAAGCAGGGGAAAACTTGCGGATTTGTTCTTCCAGCAGTTTCAGGTTTTTGTTGCCGGAAAGTCCAACAACCTCGATGTCAACCGTTCCCTTTAACTCCTCTATCACCGAGAGCGCTTGTGTTCCCACCGAACCTGTCGAGCCCAAAATTACCAATTTCATGATGTTTCTCCTTTATACTGTATGTACTGTCTTATGCCGCCAGAACTCCCATTTGCTGTAAAAGCAAAAACAATACCGGCGCAACCAGAATGATGCTGTCGCATCGATCCAGGATCCCACCGTGTCCCGGCAGAATGGTGCCGAAATCTTTGATGGCAAACTGCCGTTTCAGCATGGATGCCACCAAATCCCCAATCTCGGAGATTACGGCACAGATAAGACCTGCAACAAACAACCGCCACAGGCTGAATGTAACCCCAGAAAATCCAAGATTGACAATCACACCAAAGATCAAGAACGCCAATCCGCAACCGATGATACCGCCGATTGCACCTTCCACCGTCTTTTTGGGACTGATGGAGGGGCAAAGTTTGGTTTTGCCAATGCCACATCCCACAAAGTATGCGCAACTGTCGGTGATAAACGCCCCGATAAATACCAGCCAGATATAGAATTTCCCAAATTCCATATCACGGATAAACAAAATATGGGAAAGAAAATACGGAATATACACAAGCCCCATGGCAAGACAGGAAATCTGTACCCATGTGGTTCGTTTATGATCCATCAGCATCAGTACAAACAATACCGCAACGTATAAATACAAAACGGTCTGGCTGACGCCTACCGGCATCCGAAAACACAACGGAATCAGCAACGCCGCCATAATTCCCATCCCACGGAGCCACTTGTTTTCCCAGATGCCCACCGCTTTCATATACTCACAAAGAGCAATAGCGGACGCGGCCATTACCGCCAGAACAACAGCAGGAATGGGCGAAAACAAAACCAATAAAATCAAAGGAAGTCCAACCATTGCGGTTAAAATTCTCTGTTTCATGAATCAGACACCTCCAAACCGACGGTCTCTCTGCTGATATTCATAGATAGCACGTTCCATATCCGCATCCTTAAAATCAGGCCAACAAATATCGCTGTACCAGAATTCAGCATAGGCAGCTTGCCAGAGCATAAAGTTGGAAAGCCGTTTTTCTCCGCTGGGGCGAATAATCAAATCCACCTCGGGAAGTCCGTATGTATCTAAGTAAGAGGCAAACACCGCTTCGTCAACTGCATCAGGGGAGACCTTCCCCTCTTTGCAGTCCTTGGCAAGTTTTCTTGCCGCACGGACAATCTCATCTCTGCCGCCGTAGTTCAGCGCAATATTAAGAATCATCCGTTTTCCCGGTGCCGTCACCTCTTCTGCATGGGCAATTGCCGCCTTGATTTTATCGCTGAGAGGAGAAATGTCCCCGCTGATTTTCAGTTTCATATCTCTGCCACGAAACTTTTCCTCTACCTGAAGCAGGTACCCGTACAGCAAATCCATCAAAGCATCAATTTCTTTTTGCGGTCTGACCCAGTTCTCCGTAGAAAAAGCATACACCGTCAGCACCTTGACCCCCAGCCCGTTGCAGTAATCACACAAACCCTCCAGAATATCGGCGCCCCGTTTGTGCCCTGCACTGCGGGGAAGCCCTCTCCGTTTTGCCCAACGACCATTGCCGTCCATGATGACTCCAATATGCTGAGGAATCCGGTCCATATCCAATTGTATAGTCTGCGCTTTTTTCTTAAAAAACATACGGTTTCCCCCTCGGCTTAACACAGCACAGGGAATAGAACCAATTGTTCTATTCCCCATGCCGCCGTTCTCTATACTTCTAAAATTTCTTTTTCTTTGGCAGCAATGATGCCGTCAATTTCTTTGACAAACTTGTCGGTCAGTTTCTGAATTTTCTCTTCCAAGCCTTTCAGGTCATCCTCGGTAATCTCACCGTCTTTTTTCTGCTTCTTGAATCCCTCAATGGCATCTCTGCGGATGTTACGGATGGCAACTTTTGCCTCTTCGCCACGCTTGGAAACGCCTTTGTTCAGTTCTTTTCTTCTTTCCTCGGTAAGAGGCGGAAAGTTGAGGCGAATCACCTTTCCGTCATTATTGGGGGTCAACCCCAAATCGGACGCCAAAATCGCCCGTTCAATATCTTTCAGTACAGTCATATCCCAAGGCTGAATCACAATGCTCCGCGCCTCGGGTACCGAAACGGTACCAACCTGCTGAAGAGGAGTTTGCGCTCCGTAATATTCTACTGTAATTTTGTCCAAAACCGCCGGATTGGCACGACCTGCACGGATTGCCGCCAAATCATTCTCCAAGGACGCAATGGCTTTGTTCATTTTGTTTTCTGCGTTTTGCATACTTTCATCACCTTTCTTTTTATCTGCTTACTACCGTTCCGATCTCTTCGCCCATCACCGCACGGGTAATGTTTTCCGGATCGTCCAGACCGAAGACCAGAATGGGAATATTATTATCCATACAAAGGGAGGTTGCGGTAGAATCCATAACGCCCAATCCCTTGTTCAGGACATCAATAAAGGAGAGTGTATCAAATTTCTTTGCATCAGGATTGATGTTGGGATCGCTGTCATAAACGCCGTCCACTTTCTTGGCAAGCAATATCACCTCTGCATCAATTTCCGCTGCACGCAGTGCCGCAGTGGTATCGGTAGAGAAGAAGGGGTTTCCTGTACCGCAGGCAAAGATAACAACCCGTCCCTTTTCCAGATGCCGAGCCGCTTTTAAACGAATGTAGGGTTCTGCAATCTGGCGCATTTCAATCGCAGTCTGCACCCGCGCGGGAACTTCCAACTGCTCCAATGCATCCAACAATGCCAGAGAGTTGATAACCGTCGCCAACATACCCATGTGGTCAGCACGGGAACGATCCATACCCTCGCCGGTGCGTCCGCGCCAGAAATTTCCGCCGCCAACAACCACTGCAACCTCCACGCCCATGTCGTAGCAATCCTTGATTTTACCGGCAATGGCATTAATGGTAGGCTGGTCAAGTCCAAACCCTTTCTCTCCTGCAAGTGCCTCTCCGCTGACTTTCAGCATAACTCTCTTGTACTTTGGTTTTTTCATACTTGTCTCTCCCTTTCTTTATCAATCTGTTATTCTACAAGTGCATTTCCCGGCACAGACCCGGTGTTTTGCGTCGTTGTTGGTTTTTGTGTTGCCACAGGCTTTGTGGTTGCCTTTGGTTTCTGTGTAGACGAAGGTTTCGAAGTAGATGTCGGCTTCTTGGTAGCAGACGGTTCCTCTCCCGACTGTGCTGCTGTAGTTTCCGGTTCCTTAGGCTTTTCCGCCTTTATCTCTGTCTCCAGAATGGTAATTCTATCCTGCAACAGTTGGTTTTCCTCTTTCAATTTCTGGTTTTCGCTTTCCAGCGAACCTTCATCCGGCTTGCTTTGTGCCGCCTGAATCATAACCTGAAACGATGTGGCAAAAGATGCGGTAAATACTCCTGCAATAATAAAGAGAATCCCCAATGTCATCAAAATGCCCCGGCCTCTCGATTTTTTCCGGCCTTGTTTTTTTATTCTCATGGCAGTCCATCCTTTCTCCTGCGATTTCCCCAAATCAGTTGGTAATCAGCCACTCTCCCAATGCACCCAGATTCAGCACACCGGTCAGCAACAATGCCATAATTCCTCCTGAAATCATAATACCCAGTAAAATTGCAGGCAACGCATACTTAAACCTCATATCCAAAAGCGATGCAATCATCGCACCTGTCCATGCGCCGGTAGTGGGAAAGGGAATCGCCACAAAAACCATCAATGCACCTGCGGTTGCCTTTTTCAGATTTCCCGCCTTCCGGTTTGCCCGTTCTTCCATCCAATGGGCAATTCCACCCAACAAACGAGTCTTTTTCAGCCATTTCACAATGGGTCTGAATAACAGAATCACAAAAGGCACCGGCAGGAAATTAGCAACGACCGACAAAAAATACGCAGTCGTCAATTGTTGCCACCCATCAAGAGCGGCAAAGGCATAAATCATAGATCCCCGAATCTCCGAAACGGGAAGCATCGCCAACAAAAAAAGCCATCCAATCTTACCAAGCATGTTTCTATCCTCTCAATTTTTCGGTTGTAAGTATCCTATAAAATCCTTATCTTTCAGTATAGCACAGACTTTCCCTTATTTCAAGAGAAATTTGCCATACTTATGATTTCTTTTTCCGGTATATTCTTTGCATTTCCAGCCAGACCGTCCGCAGCACCAAAAGCAAAAATATCACCAACGCAATAAGGACAAGATATACCACAATTCTCACTAGCAAAAATCCCCATAGCCAATCTCCCAACGCCATAATCGGCCAGAAGAAACTCCTCTTCACTGCTACCAATGCCAACAAGGGGGTTTCTCCCAATTCCTGACCCTGATACAACACCGTCGCCGAAGCAACCGCCGCCCCCTCTTTGATGGGCGCGTACACTTTTTCCGGCAGATTCAGACGGATTTCCAATGCGTCCTTTGCAACACCCTTGGGCACCACCGCCATCACATCCGTTGCTGCCGCCAAAGTCACGGTGTCTTTCCGTTTGGCGTATTTGACCTTGCTTTCTCCCAAAAGTTCGCCTTTTGCAATGCCCCGCACCGGCTGAAAATTCTCAAATCCGTAATCCAGCATCCGCGCAGATTCTTCATGGGATGCCCCCACATCGGCTCCGCCAAACAAAACCCCGATCAAACTCATGCCACCGCGGGTAGCAGAGGATACCAGACAGTTTCCTGCCTCGGTGGTTCGTCCGGTTTTGATTCCGGTTGCGCCTTTGTACACATACCAGCTGTACCGCATACCCGAAAGCAGCCCGTTGGTGTTCAGGTAATACCGCTCTTTCTCGGTCATGTTGGTGGGCGGAATTTTCACATGGGCAATATCTACAATGTTGCGAAAATCCTCGTTCTTCATGGCAACATAAGCAATCTTTGCCATGTCTGCCGCCGTGGTATAATGATTATCATCATGAAGTCCGTGAGGATTGACAAAATGAGTCTCTTTCAATCCCAGTTCCTGGGCACGGGCGTTCATCCGTTCTGCAAACAATTCCTGACTGCCAGCCAGCCGAAAGGCAATCGCCATGGCAGCATCATTGCCGGAGGGAACCATCAAGCCCCACAGCAAATGCCGAAACTCCAGAACTTCTCCCTCTTTGAGCGCCATGTTGCTTCCGTCAATGTCCAGACCTTCCAACATCTCTGCCGTAATGGTAACCGGCTCTTCCATGGAGATTTCTCCCCGTTCCACCGCCTCAACCGCAAGAAGACAGGTCATGACCTTGGTACAGCTCGCCGGAAACATCCGCTTCTGGCAATCCCATTCATATAAAACCGCCCCGCTTGTCTGGTCAATAACAATACCAGTCTCTCCGGCAAATAAAATCGGTCTGCCCTGTGCATCGGTCATAGGAACCGGCTCCGCCTCAATTTCTTCAGCGGTTTCCGGCATTGCCAACACCATCTGCGGCACCAACAGGACAAATACATAGCAAATGACTAACAGCCATCCAAGTCTTCGTCTCAAAATTTCCCCTCCATCCGTTCTCTTTCCGCTTGCGATAAGCGAACATACTGAGGCACCAGTTCCCCACAGGATACCTGCTCACCATGTCCAAGCAAGGCAAGTTCTGCCACCGCCCCTGCCAGATTCAGATTTTGCATCCGGCTTGCAAACACACATTGGTCGCCCAGCGTTTCCTCTATCACATCACGAAATGCCGGAACACCGTCTCCGCAAAAAAGAATTTTTTCTTCGGTATGTTTCAATTCTTCCAACAATTGGTCAATGCCAAGTGCCCTGTCCTCGCAAAGACGGACCAACTCCCGTCCTCCTTGGAACAACCCATTGTACACCTGATTTCGTCTGGCATCCAGAATGGGACAAATCACCCCGTCAAACACGGTGCTGTTAAATGCCAACGCTTCCAGTGTAGAAACTGCCACGCAAGGTTTTCCTACCGCCTGGGCAAGGGCTTTCACGGTCGCCACACCGATACGGACGCCGGTAAAAGACCCGGGTCCTACCGCCGCCGCAAACAAATCCACCTCATCCACCTCTTTTTCCGCCTGCTGAAACATGGTTTCAATCTGAGGCATCATTTTTTGAGAATGGGTGCGGTTATGGTTAACCACCGTCTGGGCAACCAGTTTATGTTCATCCATCAAAGCGGCAGTTGCCGCCATGCAACATGTATCAATTCCAAAAATCAGCATACTGTTATCTCCCTGTAATCTTCACCCTTTTCCGGGTTTTTGGAAAATGTAATCCGCAAGGTATTGTCCGGCAAAACCTCCCGAATATTATCCGCCCATTCAATCAGGCAGATGCCGTCCGAAAAAAAGTAATCGTCCATCCAGTCACATTCCTCAACGGATGGATGTTCCAGTCGGTAAACATCAAAATGATAAATGGGGGTTGTCCCATCATATTCATTCACCAGCGTAAAGGTGGGGCTGGTAACCTCCTCCCCATCGCCAAACGCATCCACGATACCCTTGACAAATGCAGTTTTTCCGCACCCCAAATCACCCACCAATGCAAGGATTGCACCGGGGGAAAGGGTTTTGGCAAGGTCTTTTCCTAATGTTCTGGTTTCTTCAGAACTATATGTTTCAAACCGTTTCATGGTATCTCTCCATTTTTTCATTCTCCCTCTATTATATAAATTCCGGCGCCTAAAGTCAATAAACTATTGAAATATTTCTTTCTTTCTGGTATGATACTGGTAGTAATTGCAAGAAAGGGTTGAAAATCCATGGAAAGAGTCGATAAAACCAACTATTATCTTGACATTGCAGAGACTGTCATCGAGCGGGGAACCTGCCTGCGCCGGAACTTTGGCGCCATCATTGTAAAGAACGATGAAATCGTATCCACCGGATATGTAGGTGCGCCCCGGGGAAGAAAAAACTGTTCGGATTTGGGTTACTGCACCAGAGAAAAACTGCAGATTCCCAGAGGGGAACGCTATGAACTCTGTCGGAGCGTCCACGCTGAGGCAAATGCCATTATTTCCGCTTCCCGTAAAGATATGCTGGGCGGAGATTTGTATCTGGTAGGAAAGGATGCCAAAACCGGAGAACTGGTCAACAACGCCTGTTGCTGTGCCATGTGCAAACGAATGGTTATCAATGCAGGGATTGAACGGGTGATTGTCCGCAATACCCCTACCGATTATACCATATACAATGTCAATGACTGGATTGAGAATGATGATTCCTTAGACGGAACACTTGGTTATTAAAAATGGTGACTTCGTATGAAGTCACCATTTTCTTTTATATTTTACTTAAGTCAATCACCGAAACAACGGCGCCTCGGGGGTTCATCCAACTTTTGGTCAGGTGCGCTGTGTAGATAATATACAGTTTCCCGTCACTCTCACAGGCTACCGGATAATGCCATGCTCCGGCATCAGGAAATTCCTTGCTTCCTTCATCCTGCAAAATAATACATTTGGTGAACACCGGTTTTTCATCCTCGGTCAGGTAAAGCGCCAACTTTTCACGATGCTTTTTCTCAATATTTGCCACGAGATAGTGTCTGCCGTCTTTCAGGTCTCCGCAATAGATTTTAGAATTGACCATGGGAATGTCATATGCATACGGGGTGCTCCATGTCTCTCCGTTATCCTTGGAACAATACAAAATCGGAACCATCCGGATATCGTTTCTGCACAGCATATATATGGTATCATCGGCAATCATGGCACTGATTTCCGGATGAATCAGGAAACTGCCGTCAGGCAGATTGCCGTCCGGTGCAATCTTAACCAACCGCCACTCCTCTTCCATATTTTTGCTGTCACAAATCAAAACTGCCGGCGTGTTGGGGAACCGGTCTATCTCTCCGATTCTGCCGGGGAGCATAAATTTGCCGTTGGGCAAGGTTACCACATTGGTGTTCAGTTTAAACGGAATAGGCCGTGACCAAAGTTTCACAAAAACATCTTTTTCCTCATCAAACACAAACAGATCCAACGCATGAATCAAATCAGGACCAACCATCTCATTCAAAAACAGATACAGTTTGTCATTGCATACACCATAAACCGGAGGACAATACAGAATCCCCCCATCAGCACAGTCTGCAACAATTTCCACATCGTCCCATGTTTTTCCGCCATCCTTGGACCGTCTGCCACGGATGGGTGTTCTGCCGTGCAGTTCCGTTTCCGGACAATTATACCAGGACGCAAATAAGGTTCCGTGATATTCAATAATCGCTGTTTCGTGAAGGAACTGATATGCATCTTCCGGTATATGCACAGCGTAGGTTTCCGCACAGGTTTCTGCCGGAACTTCTTTCACCTGATTCAAAAGACGCAAGGATGGGAGCATATTGGCAAGGCCGATATCGTTTTCATAATACCACGGAAAATACATCGTGTCTTTCTGCTCTTCCCGAAATTTTAACGGTGTTACTCCCGCGTATTTCTTGAATGTCTCACTAAAATAACTAACCGACTCAAATCCGCATTCCACAGCGATATCTGCCACCTTTTTGTCGGTTTCAATCAACATTTTCTGGGAAAGAAGCACTCGTTTTTTGTTTCTGTAATGAGTCAGGGTTGTGCCGGTGTACAGTTTGAAAAGATGACACATATAAAAATAGCTGATAGACAACGCTTTTGCAATCTGTTCCAGCCGGATATTCTCACATAAGTGACTTTCCACATAGGCAGTGATTTTTTCAACCAATTGCTGCCCCTCGGTTTGCTCGCTTTCTCCCAATGCCCGGAACATTCCTATCATTTCTCCCAGTGCCTTTGCTGCAACTGCATCCTCATTGGAAAAAAATTTCTCGGTCAACGCATCCAGCCGTGCCGGATCCAGTTTGCACCGCTCCAGACAATCAATGGAAAAATAGCGGAAAACCTCCCCGATTACCTGTTCCGGTTCATATCTGCGAAGAAAAACCTCCGCCAAATCTATATTGGATAATTGTTTATATTGTTCGGCATTCTTTTCATAACGAAGCATAGTTCCACCTCCTATTGTTCATTATATCGACGGGGTTTTCCCCTGTCTATAACAGATTTGTCGGGTATGAAAAAATCTCTCACTATGTGAGAGATTTTTTCTATATTCCAATAATCGCCATAGCAATACTAAAGAAAATCAATACCGAACAGGTGTCCAGAATGGTAGAGAGCAAAGGTGCCGCCATCAGGGCAGGGTCCAGTTTGCATTTTTTTGCCAGCATAGGGAGAATACAGCCGATGCTTTTTGCCAGAACCACAATGCCAATCAGGCTGAGTCCCGAAACCACAATCAACTGGAACATACTCACCTGCGCAAGTACCTCAGCATTGTTGCTGTACATCAAAAGGAGACGCACACCATTGACCAACGCCAAAATCACCCCTACCAAAAGGGCAATCCGCACCTCTTTCCACAAGACTTTAAGAAAATCCTTAAACTTAATCTCTTCCAGTGCAAGGCCGCGGATAATCATGGTAGAACTCTGAGAACTGCAGTTTCCGGCGGTTCCCATCAGCATAGGCACAAAGGCGACCAGAATGGGGATTGCCACAAAGGCATCCTCGTATTTTTGGATGATGCCTCCGGTTACCGTTGCAGACAGCATCAGGAACAAAAGCCAGAAAAACCGGTTTCTGGCATGGGTCCAGACGGTGGTTTTCAGATAACTTTCCTCGGTGGGCACAACTGCCGCCATCTTGGCAATATCTTCGGTGGTCTCTTCCTGCAAAACGTCAATCGCGTCATCGACAGTGACAATACCCACCAACCGGTCTTCCCCGTCCACCACGGGAATGGCAAGAAAGTCATACCGGTCAAACATTCTTGCAACGTCCTCCCGGTCTTCCAATGTTCCCACATAGGTAATGTTGGTCTCCATGATGTCTTCAATCACTTGCTCTTCATCGGCAAGCAACAACTCTTTCACAGACACCAGACCAATCAACCGACGGTCACGGTCGGTGACATAACAGGTGTAGATGGTTTCCTTATCCACACCGGTTCGACGGATTCTGGCAAAACATTCCGCCACCGTCATATTCTTTTTCAAATCCACATACTCGGTGGTCATCATGCTGCCGGCGCTGTCTTTGGGGTATTTTAGCAGTTGATTGATGTCTTTGCGCATCTCCGGATTGGTGTGGCGGAGTATACGCTTTACCACCGTAGCCGGCATTTCCTCAATCAAATCCACGGCGTCATCCACATAAATTTCATCCAGGACTTCTTTCAATTCCTTATCGCTGAATGCAGAAATCAAAAACTCCTGACTGTCATTGTCCATTTCAATAAAAGTTTCTGCAGCCAATTCCTTGGGCAGAATCCGAAACAGCAGAGGCAATTCCGTCTCCGATACCTCTGATAAAGCCTGAGCAATGTCCACCGCGTTCAGGGTGGTTAACATCTCTCTCAGTTTACCGATTTTCTTTTCATGAAGCAGGGTCAGCATCTCTTGCAGAAGTTCCTCTGCCTCCAATTCCATCCAATTTTCCTCCATTGCAGGTCTCCTCCTTTTTGTTTAATCTTAAAGAAGAAATCCTGACAGACGCACGGCCGCCGCACTGTGTCGGCTTTTTTGCCATCGCCCGCCGGGTTTCATGCCCGTATCACCGCTCGCGTCCATGCGCTCACCTCCTTGGAATTTTGGGTTTTTCTATTATAGCACCTTTTTTCACAAAAATCAAGAAACTGTTGCCAAAAAGACAACAGTTTCTTAATGCTATCGAAAATCCTTTTCTAAATCTCTGGTATTGCCTCATTGAATGCTTAGCACAGAACCCCCCGTGTGGTTGGGTGCAAACTGAAACTTAAATAAATTCAGAACACCGCTCCACACCTTGCCGTCGGGAATATCAATGTTGTGAATCTTAAAAACAATACATCCGGGCGAGAAAGAAACAATCTCTACATTTCCCTCCTGACCGACATCCTGCGTTGATTCCAATGATAATCCGAATAAATCCACCAATTCCAGTTGTGATGCATCATATTCCAACACAAAGAATCTATCCTCAAAGGATGCAATATTTTGCCCCTTTGCCACCACGTCCACAACATCTCCGGCAACGCCAACCACCGAACAGGTTACGCCTTCCACGCCCGGTCGGTATTCCTCATATCCCACTGCTGAAAATTCAAATGCTGCATTTGCAATTAAATTGGGAATGGTCTCCGATACCGTTTCCGTCCCGCGAATGGTTGTGCTTTTGTCGACCAACCCTGTATTGGTACTCTTTGCCCTGACATCCATATAAACCCCATCTGCGGTTGTTACCGCTCCGTCAATGGAAACCAAAATAATAGAAGAATCTATGACTACGCTCGTAGATGCAAGCACACCGCTGCTATCCTTGCAAACAATGGATAACTCATATTCTTTTGCAGATATCAGACTGGGTAGCGTTGTGGAAAAATGATAACTTCCATCTTCCGCCTGAATGGATATCCACTTAATCACTTTATTGTCCGTAATATTTTTTGCATAAATTTCTATTTCTTTTCCCGGAAAGCAACTTATCGTACCGCTGACCATGGGTACATAATTGGACAATACTATGTCAAGGTCTGTTTCCATAATCTTTCTGGCCTGCACCGGTGTGTCACCATAATAGGAAAAACTTCCACTGAATTTTCCGTTTCTTCGGCTTCCCAAATAATAGTCATACTCTCCATTAGGCAGATTTTCAGGCATTGTAAACTGAAACTGAAAGTTCCCTGTACTATTACAATTTTTCTGATCTATGTATAGAGTTTGTTCCGCACTTCCAACCCGTAAGGTTACCGGTTGCCCACCCTCAGAACTTCCCATCGACCCCGTAATCGTCACATTTCTGCGATCAGATTTCGCCGTTGCTGTAATTGTCGATTCAGCATAAATCACTGTTCCGCTTATCAGTTGAAAAGCAAGCATAATGCAAATCAACGAAATAACATATCTTCTCTTCTGTTTCATACGTTCTCCTCTCTGGTTTGTCAACACACAGAACCGTCCCCTGTGCTATGTTACCCTGTGCTATGTCCATATGCGCTACGCCTTCCTGTGCTAATGCGTAGGCGGAGAATATTCTTGCAGTAATCTTCTAAGGTCGCTAACTATGGACACAACATCATCCTCAACTTTATATGCTCTATAATTGGGATCGCATATATATTTTTCATTATAAATTTTTATATTACCTATTTCATTTTGATTGTCGTTATAAAATCTTAATAAAACATCTTTCTCTTTATTGCCTTTAATGAAATCATATCCTTGTTCATATAGTTCTTTAATGACAAAAACTTTCTTGCTTTTATCAAAATAACCATTAACTGAAACTAAAGGCAGGTTATTGAGATAATCTATTACTAAATTTATAACTTGCTTATCGGTAACCTTTACATCGTTTTCTCCGTCGTTTAAACTTACACCTATCAGTTCCATATATGAAGGTGTTGTTTGAATATATACAGCCTCACCCTCAGAATTAACCTTGGTTGCTATATTATAAAAAGAAAGATTTAAATAACATGTTTTTGGGGTTATATAAAGGGCAATTAACGCAAGGGTTATAACAAAACAAATTACTATCAAGTATAAGTATGTTTTTCTCATGTCCCCACCTCACTTAAAATATCTACGCCCTTGTCGTTCGCGAATAGGTATGCCGTTAGACTTTTCCACATACTTCCAAAAAGTAGATTGATGTCTTTTTGCAAGATACCAATTATCACCAAATGCATGCACTGGTAATTCATTATCCGGAACATACCATCCTCCCCCTGGAACATGGTCACCTTTTCCTACCCCATTAGCATTTAGGTTCCATTCGGAACCACCATCAAAACCGCTATAACTATCTGCCTTAACCTTTTGCATAAAAGCATATACGACATTATAAGTATCAGGGTTTGCTCCATTACAACCATTTATGTTTAACTCTTTTGCAACAGTAGAGTTTAATTCTGTAATTGCTTTGTCACCACTCTTCATTCCTTTTATTTCTCTCGCATAAAGATTATTGCCCTTTTCATCTGTGAAATATAAATATCCTGTGGAGTACGCAGTTCCATCACTATTTTTCCCTACCTTCCCCTTAATACTTCCATGGGATATAATTTCAATCGCATCAATATTAACACTGTTTTTTGATAAATTACTAAACCAATTATTCCATTGCGTCACAAATTCTTTAGCAGAACTAACTTCCACTACATATGCGGATGTATTATATAAGTTTTCATAGTGTTCTCGACGAACTTGAGCTTGTCCTTCCATTCCATCTCCAACAAATATAATGGAAACCAATCCCCAAGGATCCACAAACATAATAGGATTGTTTCCACAATATACATACCAATTCAAACCATCTCTTGCAGGATCTTCTGTTATGAATCGCCCAATACTTGGATCATAATACCGATTCCGCAGGTAAATCATGCCTGTTTCTGCATCATAATATTCCCCACAGTAGCGGAAAGGATTATCAGCAATATTCTCGCTTTGCAGATTGCCAAAGGCATCATAGAGATAATCCTCGTCATCCATAGCAGTAACACTGCCATGGGCATCAAAGATGTAATAGTTTGTGGTATTGTTTGCCTGCTGTGCCATCAGCCTTGCTCCACGAAGGTAGCGGTTGGTAATGGTGTTATCTGCGGTAAATTCTGCAACAACGTTATCACCATCCCACAGTTGCCCTGTGTATACTCCGTTGACCGCCTTGCCGATTCGCCTGCCATTGATATCATAGGTATAGCCTGCCTGCATACCCTCACCCGCTATTCCTGTTAATCTGCCGAAAGCGTCATAGGTATAGATGGCATACATGGAATTATCCAGATTGTTTGCTGTTTCCACAGGCTCCAGATACACCAGTTCGTCTCCGGCATTAGCCGCATCGGCAAACAGACTGGTCATACGCTGAATCAGATTTCCGTTTTGGTCATAGGTATAGTTGGTGTGGGTCTCTGTTCCTTGTTCGTATTCCGTATAATTCAGCAAGCGGTTACTTGTGTCATAGGTGTACTGATGCAACACACCTTTTGCATTCATCCCTATCCGGTTGCCACGGGTATCATAGGTATAGGAAATACTTCCCGCCGTTGTGGTTTCACCCGTCAATTGGCCGATTCCGTCATAAGTATAATCGGTACTGCCGTTACTGCTGTCTGTCTTTTGTATCTGGTTTCCGTCCAGACGATAGGTATAAGCATAATCTGCGCCATTACTGTTGGTAAGGGATGTCACCAAACCCGCATGATTATATCCGTATTCTGCCGTATTGCCGGCAGTGGTCTCAGTCAGCAGTCTGCCGTTTTGGTCATAGGTATAGGATGCGGACTCTGTCGGGAACTGTACCCCCGTCAATCGTTCATTCACATCATAACTGTAATTTGCCTGTGCTACCTGTATCCCCTGCAGAGTCGCAGTATAACCGGTACGATTGCCGCTTGCATCGTAGGTATAGGTTGCGTTACTGCTGCGAATCGGGGAGGAAATGGTCTCTGTTTTCATCCTGCCCAGTTTGTCATAGGTATAATATGCAGACTGGTCTCCCTGTATGGTAGAGGTCAGCAGATTATTGCCGGAATACTGCCATGTCTGGGTCATATTCCCTTTGGTAACAGAAACCGGTGAGCCATAGGCGTTGTATGCAGTTTCTTTCACTACACCGTTTTTGTCTGTTTCCCGAATCGGCTGACCAAACAAGGTGTATTCTGCAGTTTTTGTTCTGCCCTCGCTGTCTGTTTCCTTGATTACATTGCCGAATCTGTCATATTCATAACTGACATGGCTGACGCCGGCAGGAAGATTCCCGTACAAATCTGTCAGTTTTTCTGTTTGCCCCGTTACCATACGGAGCATATTTCCCATAGCGTCATAGGCATGCTGGGTATAGATATCCCGTGTGCCGTCATTGACCTTGGTGGCAACAAGACGGTTGCGGTTATCGTATTCATGCTCCGTCACTGCATAGCAGATTGTCTCACCGACAGCATTGTTTTGTTGCTTAGTCATAACAATATTGCCGTTGTTGTCATAATAGTACAGGGTCTCCGTAGTAACTCCGTCAGCAAAAGGAGCAATGGTACGGATTCTGCGACCTAAGCCGTCATAGGTATGGGTGGTCACACGCCCCATATAGTCGGTCTCCGTAAGCAGATTCCCCAGCATATCATAGGTTGCGCTGGTGTATGCCCCATCGGCACGGTATTGCTTGACCGGATTGTTCTGCCAGTCATAGTCCGTGCGGGTGGTGTAATCTGCCAGTTGTTCCATATAAGTTCTGCCGCCCAGCGTCTGGGTGACATTCCCCCGATAGTCATACCGATACACCGTTTTGTTAAGCAAGTTTGCATCAGAAACCGCACCGTTGTAATAACTCTCCGATGCTATATTGCCGTAACCGTCCAAAAGTGTAACCTTTGTGGGTTTGATGTAGGCAGAATCCCCCCTGTAGGTGGTTGTGACTGTCTGTGCCACTCCCCCTGCAAGGTTGTTTTCGTCCGTTGGGTAATGCCCTCGGAGGTAATAGTCATATCCCCCATACTTATTGGAAACAATTACGCTTGTTGCATTGCTTGTATCTATGAGGAAGGTTCGTGCACCCTGACCGGATAGTGTTGCTTCTTCAATCTGCTGATAATCTACGAAAATTTCCATGGATAAAGTTCCTGCATCCACATACGCCCCAAAAGGAATAAACTCAACAGCATCATAATCCGAGACATCCCACGGCCCATTACTATGCCAAACATTAACAGGATTTTTTACCGCATAAGTATTGGTTTCCACGTCCAGAATTTTATTTCCTTCTTTAGAAGTAATGGTTGCAACCCTGCCAAAATCGTCATAAGTGTAGTGCTGGCTGACACCTGCATCTCCAATTGTCTGGTGGGCGGTTTCTAAGGTTTTTCTGCCATCGGTATCATAGGTATAACTGCTAACTACCTTGGAAGAATCGCCATCCAGATAAACAGAGAGTAAATTGCCGAGCGGTGAATAGTCATAGGTGGTCAGGTTCCCGTTTTCGTCTGTTTCGGTTAGATTGTTTTCCGCATGGTCATAGGAGATTTGTTTATAGCTCCCGTCCGGATTTTGTTGGCGGGTCATTTGATTGAGCATATTATACTGATACGAGGTGGTATTGCCGTTCCCATCCGTTTGTGCCGAGAGTCTTCCCAAGGAATCGTATGCCGTAACCACACTGACAGTTCTGCTGTTTCCGTCAATGTCTGTTGCCTGTTTGGCGGTTGTTGCGGTATAGGAATTATCATCCGCATAGTGATAGAAATATTCCGTCACATTGGTTTGTTCCCCATCGGTCACAGTTTCACTTGCGACAGCGCCGTCCGGATAATAGGTATATGAAATTGTTTGCATCAAAACATCACCCTCGTAAACATCAGTACGAGCAATGCTTTTTTTATCTTCTGTTAAAGTATGGATATGTTTGACGGGGTCTTTGCCTAATTCTTCTATGGTCATTGACAATGTCTGGGCAAAGGTATCATCATAGGTGTATCTAGTGGTCACTCCTCCCAAGCGGTGGAAAGTAGGATTTCTTGTATACCCGTAGTAATGGGTATCCTCTGATTGCATCAAAGTGCCGTCCTGGAAGGTCATGATGTTCATAATCGGTGCCCTACGCAAAGTACTTTTCATAATGTTACTTGTTAATACATATGTATCTGCACTGCTGCCGCCGCTGTATGAATACCTTTTTTCCTCTGTATGAAGTTGTTGATTCCCATTTTTATATATGGTTTTTTCGGACATCAAACGGGCTAGCGTATCATAATGCAAACTGGTTTGCTTGGTATGACCGTTCGCCATTGTTTCTGTGCTAACAAAGCTTTTATTTTCATCCCACCAATAAGTGCCTTTGAGTTGGCTTCGATCTCCCCACCTTCCTTGATATGAAAAATTTCTAGTTTTGTGCAAATGTCCATTTTCAAAGATTCTTTCTCCGGTGACATAATACATATGATAGTTACCACCACTAATCTCTGCCAAATTAAAAAGAAAATATTGTGGTGCCGTAGCGGTTTCTTCGTAAATATATTCCCGTCGTGCATTGGTAGGATATTGAATTGCATTTAACCGATAATATGTTCTGGAATATCGGTTAATGGGTGTCCATGTACGAAAATATCCCATTTTCATTTCGTACGTTGTCACGATTTTTTCTGCAGACAGTCCCTCATTTACATATTCTGTTACATACAAAAAATGATCATGAAGCGTATCGTAATATCCGTGGGGGTCTATTTCCTCATTGATTTTTGTTTCCTGGGAGTAAGCAATATGCTTGTTTATATCTCCGGATTGTACAGTAATTCCATTGCCGCTAATAATAATTTTTCTGCCATATGTGTCAGTTACTGTTATAGTTCCGTTATTGGCATATTCATAGACAATACAATTCCCGTAACGGTCTCCGATAGCAGATATTTTTGCATGTGCATGACTGGTAGGAGAATCAAAATAAAAATAATGTGACTTTCCCTCCCGGTCAGTGAGCTTAAGGTGATAAGAAAATCCACGAGAATCCACAGTTGGTTCTAAAGTCATTTCCGGAGTGTATTCACTGCTGGTATTAACCATCTTTGCCTCTGTAAATTCATAATAGGCTGCATTTCCATTTGTTGCGCTTCTCCAAACATACTGATATCTTACAATTTCCTTTTTCCCATCATCAAACTGTATCTCGGCATATCGGGTATAATAGTTGTCGTTATTTGAGGCATTAACCTTTTCTTCCCCGCCGTTAAAAGAATGTGGCAAAGAAATATGCCATCCTAACCCTATAGATAAATCATTGGTATTGGAACTCCTGACCGCATATTCTTCCTTGACCTCATCAACGGAACGCGGTTGCGTCTCTTGATCCATGGTTAAGATTGCTTCTGTAGCTGTATCCAGCGTCCATCTGTAATGATACTTAAATTGGGATTTGTAATCATAGTAAGCATTATTAACGCTTGAAGCAGAAGTATATATTGTTTTTTGAATATCTTTTTCATCTTCATAGGCAATATAAAGTTTTTCACTACTGGTTACACCATTGATGGTTACATAATACGGAACACCAATATACATTTGTGTAGAATGATTGCTGAAAAAATATTGCACATAATCGTTGGATGAATCAAAACTGTTATGCTTGCGATAAACAGTAAAATCCAGTCCATTTTTCCCCGGTAGAGTAAGGTCTGCGACCATCATATTCACGGCGCCAATGGTGGTATCTATATCTCCGTCAGGCATCATAAAAGGGGCATTATAAGAGGCTCCGTACTTTTCTAAACCTTTTACCATTAATACATCAGTAGTAGATGCAAATGCCGAAACAGTAAGTAAAAAAATTGTGACTAAGAATACAGTTGCAAAAACATATTTATTGATTTTCATACTTTGCCTCCTGCATCATGTTGTCCTTTTCATCCTCGGTAGTTACAAGCCTAAAAAGACCTTTTTCCCCTAACTCTTTCTGTATCTTCGTTCTTAATGCATCTTCAGTAAGTTCCAATTCCTGAGCGATAGATTCTTCTTCCAATTCTTTTTGATAAAGTTCCTTGCGGGATTTCTTGCTGATTCTGGAAAGCTTTTCTGCTTTTTCCACGGCACGATGTGAAATAATATCCTGCTCCGGTTTCCCATGCTTAACTTCCCGCTTTTTTGATTGATTCAAAATAACAGCAGGCAATTCATTGATATTTTCTCCATGGACTTCCGTTGTAATTTCCGCAAAGGAAAATCCGTTTCTTTTCTTTTCGAGAATCTCCTGAATTGTCATTGATCCACGCCGGCAAAGTTTGTTCGCCAAGGCAATATCCTCTAATGTTAGCCCGTTTTCCAGATACGCCTCTACATCCTCTCCGGTTAGAACTCCGCATTTATCATTTGTGACATCATTAAATGCACGCTCAATCCATGTAACCGCAGAAGAACCTTCTTTATGTAGATAAATTTCTTCTATGATACTGATATCTTCATTGGTATCCATCCAAAAATAACAAATATCCATAATATCCATAGCCGGATAACCTTTAATAATTAAATCAGAAACATAATCAAGTTGTTCCTGTGACCAATGATACGCCTGCCTTAAATACTCATAATTAAAAAGCACATCATTATATTCAATGGCATTTTCAATGGTTGCATCCATTGCAATGAGCATCTGGTCAAATTTGCTCATTTTACCCCATTTATCGTTCTTTTTGCTTTTATCTATCTTTTCTTTTCGCCTTTTTGTTTTCAGTCTTTCATTTACATCTTCTTTTTCGTATTGTGCGAAAAGTTTGGTTTCTTCAAAAGAATCAATTATCTTTTGTGCCGTTCCACCAGCAAAACTAATAACGGTGCCAAACAGCAAAATCCCACATATTGAACCAATAATAACAGTTTTTTTCATTTGTATTTCCTCCTGATGTAATTCTTTACGAAAACAGGCCGAACATATCCATCTGGCTACTTTCTGCCAAATCTTTCAGGACGCCGTTTTCCTTTAATGTCTCTATGACTGACTTGTTGGCACCGGAGCGGTTTTTCAAATCTTCCTGAGAAAGGAATTTCCCCTCCTGTGCGGCTTTATAAATAGATTCCGCTGCCGCCGTTCCCACGCCGGGAAATGCGTTAAGGGGCGGCAGAATGGCATTACCCACCTTTTGGAACTTGGACGCATGAGACTGATACAAGTCCACTGGCAAAAATTCAATGCCCCGTTCATACATTTCCAGACAGATTTCCAGAATGGTATGGAGAGATTTTTCATTGGCAGTCATGGAATTGCCTTTCATGTTCAGTTTTTTCAGTTCTGCCTCTACCTTATCCTTGCCTTGTGCCATAATGGTTGCATCAAACAAATCTGCACGAACCGTATAATACGCAATATAAAATTCGGTGGGGAAATTCACCTTAAACCACGCAATCCTAAATGCCATCATCACATAGGCTGCTGCATGGGCTTTGGGGAACATATACTGAATCTTTTTACAGGATTCCAGATACCAATCGGGAATGGTGGGCTGCGCCTTGATTGCCTCTTCATATTCCGGCGGCATACCCTCTCTTGCGGCTCTTCCCTTACGGACATATTCCATAATCTTAAACGCCAGAGACGGTTCTACCCCGTTCTGCATCAAAAAGACCATAATATCATCACGAAGACCGATAACCTGTGACAGATTCGCCTTGCCGGACTTGACCAGATCCTGTGCATTGTTCAGCCACACATCGGTACCATGGGAGAGTCCCGCAATGATAACCAACTCTACAAAGGTGGTGGGTTTGGTATCCACCAACATCTGTCTGGTGAACGAGGTTCCGAACTCCGGCACACCAAATGTACCCACCTCGCTGTGAATCTGCTCCGGCGTGACACCCAATGCCTCGGTGCCGGAGAAAATGCTCATGGTGGTTTTGTCATCCAACGGAATCTCTTTGGCATTGACCCCTGTCAAATCCTCCAACATGCGGATTGTCGATGGATCATCGTGTCCCAGAATATCCAGTTTCAGCAGATTGTCATGGATGGAATGAAAGTCAAAATGGGTGGTAATAATATCCGAATTCGCCTTGTCTGCCGGATGCTGTACCGGACAGAAATCATGAATATCCATGGTTTTCGGGCAGACAATAATACCCCCCGGATGCTGACCGGTGGTTCGTTTGACATCAATCAACCCTTTGGAAACACGCAGAAGTTCTGCTTCCGGCGCCTCAATTCCCTTGCTTTCATAATATTTCTTTCCGTAAAATCCTATGGCGGTTTTATCGGCAATGGTACCGATGGTACCTGCCTTGAACACATACTCCTCTCCAAACAGTTCCCCTACATATTTATGGGCAGTTGCCTGATATTCGCCGGAGAAGTTCAAGTCAATATCCGGTACCTTGTCACCCTTGAAACCCAAAAACGTTTCAAAGGGAATGGTCAAACCATCTTTTTTCAGTTTGGTTCCGCAATGGGGGCATTCCTTGTCCGGCATATCCATACCCACCTGATATTCGCCGTTCTCGTAAAACTCACTGTACTTACAATCCGGATTGGGGCAGATATAGTGAGGACAAAGAGCATTCACCTCGGTAATATCCGACAAAAATGCCGCAAAGGAGGACCCGACACTGCCTCGGGAACCAACCAGATACCCTGCCTCGTTGGACTTTTTCACCAGTTTGTGGGCAATCATGTACATGACCGAGAAACCGTAATTCACAATACAATCCAGTTCTTTGTCCATCCGCTCCTGCACAATTTTGGGCAGTACATCGCCGTAAATGGCATGGGCTTTTTTGTGGCACATATCCACCAAATCCTGCTCACAGTTCTCAATGGACGGGGGATAGGATCCGGTTTTCAGCGGAGCAATATCCTCAATCATATCGGCAATCCGGTTGGTGTTTTTCACCACCACCTCGTACGCCTTTTCCTCGCCCAGATAAGAAAATTCCTCCAACATTTCGTCAGTGGTACGCAAATATAAGGGTGCCTGCTGGTCGGCATCCTCATATCCCTGTGCTCCTTGCAGAACACGGCGGTACATCTCATCTTTCGGGTCCATAAAATGCACATCACAGGTGGCACAAACCGGGATTCCCAACTTGTCGCCGAGGGCAACCACCTTGCGGTTCAAATCCTGCAAGCCGGCATCATCTTTCACCGACCCGTTCCGCACCATAAATCGGTTGTTACCGATGGGCTGAATCTCCAGAAAATCATAAAAGGACGCAATATCCTCGATTTCTCCCTGACTTTTACCGTCCACAATAGCACGGAACAACTCCCCTGCCTCGCAGGCAGAACCCAAAATCAACCCCTCACGGAACTGTTCCAACACGCTCTTGGGAATCTGGGGTTTGCGATAATAATATTGCAAATTGGACTTAGAAATCAACTGATACAAATTTTTCAGTCCAACCGGATTCTTGGCAAGAATCACAATATGGTATCTGGGGCTCTTCAAAAGTGCGGGATTGTTGTCAATGGTCTGGGGTTTGGTGTCCTTGCCCCATTGCTCCATTGCCATATCCTGAAACTTCATAAAAATTTCTGCCGTGGCGGTGGCATCATCTACGGCACGGTGGTGATTTTCTAAAGAAACCCCCAACCTCTCTGCCACGACCCCCAGAGAATGCTTCTCCTCTTTGGGGAACAGTTCTCTGGACAGATACAAGGTATCCATCACCTTGTTGGCAAATGTCAAATTCAACCGTGCCGCTTTCTGCCGGATAAATCCGGTGTCAAACGCCGCATTGTGGGCAACCACAACCGCATCGGCACAGAATTCCAGGAATTCCGGCAATACCGCATCAATGGTCGGTTTGTCTGCGACCATGGCATCGGTGATTCCGGTCAGTTGCACAATTTTATCGGGGATGGATTTTTGGGGGTTAATTAACTGAGAAAAGGTCTCGGTTATCACCCCGTCTGCAATCTTCACCGCCCCGATTTCGGTAATCTCTTCCTGTGCAGGGCTTAATCCTGTGGTCTCAATATCAAATACCACATAGGTTCCGGACTTTCCGGCTGCCGCCAGTCTCCGTACCGCAGAATCCGTATCGTTGATCAGATACCCCTCCATGCCGTACAGAATCTTAAAGTCGGGGTTGGTCTTCTTTCGTACTCCGCTTACTGCTTTTACCGCCTCAGGATACGCCTGTGCCACACCATGGTCGGTAATAGCAATCGCCTTGTGTCCCCACATTGCCGCACGGTTGATTAAATCCGTAGCAGAAGAAACCGCATCCAATGCACTCATTTTGGTATGGAGATGGAGTTCCACACGCTTTTCTTCTGCAGTATCCTGACGCACCGGAACAGGGTCTAAAAGTTCTGCCGATTTTACCGTAAACAGCACCTTGTGAGCATATTCATCATTGTCATAATCGCCCCGCAAACGGACACGGCTTCCCTCTTTGATGGCGCTGAGTGCCTTGCCCATCCGTTCCGTATTGCCACGGAGTTTGCAGAAACATCCCCAACTGTCATCTCCCAGATTAAATTCCAGGGACGTGGTGGAATATTCTCCCCCTCCGCGGTTGCTTTTTCCGGTAAATACACGGGATTCTGCGCTTAAGACCTCGCCCTCTATGACGCAGTCTTTCATACCCTCAGAAAGGTCAAAAATCGGCATCACATCTTCCGGCTGAATGGCTTTTCCTATCAAAGTACCCGATGTCACCGCCTCGGGTGCTTTGGCTTCTGCCGGCTTTGCCGTCTCCTTTGCCACATGCTCCGCCAATGTGTGCTGTTCCTCTTCCCGTTCTTTCAGGTAGGCATCCATATCCACCGTCCGGTATTGACAGTCCACCGTCAGTGCCATGCACAGTTCCCGTCTTGCCGTTTCAGTAAGAAATTCGATAAACCGGCGGTTTTTCAGCAGTTCCTCACCGCCGTTGATGTTGCTGACAGTCAGAATCTCGTTTTCATACGAGAGTTCCGCGTCGCTCAATACCGCACGGCAACCCCCGTTTTCCTCTAAAAACCGGTACAACAATTCTTCAAAATAGGTCACATCCGGCTCATAATCAGGATAAGTTACCCGAATGTCTACCACCCGTACCCCGTAGGTGTTTTTCACCGAGTCCCGATATTCCAAGAGTTCCTGTGCCGGCAGGTATATCGGGGAAGAAAGTTCCAGTTCAATCCGGTTTTCCTCCATAAAAAGGTCGCACCGAACCAGAGTGGTCTGCTCCAGTTTTACCGCAAACCCCTCTAATACGGTTACCTTATCAAACAATTCCAAAATTCCGCTCATTCTGCCATCCTCTGTATCTCTTCAAGGAGGGTGGAAACAATCTCTTCCTCCTTAATTTTTCTCACAATTTCACCTTTCTTAAAAAGCACCGCACATCCGTCACCGCCTGCAATACCCACATCGGCGTCCTTTGCCTCTCCGGGTCCGTTGACCACGCATCCCATCACCGCAACTTTCAAGTTTGCCGGTATCTTCTCTACCGCATCAGATACCGCCTGCGCAATGGGAATCAAATCAATTTTTGTCCGTCCGCAAGTGGGACAGGAAACCACCTCAACATGGTCTTTGTCAAGGTCGAGGGCGCGAAGAATCCGTCTTGCTACCTCCGGTTCCCGCACCGGATTGTCGGTAAGGGAAACCCGAATGGTGTCCCCGATACCGTCTGCCAAGAGACTACCGATGCCAATGGCCGACTTGACAATCCCTGCCTGCAGGGTTCCGGCTTCCGTCACCCCGAGATGCAGAGGATAAGGGAAGGTCTCCCGTGCCAGACGATAGGCGTCTATGGTGGTTTTAACCGAGGATGATTTCATGGAAAGCACGATATCATCAAAATCACAACGGTTCAGAATTTCCACATGGCGTCTTGCGCTTTCCACCATGGCTTTGGCAAGATTCCCTCCGCATTGTTCCAAAAGTCCCTCTTCCAGAGATCCTCCATTGACACCAATCCGAATAGGCACACCCTTTTTCTTTGCCATTTCAGCAACTGCGCGGGCTTTGTCCTCTCCGCCGATGTTGCCGGGATTGATACGGATTTTATGTACCCCCCGCTCCATACACATCAGGGCAAGTTTATAATCAAAATGAATATCTGCAACCAAAGGTACCGAGGTTTTGCTGACAATTTGCTCCATGGCTTTTGCCGCCTCTTCGGTAGGCACCGCAAGCCGGACAATGTCACAACCGGCATCAGCCAGTTCATTGACTTGACAAATGGCTCTCTCTGCATCTTCGGTGGGAACATTGGTCATAGACTGCACCGCAATGGGATTTCCGTTTCCTATCACAATATTTCCTATTTTTACAGTTTTCATGCTTCTCATTCCCTATTTTTTAGTCTTCCTATTTAGTATACCATAACCAGAAAAAGAATCAAGTAAAAAAAGATGAAAAAAGGACTTTGCATTCCTTTTTGAACGCAAAGTCCCAGAAATTTTAATTCATAATATTTCTACAGTGTATATCTGTAATCATATGCCTTGTAAATAACAATATCAATGACATCATTCTGATACTGATATGCAAACACATAATCAAAAAGCACAAGTTCGGATTTACCATCAACCGGAATGGTTGCCGTTGTTCCGTTATCATAGGTGACACTCAGCGTACTGCCATGATGGCTTGTGATAACTGTATCAACATACACTTCTCCAATAACACCTGCATGTAACTGTCCGCTTATTCTATTCGGGTCTAATATATATACATTGGCAGTCTGTGCATCTGTACCGGCGATAGTGCCAGCCTCGTTACCATTTTCGTCAACCAAGGTCAGATTATTGCTCCACGACATTTCCTTAACCGCTCCAAACATAGTACCTGTACTGTTATAGTCTACCCCAAAAGTAACTCCGCTTGGTGTTACCCCGGAACCAACTGCACGGTTGTAATCCATAAGTTTTTGTGCAGCATATATCACTCCTTCGATTACCCGCATCTGGAATACGTCGCCTCGAACAGCATTCTGAGGATTAATATCCCACAAATCCGGATGAGTAGTGGCCTCTTGTAATTCACCCTCCATCCAATATCTTACCAAAAATACATCGTCGCCTTTTACTGTCGTCATTCCCACGCTGTCAATGACAGCCACATTGGAAGAAGGAGAAATATTATACCCTCTGGTGTTATAAATAATTACAGCCTTAGCAGCACCGTCTCCATTATCAAAGGCAACAAACGTGTAATTTCCATCAACCAATTCTGACGCTTTGCCTACTCTGGAATATTCGGCACTGGCACCGGCAGCAGAGTAACCAGAGACAGAACCGGTTCCCGGTGCGTTGGTAATATAAAATACAAGTGTATTTTCATCCAACGGAACATATCCCAACATCATAGATTCTTCATCATATCCGGCCCTTAAGGCGGTTCTGCTGTCTATATATAAATCCTCTTCATTATCCATATTTTGCGGGAACTTGATGGATGTAATATTGCCTGCATCATCGGTTTCATAAGTCATCATTTCCCCAATGATAGCAGACACAAAGGTCCCTGCATTTTGAATTAATGCCGTTTCTACTATCATTTCCGGCATATTATAGTAACCATTAATATACGGTGCTCCGTCTACGCTGTCCAAATTATAATAAAGTACCTCTTCTGCAAATGCTAACTCTATAACTTCCCCTGATTTGGCAAGGACTTGAAGATTGATTTCAATTCCTCCCCAAGTATCCATGTCCGCTGCCGCATTCAGGATAACAGCATAGTTTGGTTCAACAGCAGCGGCTTTGAATGCAACAATCTGACCATACTCATTGATATAAAAACTACCGGCATGACCGGATTTTAATCCGATTACATTATATCCTCTTAAATCCAGTTTATACCAGTTGCCATCAGACAATTGAAATTCCGTGTTACTGTTTCTGACCGAAGAAACACTTCCTTCAACAATGTTATTGTCTGACAAAACCCTTACGTCATATACATTGGTATCGTTTGCATTGATGATACTCAATACATCCCATTCATTCAATTCAGTATAGCCAATCTTTTTTCCGCCCTTAGTCAAATTAATGCTGTAATCTGCATCCGTTGATGCAAAATTTAAATAAGGCAAATTTCGGCTGTTAACCAGTGTGTTATTATTTACACGGGGTAAAACAACACTGTTCTTAAAGGTGACCGTCCCATTCGCATTGACCTGATCTACAACTGCGGTAGTAGCAATTTCAATTGCTACTACTTCATACGCAGCATCGGAATCATTATTTGTCAGGGTAACTTTACCGCTGTAAATATCATTGGGGTGTGGTTGAATCTGAGTATAACCACTGCCAAAAAAGGTGTTCATAGTCCAAGCAGATTGCTGTGCCCCATTAAAAATAATCTCCGGCTCTGCATCGATTCTGACTCTAGATGCATACGCACTGCTTGTATTTTCCAGATAAGAAATATCATTCAGAGCAGCATCCCAACCATCATACAAATCCAAGGTAAAACTGATTTTGTTGGTATCCACTACTGGTGTGTCTCCACCGCTGGGAGTATCATCCTCAACGCCGTATACCTTGGTGTTACTCAGCGGAGTCATGCCGAAAAGAGAATTCCATACATACGCCTTGATTTGACCGATGTTACCGTCTGAATTATCTGCGGTTGCCATAAAGGTCATAGTTTCCCCCAAAGGAAATGTACCGGTCATCACATAATAATCTAGAAACTGGCCTTCCTCGGTATAGGTTGTAAGCATCAGATATCCCTGCGGTGCAGTCTCGGCATTTTTCACCACGGATGCATTGATAAAAAACTTTCCCGTTTTAGGAATTCCTGCATCTTCCACCAATGTTGTTCCTGCAAGGTCGGAAAGATACAAATTGGTCACAGTGTAATCGGTAGCTACCGGTACAACTGCAGAACTACCGCCACCTCCGACATAACCGCCTCCACCTCCACCGCCGCCGGAACTACCACCAGCTACAGCTGAACTGCTTTCTGTGGCAAAAACAGTCATACTAAAACAAAAAATGAGCATAAAAACTGTCATCAAAAAAATACTTTTTTTCATTTTCTTCTGTCCTTTCTCTTTTGTTTTCTTTATTTTAGCACATGACCTATAGAAACTCAAGAAAAAGTTGACAAACCAACCAAAGAATGATATTTTTTTAAGAAGATACCAAATAAGGGGAAGATATTGATGAAAACCTATATTCTTGCAAGCAAAAATGCCCACAAAGCAGCAGAAATTTCTGCAATTTTGGGAGACGGATACACCGTGATTACCCAAACCGAGGCAGGCGTCGGTGATATCGACGTTATTGAAGACGGAGACACCTTTGAAGCCAACGCCTCCAAAAAAGCGGAAACCATCATGCAGGCAACAGGAAAACCCTGTATTGCCGATGACAGCGGACTTTGTGTAGATTATTTAGAGGGTGCACCCGGGGTCTATACGGCACGGTATGCCGGAGAAAACGCCACCGACGATGCCAATATTCAAAAACTCCTTTCCGCTCTGGATGGTGTTCCCGCTGACCAACGGGGGGCACAGTTTGTCTGTGTCATTGCCATCGCAGAACCGGGAAAAGAAACCCAACTCTTCCGTGGTGAATGCAAAGGAACCATCCTGACCGAAAAACGGGGAGACAACGGATTTGGTTATGACCCAATATTTTATGTAAACCAGTATCAGCAATCCATGGCAGAGTTGCCGGCAGAAATCAAAAATAGTATCAGCCATCGTTTTGCTGCACTCAACGCTTTAAAAAACAGAGAAAAGGAGTAAACCAAATATGGAAATTGCACAGCAACTTGCCGAAGAATTAAACCTTAAACAATGGCAGGTAGACAACACCATCGCCCTGATTGATGAGGGAAACACCATCCCTTTTATCGCCCGGTACCGAAAAGAGGCAACCGGCGAACTCAATGACGAAATTCTTCGTACTTTCGAGGAAAGACTGATCTATCTCCGCAACATGCAGGAGCGAAAAGAAGATGTCAAACGCATCATTGAAGAACAGGGAAACCTGACCGAAGAACTGGCGGCTGCCATTGATGCATGCCAGAAACTGACCGAAATTGAGGACCTTTACCGTCCCTTTCGCCCCAAACGGAAAACCCGTGCAACAGTTGCAAAGGCAAAAGGACTGGAACCTCTTGCCGATGCTCTTTATCTTCAGGAAAAGGATTGCGACCCTCTTACCCTTGCATTAGATTATGTAAACCAAGAGTTGGAAGTGGAAACACCGGAAGATGCTCTGCAGGGTGCTATGGATATTCTTGCGGAACGGGTATCGGATAACGCAGATTATCGGAAACGGATTCGGGATATTACCTTTACTTCCGGTGTAGTTACGGTCAAAGCCGCAATCGAGGAAGACAGCGTCTATCGGATGTATTATGATTTTCAGGAACCTTGCAAAAAACTGGCTCCCCATCGTACCCTTGCCATTGACCGCGGTGAAAATGAAAAAATGTTGTCTGTCAGCATTGAAACCGATGTAGATAAAATTCTTTCTTATCTATATAAAAAAGAATGTAAAGACACCATGTCTGCTGCAACGGAATACGTAAGACAGGCAACCGAGGATGCTTATCATCGTTTGATTGCCCCTTCTATTGAACGGGAAATCCGGAATGAATTGACAGAAACCGCACAGGAGCAAGCCATTCAGGTCTTTAAAGTAAATTTAAAAAATCTTTTGATGCAGGCACCTATTCACGGAAAAACCGTTATTGGTCTGGACCCCGGATACCGCACAGGATGTAAGGTTGCAGTTGTTGATCCAACCGGAAAGGTACTGGATACCGGCGTTATCTTCGTAACCCATTCTGCAGCCCAAAAAGAGTCTGCTGCAGCCTTAATCAAAGATTTTATAAAAAAATATCAGGTGGATTTGATTTCTATCGGTAACGGAACTGCATCCAAAGAAACCGAAATTTTTGCCGCAGAATTGTTAAAAATCATTCCGGGTACCAAAGTTCGTTATATCATTACAAATGAAGCAGGTGCGTCGGTATATTCTGCGTCCAAACTGGGCGCTGAGGAATTTCCTGATTTTGATGTTACCAAAAGAAGTGCTATTTCTATTGCACGGCGTATTCAGGACCCCCTTGCGGAACTGGTAAAAATTGAACCAAAAGCCATTGGTGTTGGACAATATCAACATGATATGAATCAAAAACGCTTAGGAGAAGCCCTTGGAGGCGTGGTAGAAGATGCAGTAAACAGTGTTGGTGTTGACTTAAATACGGCATCAGCACCACTTTTGACCTATATTTCTGGTATTTCTTCTGCCATTGCAAAAAATATTGTCACCCACAGAGAAACAGAGGGTGCTTTTACCAGCCGTAGTGAACTGAAAAAAGTGTCGAAACTTGGACCCAAAGCATTTGAACAATGTGCAGGATTTCTTCGGATTAAAGACGGCAAAAACGTGTTGGATAACACATCTGTCCATCCCGAAAGTTACCCTGCAGCCAAAGGTATGCTTGAAATCCTTGGCTATTCCTTAAAAGATATTTCTGCAAACAAACTGGAAACCCTGGAAAATGATGCAAACGCATATGGAATGAAGAAGTTGGCAGAAGAACTTTCTGTTGGCGTACCAACCTTAAAAGATATTATTGAAGAACTGAAAAAACCGGGCAGAGACCCTCGTGATGAGGTAGAACAGCCTATTTTACGCAGTGATGTTATGAGCATTGAAGACTTAAAAGAGGGAATGGAACTGACTGGAACAGTAAGAAATGTAATTGACTTTGGTGCATTTGTGGATATCGGTGTTCATCAAGATGGTTTGGTTCATATTTCCCAACTTTCCGATAAATATGTAAAACATCCTATGGATGTTGTTTCCATTGGAGATATTGTAAAAGTAAGAATTTTAGAGGTTGATGTTAAGAAAAACCGCATTAGTCTTACTATGAAAGGTCTTTAAACTACAATTTTTTACAAATTGTTTCACGTGAAACAACGATAATTGAATAAATATACTGAAAAAATGTTTCATGTGAAACATTTTTTCTTTTTCCCTTGTAATTTTAAAAATATGTGCTATAATAAAATAGTAAAAACATAAGTTTTACGGAGGATTTTATGGGAAAAGTAATCGCAATTATTAACCAAAAAGGCGGCGTTGGTAAAACAACCACAGCAATTAATTTAAGTGCCTGCCTTTCCCAGAGAGGAAAAAAAGTTCTTTTAATTGACAGCGACCCTCAGGGAAATACCTCAAGCGGACTTGGAATTAACGGAAAAGAGGCTGAATTTTCTACCTATGACTGTCTGGTAAACGGAGTTTCCGTTGAAACTGCAACTGTTAAGACAGAATATAAAAATTTATCTCTTTGTCCCGGAAATATTAATCTTGCAGGTGCAGAACTGGAACTGGTTGATTCTGAAAATCGCGAATACCGCTTAAAAGAAGCGCTTGCTTCAGCGAAGGACAAATATGATTTTATATTTATTGATTGCCCTCCATCTCTAGGATTGATTACATTGAATGCTTTTGCAGCAGCAGACGGGGTATTGATTCCTATTCAATGTGAGTACTATGCATTGGAGGGACTTGCGCAACTGACACATACCATTAAAATGGTAAAACAAGGATTAAATCCTGACCTGAAAATTGAAGGAATTTTACTAACCATGTACGATTCCCGTACTAATTTATCGGTACAGGTAGCAGAGGAAGTAAGAAAATATTTTAGTGCAACGGTATACAAAACGGTAATTCCCCGTAATATCAGACTTTCCGAGGCACCAAGTTACGGAATTCCTATTATATTCTTTGATAAAAATTCAAAGGGTGCAGAGGCATACAAAAAACTGGCATCCGAAGTAATAAAAATGAACGCGAAAAAGGAGTGATAGAATGGCTGAAAAGAAAAAAAAGCCTATGGGCAAAGGTCTTGGTGCTCTGTTTGCGGATAAAACCGGAGAAAATCCGGATTCTGTCCGTGATATGATTGAAAGTATGGAAACTGGTACTTCTAAGAATGATAAAAAAGAAGTTGTTATTTTAAAAACTGTGGATGTAGAGCCAAACAAAGGACAACCTCGTAAACAGTTTGATAAAGAAAAATTGGAGGCATTGGCAGAATCTATTCAGGAACACGGCGTTTTACAGCCGATTTTGGTAACCCCCACCAACAGCGGAACTTATAAAATCGTTGCAGGTGAGAGAAGATGGAGAGCATCCAAACTTGCCGGAATCAAAGAAATTCCCTGTATTATCCGTAGTTTTGAAGAACAACAAGTGATGGAACTTGCTTTGGTTGAAAATCTACAGAGAGAAGATTTGAATCCGATTGAAGAAGCAGAGGGATATCAACAATTGATGGATACCTTTTCTCTGACTCAGGAAGAAATCAGCAAAAGAGTAGGAAAAAGCAGAAGTGCAGTTGCGAATTCTTTAAGACTGAATAACCTTACAAAAACTGTGAAATCCATGGTCATTGACGGCATGTTAAGCCAAGGCCACGCAAGAACGTTATTAGGAATTGATGATGCTGACCTGATGGATGAAACTGCAAAAAAAGTTGCTGAAAATGGTTATAATGTAAGACAAACCGAAGCATTGGTTGCATCCATTCAAAATCCTAAATCACCCGCTTCCAAAAAAGTTGTTTCTCCCATGATGAAGAAATATTATAAGGAAGTGGAACATTCTCTTTCATCAAAATTAGGTACCAAAGTCAAAATTAAAGAAGGTGCCAAAAAAGGTAAAATTGAGATTGATTATTATAGTAAAGATGATTTAGAGAGAATTTTATTTGAATTGCGTCGATAAATGGTAAAAAATGGAAATAAAAAATATACTCTATTTTCTTTATTTAAAGATAAGGTAATGAAAGTATATTAAAACTTTTATTTTTGTATTTAAACCCTATTTTTTTACTTATAAAGCATAAAGGAGAATTTATCGATGTCAGAAGAAAAGAAAAAATTTAAAAATCTTTTTCATTATACGCTTTGTATGATTCTTGCAGTTATAATTCTAATTTTATTTGCTGCAATGGCAGACAGCCGGGAAGAACATTTTGAAACACAGATTGTAGAAAAAGAAAGAATCAATTCAACCATTCAAAATCAAATTGTTACACTCACCGATGAAAATTATAAATTAAAGCAAGAAAATGAGGAAATGAAAAATAAGATTTCTCAGCAGGAAACCTCTTTACAAATAAAAGAATCTTTTAATCTTGCGTTTACATATTATCTTGATCATAAAAAAGAGGATGCAATGAAAGTTCTTGAAACCATCAAAGATTTTTCCATGACAGAAGAAGAGAAGAAAACATACACAAAATTACAGAAATTATTTAAATAAGAAAGGAAATTGATTATGATAGATTTGAAATTATTAAGAACCGAACCTGAAACTGTTATTAACGCATTAAAAAGAAGAAAAGAAGTAGTCGATATTGATGGACTTCTGGCTCTGGATAAAGAAAAAAGAGAAGTTTTATTCCTTGCAGAACAGAAAAAAGCAGAACAGAATGCAGTTTCTAAAAAAATTCCTGCAATGAAAAAAGCAGGAGAAGATACCACCGAAGTTTTTGCAGAAATGAAAAAATTATCTGATGAAATCAAAGAATATGATGATAAAATCCGTGAATTGGATGAAAAAATTACTGCAATTTCTTATACCATTCCCAATCTTCCCAATCCTACTGTTCCGGATGGTGATACCGATGAAGATAATATAGAAATCCGTCGTTTTATGGAGCCTACAACCTTTGATTTTGAACCCAAGGCACATTGGGATCTGGGTAAAGATTTGGGTATTTTGGATGCAGAAACAGCTGCTAAAATCACGGGTACCCGTTTTACCGTATATAGTGACCTCGGTGCAAGACTTGAGAGAGCTATTATGAATTTCTTCTTAGATACTCATACTGCAAAACATGGTTATAAAGAAATTTTCCCGCCTTTTATGGTTCACCGCAACAGTATGATAGGAACCGGACAGCTTCCTAAGTTTGAAGAAGATGCTTTTAAGGTTGCAAACACAGAGTATTTCCTTGTTCCCACAGCTGAAGTTCCGGTTACCAACATGCATCGGGATGAAATTTTGAACGGCGATGACCTTCCCATTCAATACTGCGCATACACTGCATGTTTCCGTGCAGAAGCAGGTTCTGCAGGACGGGATACCAGAGGTTTGATTCGTCAGCATCAGTTCAATAAAGTAGAACTTGTAAAGTTTACAAAACCGGAAGAATCTTATGAAGAACTTGAAAAACTGGTTGCAGATGCAGAAGATGTATTAAAACTGTTGAAACTTCCTTATCGTGTCGTAAAAATTTGTATTGGCGATCTTGGTTTCACCGCTGCAATGAAATATGATATTGAAGTTTGGATGCCCAGTTATAATAGATTTGTGGAAATTTCTTCTTGCAGTAACTTTGAAGATTTCCAGGCAAGACGTGCCAATATCCGTTATAAGAATTCTGTCAAAGATAAGGCACAACTTGTTCACACGCTCAATGGTTCCGGTGTTGCAATTGGAAGAACAACTGCAGCAATTCTTGAAAATTATCAGAATGCAGATAGTTCTGTCACCGTTCCTGAAGTTTTGATTCCTTATATGGGAACCGATATTATTAAATAAAAATGAGCCTCCCATTTGGGAGGCTTTTCTCTTATTAT
>JAFYXJ010000004.1 GCA_017546205.1 Clostridia bacterium | reverse complement strand
TGTTCGGCACAACGGTTTCTATGGTAAGCGTTTGTATCTGGTGGGAGATTATGGCTGTTCATAAGTATTCTCTTGAAACATCTGTAAAACGCTCTTCGGTTAAGTTTATATGCTATTTTATTGTGGCACTTTTGGGTTGTCTTATGGTATATGATATCACAAAACGCATACCGGTTGGCGGAATTGGCGGACTCCTTATTTCCGGGGTTGTTTCTATGGCGGTATATGGCTTTATAATCCTTATTGTCTATGGAAGAACTCGGGAATTTCGTGCATTGCTTGGCAGATTTATAAGAAAGGGGAAAAGGAAATGAGTGATTTGTTAAGAAAAGTTCAGCTTACTGAATATGAAATGCTTAAAGAAATTGACCGCATCGCAAAAAAACATAATATTAAGTATTATTTAGGTTGCGGAACGCTTCTCGGAGCGGTTAAATATAAAAAGTTCATCCCATGGGATGACGATATTGATTTGCTCATCGAATATAAGGAGCTGAAAAAGCTTATTAAGGTATTTAAGGAAGAAGCTGACCCTAAATATATCATAACAAACTGCTTTATTGAAAAGCATTTTCCTGTGGCATGGTCTAAAGTCCGGAATACCCAAACCCTTTCAAGGCCTGTTAAATATAAGGAACTCCCTATTAACTGGGGAATTTGCATTGATTTGTTCCCGTTGTATTCTGTGAGCAATTTTGCAATCATACGAAAAATCGAATATTTCATGTATAAAGTGGCAAACAAAATGATTGTTGCGGAATTTACCAAGTTTGAAGAAAATCACGGCGCAGTTGTAAGAATACTGGAAAAAATACCGATTTGGGCAAGACATCTTTATTTCAAAATGGTACTGGGAATTTTAAGCCTGCACGGAGACAAGTCGAAATATGTGTTAAGTGCAAGTCGTCATAATCTTATAATAAAAAAAGACCTTATTGTCGGGGAACCCAAAGAACTTGAATTCGAAGACGGAGTTTTCCCGGTTGCAAGCGATTATGACACATATCTTACCATGAAATATGGTGATTGGAAGTCGGACCTTCCGGAAGATCAACAAAGAGGCCATGACCTGACACTAGGCGATATTGAATGGAAAATATAGAATAAAAAGCTCATTTTTCTTAATTGAAAAATGAGCTTTGTTTAGTTCTTGTTTGTTTTTCAGAGCATGTAATTTTTGAGGGTTGAGCCTCTTACCCATGTATTTATGGCGGAAGGAATGAGAAGTGCTAAGTGCTTAAATGTTTTATCAGAACAATCTATGTTTATGATGATAGACGCATAGAAATTAAATGGTACTTTAAAGAAAAGGTGGTGTGAGAATAACAATGAAAAAGATACCGAATTTGTTCAAAAGAGCAAAAAAGCATGGATGCGTTATCTAATTTGACCCCTAATATTGATTCTTTAGACCATTTGTGATATCATTACTTATTATATAATGGAATCATGATGTCAGGGTGGTTTGAAAAATTTTTTTTATTCCTGACTTGACAAAATCATATAAGATTGTCGAATTTTGGCGAAAATAAAAAGCCTCCCCTGTGTAAGGGGAGGTGGGTTTGCGAAGCAAACTCGGAGGGGTTGTAAATGGATAGAAAACATAATAGCAAAATAGTTCCATTTGCAAAGGAACTTAGAAAAAATATGACTAAAGAGGAAAGACATCTTTGGTATGATTTCTTAAGAAGTTATTCTGCAAAGTTTACAAGGCAAAAGGTGTTAGGGAAATATATAGCAGACTTCTATTGTGCAAAGGCGAATCTTGTTATTGAGTTAGATGGTTCGCAACACTACGAAGATGAAGGTCTTGTAAATGACGAAAAGAGAACAGAATATTTAGAACAATATGGAATAAAGGTTGTTAGAATATCTAATCTTGATGTTTTGAAGAACTTTGAGGGAGTTTGTATGTATATAGATAATGCAGTTAAACAATCCCTCAGTCAGCTACGCTGACAGCTCCCTTTACACAAGGGAGCCTTTGAAAAGTTTGCATCTAAACCTTATGCATCGCAATATGGATATGTTGAATGTTGTCGAAAGGAGAGAAAACAATGTCGGACGTAATTCATTATATATTGATTGGTGTATCCTTATTATGTTGGTTTTTAATTATATGGAAGCTGATTCAAAATAAATTTTCATCCGCAAAAACAGTTGAAGCAGAAGTTGTTGACAAATATATACCAAATGTTGTTTCTAAGTATCCTGAAAGTTGGAAACCGAGAAGTTGTGTTGTTGTTTTCAAAATAAAAGATAAAAAGCTTTCGTTTCATGTCTCAGAATTCTCGTATGGGAATTATAAACTAAGAGAAAAAGGAACTTTAAAATATAAAGGAAATAAGATTATAAGTTTCAAGTAATTTTATATTCTGATTTGATATGTGATACAATGGAATTTTTCAAAAACTATTGACTTTATTGTTTTCATGTGGTAAAATATCAATACATGTAAATGCGATGAGCAGAAACCAGTAGGTTGGAACTATCCTGGAGAGAGTTGCCGGTAGGTGCGAGGCAATGGGGACGTCCTTCTCGAATTCCTTCTGTTAGCAGTGCACTGAACAAGAGAAATCTTAAGTAGGAGGCAACGGGTGTTCCCGTCACAGAACAAAGGTATGTTTGTACCTGACAAGGTCGCTACCGTGAGATAGCGGCGAACTGAGGTGGTACCACGGAAATGATATTTTCGTCCTCTGTATCCTTGAACAGGATTGCAGAGGACTTTTTTATTTCTTTGCACTGCGACCCTGTTTGTGCAAATTTTTAAGTATTTTGGAAAGGGTGAAGAAAATGGCGCAGAACTACTATCAGAAAGAAATTGAAACCATGTCTGTTGAGTCTATGAAACAACTCCAATCAGAAAAATTGGTGAAACAGGTGAAGCATGTTTACGAAAACGTGCCATATTACAAAAATCTCATGGATGAAAAAGGGGTTAAGCCGGAGGATATCAAAGGGATTGAAGATTTGTATAAACTCCCGTTTCTTACCAAGGCAGATTTAAGAGATGCCTACCCCTATGGGTTGCTTGCGAAGCCTTTGGAGGAATGTGTGCGGATTCAATCTACCTCGGGAACAACGGGTAGACGCGTTGTTGCTTTTTACACACAGAAAGATATTGATCTTTGGGAAGATTGCTGTGCTCGTGCAATTGTTGCTGCAGGCGGAACCAATAAAGATGTATGTCAGGTTGCTTACGGATATGGACTTTTTACGGGAGGAGCCGGACTTAATGGGGGTTCTCACAAGGTCGGATGTCTTACTCTCCCTATGTCTTCAGGCAATACCGAACGGCAGATTCAGTTTATGACCGACCTTAGCGCGAAAATTCTTTGCTGTACACCTTCCTATGCGGCATATATCGGCGAAACCTTAAAAGAACAGGGGTACAAACCGGAAGACATTCCGCTGAAAGCCGGTATCTTTGGCGCAGAGCCTTGGACAGAAGAAATGCGTCAGAATATAGAAGAAACGCTTGGGATTAAGGCTTATGATATCTATGGTCTTACGGAAACAAGCGGTCCCGGAGTTGCTTTTGAATGCAGCGAACAGACAGGTATGCACATCAATGAGGACCATTTTCTTGCAGAGATTATTGATCCTGAGACCGGAGAAGTTCTTCCGGAAGGGGAGAAGGGTGAGCTGGTATTTACTTCTCTTGATAAGGAAGCATTCCCGCTTCTCAGATACAGAACAAGAGATATTTGTGTTCTTTCAAGAAAACAATGTTCTTGTGGCAGAACGCTTATCAAAATGGCGAAACCCATGGGTAGAACAGACGATATGCTCATTATCAGAGGAGTCAATGTTTTCCCGAGCCAGATTGAAACTGTTCTCTTGAACGAAGGTTACTTGCCAAACTATCAGATTGTTGTGGACAGAGCAAACAACACGGATACCTTTGAAGTTAATGTAGAAATGTCGCCTGAACAGTTTACAGACAAGGTGAGCGATGTGCTCCAGATGGAAAAATCTTTGGCCAATGCAATGAAGACAATGCTCGGGATCAATCCAACGATTCATCTTGTTGCACCTAAGAGCATCGTGCGAAGCGAGGGTAAAGCAGTCCGTGTTATCGATAAGCGAAAGTTAGTTTAAGGAAGGGGATTTTAAAATGGCTATTAAACAATTAACAGTTTTTGTTCAGAACAGAAAAGGTACAATCGTTTCAGTCACAGATATTCTCGCCCGGAATGCTGTAAATATCAGAGCGCTTTCCATTGCAGAAACAGAGGAATTCGGTATTCTTCGTCTGATTGTTAATGACGAGGAGATGGCTGAAAAAGTGCTTGCAGAACACGGTTATCTCATCAAAGTAGTGGATGTTGTAGGCGTGAAAATCGGGGATGAACCAGGTAAACTTACAGCAGCGCTGGATGTATTGGATAAAGCAGACATTAATGTGGAATATCTCTATGCATTTATGGCACGCACAGAAAAACATGCCTATGTTGTTTTAAGAGTCGAAAACAATGAAACTGCAGAATCCATACTTGCTGACGCAGGATTTCACTTGATTACAGAGGAAGATATCAACAAACTTTAAGGATGATGGACTAGCATTCATGATATGCACCCCAAAAGCCAGATGCTTTTGTAGGTGCATATTTTTGTGTAAAGAAAAAGGAAAAGTGTTGACAAACCTAAAATAGCATGCTATACTCTAACTGTATTAATACAGATAGTACAGTTTGTCCAAGAGGTGATACCATGATAAAACTGGATTATAAAAGCGATAAACCGCTGAATGAACAGATTGTTCAAGGAATCAAGGAACTGATTATGTGCGGTGCCCTTTCCAAAGATGAACAACTACCTTCAGTCAGGGATTTGGCGGTAAGTCTGACGGTGAATCCCAACACGGTACAGCGTGCCTATCGGACGCTGGAGGGAGATGGAGTAATCTATTCCATTCGAGGGAAAGGAAATTTTGTTGCATCGGTGCCTGATGCAGATTCCAAAACCCTGTCCGCTCTCTACCATGTGCTGGAACAGACCGTGCGGGAACTGGCGTTTTATGGTGAAGAGAAAAAAACAGTCGATAATGTGATTCAACGGATTTTTGAGGAAGGAGTGACGGAAAAATGATTCAAGTACGAGATGTGGTAAAAAACTTTGATACCTTTTGTGCCCTTAACAATTTTTGTATGACAGTACCCAAGGGCAGTATCTATGGACTGGTAGGTCCAAATGGTGCCGGAAAAACAACCATCATCAACCATTTGATGGGGATTCTGAAACAAGATGCCGGAACAGTGAAAATTGACGGGCAACCGGTCTGGGAAAATGCGGAACTGAGGAAAAAGGTACTTTGCATTCATGATGAATGGTATTTCTACCCTGGATTCACAGCGGGGGAGATGGCGAACTTCTATCGCAGTTTGTATCCTGATTTCAATGAAGAACGGTATGATGCTCTGGGAAAAATCCTGAATATAGAGGAGAAACGGCAAATCCGCAGATTATCCAAGGGCATGAAGAAACAGGTTGCCTTCCGTCTGGTGCTTTCCTGCATGCCGGAGGTGCTGATTCTGGATGAACCGCTGGATGGTCTGGATCCGGTGATGCGGAAACAGATTATGAACATTATCATTTCCGACGTAGCGGAACGGCAAATGACCGTTCTGGTATCATCCCACAATCTGCGGGAACTGGAGGATATTTGTGATTATGTGGGAATCATCCACAAAGGACAGATGGTAATGGAAAAACCGCTGGATGACCTGAAAGGAAACATTCAGAAGATTCAGGTGGCGTTTCACGAGGATTTCCCCAAAGAATTGGAGGCTATGTTACATATTCTCCATATCACCAAGACAGGGTCTGTGTATACTGCTATCATCAAAGGGGATACAAAGACCATTACCCGGGATATTCAGGCATATCAGCCTATCATCTTTGACCAGGTGAGCCTGACCTTGGAAGAAGTATTTATCTATGAGTTGGGAGGTTTGGGTTATGACTTCACGCACATCATTGTTTAACTGGGGCATCTGTAAAAATGCCCTGAAGCGGTTCCGTTGGGGGAGTGTTCTCTATTTTGTAATCTTGTTTTTCTCGGTTCCGTTTTTGTTTTTAGTACAGGATATAGAACGATTGACAACTCGGTTTTCCCGTTGGGAAGATATTACCTCCATGATGCTGTTTAGCGATTATCGGATTATACCCACGTTGTTGGCACTGGTGGTGCCTACCATTGCGGCGGTACTGATTTTCCGGTATATGCATGCGGGAAAGCAAAGCGTCTTTGTGCACGGATTGCCGGTAACAAGGCGGACAAACTTTATTTCCGGCGTGGTTGCAGGATGGATTTTGCTGGCACTTCCGGTTCTTGCAAACGGATTGATTCTGCTGATTATGGGTTTGACTTCATATAGCCCCGTCATTACAATAGGGGATGTGTTCTATTGGATGTTTTTTCAGTTTGCCATCCTTTTTGTGATGTTCTCGGGGGCTGCTTTTACGGCATTTCTTACCGGAAATACGGCGGCACATATCGGCATCAATATTCTACTCCATGTCGTCCCTATGTTTCTGGCATTGACCATTGTACTTATCAGCAATATTTTCCTTTACGGATTTGTACAATGGGAGAATTTTATTGCAGACGAACTGGTGCAATACACGCCGCTGTGTTGGTTGCTTAATTTCGGTGTCGGCAACATGCAGGAGACGGCGGTTCTCTGGATTTATCTTGCCGGTGCGGTACTGATGTATGGTTTGGGATATCTTTTGTACAGATGCCGAAAAGTGGAAACCGCCGGTGATGTGGCAGCGTTCTGCGTGTTCCGTCCCATCCTCAAATATACAGTGACCACCGTGGTTGCAGTTTCAGTATTTGGGATCTTGACCTCGATGAATTTAAGTGCGTTTGCAGTCTTTTTTGCGGCGGCAGTATTTTGTGCTATTGCCTATTTTGCTTGTGAAATGTTGATGCAAAAAACCTTTAAGGTGTTTGGATCCTACAAAGGCTATTGCGGATTTGTACTCTGTTGCAGTATGCTTATTGCCTTTTGCGCATATACTTCTATCTTTGGATATGAAACTCGTGTCCCCGATCTTGCGGATATTGAATCCGCATCGGTGTATGATATTCGGGGAAGAGAAACACCTTATACCAACGAAGATGATTCTCTTTCAGTAGTCCGTGAGATTCATCAGGGAATTCTTCAGGATATTCCGGTGACGCAAGAAGATAACTTGCCGCAATATGCACGGTTGCAGATTTCCTATCAGCTTCGGGACGGAAAAGAATTGCACCGGCAGTACAGAGTCCCGTTTAGCGTTCATGATGATGCCATGGAACGGATGTATCGTTACGAGGACTACAAGCGGAAAGTGACCGGTTTTTCCAATCTTAATGTGGAGAATGTAACCGCTGCAAACTTAGGCGTTTATGTTCCCGGATTCAGTTACCAGATTGTGATGAATCAAGATGCAAGCGATTTTCTAAAAGCGATAAAAGCCGATGTGGAATCTTTGTCTTATCATGAACTGAAACATTCTGCCATGATGACCTTGCAGGTATCCGTCAGTTGCTCTGCAGAGGAAAATGAGAAACTGGAAGTCTTTGATGTGGTGGGAAGAGGAGGATATATCGACCCCTATACCGTGGAATCCTTTGACATTGCTATCACACCGGCGTTCCAGAATACCTATGCATTTTTAAAGGAGCGGGGGTATTATGAAGAAATCGTATCCCAGGCAAGCAAGGGGCTTTGGATTTGTAAAAAACCGGTCATTCGCGAACAAGAAAAGAAAGACGGCGTTCCCGTGGGAGAAATTTATTCTTACAAAGAGCAAACGGGAGAATTTTATGAATTTCAGGTCAGCATGAGCGACTGTGCAGAAATTAGCGTTGAAGATGCACGCCGACTCATTGAGGAACTGATTATGGTGTCTCCCAGCAAAGAGATTCCTATGGGAGAAAGTTACTTTATCTTTAACCGTTCCAGAGATGTGGGCTCCACCACGCCTCTCGGAAGCAAAACCATTGCCCTGACTTTGGAAGAAATGCCCGATTACCTTGTAAAATATCTGCAAAAATAAAAAATTCCGGTCCGTATCGGACCGGAATTTTTGCGTATGTCAACTTATTCAGCGTCTTCTTCTTGAGGAGCAACTTCTGGCATTTCCTGCTGATAACCTTCATGGAGAGAACTGCGGTTGTTGCGAACAATGGCTACACACTGCTCCATCTCTTTCATATTGCCCAGAAGAACTTTTTCCACGGTTTCCAGCAAAGCGTCTGCATAGTTGTAAGCAGAGTCCACAATCTGTGCTTTTTCTGCCATAGCACGCTCAACAATCTGCTTGCCCTGTGCAATTGCCTGTTTGGTAATCTCGTTTTCGTCTACCATGGAAACGGCTTTCTTTTCCACGGTTTTGATAATCTCGTCTGCCTCTGCCTGTGCTTCCTGCAGAATGCGCTGACGCTCTTCCTTAATCCATTTTGCCTGTTTCAGGTCTTCAGGCAACTTTAATTTCAGTTCCTGCAGAACATCCAACAGTTCGTCTCTTTCCAGAATACAACGGCCGGAAAAAGGAACAGACGCACCTTTGTCAATAATGTCTTCCAACTCTTCTAATAATTCTAAAGCATCCATTTTAAGTACCTCCTAAAAAATGTATTGGTATAGCGGTTAAGGATGGCACCGCTTATTTATAACAGGAATTAATGCATCGGGGACTAACCCCTCAAGAGAACCGCCATATTTGGCAATTTCCTTGACAATGCTGGAACTTAAGAACATATAGTCCTTACCGCTGGGAATAAACAGCGTTTCAATCTCCGGGAACAAGGTGTGGTTGGTCAATGCCATCTGGAACTCATACTCAAAGTCAGATACTGCACGGATGCCTTTGATAATCACCGTGGAATCCACCATTTTCATGAAATCCACCAGCAACCCTGAAAACGCCTGCACCTCAACATTGTCATAAGCAGAAACTGCAGTTTTCAAAAGAGCAACCCGTTCTTCTGCGGTAAACAGAGGGGTTTTGCTGCTGTTGACCAGAACTGCCACGATTACTTTATCAGCAAGCTTTGCCGCACGGGCAATGATGTCCAGATGTCCGTTGGTGCAAGGGTCAAAACTGCCGGGATATACAACTGTTTTCATAGGTTCACCTAGTTAAAATAGTAATTACGGTTTTGCCGTAAGCAACTGATTTTTTGACTGAAAATCCGGCTTGGGGGACAGGTTCTCCGCCTCGTTCCGTTTCTACCACGATAATTCCGTCGTTTTGCAAAATCTGCCGTTCCTGAATCAAATTCAGTACCGGAGCAAGATATCCTTTATTATAAGGGGGATCCAGAAAAATAACAGAAAATGTTTCTTTGGTGGAAGAAAGAAAAGTTTCTGCTGTCTGTTGTAAGACCGTTGCCTGATCCTGAAAACGGGCAGACCGCAGATTTTCCTGTACCAGAGATATGGCGGAACGTTCGGCATCCACAAAAATACAATGGCTTGCGCCACGACTCAGTGCTTCGATGCCAAGGGCACCGCTTCCGGCAAATAAATCCAGAACCTTATCGGACGGAAAATAAAATTGGATTAAATTAAACAAGGATTCTTTTACCCGATCTGTGGTAGGCCGTGTGCCCAATCCTTCGGGGGCTTTTAACTTTAACCCTCTGCGTAAACCGGAAATAACCCGCAAGTGAAATCCTCCAATAAAAGCCATCCAATATGGCATAGTATGCTTGTCCAAAACAAGTACTTATATGGTATCTTAAATCGCAGAATTTGTCAAGCACTTTTTGTAACATTTTTGTAACAATCCAAAAAAACAGAAAAACCCCACCGTGCCGTACAAAAAGGCCAAGTAAAAACCTGGAACCCAGGTGGGAAAACGCCCGAAAACTTTACAAGTCCACTGGATGCGTAAAAACGCATGAGGCATGTGCGCCGCTTTCGGAGACAAGCTCCCTTTGTAAAAGTGTTGGTTTTACATTATAACCTTATGCACAAACAAAGCAGGGATTTTTTCTATCGTTAGTATAACACGAACCATGGAAAAAAACAAGTGGATATTATATGAAAAAATGATTGCAAAGTTTTCTGTTTTGTTACAACAGTTTTCCGGAGATTTACAGGGAATTTACAATTTGTTATTTTCCTGTTTTTTTGTTGCAAACAGAAAACTTAACGCTATAATAAAACTATAAAGCATATAAAAAGGAGGCGTTTGGGTGCGGATTGAAAAAGTTGCCGATGACAAAATCAAAGTTATGATTGAAGAATCAGAAGCAAAAGCGTGGAATCTTTCGTTTAAGAGCATTGCTGAAAACACCCCCGAGGCACAGCGGATTTTCCGGATTGCCTTACGCCTTGCAGAAGAAAATGCGGATTTCTCCGTTCAGGGTGCCAAACTCTTTGTAGAGGCGGTGAAAAGCGAGGAAGATTCCGGTTTTGGGATGCTGATTACCCGCGTGCAAACCCAGCAGGCACTTAAGGAAGCCATCTCTGCATGCAGTTATTCCGGCAAAATCAAGCATAGCCGACTGACCCTTTGCAAAAAAGCAGAAAATAGAGAATTGTATCGGTTCTCTGACTTTGAGACGGTGGTTTCGGCGTCGGAGCAGATTATGGATATCTTTAAGGGAGAAAGTATGCTTTATCGGATGGATGATAGATATTATCTCTATCTTGTACCGGAAGAAACCTGCCCCGTGGAGGAGATACGGTTGCGTCTTTGTGAGTTTTCTTCCTCGGTGGTTCACAACCGCTATATGCACGGAAAACTCAATGAATACGGAGAATGTATGATTGCAGAAGACGCGCTTTTGGTGATGCAGGAATACTTTTGTTTGAAATAATTTACAAAAAATACTTGCAATTTGAAAAAAATATGCTATAATAATCATTAAATTTATTTGAGAAAGGGAAACGGTCATGGATTGTTTGAAGAAAATCGCAATGACAACTGCATATTTCTTCTACTTTATCAGCTTTAGCTTTTTTAGCTACGGTTATTTTGGCTATGCAAAATCTCAAATATTCTGTGAACCTGCACTCGGATGAGTGGATGATTTTCCCTATCATTTTTGTACATTATGGGACAGGTTCGCAAGAACCTGTCCTTTTTTGTTAAATAAAACCCTATCAGGGAGATTGGAGCAAAAAAGTATGGTAGTAATTATGAAACCGGGTACATCTCAGGAACATGTGGAGAAAATGATATCCTATATCAAAGATATGGGATTGGATGTTATGGTGAATCAGGGTGTGGATTGTACAGTTCTGGGACTTTTGGGAGACACCAGACTGATTGACCCGGACACCATGATGCTGAACGTTCATGTAGACAGAGTCATGCGGATTGCAGAGCCTTTTAAAAAGGCAAGCAGTAAATTTCATCCTGATAAAACCATCGTGAAAGTGGGCGATGCAGAAATCGGAAAAGAAAATACGTTTACTGTGATTGCAGGCCCTTGTTCTGTGGAAACGGAGGAACAGATTATTCAGGTGGCAAACGGAGTCAAAGCAAGCGGAGCAAAAATCCTGCGAGGCGGTGCATACAAACCCAGAACATCCCCATACTCGTTTCAGGGGCTGGAACTTCAGGGATTGGAACTTCTGAACGAAGCCAAAGAGGCAAGCGGACTTCCCATTGTGACCGAGATTATGTCTCCCAATCTGGTGGAAACCTTTGAAGAAAAGGTGGATATTATTCAGGTTGGAGCAAGAAATATGCAGAACTTTGACCTTTTGAAAGAATTGGGAAAATGCACCAAACCCATTCTTTTAAAAAGAGGACTTTCCTCTACTATTGAGGAATGGCTGATGTCAGCAGAATACATTCTGGCAGGGGGAAACCCCAATGTCATTCTGTGTGAACGGGGTATCCGTACCTTTGAAACCTACACCAGAAACACATTGGATTTAAGCGCCATTCCTGCGGTGAAACGACTGAGCCATCTTCCGGTGGTTGTAGACCCGTCTCATTCCGCAGGTATGAGCTGGATGGTTGAACCGCTGTCTCTTGCGGCTATGGCGGTAGGTGCAGACGGGGTAATCATTGAGGTGCATAACTGTCCTGAAAAAGCGTTGTGCGATGGTGCACAGTCTTTGAATTTACCTCAGTTTGAAAGCCTGATGCAAAAGATGAAGAATGTAGGGGCAGGACTTGGTCTGGAGGTATAGGTGATGGACGGCGGTTTTAAGACAGCGGTGATCGGTTTGGGTATGATTGGAGGTTCTTTGGCGTACGCACTAAGAGGATTCCGAAGCGGAGTTGTGGTAGGCTGTGACATCAATCCTCAAATTTGTGCCGAAGCGGAAAAACAAGGTGCGGTCAGCAAAGCGTATACCCGGGCAGAAGATGCGGTGAAGGATGCGGATTTGGTAGTTTTTTGCACTTATCCCAATACCATTCCCCGTTTGGTGGAAGAAACCTGCAGATATTTCAAAGCGGGAACCGTTGTTTCGGATGTGTGCGGCATCAAAACCGAACTTGCACAAAAACTGGAGAGGTTGTTACCGCCGGGCGTGGACTATGTGGGAGGACACCCTATGGCAGGAAAAGAAACCGAAGGGTTTCTAAATGCCACACCGGAACTTTTCTGGATGACCGGATTTATTGTAACGCCGTCAAAAGATGCCAGACCGGAAAGCATTGCGTTGGTTCGGGAAATGGCGGAATACATCGGTGCAACACGCATTGCGGTTGCATCCTATCAGGAACATGACAGCGTGATTGCTTACACCAGCGACCTGATGCATATTGCTGCATCGGCACTCTGTCTGGATTTCCATTCGGATATGAATCGTGCTTATACCGCAGGGGCGTTTCGGGACTGTACCCGCATTGCCAATATCAACCCCAAACTGTGGACGGAACTCTTTTTATCCAATCGGGAGAATACTTTAAAGGAGATACAGCGGTATATGGAAAGTCTCAACCGGATTTTTGAGGCACTAAAAGAAAAGGATGGAACATCCTTAGAACAACTTCTGGCACAAGTGCGGAAGAATAAGTTGTATATGCAGGAAAAAGAACCCGAACCGTGGGGAAATCATGAGGTGGAAAAATGAAAACATTGCATGTAACCATTCCCGAAAGGGAGTATGATATCCATATAGAGAAAGGAATTCTCGACCGTGGTGGGGAGTTCATCAAAACTGTGTTTCAGGGAGAGAAGATTGCGGTGGTTACCGATTCGAATGTAGGACCTTTGTATATGAATCGGCTTCGGGAGTCCCTAACCGTTGCAGGGTTTCAGGTGTGTGAGATTGTGATCCCTGCAGGGGAAAGCAGTAAATGCAAAGAGCAACTGTTTCGCCTGTATGAGGAGATGCTTTCCTTTGGTATCACACGGGGAGATCTGGTCGTCGCCCTTGGAGGCGGCGTGGTAGGAGACCTTACAGGGTATGCGGCAGCAACACTGTTTCGGGGCATTCCTTATGTTCAGATTCCAACAACCTTACTCGCTCAGGTGGATTCTTCTGTGGGAGGGAAGGTTGCCATCAATCTTCCCAAGGGGAAAAATCTTGTGGGTGCTTTTTACCAACCCAAGATGGTGCTGATTGATACCGATTGTTTAATAACACTTTCGGAGAGAGTGTTGGCAGACGGAATGGCAGAGGTCATCAAGTATGGAGCGATTTTCAGAAAGGATTTGCTGGATACCCTGACACAGATAACTGAAAAAAAAGAATTGTTTGCAAAAATTGAGGAAATCGTTTATACTTGTTGTGATTGTAAACGTCAGGTTGTGGAACGGGATGAATTGGACAACGGGGAGCGGATGCTACTCAATTTCGGGCATACATTCGGACATGCCATTGAAAAACAGTATCATTATGAAACCTATACCCACGGCGAGGGTGTTGCAGCAGGCATGGTGATTGCGGCAGAGCACGGAGAACGTCAGGGTATTACCCAAAAAGGAACGGCGTCACGTCTGGAAGAACTGTTGAAACAGTATGGGCTGCCAACCCGGATTCCCATGACCAAAGAGGCGATGGAAGATGCCATCCAAGTAGATAAAAAAGGACAAGGCAACATTTTGCATTTGGTTTTGCTTGAGGAACTGGGAAAAGCCAGACTTGTGAAAACACAAAGGAGTAACTTATGGATATGATTCGCATTGAACCCAATATGCTTCGGGGGACGGTTCAGGTTCCGCCCTCAAAAAGTGTTGCCCATCGGACGATGATTGCTGCGGCACTTTCGGGAAAACCATGCCGCATTCACAATGTGGCAATGAGCAAGGATATTTGCGCAACCCTTGCTTGCCTGAATGCCTTGGGCGTAGAGGTTCATGCAGAGGAAGAAAAGAAAGATGTTTATTTTACAGGGAAACGGAGAAAGACTTTGCCGGATACCCTGACCTTGGACTGTGGAGAAAGTGGTTCCACATTGCGTTTTTTAATGCCGCTTTCCTTGCTGATGGGGAAAAAGGTACACCTGACCGGACAGGGAAGACTGATGCAGCGTCCCCAAAAACCCTATCAGGATTTATTTACGCAAAAAGGGATTTCTTATATTAGTAATGAAGATTCTATTGACATTTTCGGTACCTTGCAATCGGGATTATTTCGTTTGCCTGGCAATGTCAGCTCTCAGTTTATTACCGGACTTTTGTATGCACTTCCCCTCCTTGAGGGGGAGAGTGAGATTCAGTTGACCACTCTTTTGGAATCTAAGGGATATGTGGATTTGACCTTGCAGGTGCTTGAGGATTTTGGCATCAAAATCCATCACGACAACTACCGGCGTTTTGTGATTCCGGGGAACCAGCAATATCAGCCAAAAGACTATACCGTGGAGGGAGATTATTCTCAGGCGGCATTTTTTCTTGTGGCAGATGCGTTGGGCTGTGACATTGCCGTTTCCGGACTGAATCCTGACAGTTTGCAGGGAGATAAAAAAATACTGGATATTATTCGGGAAACCGGAGCGGAAATACAAACCATGCATGACGGTACTTTGAAAGTCCGGCGTACAGCGTGTATGCACGGATTTCAGGCAGATGCCAGAGAAATTCCGGATTTGGTACCGATTTTGGCGGTGCTTGCCGCCTTTTGCCAGGGAGAAAGCCTGATATATGGAGCGGGAAGGCTCCGGATGAAAGAAAGCGACCGTCTGGCGGCAACATCAAGAGAACTTCGACAGATGGGAATCGATATTTTTGAGGGAGCGGATTTTCTCAGGATTCAGGGAACACAGGCGGCAAAATCCACGACTGTTTCTTCCTGGAATGACCATCGGATTGCTATGGCTTCTGCCATTGCGGCGTGCCGTGCAGAGGGGACGGTTACCATCTGCGACGCAAAATCTGCGGTGACAAAATCCTACCCTGATTTTTTTGAAATTTACCAAAACCTTTCGACAGGACCGAGAACATTGCTTGGCGGAAAGGATATCATTACGGAGGAAGAACTATGAACAGTTGGGGAACCAAATTTCGATTGAGTATTTTCGGAGAATCCCACGGTAAGGCTATTGGCATTATCCTTGACGGTGTTCCGTCCGGAATCAGTCTTGATCTTGAGAAAATCCGTCAGGAGATGGCACGTCGGGCACCGGGTAAATCTCCGTTATCTACCCCCAGAAATGAGGAAGATGATGTGCAGATTGTATCGGGCTTCTTTGATGGGAAAACCACAGGCACACCCCTGACTGTGATGATAGAAAATACAGATACCCGTTCTAAAGATTATCAGCCGGAACTGTTACGTCCCGGACATGCGGATTTCACCGGATTTTGCAAATACGGGGAAAGCCATGACTATCGTGGAGGAGGGCATTTCTCCGGACGGATTACGGCTCCGTTGGTCTTTGCCGGTGCGGTTGCCAAACAGATTTTGAAAGAGAAAGGAATTTTTGTAGGGGCACACATTTCGCAGATTGGCGAGATAGCCGATACACCGTTTGACAAGGTGAATCTTGATAAGGAAACGTTGTTGCTTTCTGCAAACCAGGAATTTCCGGTACTTGATAGCAGAGCAGGAGAGTCGATGCAGAAACAAATTCTGGACGCACAAAGAGATAAGGATTCCATAGGCGGGATGGTGGAATGCGGTGTGATTGGTTTGCCTGCAGGGATTGGGGACCCCTTTTTTGATTCGGTAGAAAGCCGGATTTCTTCTATGATGTTTTCTATTCCGGCAGTCAAAGGTATTGAATTCGGCGACGGGTTCAACCTTGGGTCTATGAAAGGTTCCTGTGCCAACGATGCATTTGAGGTGGTTGACCGGACGGTGCGTACCAAAACCAATCACAACGGCGGTATTAACGGCGGTATTACCAATGGGATGCCGTTGGTGTTTCGGGTCGTAATCAAACCCACGCCGTCCATTGGTAAAAAGCAGGAAACTGTGAATTTGAAAACCATGGAAAACATTGAATTTTCAGTGCAGGGAAGACATGACCCTTGTATTGTCCACCGTGCAGTCAGCGTGGTGGAAGCAGGAACGGCAATTGCCCTTCTGGATATGATTTTGTAAGGGGGAAGACCCATGAATGAATTGGAACAACTCCGGCAGCAGATTGACAGCCTTGATCGACAGTTACTTCCGATATTTCTGGAACGGATGGAGGTCTGCAGTCAGGTTGCAGAATATAAACGGGGAATCGGGATGCCGGTTCTGGACGCCCAAAGAGAAAGTCAGGTGCTTAAAAACAAACTGGAACTTCTGGCAGAACTGGGTTACGGCGATGACATGAAAAACGAAGTCTATGACTTTTTTCATGCTGTCATGGCAATTAGCAGAGTTCGGCAGACCAGAGAACTTACCGGTGAACAGGACCGGATGCGGATAGAAACCATCTTAAAAGACCGACGGACCAGAAAACCCAATCCCATTGTTTGTTATTATGGAAATGAGGGTTCTTACAGCGAAGAAGCAGCAATTTCCTATTTTGGAAAAGAATGCAAGCGGATTTCTGCCGGAACTTTTTCCGATGCATTTGACACTTTGACCAATAATGATGCGGATTATCTGGTGTTGCCTTTGGAAAATTCCTCTACGGGTACCATTTTAGAGGTCAGCGAACTTTTGCTCAAACACAAATACTACATTGTTGGGGAAGAAAAAATTGCAATTCGCCATTGCTTGCTGGGAATTGACGGTGCCACGATTCAAGATATCCGAACGGTGTATTCCCATCAACAGGGCATCCTGCAATGTGGAGAATTTTTGCGTAGCCTTAGCGAGGTACGATGCGAAGAATATTACAGTACCGCAATGAGCGCTCAGGCTGTGGCAGAGAAACAGGATCTGTCCTGTGCTGCCATCGCGTCCAAAACCAACGCAGAACGACTGGGACTTACTGTGCTGGCAGAAAATATTAATAACAGCGGTGTCAATACCACCCGATTTGCTGTCATTGCAAAACAGCCGGAGGTGGATGAGGTCTGTGATAAAATCAGTATTGCCTTTACGCTGCGACATGAGAGTGGACAGCTTCACCGTTTGCTTGCATTGTTTGCCCGTGCGGGATTGAATTTATTAAAATTGGAATCCAGACCCATTCCTGAACAGCCTTTTGCCTACATGTTTCTGGCAGACTATTCGGGGAATCTGCTGATTCCTGCGGTGCGTCAGGTTACTGATTCGGTAATTGAAGGCACGGAGGCCTTTACCCTGCTTGGAAACTATCGGGGAAAAGAGGCGGAAGATACATGAAAAAAGATGTGATTCTGATTGGCATGCCCGGCTGTGGAAAAACCACCTTGGGGGAGCGTTTGGCAAAAGAACTAGATATTCCCTTTCTGGATTTGGATCAAGCCGTTGAGGAAAGTGCAGGGATCACCGTTTCGGACATCTTTGCCCGTGAGGGAGAAGCAGGGTTTCGCGGACGGGAAACCGAAGCTTTTTCCCAAAACGTGGGCAGGGGACAGGTGATTGCTACCGGCGGAGGTATTGTCACACAGGAAGAAAATTATCCCATTGCCAAGCAGGGATTGGTGGTGTTTCTGGACCGCCCTGTTACATCCATTATGGAAGATATTCACACGGAAACAAGACCCCTTTTGCAAGAGGGGAAAGATAGATTGCTCCGACTCCACAAGGAGCGGGTCAGCCTTTACCGGAAATGGGCGGATATCATCGTCTGTAATCAGGGAAACATGGAAGATGTTCTGAAAACAATAATCAATGAGGTGAAAACGTATGAAAATTATGGTAATTAACGGACCGAATCTGAATATGCTGGGTGTTCGGGAACCGGAGGTTTACGGGGCAAAGACCTATATGGATTTGGAACAATATTTGGAATCCTATGCGGAAGAACGGAGTTGCGAGGCAGTTGTTCTGCAAAGCAACAGTGAGGGCGAAATGATTGATTTTATTCATCATGCCCTTGGTAATTATGATGCCATTATCATCAATCCGGGTGCGTATACGCATTATAGCTATGCAATTTTTGATGCACTTCTGGCAGTAGGACTTCCCACTGTTGAGGTGCATATCAGCAATATCCACAAGCGGGAGGAGTTCCGGCACAAGTCAGTCACAGCACCGGCTTGTATCGGACAGATTTGCGGTCTGGGTTTCCGTGGGTATACCCTTGCCCTTGACTATCTTCTTGAGGAAGTGAAAGCAGATGCTTAACCTTGCGGTCATCGGAGATCCCATCAGCCACAGTTGTTCTCTTCAGGTGCATGGGGCAGCGTTCTCTGCGTTGGGTATCCCCTGTTCCTATGAACGGATCCGGGTAAAAAAAGGGGAACTTCAATCTTTTCTTGATTATGCAATAGAAAAGGGCTTGAACGGATTTAATCTGACCATGCCTCATAAGGTGGATATTTTGCCATATCTTTCAGGAATGGATGATGCGGCAAAACGGTTTGGTGCAGTCAATACCGTTCTGGTAAAAGAGGGGAAACTGTACGGGTTTAACACCGATGCAGAGGGATATATTCAGGCGGTAAGTGATGCCGGCTGTCAGGTGAAAGACAGCAATGTTTTGATTCTGGGTGCCGGCGGTGTGGTTCGCACATTGGCACTTGCCCTAAAGGATGCAGGTGCAAAAAAAATCCGTATCCTGAACCGGACTTTGGAGAAAGCGGAGGAAATTGCAGAACCCCTTTCCGGCATTGGTTCTGCGGGGACACTGAAGCAAAAAGAACTTTGCGAAAGTTGTCAGGATTGTCAGATTCTGGTGCAGGCAACCCCCTTGGGCATGCATGGGGTTAAGGAGGATTTTTCTGACCTGACGTTTCTGGAATGCTTACCTAAGAATGCCATGGTCACCGATTTGATTTACAATCCACCCAAGACGGCATTGCTTGCCAAAGCGGAGGAACTGGGACTTAGCACTCTGAATGGGATGGGAATGCTGATTTATCAGGCATTGCTGGCGGATCGGATTTATACCGGAACCGAATTTTCCTTAAAACTCGTTTATGAAGAAGTAAAAAAAGTGATGATGCCTTAAACGTGCAGTAGTCAATACTTTATAGAAAAAATTTTCAAAACTGCCTGCTCAAGCAGGCAGTTTTCTTTATAAAAAAATGATGGTAGACACAAAAATGCGTCTACCATCATGAACCCATCTATGATTGGACAGATGTTTAATCCCAATTTTCAGATTCTATTTTGTCAAGAATCTCTATCATTTCTCCGTGACTGCAGACCTTATTAATACGGTCACGCAATCTAGCACCACCGATAACACCGCGAAAATACCATGCCATGTGTTTTCGTCCTTCCAGAATACCTCGATGTTCTCCCTTATATTGTACCAGAAGATCAAGGTGGGAACGTGCAACTGAAACCCGTTCTGCCAAAGAGGGAGGAGGGAGAAGTTTGCTCGTTTCCAGATAATGAAGAATTTCTTTAAAAATCCATGGGTTTCCCTGGGCGGCTCTGCCAATCATCAACCCATCGCATCCGGTAGTATCCAGCATTTTTTTTGCGGAAACGCCGTCGACGATATCTCCGTTTCCGATAACCGGAATGGAAACTGCGTCTTTTACCTTGCGGATGATGTCCCAGTTCGCGGTTCCGCTATAGAAAGCCATCCGGGTTCTTCCATGTACGGTTACGGCGGAAGCGCCATTTGCCTCGGCAATTTTTGCAAATTCTATAGCGTTGATTTGCTCGTCATCCCAACCCATCCGGAATTTCACAGTAACCGGAACAGATACTGCTTTGCTGACCGCGGAAATGATTTTTCCTGCAAGAGCAGGATTTTTCATGAGCGCACAGCCGTCGCCGTTGTTGACGATCTTTGGGGCGGGGCATCCCATGTTGATGTCTAACATCACCGCTCCGTGTTTAAGAGCATCTTCTGCTACCGATGCCATAATATCAGGGTCATGGCCAAAAATTTGCGCTGCCACAGGAGCCTCTTTGGGGACGGCTTCCAGAAGATTTCCGGTTCGTTTGTTCTGATAGTGTAAGCCTTTTCCGGAAACCATCTCCGTATACATCAGAGCAGGGCCAAAAGGCTTTGCCGTAATGCGGAAGGCCTTATCCGTAACTCCTGCCATGGGAGCAAGCACTAGATTGTTGTCAAGAAGAATAGAACCAATTTGCATAACTGATTTCACTTTCCAATGTTGTAATATTATACATATCTAATCACATTTTTTTGGATAAGTCAAGGTTTTTTACAACCCTGCTTTCCTTGACAAAATAAAAGAAAGTTGCTATACTAAAAAAGATATACATAATTCCGGGGGGAAGAATGGATGAACAAGAAAAAACGTATTGTAGTTAAGGTGGGAACATCCACCCTGACCCATGATACTGGTGCAATCAACCTGAAACGGTTAGAGGCATTGGTACGAGTTCTGGCGGATCTTATGAATATGGGGATGGAGGTTGTTCTGGTTTCCAGCGGTGCCATTGGCGTTGGCGTTGGAAAACTGGGACTTTCTGAAAAGCCTGCAGACACCAGACAAAAACAGGCACTTGCCGCTATTGGTCAGGCGAGTTTGGTCGCAATTTACGAAAAGTTCTTTAAGGAATACGGATATAATACGGGACAGGTTCTTTTGACGAAATTTGTGCTGGATCATGAAACCAGATATGAAAGTGCAAAAAATGCCTTTGAGACCATGATCGGATATGGGGTTATTCCTATTGTGAACGAAAATGATGTTATTTCCACCTATGAGATTGAATTTGGAGATAATGATACCTTATCTGCCTATGTGGCAAAATTAGTAGATGCAGACCTTTTGGTTATTTTATCGGATATTGACGGATTTTATGACGGAAATCCCGCCCAAAAAGATGCGAAACTCATTGAGGTTGTAGAAGAAATTACCGAGGAAATTCGAGCTTGTGCAGGAGGAGAGGGCACTCGACGGGGGACCGGAGGAATGCGAACCAAACTGAATGCGGCGGAGTTGGTAGGCGAAGTTGGGATCGATATGATCATTGCCAATGGGAATACGCCGGAATTGCTTTATGATGTAATTGACGGGAAACAGGTGGGAACGCTGTTCAAAGGGAAACGGCAGTAGAGATTCTATTGACTTTTTCCTTATTGATATGATATAATTATTTTATTGTACAGAAAGGCGGAATTTGAGAAATGAGCATAGGAAAACGAGTTCGTAAAATTAAAAAACTTTTTAAGCGTAAAGAAAAAGAACAAGGCGGCGCAAGCGAGAAACTGCTATCTAAAAAGAGTTCTTTTTTCGTAAAGGAAGCATATAAAACTTTACGCACCAATTTGATTTTCTCTTTGACCGAAGAAGGCGGAAAAATGATTGTGGTTACGAGTTCTGATGCATCGGAGGGAAAAACTACAAACTGCTTGAATACCGCCATCACGTTTGCTGAACTTGGTGCCAAGGTGTGCGTCATTGACTGTGACCTGAGAAAACCCAACGTGGCAAGACTTTGTCAGGAAAAGGGTACACCGGGCATCAGTAATGTTTTGGTAAACCTGAATACGCTTTCTGAAGTTATTCATCATAATCAGTTCCCCAATTTGGATATTATTTATTCCGGTGATATCCCTCCCAATCCTGCAGAATTGCTTGTTTCAGAAAAGATGGATGAGGTTCTGAAGAGTCTGAGCGAGATGTATGATTATGTCTTTATTGATACCCCACCGGTCAATGTTGCTACCGATGCATCGTTGCTTGCGGTAAAAGCAAATGGCGTATTGTTGATTGTCCGTCAGGGAAAAACCGGAAAGGATGAACTGGCAGAGGCAATTCAGCAATTACAGTTTGTAAAAGCACGTATTCTGGGGATTCTGTTTAATGATGCTGACCTTTCTTCCAGTAAGAAACGCAAAGGCATTTTTAGAAAATACTATGGTTATTACGGCTACTATGGTTATTACGGATATGGTTCCAAAGTTCCCAAGTTGGAGGAGAAATTGAAAAATGGTTGATTTTCACACCCATATTCTTCCTGAAATGGATGACGGAAGCAGAAGTGTGGAGCAATCATTGAAGATGTTGGAACTAATGCGTAATTATGGTGTGGATACTGTGATGGCAACGCCCCATTTTGATTTACGGCTGGAGAGCATTGAAAGTTTTCTGGCACGGCGGGATGCGGCAATGGCTAAATTGAATGAAGCAATAGGTGGAACCTTTACGATTATTCCGGGAGCAGAGGTTTTATATTGTGGACTGTCTTTACACCAGATTGACGGGATTGAGAAGCTTTGCATAGGGAAAAGCAGATATCTGTTGATTGAACCATCTATGGAACAATTGACCGTTAGTTATTACAATGATATGGTCCGGTTGATGAGTGAATGTAACATTACTCCGGTATTGGCGCATATTGAGCGTTATTACTACATAGGTAAGAACCGGGAATGGATACATCGGTTGCGCAAAGAAGGCGCAGTGCTCCAAATGAATGCAGAAGCCTTTTCCGGATGGAAGAAGGGAAAGGCGATTAAGTTGATGAGAAATGAGAGTGTGCAAATATTTGGTTCTGATTGTCACAATTTGGAACGGCGCTCACCCAATCTTTCGATCGTTATGAAATATATGAGCAAGCGATATGTCAAGGAATTGGATGAGCATCTGGCAACATGGGAGACCCGAATTTTGAATGAATGTTAAAGGAGAGGGACGAATGAAAACGCTACAGAATATTGTACGGAACCGGTATCTTTTTATTGGAGATATCTTCCTGATTATTTGCTCGTACGTACTTACCATTCTGATGATGTACCGTGTTGAACTGGGACTTACTGTTATTTTGTCCAGTTGGAACATGGTGATTTTGACAGTTTTTGCATTTACAGGATTTCTTTACATGTTTGGTTGTTACCGTGTTTACTGGGTGTATGGAGGTACACGGGAATATTTAAGAGTGACGGCGGCATGTCTTTGTGCAGGCTTTTTGACCGATTTGTTATCTGTCGCACATCCCACAGAAGGTTTCTTTTTGAAAGAAAGTCTTTTTACCACTTTGATTGCTATGTTTGCCGTAGTTGGCGTGCGTATGGCGATTCGCATTATGGGAAAAATCGTCCGTATGGCGCTGAACAGAAGCCAACGGGAAAATCCCAAATCGGTGCTGATTGTCGGTGCCGGGGAACTTGGCGTTACATTGGCAAAAGATATTGCCAGTAATACGGATTTAAATTATCACATTCTTGGGTTCATTGATGACGATCCCCAAAAACAGAAAATGATTATCTATGGACATAAGGTAATCGGCAATACCAATCAGATTCCTCGATTGGTTGGATGGTTGAAACCGGAGGAAATTATTGTTGCTATTTCTTCGGTAGAGCCTGCAGAAAAGAAGAGAATTCTGGAACTTTGCAGTCAGCAACCTTGCAGAATTAAAATTCTCCCCGGTATTGCAGATTCTTTGGAAAAGAAGAAGAGCGTCGATTTCATCCGAGAAGTGGAAGTGGAGGATTTGCTTGCCCGCCCTGCCGTGAAACTGGATAATAGTGCCATTCAGGAAGATATCACGGATAAGGTGGTCATGGTAACCGGCGGAGGTGGTTCTATTGGTTCAGAACTTTGCCGGCAGATTGCAAGATTTGCTCCTAAAAAACTGGTCATTCTTGATATTTATGAAAATAACGCATTTGATCTGGAAAATAATCTGCATGATGATTTTCCGAATTGTGATGTGGACGTGGTGATTGCCTCAGTTCGGGATAGAAACCGGATGGAACAGGTGTTTGCCACATATCGTCCTCACATTGTTTTTCATGCAGCGGCGCATAAGCATGTTCCTTTGATGGAAAACAATGCTATGGAAGCGGTCAAAAACAATGTTTTTGGTACCTACAATACTGCGTGCTGTGCAGATATGTTCGGCGCAAAACGATTTGTATTGATTTCTACGGACAAAGCGGTGAACCCCACCAATGTCATGGGTGCTACCAAGCGTGTCTGTGAAATGATTATTCAGGCAATGCAGACCAAGAGTGAAACGGAGTTTGTGGCAGTTCGGTTTGGTAATGTGCTCAATTCCAATGGTTCTGTTTTGCCAAGATTCAAACAGCAGATTCGTCGAGGAGGACCTATCACCGTTACCCATCCGGATATTACCCGTTTCTTTATGACCATTCCGGAAGCGGCGCAATTGGTGCTTCAGGCAGCAACCTATGCAAGCGGCGGTGAAATATTTGTTCTGGATATGGGTGAACCTGTCAGGATCTATGATATGGCAAAGAACCTGATTCGTCTTTCCGGATTAAAGGAAGGCAAGGATATTAAAATCCAGATTACCGGACTTCGTCCCGGCGAAAAACTGTATGAAGAACTTTTAATGGAAGAGGAAGGCTTGAAAAAGACTGCTCATGCCCAGATTTATATCGGACAGCCGTTCTTTGACAGTATGGAGAAACTGGAAGAACATCTGGACACCCTGAAACAGGCATTGGAAACTAACGACAATGAAGCGGTAAAAAATGCCGTTGCAAAAGTTGTTCCCACCTATGTAAGAAAAACTGAGGAGGAGCAGATTGCCGCTGTGCAGGAATAGGTGTCTAGTATGAAAAAAAGATGGGTTGTTCTTTCAATTGTGATTATATTTCTGCTTTTGTTGAGCGGACTTGCTTATTGGCAAAGAAATAATATCAGCGCATTGATTACCGGATTGACTTCTACAGAAGAAGAAATTACAGAAAAACTTGCAGAACAAGAAAAGGAACTTCTGGAAAAACTTTCGGAGGTGGATCCGGAACTTCAGGTGAATCCTCTAACCGAAGAGCAGGAACAAATGCTGAAAGATGGTACCATGACTGCCGATGAGGCTATTGCCATAATTACCGGAAAGGCAGAAACAACGGACGCGACGGAGCCGGCGGAAGAAAACTCGACTTTGAATAACCTGATTGCACAAATCTATGTCATACGGTCCAATTTTACCGGACAATTGAATGGATTGGTAGGTCAGGCCAAGCAAGAATATATCAACGGCGGCGGAAAAATCAGCAAAGAAAGCATTGCAAAAAAATACATGTCCATTGCAGGAGGGCTGGAGGCCCAATGCGATGGACAGATGGCAAGCATTCTTTCCCAGATTCAGGCTGAATTGGAGAGAACCGGCGGTGATATGAGTTTGGTTTCCCAGATTCGTTCTGCGTATTATGGAGAAAAGAGTGCGAAAAAAGCACAGTTATTGAGTCAATTTTAAGAGAATCCCCTTGGCATCAGCCGAGGGGAATTTTTTGGTATTTACAGGAATCCAATCTTGATTATTTATCTCCTTTGTGATAAAATTTTAATATCAGACAGAAAGGGGGGATTCTCGTGATACAGATGGAGGGAACTGTCGAAGAAATCATCTACGAAAACAGTGAGAATGGCTATACGGTTTGCGATATTTCAAGCGGCGGACAGTTGATTACCTTGACTGGATATATGCCCAACTTGACAGAAGGGGAATCTATTCTGGTTCACGGTGAATGGGTGACCCATGTAGAATATGGTGACCAGTTCAAAGTGGAATATTATGAGCGGAGAATGCCCTCGACAGAAACAGAAATCGAAAAATATCTGGCATCGGGATTGTTGCCGGGAATCGGTAAAGCCACCGCGCGAAAAATCGTGGAATTGTTTGGTGCAGACGCTTTGGACGTGATAGAGCATGAACCGGACAAACTTTTGGTAATTCCGGGTTTAAGCAAGAAAAAGGTAGATGCTATTTACAAAAAATATGTAGAACTGATTGGCGTGCGGGAGGTTGTAATGTTCTTCCAACGCTATGGAATTTCGCCATCGGCGGCGGTAAAAGCCTACAAACTGTTTGGCGTCAGCACCGTTCGGCTTGCGACGGAGAATCCATATATTCTGGCAGATCGGGTGGATGGTATCACTTTTCAGACTGCGGATAAAATGGCGGAAGAAATCGGGATAGAGAAAACCTCCTTTGAGCGGGTTTCTTCCGGTATCCGGTATTTGATGCAACAAATCGGATACCTGAGCGGACATACTTTCTTGCCGAGAAGTACCGTGGTAGGACAGGCGGCACAGTTTTTGGAAATTGAAAAACTTGCGGCAGAGGAAGCGGTTTCCCGTATGTTGTTGGAAAAAGAGTTGATACTCAATAACATGGGAGAATATGACGCTCTTTATTTAAAATTGTTTTATGATGCGGAGAAGAATGTGGCAGAACGGATTCTGGAAATGTCCCAACTGGTTTTTGATGTGGACATGCAGGAGGTTGCAACTCTGATTGAAGAGGTGGAGGCAGAAACCGGGATTCAACTTGCTGAAGCGCAGTATGAGGCGGTTCAGGCTGTTTTTGAAAATTCTGCCATGGTCATTACCGGCGGCCCGGGTACGGGAAAAACCACCATCATCCGTACCATCATTGCTTTGATGGAACGCACCAGAAAACGGGTTATGCTGGCAGCCCCCACCGGACGGGCGGCAAAACGTATGACAGAACTTTGCGGTTTAGAAGCCAAAACCATTCATCGACTTTTGGAGATTACCCCCGGCATTGACGAGGTGGGAATGCAGTTTGCCAGAAACAGCCAGAATCCGCTGGACTGTGATGTACTGATTGTGGATGAAATGTCAATGGTAGATATTTTGCTGATGAACAGCCTTCTGGACGCAGTTTCCCGTGGGACAAGGATTGTTCTGGTAGGTGACAGCGACCAACTTCCATCGGTGGGCGCAGGGAATGTGTTGAAAGATATCATTGACAGCGACACCCTGACTTGTATCCGTCTGACTGAGATTTTCCGTCAGGCAAGAGAGAGTATGATTGTGGTCAATGCCCACCGTATCAACCATGGGGAAATGCCTTTGATGAATGACAAAGATAATGACTTTTTTCTGGTACAAAGAGAGGATCCGCTCTCTTTGCCGGAAACCATCGCAGACTTGTGCGCAAGAAGGCTTCCTAAGGCGTACGGACTTACCAATCTATCTCAGATTCAGGTGCTTACCCCCACCCGAAAATCTTTGATTGGGGTACAAAACCTGAATGCTGTATTGCAGGATGCCCTGAATCCGGCAAGCCCCGATAAAGCCGAAAAACTCACCGGAAGATGCGTCTTTCGGGAGGGTGACAAGGTGATGCAGATAAAGAATAACTATCAGCAGGAGTGGGAACGGCTCAGCGACGGAGAAAAGGGTCTTGGTATATTCAATGGAGATGTGGGATTCATTACTGAAATTGATAGCCGTGCCCAGAAAGTATCCGTCGTTTTTGACGATAAACTGGTGCAATATGACTTTTTGCTTCTGGATGAATTGGAACTTGCCTATGCGGTGACGGTACATAAAAGTCAGGGCAGTGAGTTTGATGTGGTGGTTATGCCCATGTTTGAGACTCACAAACTTTTGATGACGAGAAATCTTTTGTATACTGCCATCACCCGTGCCAAGCAGTTGGTGGTACTGGTAGGACAGGAGGAGTATATCAAAGGATTTGTGGATAATGATAATATACAACGGCGGTTTTCCGGACTTAAGGACAAACTGCAGATTTATTAAGGAGGATCCTGATGGAGTATTTTGCGGTACCGTTACAGGAATTGATTGAAGAATTTGAAAAGCTGCCGGGCATTGGCAGCAAAACTGCCCAGCGTTTGGCATTTCATGTGTTAAACCAACCTTTGGAAAAAGCAGAGAAGTTTGCTCATGCTCTTGTTCATGCCAAGAAATCTCTATGCTATTGCAAAGAGTGCCAGAATCTTTCGGATAAAGAGGTTTGCAATATTTGTGCCAACCCTGCCAGAGACAAATCGGTGATTTGTGTCATGGAGAGCCCGAAAGATGTACTGCAGATGGAGCGTACCAATGAGTTTAAGGGTGTGTATCATGTGCTTCATGGAGCCATTTCTCCTATGGACAATATTGGACCGGGGGATATCCGCATCAAGGAACTGGTTACCCGTGTCAGCACATCGGAGATTCAGGAAGTGATTATGGCAACCAACCCCAATCTGGAGGGGGAGACCACGGCAATGTATATTTCCAAACTGCTTAAGCCGTTCGGCGTCAAGGTGACACGAATTGCCCATGGGGTTCCCGTGGGGGGTGAATTGGAATTTGCCGATGAGGTAACCCTTTCTAAAGCAATGCAATGGAGGGTGGAACTGTAGGAAAGGGTGCAGTAACATGCAGAAAAACGAAATTTACGAAATTGAAATTACCGGTATGACCGATGAAGGTGACGGCGTAGGCAAGGCAGAAGGAATGGCCGTATTTGTTCCGTATACCATTGTAGGGGAACGGGTGCGGGTGCTGATTGTCAAGGTGATGAAAACCTATGCCTACGGAAAACTTCTGGAAGTTCTCTCCCCGTCGGAGCATCGAAGAAAGGCGGAATGCCCGTATTTTTACCAGTGCGGAGGATGTCAACTCTGGCATCTGGATATGGATGCAGAACTTTCCTATAAACAACAAAAAGTGAATGACTGTTTGCACCGCATCGGAAAACTGGATGTGGATGCAGAATCCGTCCGCCTGGCATCGGGAGAAACCCGTTACAGAAATAAGGCGCAGTTTCCGGTTACACCGGAGGGAATTGGGTTTTATCGCAGGAACAGTCACAGCGTAATTCCTATGGAAGATTGTTTGATTCAGGGAGAATGGAATGAAACCATTGTCCGCAACGTCAAACAATGGATGGAGACAAATGGTGTCTCCGCGTATGATGAGGCAACGGGAAAAGGCTGTGTTCGTCATATTTATACCCGAAGCGGTGCCAGCGGGATTCTGGTAACCATTGTTACAGCAGAGCAGGCAATGCCCAAAAAAGAAGAATTGATTGAGATGCTGACCGGAACAGGGATTCCCATTTCCGGTATTATACAGAATATCAACGGAAAAAAGACCAATGTTGTTTTGGGCAGAGAAAACAAGGTGCTGTGGGGACAGGGATATTTGTTGGATACCCTTGGCAGAGTAAAGTACAAAATTTCGCCTTTGTCCTTTTATCAGGTGAATCCCTCTGCCACTTTGCGGTTATATGAGATTGCGAAAAAATTTGCCGGACTGACCGGAAAAGAGACCTTGTGGGATTTGTATTGCGGTATTGGCACCATTGGACTTTTTATGGCAGAGAAAGCAGAAAAGGTTATCGGGGTGGAAATTATCCCCGATGCCGTAGAGAACGCCAAAGAAAATGCTACGCTCAACGATATTGAAAATGCTGAATTTTATTGCGGTAAGGCAGAAGAACTGGCACCGGTTCTGGTTAAAGAACATGGCAGACCGGATGTGGTGATTCTGGATCCTCCCCGCAAAGGCTGCGAGGAGAGTTTATTACAAACAGTTTCGCAAGTCCAGCCGGAGAGGATTGTTTATGTGTCCTGCAAACCCTCTACCCTTGCACGGGATTTGAAATATCTGACAGAGCACGGCTATTTTGTAAAAAAGGTGGTTCCGGTCAACATGTTCCCGAGAACTGAGCATGTAGAGACTGTTGTCATGTTATCCCAACTCAAACCAGATGATGTGGTTCAAGTTGAGTTAAATGCAGAAGACTTGGCGTTGACCTCTGCTGAAGCAAAGGCAACCTATGAAGAAATCAAAACCTATGTAAAAAGAGCATTTGGGTTCAAAGTTTCAAGTTTATATATAGCACAGGTCAAACAAAAGATGGGTTTGCCAATGGGCAAAAATTATAATGTAAGCAAAAAAGGAACAAGAGTTCCCCTCTGCCCTCCCGAAAAAGAAGAAGCAATTTTAGAAGCGCTAAAACACTACAAAATGATATGAGAAATTAAGGAATATGATGATTATTTCATTGTATTCCTTTTTTCTTGACTTCAGAAGTCCGTATACGATACAATTGAGACCCTATACTAAAAAAAGGACGTGATTATATGAGCGTAAAAGAAATATTATGGTGTGAAGTAAAAGAAAACAGCACCCCACACCTGAACTTCGAGTACCAAAGAACGAAAGCACAGTTGGATGACGCGGTAACTGCACTTATGCAGAGTTTGACACCAGCACAGAGAGTGATGTTAGACCAGAGCATCTTGCAACCAATAGACAGCCTAATGGAGTTGCAGCAGATGCTGACCTTTGACGCAACCTTTTCTGTACTGAACCGAGCGTGGAGAGAGATGCTTTTGGGTGAGAGATATGAACCCGAAGATTTTGAGGTGTGAGTATGTTCGATTTTGATGATTACGAAAATTTGGATGATTACACCTTTACTTACCCCGCACTTGAAGTTCTACAACATACTTATCATAAAGGAGTGAAACAGAAAGATAAATCCTTGCCTACCTGCTGCTTTCAAGACTTTATTATAAAACACACGAAGTTCCGAATTCAACATGGGTATAGGCGTTACAGAGAATTCGAGCCAGAATGGGAAACCCTATATATGCTTATATCTGAAATAAAGAAAGATTATAAAGGAAAATCCGATACTGTTTCTCTGGAAAAAGCCGTCATTCTTTTTGACCAAGCACTCCTTCTCTATCATGAAGGTAATCCTCTACCACCATACTTACTTACATAACACATAATAATGCCCGATGGCAATTTGCCATCGGGCATTATCTATTGCTCAAAAAACATTTCTACAGTTGTGGCAACATTGGGGGGACATACGGTTTTTCGATGCATAAAAATATAATTTAAAGTGATAGTTAAAATATTTAATTTATTATGATTGCGGGGTTTTAGGATGACTAATGAAGTTAAGAATGCTCACCTAAAGTTACGCATACCAAAGGAAAAGAAAGAACAAATAAGAAAGTACGCTTACTCAAAAGGACTTTCTATGAGTTCGTATATTAGGTATGTTTTAAGTGAGCATCTGGAGAGTTATTCAGTTCAGGACGAAAAGACTAATGTAAATACTGGAGGAAAAAGCAATGAGAGATAGTATGTTTAGCAAAGAAGTTCACATTTTAAATGGTAGATGTTATAAGTGTGATTGTGAAAAAGATTATGGTGACAATTTCCCTTTTGACATCGAGCGTTTACCAAGTGATAGTGATGACTATTATAAAGGCTACTGCAAAGGTATGGAAAGTATGTTTGATTTAGCAAAAAGAGGCGACCTTGTTGACACAGGAATAATTTATAATGAAGATTTTGAAGATGATTGCGAAGATTATGATTGTTTTGACGAAGCATTTGACAATGGATACGAAGTTGGCTTCAAAAAAGGTATTCAAGTTGCTCACGATGAAATTGAAGAAGATATTTATATTGATGGTTATAAGATAGGCAAAATTGATGACATTAAGCATAAAGTTATCGCTTTGGGTTCTGATAAGTCGGATAAAGTTAATGAGATTTTAAAGGATTTAACAGAACTGATTAAAGATGAGGCTATGGAAGCCGTAAACGACTATCTTGGGTATAGATAAAGGTGGTGGCGGCGATGAAAAAGAAAAATGTAAAGTATCCCTATGGGAAAGCGGTTAAGGTATGTGAAGATTGCTGCACTCTTGATGTTGGCAGCAAAAGAAAATGCCGCATTTGCGGTGGAAAATTAATAAAGATTGAGGGGTTAATGTACTATGGATATAAAGTTCAGATGTAATGAAACTGGTGAAAGTTTAGTTGCTAAGGCAGGAAGAGAAACAAAGAAATATTTAAAAATGTTGGGTTCAGACGATATGCTTTATACAGGTTTTTTGTATGACAAGCCTATATTAGCAAAAGCAATAGAAGATTATGTTGGTTGCGTTAAAAAAATAAGAAAAATTGAAACAGAAGGTTTGCTTGAAGAGTTTGCACAAACAACAAAAAGACTTATTAAAGCCTTTGATTTTGTAAACACAGGTATAGATAGAGCAATGATAACAGATGGATACATTTACGGTAAAAAAACACCTATATATCTTGCTCTTGAAGCCGCTTTCAATGCAGGCCTTTTTCAAGAAGCGGGATTGCAACGCAGATTTAAGGCTGTTTATAAAATTAGCAGGAATATCTTTGAATTTAAAGAAGGGGAATATTTCTTATATGCAGTTCCGTACATTTACTACGTTAATGCTTACACAGGTCAAATATTGAGATGTACCAAGAAAATCACGAACTTTGAAGGCTTTGATGGTGATTGGTATAATGTATGGTATAACCAAGAATATCAAACTGTCTATGCTGACAGTCTCTTTTTAGGCAAATGGGTTGATGCTACTTATGTTAAGAAAAGCGGAGGTAAAAATGGAACAAAATATAAGTATGTATCTTTTTCCAGCAAGCCGTATTTACAGGAATATGGTGGCAAAGCATTTAAGATGCCTGCACATCAGGTAATAATGCTATGCTTCTATAAATTGAACATTCTTAAATTCTGCTTGGGAAGTGGCTCGATTTTAACAATAGACCACATTTCTGGGGATGCACTAAACAATAGTGTTATGAACTTATCATTGGTTACTCGTGTAGGGAATGCAAAAAAAGGTGGAAGCAAGAAAGTAAAACCTGTAAATTTTCTGGAATTGTTCTTTGCTCTGCAAATTGCTAACCCACCTTTTCTATACTATTTTTAATGTACTCAACGGGAGAGAGTTCGGGAAACTGAACTCTCTCAAAAACAACATGTTTTATAAAAAACTACTACAGTTTTTATAAAAAAGATGATGCATATAAAATTTTTAAACCCTACAGTTTTTAAGACAGTTGGTTTATTAATAATAAGAGATGCTATAAATACTATATATAATATAAAATATTTTTGAAGAACCTATTGAACCTACAACATTTGGGAATATAATCTTCTGGATGTTATCAGGTCAGAGTGGTTGGGTGTGCTTGGTGAAAGTTTGATATAAAGAATAAATAGTGGGTATAAAATTATAAGTAATTTTAAAAAGAAAGCAGGCGTATAATTATGGAAAATACAGAATTA
>JAFYXJ010000029.1 GCA_017546205.1 Clostridia bacterium | reverse complement strand
TTTATTATTTGTTTTTAAGGTAAAGTTATTCTGCAAAACTGTTTTATTCTTTCGTATATTTTTCTAACATTTTTCTAGCACTTTTCTAGCGAAAAACCAAAAAAGCTATTTAAAAGTGGCAATACCAAATCTGCCAGAACAGCAAAGGCTTTGAAGGTTTTTAAGCCCTCAAAGCCTTGATTTTATGCGGTTTTTATCGTTTTTTAAGTTCCTGTAACTTCCGCTTATTTCGTCTTTCTAAAAAGACTGTCTAACAGCTCGAAATGCGGTAGGTCGGCAACGCCGACATCAGAGTTCAAATCTCTGCATCTCCGCCAAACAAGACTTTTGAGATTTCTCAAAAGCCTTGTTTATATTGGGTCCACTAATGAATGAGTTATTGCTGATGCTTTTTTGAGTTTGAAATCACTCACTCTATTGACATTTATATAAAATCATGGTATGATTATTCATACCAATCATACCGAGGGGGGGTCAAAATGAATATACTCGATGGAAAATATGCATGGATGGTCAAAATCGGTGAAAAGGGACAGTTTGTTATCCCCAAAGAAGCAAGAGAGATGTTTGATTTTCAACCAGGAGATGAGATTTTGGTTCTCGGTGATATCGAACGAGGAGTAGCAATTCTTCCTAAAGCAAAACAACAAGATACTATCAAACAAGTTTTTTCTGAAATAGAGGAATAAAAATATGAGAAAAATAGTTTTCTTCTGTATTCCTGCACACGGACACACGAACCCCACTTTGGGTGTTGTTCGGGAATTGGTTGCTCGCGGGCACGAGGTTTGGTACTATTCATATAACATGATGCGTGAAAAAATTGAGTCGGCAGGCGCAACATTTATATCCTGTGATGATTATGATATCGAGCATAAACTAAGTGCCAAAGACGCTACCCGTGTAGGAAAAGACCTGGCATTCTCTACAAAGATACTGGTGGATACCACATTGGCTCTTGATGACAAGGTTTGCAAAGAGATGGCGGAACTTAAGCCCGATTGTATCGTAGCAGATTCCATGGCGATCTGGGGAAAAGCGGTTGCACTGAAACTTGGTATTCCTTTTGTTTCTTCAACAACAACTTTTGCCTTTAATCAGCACTCTGCAAGAATTATGAAACAAAGTTTCAATGATTTGTTTAAGATGCTATTCGCGGTGCCAAAAACATCAAAGCAAATCAAACGGCTAAAAGATAAGGGGTATCCCATAAAAAATATCCTTGATATTATCGGCAATGATCATAACACCCATACGGTTGTTTATACCTCTGCGCAGTTTCAACCTAGTGCAGAGACTTTTTCGGAAAAATATGCATTTGTAGGTCCTTCCATTCGTCCTGCAACCGATAAAATAGAGAAAAACAGAGATAAACTGATTTATATATCCATGGGAACGGTCAATAATGACATGCTGCCTTTTTATAAATCCTGTATATCTGCCTTGGCGAATACAAATTATCAAGTAATAATGTCTGTTGGCAATTTGGTATCTGTAGAGTCGCTTGGAAATCTACCTGAAAACATATTGATTGATTCACATGTTGACCAAATTGCCGTTTTAGAAAAAGCTGATGTATTTGTATCGCACTGCGGAATGAACAGTGTCAGCGAAAGTTTATATTTTGAGGTTCCTCTTGTTATGCTACCGCAAACATCAGAGCAAAAAGGAGTTGCCGAGCGGGTTTCGGAGCTTTGTGCTGGCATAAAAATTGATAAATCGGACGGAAATTCCGTTTTGAATGCAATCAATAAACTATTAAGCGACAGCACCTATAAAGAAAATGCCAAGAAGATTGCTGAAGGGTTTAAGAATTCTTTGGGTGCAAATGGTGCAGCAGACAAAATTATAAAGGTTTGCAATGAGGCATAAAAGGCGAAACGTCAAAAAATCGGAGGTTATAAATGTGAAAAATACAAAATTTTATGTTTGCGAAAAGTGTGGGAATATACTCACAAGTACAGAAAATGCTGAATTTGTGTGCTGTGGAGAAAACCTTTTACCTCTCGTGGCAAAAGAAGCTGATGAAGCGCACAAATTGAATGTTGAAAAGAGCGAAGATGATTTCTATATCACATTTTCGCATTCTATGACAAAGGAACATTATATTTCCTTTATTTCTTATATCCGCTTTGACAAAGTACTTACCGTAAAATTATATCCGGAGCAAAGCGGAGAACTTCGTTTTCCTCAAATGCGTGGCGGAAAAATGTATTATTATTGCAATGCCCACGGCTTGTTTGAACTAAAAATTGTAAGGTGAATTTTATGAAAAATATATTTTTCATTATATCGGCCATTTCTTGTCTCTTCCTGACCGCTTGTGGGGATGCTACAAGTATAGGAATTATCGGCGGAGCAGACGGGCCGACATCAATAATAGTCACAGAAAAAGGAGAAAACGCAATGTATAAACAAATCTCAGCTGAAGATGCCAAAAAGATAATGGATTCAGGAGAAAATCATATCATTTTAGATGCAAGAGAACAAGACGAGTTTGACGAGGGGCACATTCCAAAGGCAATCTTAATCCCATATACCGAAATTAAAAGCAAGGCAGAGGAAATGTTACCGGATAAAGATGCACAGATTTTAGTATATTGTCGCAGCGGCAGAAGAAGCAAAATTGCAGCAGAAAGCCTATCCTACCTCGGCTACACCAATGTAAAAGAGTTTGGCGGAATTATTGACTGGCCATATGAGGTGGTAAAATGAGCACTAAAAGGAAAACCATACTCTCAATAATTGGTGTTGTGTTTAGCATCGCTTTGCTTGGTATAAGTTCTGTTCTGGCAGAAGAGAAAATCTTGAATCCTGCAATCGCAATCGTGTTTACAGCATTATCCTGGGTTTTCGTGCTGATTGCGGTTTTCTATGCTGCTAAGATTGACTATGGAACAGGCGTTTATGAATGCAGAAAATGCGGGCACCTATTCAAACCAACGTTTAAGGCCTATATTTGCGGTGCACATACATTAACTACCCGCCATCTGAAGTGTCCAAAGTGTGAAGAAAAATCATGGTGCAGAAGAAAAACAGCAAAATAACGCGGTTATTGTCGGATGTTGTATCATTTCAAATTCCGTAAGTATTGGCAATCGGATCTTTAAATAATGGGAAAAGCGGCGGCAAAAACGTCCACACCGCAAACAACACTGCCAACAAAAGAAATGCCCATCCGGCACCTCTAAAAAAGCACGGGGCACCGTTTCGGAACATCCGCGTTTCCATCCCAAAAGACGCAAGTGCCGCTACAAAAAAGATAGCGATATTCACCCAATCCGGCATGGTTCCGAACGCACCATTCAGGGTATAATACAATACGGGTATCGACACAACGCCAAAAACCGTACCGACCAGTTTAATACACCAAAAATTAAGAATTTCCCTTGCATGATACCGGGATTCTGCCATTGCAAAAAGGAGCATAGGAAAAAACAACAGTTTCATATGTTCCCATATTGACTCATTGACAGCAGAAAAGGGTGCAACCAGCGCGCATTGATTTGTCCACGCAAAAAGAAAATGTAAAATTACTCCGCAAATTCCCGTAAAAAGGACTCCCGCTCCCTGCCATAAAATCAGATTTTGATGCTTCATATCATACCTCCGGAATACCTGTTTGGTTCAGTATATTCCATAGGGCTTATTTTTTATGCAACACATCTCTATATTGACATTTGGACACTTTTTGTTATAATAAAAACAACAAAATTCTAAAAATACGGAGCGATGACCATGACAATTTTTCTTCAAATTTTGCTCGTACTTGTGACATCCTTTATTTTTCTGCTGTTATTATGGAGGGTGCTTGCAAATGCAGGGGTACCTTTCCCGAAAACCATGTTAGAACCCACCCTGACAGGTTCTGCATCGCCATCCTTAAAAGAATGTGCCGAAATTTTTGGGTATTCCATGCTGTTTCGCATTTCTATTCTGATTGCAAGCATGCTGATTTTTGGACTTTTCTTTGCTCAAGGAAAAACTTTTGACTTCGCCGGATGGCTGAACCATTGGATGCAATGGGATGCCAACAACTATGTCCGCATTGCAGACGGCTACACCTCATTTACAGAAAGCGGAAGATTTACCACCTTGGTTTTCTTTCCGTTATATTCTTTCTTCTTGAATTTGGTAAACTACATCATCCCCAGTCCGGTGATCTCCGGTCTTCTGGTTTCAGCCGTGGCATCTTCCATTGCGGTGGTTTATTTTTATAAATTGGTGTGCATAGATTACAGTCGCTCAACTGCACATACTGCATCAGTTCTGCTTTGCATTTTTCCTTTTGGATTCTTTTACAGCAGTATCATGAGCGAAAGTGTCTTCCTTTGCACTTCGGTGATAACCCTCTATTATATCCGGAAACACGACTGGTGGCTTGCAGGCATTTTCGGCTGTCTTTCCGCACTTTCTCGCTCCATCGGTGTTTTTCTTGTGTTCCCTGCCGCCGTTGAATTGCTGGAAGAAACCCGGCTCCTTGGAAATATCAAAAACAAGCAGGTGTGGCTCGATATCCTGAAAAAAGGTGGTTGGATTTTACTATTCCCCGTCGGCACCCTGATTCATCTTTATATTAACTATCAGATTACCGGTGACCCCCTTTATTTTCTCGCCATGGAAAAGGAAATCTGGTTCCAGACCAGTCAGCCATTCTATAAGATAGCCTCCACCCTCTGGGGTGTCTTCCAGAGCGGTTATGATATTCCATTCCTCTTTGCAACTTTTGTTCCAGCAATCTTTATTCTCATTGGCATCTATGCTTTGATGATTTGGGGCATCAATAAGCATAAAACCATGTATCTTTGCTGGATTCTGGTATCTGTACTTGTGAACTGTTCCATGTCCTGGCCTATCAGTCTGCCCCGATATCTGACCACCATTGTCCCCATTTACATCATTCTGGCAGATGAAAGTGAAAAACATCCCAAATTGAAATCCGCGCTTCTTGTGGGATTTGGTGTTCTGTTTGGTATTTTCTTAGTGGGATACCTAAGCGGAAAGTCCATTCTGTAACCAAAAAGCTGTGGCAGACGCCACAGCTTTTATTTTGCATATTCGTCAAGATAGGTATCATCTAGCTTGGAATATATAATTTTCTGCGCGTGATACAGACTGCGGTTTCCTGACATCAGATATCCCACACCGCATGCCACCGCAAAAAACAGAATCCCTTGGATTCCAAACAGTTCCACGGCAAGCAACAACGATGCAAGAGGGCAATTAACTACGCAGCAGAATAGTGTGACCAGACCAATCGCCGCACCAAAGCCGGCATCCATACCCAAAAAGTTTCCTGCAACACAGCCAAAGGTGGCACCGATAAAGAAGGTCGGTACAATCTCTCCGCCCTTAAATCCCGCCCCAATGGTAATGGCAGTAAACACAATTTTTAACAAAAATGCTTCGTATCTTGCATCACCGGACACAGCATGGACAATCACATCCATCCCCGCTCCGTTATAATCCTGATTCCCAACCAGAGCGGTCAAAAGCAGAATCACACCGCCACCGATTGCACCACGCACCCAAGGGTTAGGCATTCTTTTTTTCATGCAGCGTTCGCAGTTGTGAATGACAGAACAGAAAAGGATACTGACCCATGCACAAAGGAGTGCCAGAAGTACAACTTTTCCCATCAAAGTTGCTGTGACAGGTTCAAATACCACATTTGCAAACCGAATCGGTGCAATTCCCATCAGCAAAGAAATCTCATACGCCACCACCGATGCCACTACACAAGGAAGTAATGCGGCATAATGTATCACACCTACGCTTGCCACCTCCATAGAAAACACCGTTGCGGTCAGCGGCGTACCAAACAAGGCAGAAAATACGCTGCTCATCCCCGCCATGACAATAATATGCAGGGTCTCTTTTTTCAGCCGCATCCATCGTCCTAACCGATATCCGATGCTTCCGCCCAATTGCAACGCTGCTCCCTCTCTGCCTACAGAACCACCTACCAAATGCGTCAAAACCGTGCTGACAAAAATCAACGGCAGCATAACAAAGGGAATTTTTTTATCTGACTGCACCCCTTCCAGAACGCAGTTGGTATCCAATATCCCCTCTTTTTTGAAGATCCGATACATACCGGCAATCAGGATTCCGGCAACCGGAAGGAACAAAAGAATCCACGGATTGTTAAGGCGAAGTTCTGTTACATAATCCACACAATGATGAAACACGCTTCCAACCAATCCGCCCAGAAGTCCGGCAACAACAGCGACAACCGTCCATTGTATCAGCCGTTTCAGATATTCCAGAGGTTTTTTTATGTATTCCACGCTAGGTCTCCTCGTTTCTTTTCAAAAATTCCTTGCAAGTATAGCATAAATTCATATAAAAGTAAAGATTTTGGATAAAATCTCCTCTTTATTTTTTTATTTTTCTGCCATACTAATGGCGAGGAGATGGTCATCATGAAAAATAAGAAAAAATATCAGGAATATCCGTCTAAAGTCCCTGTTTACGAAGACGCATCCCCGGATATGTTTTTGTTTCCGTGGGAGTTCATGCGGGGGTCTGCCTCTGTCAATGAATGTACCGGACTCATGCAAACCATTCCTACCGAACCGGAAGAACTTGCGGCATATGAGAGCATATACAGTTATCATCAACCAAAAGTACTTCCTGAAATGGAAAATCCACCCGCAAAATAACGGGTGGATTTTTTTATACCATCTTTTTAAATGCAGAAACCCATTCTCCGGTAATCAACGCATGTCCAGCCTGTGTGGGATGCACCCCATCTGACAGCCAGTATGTTTCCGGTGCAAGTTTTGCCGCCGCATCAAATTTTTCCTGAAGTGGCACAAAAGTAAGTCCGTAAGTTTCCGCAATCTTCTTTGCTGACTGCGCACGAAGATCCACTTCTTTTTTGAAGATATCCCAATGTTCTTCTGTTGCAGGGCCTTTCATTACAAAAGGCTCCAGAATCATAATCTGAATTTCCGGAAGCGCAGCTTTGATTTCCTCAATCAAAAGAGAATAAATCTTAAAATACTTATCATTATCCACGCCATTGGGACTTTCGTTAATTTCATGCCATACGTCGTTAACACCAATCAGGATACTCATGAAATCCGGTTTCAAATTAATAATATCCCTTTTAATCCGGGCATAAACATCTACAACACGATTGCCACTAATTCCTCTATTGATAAATTCATGGCAGCCGGGGAACTCCAATCCCAGCTGTCCGGTAACCATCACCGGATAGCCTTGCCCCATAAAATGTTCTCCCTCCAGAAGATTTCGCCCTGCATCGGTAATGGAATCACCTTGAAATAAAATTTTCATTGGTATCACCTCGTCAATTTCTAACATTTACCTGCATGATAGCACAGCCATTTGGGAAAGTCAATGAAAAATCTTATCCCAATTCTTTCAATTCCGTTACATCCGCCAAAGCATCCTGATAAGACTCCAGATAATCCAGCATCTGAACTTCATCGGTAAAACAACGATACAACTCCAGACTTTTTTTCTTCATAAATCGGTTTTCTACCATCTTCTCCAACAGATTCAGCATATCGTCATAGTAGCCGTCCACATTGAATATAGCAATGGGTTTATTATGCCGGTTCAGTTGCTTCAGGGTAAGAATTTCAAAAAATTCATCCAAGGTGCCAATTCCTCCCGGAGCAATCACAAATCCATCGGAGCGTTCCTCTAAAATCTTTTTCCGCTCCCGCATGGTTTCGGTATAAACAAATTCCGTACACTTGTCATAAAGAACGCCGTCTACCTCAAAAAAAGTAGGGGCAATCCCGATAATCTTGCCGCCGTTTTCGTGCATACCTTTGGCGGTTGCTCCCATAACACCGCAGGCACCGCCCCCATACACCAACACATGTCCCCTGCGTGCCATAGCCGCCGCAAGAGTATATGCAGAGTCATGAAAAATCCGGTCAATGCTTCCGCTGGATGCTCCGTAAACACAAATATTCATACTTAGTCCTCCTCGATCCTTTCCTGATGCTGTTTTGAAAATAGTTCCCGTATATCCTCCGGCAGCGGGGCAGTAATCTTTAAGGGTTCTCCGGTTGCGGGGTGGGGCAGGGATAGTGAACTACAATGGAGCCGAACCCGCTCCTCCCTCTGGGGCGCGCCATATAAATCATCCCCATATATGGGTGTACCGGTATGGCTCATGTGTACCCTTAGTTGATGGGTTCTTCCGGTAAGGGGGTGTAACCGCACAAGGGAAAGCTCCTTTTCGGTCCACAATGTTTCATATTCGGTAATTGCGGTCTTCCCCTCCGGTGTCACACACCGAAGAATCACCGATCCCGGCATTCTGCCTAAGGGTAAGGAAATGGTTCCTTTTTGTGGATTGGGAATCCCATTGACCGCCGCAAGGTATTCCTTGAAAATCTTCTTTTCCCGCATGGCATCACTGAGACGCTGTGCCGAAAGGGCATGTTTGGCAATCAGGACAACGCCTGAAGTATCTTTATCCAGACGTGTAATCACCCGAACCGTAAAAGGACAGTCCCTGTAATAATACATAATCCCATTTGCCAAGGTATCTGTATGATGGTTTTGGGACGGATGGGTTGGCATAGCCGGAGGTTTGTTGACCGCGAGCATATCCTCATCTTCATACAAAATATCAAGAGGTATGGGTACCGGCTCTATCCCGGATGAGGGTGTATCGAATAGGGTAAGTTCCAATCGGTCACCAATCTGCACCCGTTTGTCTACATGAACAGGACTGCCATTTAACAAAATCCCGTTCTCTGCTTGTTTCAACCGTTTCACTATGGAAGAAGAAAGTCCCATCTTTCCCCTTAGTACCGCCTTTACGGTAGCACCGTCCATGGAGTCCTCTATAATCTTATTTATCTTCATAGGGAAGTTTCACTACAATTTTTTTCACCGGCACAGGTATACCATCTATTGCCAGACTGGGTTTGTGAATATCATGGGGAAAGAAAATCCCGAATCCCTCTTCAGCAACAATTGCTGAAACTACATCCGCACAATCCTCATAAAAGATAACATCTTTCTCTTGGTCATAATCCTCTGTTACCGCTCCGGGTTCTCCGGCAGTAACATCCATTCTCTCTTTTCCGGATACAATATACTGCAAATCAATATATTTTCGATGGGCTTCCCATCTACCCTCCTCTTCCGGTTTGGCCATATACTCCTGTACAATCGCAAAAGCATCGGTTCCATCGATATCGTATCTGCCGACGGGCAACTCCTCTTTCACGGCTTTTTGAATAAAGTTAAATGCCTCCCTCAAATCCTTGTGCAAGCTGTAATATTGGCTGCCGTGGCTTAAAACATCAAATATCATAATTCTTTCTCCTATCTATTCTTTTAACAATGTCCATGGTGGCAATGCCCGTGATGATGTATGCCCTCCAGATTGCATTGTTCTTCTTGACAATGTTCTAAAGGCATTTCCAGTTCCAAAGTAACATGGGCAATTCCATAGTTTTTCAATTCTGCCCGAATCTTTTCTTTGATTGTATGACCGTCACCCTCAACAACCACATGCATCGTAAGGCAATGTCTGTGTCCGTCCATACTCCACAAATGCAGATGGTGGGTACCAAGAACCCCCTCCAATGTCTCTATCTGCGTCTGCAGTTGGGAAAGATTGATTCCCTCCGGAGTCTTCTCAAAGAAAATATCCAAAACTGTTCTCAGATTCTTCCATGCATGATATGCAATATATCCGGCAACTGCAACAGACAGTATGGAATCCAACAATCCAAAATCGGTCACCCGCATCACAACGGCTCCTACCAGAACCACTGCCCAACCAAGCACATCCTCCAGCATGTGAAGATTGACCGCCTTTTGGTTCAGGGATTCCCCTCCATGGGTGAGCATTGCTGCACCCCCGTTTACAAGGACACCTATTACCGCAAACAGTATCATGCCATTATAATGAATCTCCACCGGATGAAACATTCGTTGAACAGCCCCTATTGTTACCGCTACCGAGCCAACCAATAAAATCATGGTGGTAATCACGCTTCCAAGTACGGAATATCTTGCATATCCATAAGTATATGCACTATCCGGCTGCCTCTTGCTCTTTTTTTCAAGAACATAAGAAAGACCGATACTCAGGGCATCTCCTATATCATGAACAGCATCAGACAGAATGGCAACACTTCCGGTTATAAGTCCGCCAAAAAACTCAAAAACCGAGAACCCCAGATTCAATAAAAACGCAATCAAAATGCTTTTTTCTGTTTTCACGCAGTGACCTCCAACTATTTTTAAAATATTATACCACATTTTTCTAGGTTTGCAAATAGTAAAATAGCAAAAGACGATGAAATGATTCATCGTCCTTATTCCTCTATTTGTATCATTCGTTCCATGGGAATTTCCCGTTCATCTTCCATCACCAAGATGCGGGAAACCGAGTCCACTCTGCGGACTCTTCCCGTTATAGTAATATAACTTCCGCCCTTTTTCGTTTCATCAGGGCGGAAATAAGTCACCGTTATCCACGGCTTTTCCCCTTCCGATTCCTGAATCCGGCAAAGGGTTTCATTGATTGCCGCCAACGCATCCTCATCCGGTTCCACCCATCGGTCAGTCAACCGCTCCGTTTCTCTTACCGCTTCTTCATATCCCGTCAATGCTGAAAAGGGTGCAAATTGTGCCGCCCGATTTTCCATGGACATGGGCGGTCTGGTTTTGGATTTGGGATGGGGGAGATGGATGATATCTTCATAATTTCTGTTCATGCTTTATGCCCGCCTATCTGTTTATTGCGTTCTCTTCCGGTTGCACCCTCCTGCAGGTTGGTGCCTTTCAAAACTGTATTTTTCCCAAACTGCTGTTTGATATCCAGCATGGTCTCCTGCAAACTCCGCTCTTTTTTCAATTCCAGTTCTTCTCTTTCCCGTTGCTTTTCCGTTTCCTTATAATCCGTAAAGAAATCCAATTGGTCATAGCCGTCGGTTCTGGGAGCATCCTCTTCTCTCATAACATGACAGGCAGACAGATTGATTCTGCGTACCAAAAGAGATGGATCCACAATCCGATCAAACAATTCCAGTACCTCTCGGCTGAGTAGCATATACGATGCCGTGTGTTTCCCGATAACCGCTGTGCCATGCGCGTGTTTGGGCACCTTTCTTCCATAAAAATCAGTGGTGACTTCCCCCTGATACCTCCGACTGATTGTGGGGTCCGTGAGATTTTCGATATCATACCCCACCGTCAGCACCACTCTGTCGGTCACCAATCCTTTTTCCACCAAATCCAGCGCCAGAAGTTCCAGCATTTCCTTAACTACCAATCTGGCTTTGTCTGCCGGATAGGGCTGATGCAAAACCTGACCGCTTCCCAGACTTTTGTGTTCCGGCCGATAGGCTTTAATCTCTTTCATGGTACAGGGTTCCCAACCCCATGCATGGTCAATCAGCAATTCTGCATTGACACCAAACAACCGATAGAGCAGATTCTCCCCATAGTCGTTCAGGGAACATCGAGCAATATCGCCCATGGTATACAACCGGTTTTGTTCCAATTTTACCGCATAGCCTTTTCCAACCCGCCAAAAATCGGTCAGGGGTCGATGGTTCCATAATTGTCGACGGTACTGCATTTCATCCAGTTCTGCAATTCTGACCCCGTCTTCATCGGGAAGTGCATGTTTGGCTTCAATATCCATGGCAACTTTGGCAAGATACAGATTGGTTCCAATCCCTGCCGTTGCGGTGATTCCCGTGGTCTTTAACACATCCTGTATGATAGTTTTGGCAAATTCACGAGGTGTTTGCTTTCTTATGGAGAGATAATCGGTAATATCCATAAACACCTCATCAATGGAGTAAACATGGATATCTTCCGGTGCCACATAGTTCAGGTATACCTGATAAATGCGGGTGCTGTACTCCATATAATGTGCCATTCGGGGCGGCGCAATTAGATAAGAAAGCTCCAAAGACGGGTTTTCTTTCAATTCTGTTTCATTGCAGGATTTTCCGGAAAACCGCCTATTTGGAGCATGTTTTTTTCTTTGTATATTAATATCTTTCACCTTTTGAACCACTTCAAAAAGTCTTGCTCTCCCCGAAATGCCATAGGCTTTCAACGCCGGAGTCACAGCAAGACAGATGGTTTTTTCGGTACGGGAAGAATCCGCCACCACCAAATTGGTGGTGATAGGGTCCAGATTCCGCTCCATACATTCTACCGACGCATAAAAACTTTTCAGGTCAATGCACAGATAGACACGTTCTTTCATAGTCAGAAGCCCAACTCCTTCAAAATTCCAAAACAGCCTTCGTTGACATCCTCCCATGTTACGGAGAAATCTCCGGTATACCACGGGTCTGCCACGTCCCCCGGGCGGGCAGTGTGATCCATCAAAAGAGACACTTTGCCTTTAGGGTCATCCCCTACAAACCGTTGCATATTTCTCAAATTAAACCGGTCCATGGCAATCAAATAATCATAAGCATCATAATCCGCTTTCGTCATCTGCCGTGCGGTCTTTCCCTCGCAGGAAATACCATGGTCTTTCAGCATCCGCTTTGCCGGAGGGTAGACGGGATTTCCGATTTCCTCCGTGCTGGTTGCCGCAGACGCAATGTAAAATTGGTCTGCGATTCCCTTTTCCTGCACCAAATTCCGCATGACGAATTCCGCCATGGGACTTCTGCAAATATTACCATGACAAATAAATAAGATTCGAATCATAGTTCTTCCTCCGGACGGAAAACCGGCATCAACTGCAACTTGAACAGGTTTCTCTCATGCATACGGTCAATCCGTTCTTTTTTCTCCAAATCCTCAATTTCCCCTGTGCGGATATACCGATCCAATTCCGCATAGGTAAACCCAAGATTCTCTTCGTCGGTTTTTCCACAAAGACCATCAATGGGCGTTTTATCTACCAAAACAGCCGGAAGCCCCAGAAGCCGCCCGATTTCTTTAACTTCAGCCACGGTCAGGGCAGACAAGGGTGAAAAATCACCTGCCGCATCCCCGTATCGGGTGGAGTAGCCAACCCAATCTTCTGACAGATTGCAGGTGTTGGCAACTCTGCCGTTGCAACTTTGGGAAACTGCATATAGCACACTCATCCGGATTCTGGGAGGCAAATTCATTCTGGTCTGAGGGGTAGGTTCCAATTCCTTGGGCAATTGTCCCAACACCCCGTCCACAGCATCTTTGATATTCACCGTATAAGAGGTAATTCCCAGATGCTTGACCAACAACTGAGCCATGTCAATATCATGTTGTTCTCCGCAAGGCATCAATACCCCGATGACCCGCTCCTTGCCCAACGCTTCTACACAAAGCGCCGCCACAATGGAACTGTCCTTGCCGCCGGAAATACCTACTACCGCATTACAACCCGCTCCGTTCTCCTGAAAAAACTGCCGAATCCATGTCACACATTGATTTTTTACTTTTTCAGCATCAAACATTTTCATTCTCCTCAGTGTTAGTATCTCTCTTTTTTGAAATTTATTTCTCTTTTACCGCAATTGCATGGTGTATTCATGAATAACAGGTGTCATCGTCTCAAGTTCTTCCCACAAGAACAGTTTGACAGCGTATGAAATATCCTTTTCCAATGTTGCATTCAGGTTCAGAACGTAGGTTTCCTCTGTCCCATCAACGGTTGCTAATCTACAGCATACCAGTGCATTGTTCTCGTCATAGATAGCCGCAACCAATTGCCCCGAGGTGCGGTTTGTGATACCTACGCTGGCATCTGCACCAGTCTGGGTTTCGGTCACAGTCGCAGAAGAAATGCCCTCAAAGGTAACAATACAGACAGCATTCTTGGTAAGAGAAATGTCTTCCTGCCGGAATTTTCTGTTTCCGTTTACCAGCATGGACATGCCTGTATCAAATTCTGCACGAACTTTTCCTGCACTCACCGGCAAGACTTTTCCTCCGGTTCCGGCATCAACAGTGTAGTTGTGGAAACTCTTAAAATCAGAGGTGAACCAGCCACACAGTTCTTTCAATTTTCCTTTGTGTGCCTGATAGCTTCCGTCGGCAAAAATCACGGCGTTAATCTCATCATCGGAACCATTTGCACGGCGGCTTCCTGCAAAAATACCTCTGTTAATTCCATTTGTTCCGGAAAGTCCTGTTCCTGTTGCAAGTTTGGCTCCGGGGTAGATGGTCAGATTGGTGGTGCCCACAACGTGATTGTTGGTTGCCGCCCAGGAAAGGGATAGTAATCCCGCATCCGCATTGTTGTAACAACCGGTATAGATACGGCGTAAAACCTCTCCGCCCTGTACGGTAATATAGGTATTTCCGGTCATAGACGCACCGGAACAACCACCAAATAAAGATTCTGCCACACCGCCGGTCATGGTGATATGGGTATTACACCCGTTCAAAACAGTAGATTGAGACCCACCATAAACATTCATCGCTTTACCGCCGCGAATGATGATGTTGGTATCCGTTGCCGTTCCGTTGGCGTCAGTTCCCGCACCTACCAGATATTTTACTACCGCATTACCTTCTAAGGTAACATTGGTGCTCCCCTGTACGGCTGCGTTTTTACCACCGCCATAAACAAAGCATGGAGAAATATTGGATGCATCGTCATCAATTCCATCCCCACTGTTTGCAGAACCACCTATTACCACGTTGGTTTTTCTGGTTACCTTTCCGCTGTTACCGCCGCCGTAAATTGTGTTATACAATCCACCATACAGTTTGATGTTGGTATTATCAACGGTCATATTCTTTCCGCCACCAAATACATTCATTCTGTTGGCAGAAGCAACATTTGATGCAATCTCCAGTTCATATCCGTTGGCATAGATGGTGCTTTCCCCGCTGAGTTTCAAATTTTCCAGTTTCAAGTTCCCTTTCAGGTTAACTTCTGCCGGCAAAGTTACTACTTCTGTTCCGGTTTTACCGCGGATAACAGCGGTTTTCTGATATTCCTGTGTTGCATTGACAAAAGTCACACTATCCAACAAGACAATGTCTGTGTCAATATCAGCCTTCTCTTGTGCCAAACCTAAAGAACGCAACGGGGTTGTTTCGCTCCATCCGTCGTTGCTATCGCTGCCGGATGAAGATACATATAACGTCTGACTTTCTGCCGTATCAAAAAAATGGGATACTGCATTGGTTCGAATGTCCCATTCGTTGTCAGTAAATAACGGCAATTTCATGGAAAAGCTTCCATCCGATTTCACAATTGCCTGATCAATCCATATCACATCATCCTGCTTGAGATTGGCAATATCTGCATCTTTTTTTGTAATCAGTACAGTTGCCCCTTTTGCCCCCGATTCTGTATATCCATGCATCATAATACTGGCTGCTAATCCGGAATTCTGTATCAACATCAAAAATAAGAGAGCCCCTACAATCCATTTCTTTCTCATTTTGCACCATCTTTCATTTTTTATTACTTAAGTAGTATAGCATAAAATTCTGTGAGGTTGCAAGCCATTTGACGAAAAAGACATCCGCTGGATGTCTTTTTCGTACTATATTAAAAAAATAAGGGGAATTGTGATAACAGAAAGCAGATGGGAAATCAAAGCCATACCTGCCGCAACCGCTGTGTCCTTTCCGTAAGCACTTGGAATGACTATAGTGTTTAACCCAAGAGGCATTGCCAAAGAACACAGCCCGCATATATACATTGTTTGCGATAGATCAAAAAAGGATGCAATCCCTATAAAAATCAGAGGCATAATAAGAAGCCTTACTATGGAAACGGTATATATTCTTATATCGGTAAATGTTTTTTTAAGCGAAATACCGGATACCACTATTCCGGTCAAAAGCATCGCTACAGGCGACATACAATCTCCCGAAACATCGATCATGGAAACAACCCATTGGGGGAGAGGAATTTGTAACAATCCTATGACCATCCCTATGAACATGGCAACAAACATAGGATTCACAAACGCTTTCACACTTTCTTTTATTGTTTGCTTTTTCTCTGCATCTGCAATCAGAAGTTTGGGAACGCCCCAAAGATAGATCAGCATCCACAACGGCAGAGTAAAAATTAAATATTCAAGGAAAATATCTGGAAACAAACTGCTTACGACAGCGTTTCCCATAAACCCAAAATTCGAAAATGATAACCCATACGTATAAATTTTCTGAATGTATTTATCTTTCCCTACTATTTTGGAAACCAGAATTGCAAAGGGAATTGCCAAAAGCGCTATCATAAAACTAATCGCCAAAAGTTTCCACGCTGAACCAATTCTCTCTACAGTGAAATGTTCCATAAATGTCCCCATAACCAAGGCAGGTATGAATATGGTGTTTTCGAGTTTCGAAAGCACTGTTGCCGACTCCTGAGACAACACTTTGCATTTAACCAATATGTATCCTATCAAGATCAGTCCAAAAAGAAACGATGTCTGATTTAATGTTGCTAAAAATATTTTCATTCTATACTACCTCCAATTCTTATTAAGATTCCCTTCCGCAGATCAATACCTTATATTGTCTAATGCTGCATTCCTTAAAGAAATATGTTTCAAATACTCATCATAATTGGTTGAAGCAATGGTTAGCATCAATGCATCAATGACACAGGTGTGTGCAACTCTTGCAGATACAGCTTCTACCGGATAATTTTTTTCATCTGCATAGACAGAAATGGCATAATCACTTTCCTGATACAACAAACTCTGGGCAAAACTGGTCAGAGCCAATGTTGTTGCCCCTGCCTGTTTTGCACAGCGCATAGTATCAACAACCGCCTTTGTCATTCCGCTATGAGAAATGCCAAACGCCACATCATCCTCTGTCATGTTTTTTGCCATGACGCCCATTTGAAGAATATCTGTATACGCGTACGCCTGAACGTCAAGTTGAGAAAGCCGATATGCCGCATCTTTTGCAATAACAGAAGATGTACCAACACCAAAAACAAAAATGCGTTTTGCTGAAGCAAGTTTTTCCGCCATACTTTCTATAAGGGAAAAGTCCAGCATTTGATAGGTATGTTTCAAGGTTTGAATACCGGACTGAAAAACCTTATGAAAAATCATCTTTGGACTATCTTCTTTGCTAAAGGGGGTGCTGTTATGTTCTGCATGCCCGATAGCAGTTGCCAAAGAAATCTTTAACTTTGAAAACCCATCGACACCTATCGATTTGCACATACGATTAACAGCTGATGGAACTGTTTGGCAAGCATCTGCCAGTTCTTTCGCTGTCATATTTGCACTCTGCTCCGGAAACTTTAAAATGTAAGATGCAATCCGTTGCTCTGTTTCCGTAAGATTTTCAAATATATTATGAATCCGAGCAAGTATCATCCCATACGCTCCTTTCGGAAAGAAATTCTACAAAAGTCAACATTCTTAGAAATTTCTTCTATCATAGCACAATACTGCGATTTTGTCAACAAAAAAGCACCTGCGTATGCAGGTGCTTTTAACTTGCGTTGATTAGTCAACAAACTCCAGAATCGCCATTTCTGCAGCGTCACCGCGACGGGGTCCGATTTTAATAATACGGGTATAACCGCCGTTTCTTTCTGCGAATTTCGGTGCGATTTCATCAAACAGTTTTACAACAACATCACGTTTGGTAATGTACGCCAGTGCCTGTCTCTTGGAGTGAAGGGTGTTGGTCTTACCGAGGGTAACCATCTTTTCTGCAACCTTCTTAACCTCTTTTGCACGGGTAACGGTAGTTTCGATTCTGCCGCTCTCCAGGAAAGAAGTAGTCATAGAACGAAGCATAGCACGTCTCTGGTCAGTCGGTCTACCAAGTTTTCTCTGGTGTGCCATTCTATCACCTCATTTTCTTAATCTTAAATACTTTATCGATTAGTCATCGTTTGCCAGTGTCAGGCCCATGCCTGCCAACTTTGCAATGACTTCTTCCAAGGACTTGCGTCCCAGGTTTCTGACTTTCATCATGTCGTTTTCGCTACGCGCAGTCAAATCCTGAACAGTATTGATACCTGCACGCTTTAAGCAGTTGTAGGAACGAACAGACAGATCCAGTTCCTCGATGGTGGTCTCCAGAACCTTCTCCTTTTTGTCTTCGTCTTTGACTACCATGATTTCTGCATTCTTTGCATCATCAGACAGTTCAACAAACAAACTCATGTGTTCATTTACAATCTTTGCAGCAAGGCTGACAGCCTCAATGGGAAGAATGGTGCCATTGGTCCAAACTTCCAAAGTCAGTTTATCGTAGTCACTGATGTTTCCTACACGGGTGTTATCCACAGTGTAGTTTACTTTCTCTACCGGAGTATAGATAGAGTCCGTTGCAATTACGCCGATAACCGGCTGCAGAATCTGCTTATTTCTGTCTGCGGAAACATAACCCCGGCCTTTGTCCAGAGTAATTTCCATAAACAATCTTGCATCTTCGCTCAGGGTTGCAATATGCAAATCCTCGTTGATGATTTCTACATCAGAGTCATGCTTAATGTCCCCTGCACAAAGCTCACCTGCACCCTCATGGTTAATATAAACCGTCTTGGGAGCATCAGAGTGCAACTTGATTGCCAGTTTCTTGATGTTGAGTATAATCTCCGTAACATCTTCCTTGACGCCCGGAATGGTCGAAAACTCATGAAGGACGCCGTCAATTTTCACAGAAGTTGCAGCAACACCCGGCAGAGAAGAAAGCAACATCCGACGCAACGAATTACCGAAGGTGGTACCGTAGCCTCTCTCCAAAGGTTCAACAACAAATTTTCCGTACTTGTTGTCGTCCGAAACTTCTACGCATTCAATTTTTGGCTTTTCGATTTCAATCATTGTCAGCCCTCCTGAAAAATTTATACGAACTCACAATTGCGCTACAGCAATCTATTATTTGCTGTAAAGCTCAACAATCAAATGCTCTTCGATGGGCAGATCGATATCTTCTCTCTCAGCAAGAGCAACAACACGACCTTCCATGGTGTCACGGTTCATATCCAGCCACTTGGGAACAATTCTGCTCTCAGTAGATGCCAGAATGGATTCAAATTTAGCGCTGTTTCTGCTCTTTTCACGAACAGCAATGACATCGCCGGCCTTTACCATGTAAGAAGGAATGTTTACCTTCTTGCCATTTACGGTAAAGTGTGCATGAGATACCAACTGTCTTGCTTCCGGTCTGGAAACTGCAAGACCCAGTTTGTATACTACGTTATCAAGACGGCTTTCCAGAATGGTCAGCAGGTTTTCACCTGTAACACCTTCCTTTTTGTTAGCCAGTTCGAAATAGTGTCTGAACTGACCTTCCAAGATGCCGTATGCGCGTCTAACCTTCTGCTTCTCACGAAGCTGGGTGCCGTATTCAGAGAGTTTACGTCTGCCCTGGCCATGCTGACCGGGAGCGTATGCACGTCTGGATACTGCACACTTATCGGTGTAGCATCTGTCACCCTTTAAGAATAACTTTTGACCTTCACGTCTGCAGATTCTGCAAACAGAGCCTGTATATCTAGCCATTTACTATTTCACCTCCGTCATTACACACGTCTTCTCTTCGGCGGTCTACATCCGTTGTGAGGAATCGGTGTAACATCTTTAATCATATTCACTTCGAGGCCTGCAACCTGCAATGCGCGGATTGCTGCTTCACGGCCGCTACCGGGGCCCTTTACATAAACCTCGACATACTTCAAGCCATGCTCCATAGCTGCTTTTGCTGCAGTCTCTGCTGCCATCTGTGCAGCAAACGGAGTGCTCTTTCTGGAACCTCTGAAACCGAGGCCGCCGGCGGATGCCCAAGAAATAGCATTTCCGGCTACGTCTGTAATCGTAACAATGGTATTGTTAAAAGTGGACTTAATGTGTGCGGCACCGCGTTCGATGTTCTTTTTCTCTCTGCGGCGACGAGTTCTTTTCACTGCCTTTGCCATTGTATCTTTCACCTCCTGAAAATTCGGATATCTACCGTGGCTTTACCACGGAGAAAAATCAAAGTTTACGCACAGTTATACCATGCAAATCGCCATTGAACAATCTTATTTCTTCTTGTTAGCAATGGTCTTTTTGGGGCCTTTTCTGGTTCTCGCGTTGGTCTTGGACCGCTGACCGCGAACCGGCAGGCCTTTTCTGTGACGGAGACCGCGATAGCAGTTAATCTCCATCAGACGTTTGATGTCCAGCGCAATGTCTCTACGCAGATCACCCTCTACGTTGTAGTGGTCGATCTCCGCTCTCAGCGTGGAAACCTCGTCCTCAGTCAGGTCGCGAACTCTGGTGTCCGGATTAATGCCGGTTGCCGCCAGAATTTTCTTGGAAGTAGAAAGACCAATGCCGAAGATATAGGTAAGACCAATCTCAACTCTCTTGTCATTGGGCAAATCTACGCCTGCAATTCTTGCCATAAAATTTTCACCTCCATTGATTTTTGAAAAACAGTGGAGCAGAATTTCACCCGTACCCTATGGATACGGCATCGGCTTAAAGAAATTTTTGGGTTATAAGCCTGACCCTGCCCCGTCCGATTATACATGATTAACCCTGCTTCTGCTTGTGGCGGGGATTCTCACAAATAACCATGACTCTGCCTTTTCTTTTAATAATTTTGCATTTTTCACAAATAGGTTTTACGGAAGGTTGTACTTTCAATGCCTTCACCTCCTAGATTTGTACTTGCCGCCTTTGAGGGACACTTCCACCCATAAAGCGAACTAGTATATCATATCACGAAATACAAGGGTTGTCAAGTTTTTTTCTTTTTTCATCTGCCAAAGAAATACTGAAATTTTCCACTGTTTATAGTGCGTTTTGCCCAACAGTTGATAAAAATCGAATCTTGGTTTCTCCCAACGGTGCAGAAAGTTCACGTATTTTCTCCCGAATCCGACTCGCATCCTCTCCGTAAACCGGCGTTGGCTGATAATTATTTCGTTCGGTTACTGAAGAAATGGAGCATGGAATCACCTGATAATTCTCCCAATCCAAAACTTCATCGTCCGTAAATGTAAATGTCTGCCGATACAACATGGTATCTTTGTCGGTAGGATTCTGGTTTCCTCCAAAACAGAAATTGCCCAGACTGTAAAGAATCGTTCGGTTTTGATATCGCTCTATTCCCTGTAGAACATGGGGATGGTGTCCAATCACCAGATCGGCTCCCAAATCAATAGCCTGATGTGCCAGAGAAATCTGATCTTGGGTAGGATATTGCTTGCCCTCTATGCCCCAGTGAAACTGTACCACAATTAACTCTGCCCCACCGTCTTTGACTTGCTCCAAAGCCGTAGGAAGTTGGGTTTTTGCCCGACTGCTCAAACCATTCAATCCAATCAGCCCCACCTTAACTTCTCCCGCAGAAATCACCTTGGTATGTAATCCCTCAACCCAATGAATACCAGCCTCATCCAGATGCTGTTTGGTGTCAGTCAATCCGATTTCACCATAATCGTATGTATGATTATTGGCAAGGGTAACCGCCTCTACTGAACCCAATTTTAAAATCTCGGTATACGCAGGATCGCCTCGGAAAGCATAGGTTTTTTCTTGCCTTTCACCCCGATCTGTCAGGGTCCCCTCCAGATTGACAATGGTGAGATCATCGGATGCGAAAAAAGGTTGGACATTGGCAAAGAAATATGTCCCGTCCTGATTTTGATTCTCATATTCCACGGGCAGCGTTATCCCACTAAACGCAACATCGGTGCCCAGCGTGCAATCGCCGGCACAAGTGATGACTACCGTTCGGGAATTCCCCGTCGGTTCCATCCGAAAAACCGGTGCTGTCTCATCTTCGCATCCGCAAAGGAGGCAAAGCAACGCAAACAGGAACATCAGTTGCCTTTTCATGGTGGATTCCGCCTTTCTGAAAAATAAAGGGCTGCGACAAAATGAAATCATCTTGACACAGCCCCTTGCCGTCTTATTTTGCTCTCCATGTAATTCTACCCTTGGTCAGATCGTAAGGAGAAATCTCTACGGTTACCTTATCACCCGGCAGAATACGGATAAAGTGCATCCGCAGCTTTCCGGAAATATGTGCCAGAATCTGGTGACCGTTCTCCAATTCCACTTTGAACATTGCATTCGGAAGTGCTTCCAGTACGGTACCTTCTACCTCCAAAACATCCTCTTTTGCCATTCATTTCACCTCCCCGGATTCAGCAAGCAGTTGCTTCATAGCCGCCCTTACCGAAGTGTTATTAATTTTTTCAGGCTGTGTTTCTACCCATGGGCAGATAACCCCTGTGCCTACAACATGTTTCTCTTTTTTCTTTTTGGGTTCTATCACCTTTCTCTGTTTTCCGTCACAAAGGAAAAGATACTTCCCTTCTCGCCGGACAACCAGAAAAAGTTGACCTTTATCATGGCCCGCAAGTGACCGGACCATCTCACCAATACGAATCGTCTGCCTCATACTTCTATCCCCTCAGGCATAGTCAAAAGAATCGGTTCTCCCGATGTAATCAGCACTGTATTTTCATAATGAGCGGCAAGCTTCCCGTCGCAGGTACGTACTGTCCAGTCATCATCTTCCACATAATAGTCATGGTCTCCCTGACAGATCATGGGTTCAATACAAATGGTCATACCGGCACGAAGCCGCACTCCTCTGACTCCTGAACGGTAGTTAGGTACTTCCGGATCTTCATGCAACTGCGCGCCAATACCGTGCCCGCAATAGTCTCTGAGAACCGAGCATCCGTTTGTTTCTGCATAGTCCTGCACCGCGCCGGAAACATCGGAAACCCGATATCCGTCTTTGGCATACGCAAGACCTTGGAAAAACGATTCACGCGTAACCGCAATCAACCGTTCTGCCTCCGGAGAAATAGTCCCCACCCCAAAGGTGCGACACGCATCCCCGTGATAGCCCTGATAACAAGCACCCACATCAATGCTAATGATGTCCCCCTCCCGAAGTACCCGTTTTGCGGGAATCCCGTGAATGACCACATCGTTGATGCTGGCACAAACGCTGCCAGGAAAGCCGCCATATCCCTTAAAAGATGGCGTACAGTTCCGGCTGATAATATATTCTTCTGCAATTTTATCCAGTTCCAAAGTAGTAACCCCCGGGCGAATCGCCGATTTGACAGCTTTTAACGCGCCGTAGGTGACTGCTCCGGCAACCTTCATTTTTTCCAGTTCGGATTTCGATTTAATGGTAACCATACTTTAATCCCCCAGTACCCGAAGAACTTCAGCGGTAGTGTCTGCTACCTCTTCCTGTCCTTGTGCGGTACGGAGCATGCCCTTTTCTTTGTAGTACGCGAGCAATGGTTCTGTGGTCTGATGGTAAATATCCAGACGGCTTTGAATGGTCTCCGGCTTGTCGTCTGCACGGGTAACCAATGCGCCGCCGCAACGGTCACAGATGCCATCCCGCTTGGGCTTATTGTATTCTTTATGGTATGTGGAACCGCACTTACTGCATTCCACACGACCGCCCAGACGATGAATAATCTTCTCGTCTGCAACGTCAATATTCAGGACTGCATCAATCACAATGTCTGATGCAGAAAGAGCCTCTGCCTGTGTCAGAGTGCGGGGGAATCCATCCAGAATGAATCCGTGTTCACAGTCCGGTTGTGCCAACCGATCCTTCATCACGTCAATCATCACATCATCCGGAATCAGATTTCCGCCGTCAATATACTGTTTTGCTAGTTTTCCCAGTTCGGTTCCCTCTTGGATATTACGACGCAAAATCGAGCCTGTTGAAATGGTGGGAATGCCATAATGCTGACTCAATTTTTCCGCTTGCGTCCCCTTTCCGGCGCCAGGAGCTGCTAAAATAATAATTCTCACGCTAACCCTATCCTTCCCTTTTCAAAACTAACAGCGCTTTGGTACAGGAGATACTCCCTCCCCTGTACCAAAACATAGAGAGCAGAATCCGTTTGGCTGTCTGCTTTCATCGGTTTCTGCTCTTCTGTAAGTCGCACAAACCTGTGCGCAATATTTGGTTCTATTCCAAGAATCCCTTGTAATGACGCATAAGCATCTGAGATTCCAGATCTTTTACGGTTTCCAATGCAACACCAACCACAATCAGGATGGAAGTACCACCGATAGAAAGGTTGGAAATGTGCAATCCCAGATTCATAAAAATCGGGAGAACCGCAATCACACCCAGAAATACCGCACCAGCAAGTGTTACTCTGGACAATACCTTATTGATATAATCCGAGGTAGAACGTCCGGGACGGAGTCCGGGAATAAATCCGCCGTTCTGCTTCATGTTGTTGGAAATTTCTATCGGGTTAAACTGAATTGCCGTATAGAAATAGGTAAAGAAGAGAATCAGCAGGAAGTAAAGTACTGCATATACCCAGGAATCTGCGGAGAAAATCTTTAAGAATCCGCCCCAGAAACCTGCGTCACCTGCCTGAACCCCGAAGAAACTTGCAATGGTTCCGGGGAAAGACATGATTGACATTGCAAAAATGATAGGAATAACGCCGGCACCGGATACCTTAATGGGGATATGGGTGCTTTGTCCGCCATACATTTTTCTGCCAACCATACGTTTTGCGTACTGTACCGGAATTCTGCGTTCTGCCTCATTCATTGCAACAACAACTGCAATAACAACCAGCATCAGAACTACGATAGCCAGTGCGCCCAACCAGTTCAGGCTACCAATGGAAACATATTCCCAAAGGGTTTTTGCCATACCGGGAAGGCTGGATACGATACCCGCAAAGATAATCAAGGAAATACCGTTACCTACGCCCTTTTCGGTAATCTGCTCACCCAACCACATCAGGAACGCAGTTCCTGCGGTAAAGGTTGTAACAATAACAACAGCAGAAGCCCAACCGGGATTGCTGACTGCGCTAAAGGACTTGAGCAGGAAGTACAGGCCAATTGCCTGTACCAGTGCCAGAACTACAGTTCCGTAACGCATCAACTGTGCAATCTTCTTTCTGCCCTCTTCTCCTTCTTTTTGCATCCGCTCTAAAGCAGGGATAGCAACACAGAGAAGTTGCATAATGATGGACGAGTTGATGTACGGAGTAATACCCATGGCGAAGATGGTAGCGTTCTGGAACGCACCACCCGACATCAGGTCAAGGAAACCGAACATGGAATTCTCCGTGCCGGTAAACAAAGCCTTCATTTGTGCCGGATCCAGAAGCGGAACCGGGATACATGAACCCAAACGGAAAATCGCCAACAGGATAAAGGTATAAATCAGTTTCTTTCTCAGGTCAACAATCTTCCATGCGTTTCGGATTGTCTGGAACATGATTATACCACCTCTGCCTTTCCGCCTGCGGCTGTAATCTTTTCTTCAGCACTCTTGCTGAATCTCTTTGCCTTTACAGTGAGGCTCTTGTTGAGCTCACCACGGCCAAGGATTACAACGCCGTCACAAATCTTGGAAATGATACCGGTTTCCTTCAGAAGTTCTGCAGTAACCTCAGCACCATTTTCCAGTTTGTTCAGTTCTTCAACGTTCACAGAGACATACTGTTTTGCAAAGATGTTAGTAAATCCGCGTTTGGGAAGTCTTCTGTAAATGGGCATCTGTCCACCTTCAAATCCGGGACGAACACCACCGCCGCTGCGGGCGTTCTGACCTTTGTGACCTTTACCACTGGTCTTTCCGTTACCGCTTGCGTGACCTCTACCCACACGGAATGCTTTTTTCTTGGAGCCTTCGCTGGGAGATAATTCATGGAGTTTCATTATGTCCACCTCCTCCTTTTTTATTCAAGATAGTTTGCTCTGCCGGAATTATCCGGCAGTTTAGATACTTATTCGGATACTTCAACCAGGTGTTTTACCTTGAAAATCATGCCGCGAATCTGAGGAACATCGTTCTTCTCTACGGTCTGACCGATTTTCTTCAGTCCCAGAGCTGCGATAGTTGCGATCTGGTCCTTTTTGCATCCGATGGTACTCTTTTTCAGTGTAACCTTAATGGTATTTGCCAAGGATAAACCCTCCTGTCTAAACAAAATTCATTAGCCGAGGATCTCTTCCGGCTTCTTCCCTCTGAGCTGTGCAACCTCTTCCACACTCTTAAGAGATGCCAGACCCTCAATTGTTGCTGCAACAACATTCTTGGGGTTGTTACTACGCAAACATTTGGTACGAATATCTCTGATACCTGCAGCCTCCAGTACCGCACGCGCAGGACCACCTGCGATAACACCGGTACCTTGTGCCGCCGGTTTCAAAAGAACCCGACCTGCACCATACTCACCGATAATCTCGTGAGGAATGGATGTCTTAACCATAGGAACGGTAATCATGTTTTTCTTTGCAGCCTCGATTCCCTTACGGATTGCGTCCGGAACCTCGGCAGCCTTACCCATGCCGTAACCAACATGGCCGTTGCCGTCACCGACAACCATCAATGCGCTGAACCGCATGGTTCTACCACCTTTTACGGTCTTTGCGACACGGTTAAGATGAACTAATTTTTCCTGCATATCCAACGTATCCGCTGCGATGCGGGGCTGTTTTTTAGTTCTTTCACCTTTTTCTGCCATTTATGTTTCACCTCTTTCTCGATGATTAGAATTTCAGGCCGCCCTCACGAGCTGCCTCAGCGAGTTCCTGTACTCTGCCGTGATATACATATCCGCCTCTGTCAAATACAACTTCGGTAATGCCCTTTTCTGCCGCTTTTTTAGCAATCAGCGCGCCAACTGCTTTCGCAGCTTCTTTGTTGCCGCCGTAGTTTGCCTTCAACTCTGCATCCAGAGAAGATGCGGAAACCAGGGTATTGCCTGCTACATCGTCAATGATTTGAGCGTATATGTTCTGCCGACTTCTGAACACGCACAGTCTGGGGCACTCTGCAGTACCGGAAACCTTTTTACGAACTCTTGCGTGTCTTGCAAGTCTTGATACATTACTGTTAATCTTCTTAATCATTACGTTTGCACCTCCTTAGCGGTTACTACTTCTTAGAACCTGCCTTACCTTCCTTACGTCTGATGTATTCATCGACGTATTTAATACCCTTGCCCTTATAAGGTTCAGGCGGACGCTTCTCGCGAACATTCGCTGCGAACTGACCAACCTTCTGCTTATCGGAACCGGAGATAATAATCTGGTTCGGCTGAGGAACGTCAATCGTAATGCCCTCAATCTCTTCCATTTCTACCTGGTGAGAATAACCGAGGTTCATAACCAGTTTGTTGCCCTGTTTTGCTGCTCTGTAACCAACACCGTTGATCTGCAGTTCTTTTTTGTAGCCTTCGGTTACGCCGGTAACCATGTTAGCCAGCAGGGTGCGGGTCAAACCATGCAGGGACTTGTGTTCTTTGACTTCAGACGGACGCTTTACTTCAAGCACATCGCCGTTTAAGTCCAGTATCATATCCTTCGGAAGCTGTTTGGTCAACTCTCCCTTAGGACCTTTTACGGTAACTTCATTGTTTGCACCGATAGTAACTGTAACACCTGCGGGTACAGTAATCGGCATCTTTCCAATACGAGACAATGAATTCTCCTCCTTTCTTACCAAATAAACGCCAGCACTTCACCGCCTACATTCTGACGGCGTGCCTCCTTGTCTGTCATTACGCCCTTGGACGTAGAGATGATAGCAATACCCAAGCCTTTGAGAACTCTGGGAAGCTCATCCTTTGCCGCATAGGATCTCAAACCGGGTTTTGAAACTCTCTTCAGACCGGTCAGGACCTTCTGCTTGTTTTCACCGTATTTCAAGGTGATACGAATAACGCCCTGAATGTTATCTTCAATGAATTCTACATTCTTGACATAACCTTCATCCAGCAAAATCTGTGCAATCGCCTTCTTCATGTTGGAAGCAGGGATATCAACACTTGTGTGTCTTGCGTTGTTGGCGTTTCTGATTCTTGTAAGCATATCTGCAATAGGATCAGTAATATGCATAATTCTAACCTCCTTTTGTCGGAATCTTGGGGCCGGTTTGGCTGTCCGTGCATTTTCATGCAGCCACCTGTCCTCTTGTTTCATCATAAACTTCTCGGCTGATTGCCGAATCCGGCAAATGCCGGCTTACCAGGACGCTTTCTTTACGCCCGGAATCTGGCCTTTGTAAGCAAGCTCACGGAAGCAAATTCTGCAAATACCGAACTTACGAAGGTATGCATGCGGTCTGCCGCAAATCTTACATCTGTTGTATTCGCGGGTAGAGTATTTTTGCTTTCTCTGCTGCTTCACAATCATAGACTTTTTAGCCATGAGATTTCCTCCTCCTTATTCGGTAATTATTTCGTGAACGGAGCACCCATCAGAGTCAGAAGTTCACGTGCTTCCTCATCTGTCTGTGCAGTAGTTACGAAGATGATGTCCATACCACGGATTTTGTCGATCTTATCATAATCAATTTCAGGGAAGATCAACTGCTCTTTGATACCCAGAGCATAGTTTCCGCGGCCATCAAATGCGTTGGGATTGATACCTCTGAAGTCACGGACACGAGGAAGTGCCGCATTGAACAGACGGTCAACGAACTCGTACATTTTGGAACCTCTCAGGGTAACCTTACATCCGATGTTCATGCCTTCTCTTACCTTAAAGGTAGCAACGGATTTCTTTGCCTTGGTAATAACTGCTTTCTGACCGGTAATCAATGTAAGGTCATTTGCAGCACTCTCAACGGCTTTGGAATTTTCCCTTGCATCACCAACACCCATGTTGATAACAACTTTATCAAGTTTCGGAATCTGCATAACGCTTTTGTATTCATACTTTTTCATCAAAGCGTCTTTGATTTCATTTGTATATCTTTCTTCCAGTCTCATTTAGAGTGAACCCTCCTTTCTTCTTGGTTTAGAATGTCTCGCCGCACTTCTTGCAGTAACGTACATGAGTTCCGTCTTCCAGAACCTTGCGTCCAACTCTGCTGGGTGCGCCGCATTTCTGGCAAACATTCATTACTTTGCTTGCATAAATCGGGGTTTCCTGCTGAATGATACCACCGGTCTCGCCCATTTTTCTGGGTTTCTTATGCTTGGTGGCCATGGAAACGCCTTCAACGATAACCATGCGCTTTTCGGGGTTCACGGACAAAACTTTACCTTTTTTGCCCTTGTCCTTACCGGACAGAACTACGACCTCGTCGCCGGTTTTCACGTGCATCTTAGCCATTGTCTTTCCTCCTTTTTATATTGAAAGGGTAGAATCTTAAACTATGATGGCTTTCGCCATCGTTTTAGTGCGTCACAAAATTTTGATGCGTTTTGTCCGTGCAGAATGGCGAGGGATATCAAAGATATCCGAACCAGCCGAACGGGCAAAGACCACAAAATTTTACAGCACTTCGGGAGCGAGGGACAAGATCTTCATGTAATCCTTATCTCTCAATTCTCTTGCAACCGGTCCAAAGATACGGGTACCTCTCGGGGTCTTGTCATCTTTGATAATTACGGCTGCATTCTCGTCAAAACGGATTCTGGAACCATCAGCACGCTTTACGCCATTGACAGATCTTACGATAACCGCTTTTACGACATCACCTTTTTTAACAGCACCGCCGGGCGTTGCTTTTTTTACAGAAGCTACGATCACATCACCGATGTTGCCGTACCGTCTGAAAGAACCGCCCAGAACACGGATACACAGAATCTCTTTTGCACCGCTGTTATCAGCGACTTTCAGGATTGTCTGCTGTTGAATCATATCGGACTTCCTCCTAACTCAAATATTCAATACCCATTTAGGAAACGGGACAGGTTTATTTTGCTTTCTCAACGATTTCAACCAGACGCCATCTCTTGTCCTTGGACAGGGGGCGGGTTTCCATCACTTTTACTCTGTCGCCGATGCCGCAAATGTTATTTTCATCGTGTGCCTTCAGTTTGTAGGTACGCTTCATAACCTTGCTATAGAGCGGGTGTTTCTCATGCTCTTTGATTGCAACTACGATAGTTTTGTCCATCTTGTTGCTTACAACCTCGCCAATACGAGTTTTACGATAATTACGCTCAGTCATTTTCTACACCTCCTACGCATTTACACTTGCGTTGATACCAAGTTCTTTTTCCTTCAGCACAGTCTTAACTCTAGCAATATCCTTCTTTACGCTAACAATACGCATGGGATTGTCCAGCTGGTTGGTAGCGTTCTGGAAACGCAGGTTGAAAAGTTCTTCCTTCAAATCCTTGATTTTATCTTCAAGTTCCTGAATGGAAAGGTCTCTGATTTCTTGCATTTTCATTCACTATCACCTTCCGTTTCTTGGTCAGCTTTTTTCACAAACTTACACTTGAGCGGAAGCTTGTGCATAGCAAGACGCATAGCCTCACGTGCAACTTCTTCGCTTACGCCGCCGATTTCAAACATAACTCTACCGGGTTTTACAACTGCTACCCAGTACTCAGGGGAACCTTTACCGCTACCCATACGGGTTTCAGCAGGTTTTGCAGTAACGGGCTTGTCAGGGAAGATCTTAATCCATACCTGACCACCTCTCTTGGTGTAACGGGTCATAGCGACACGGGCAGCCTCAATCTGGTTACTGGTAACCCATGCCGGGCTCTGTGCCTGCAGACCGAAATCACCGTAAACCACCTTGTTACCACGATGTGCAGCACCCTTCATTCTGCCGCGCTGTACTTTTCTACGCTTAACTCTTTTGGGTGATAACATTATTTTCTGCCTCCTTCTCTGCGTCTGGGAGCAGGTTTCTTCTCTTCAGCCTTTGCAGCATTTCTGCTTTCGCTTACGTTGAGAATCTCACCCTTGTAAATCCAAACTTTAACGCCCAGTTTACCGTAAGTGGTATTTGCTTCGGTAAAACCATAGTCAATGTCTGCTCTAAGGGTCTGCAGAGGGATAGTACCCTCGTGATACTGCTCACATCTCGCGATTTCTGCGCCGCCAACACGACCGGATACGCTGGTCTTAATACCCTTTGCACCCATCTTCATGGTACGGCCCATGCACTGCTTCATTGCTTTTCTGAAAGAAATTCTTCTTTCCAACTGAGACGCAATGTTCTCTGCAACCAACTGTGCACTCAAATCGGGAACTTTTACCTCGATGACATTCAGGATAATGGTCTTACCTGTCATCTGCTCCAGTTCCTTCTTCAGTTTTTCTATCTCGGTTCCGCCCTTACCGATAACGATTCCGGGCTTGCCTGCATGGATAGAAACACGAACTTTGTTCGCAAATTTCTCGATTTCAATTTTGTCTACTCCGGCAAGGAACAATTTCTTCTTGAGGAACACTCTGAGGTTGTAGTCCTCTACAAGACTGTCACCGAAGTTCTTTTTGTCAGCAAACCAACGGGAATCCCAGTCTTTAATAATACCGACTCTGAGACCGTGGGGATTAACTTTCTGACCCATATATGTTACCTCCTATCTTATTCCTTCTCCCGAAGTTTAATCGTAATGTGACTTGTTTTCTTATTGATTCTGAACGCACGGCCCTGTGCTCTCGCCTGAATTCTTTTCAGGGTCGGGCCCTGATCTGCATATACTTCTGCAACATACAGGTTCTCCACATTCATCTGGTGGTTATTCTCTGCATTTGCCATAGCAGATTTCAGCAGTTTTTCAACCACGGGGCTTGCAACCTTCGGGGTATTCTTCAGAATACCAATCGCTTCGCCAACGGACTTGTTTCTGATCAAGTCGATAACAACGCGAACTTTTCTGGGCGCAATGCGTACATGTGTAACTTTAGCTACTGCTTCCATGTTCTGTTGAGCTCCTTTCATCTATCAAAATCCTGATTATCTAGAGGTCTTTGCTCCAGCATGACCTTTGTAAGTTCTGGTAGGCGCAAATTCGCCAAGCTTATGACCAACCATATCCTCGCTTACATAAACCGGAACATGCTTTCTTCCATCATAAACCGCAATGGTATGACCAACCATGTCGGGGAATATAGTAGAAGCTCTCGACCAGGTTTTCAAAACGGCCTTTTCGTTCTTTTCATTCATGGCTACGATTCTTGCAAGCAATTTCGCATCCACAAAAGGTCCTTTTTTAATACTTCTTCCCATGTGATTCCCTCCTTACTTACTGTTGCGTCTCTTAACAATGAACTTGTTAGACTTTTTCTTCTTATCTCTGGTCTTGTAACCCAGAGCCGGTTTACCCCAAGGAGTAACAGGGCTGGGCATACCGATAGGTGACTTACCTTCACCACCACCGTGAGGATGGTCATTGGGGTTCATAACAACACCGCGGACGGTGGGTCTGAAGCCCAGGTGACGTTTACGTCCTGCTTTACCGATGGTAATGTTGGAGTGGTCGGTATTACCTACCTGACCGATGGTGGCACGGCAGTTCAATCTGATCATGCGCACCTCGCCGGAAGGAAGTCTCAACTGTGCGTAGCCGTTCTCTTTTGCAAGAAGCTGTGCAGTAACACCTGCAGAACGAACCAACTGACCACCTTTGCCGGGGTTCATTTCAATATTGTAAACCAAAGTACCTACGGGAATGTCTTTCAATTCCATAGCGTTACCGGGTTTGATATCCGCGCCTTCGCCGGATACGACAACATCGCCTTTTTTCAGGCCCAGAGGAGCCACGATGTAGTTCTTTACGCCGTCTTCATACTGAATCAGCGCAATGTTTGCTGATCTGTTCGGATCATACTCGATGGAAAGAACGGTTGCGTTCATTCCGTCTTTGTATCTCTTAAAATCAATCACTCTGTATTTTCTTTTCGCACCACAACCACGGTGACGAACGGTAATCTTACCCTGTGCGTTACGACCCGCTTTGCTGGAAAGGGGACGGAGCAGAGATTTCTCAGGAGCAACCTTATCAATCTCTTCAAAGGTGGAAACCGTCATATGACGCCGGGACGGAGTTGTAGGCTTATAAGTTTTAATTCCCATTTTTCAATCTCCTTATCTTTAACTATTTTCCGGTAGCCTGTTCTTAGGATTCGAACAGTTCGATGGTCTTGCTGCCCTCTTTGAGTTTCACAACAGCCTTCTTCCAGTCAGCACGCTTACCTACAAACACGCCCTGTCTCTTGGGCTTGCCGATGTAGTTGATGGTGGTAACTTTCTCTACCTCTACCTTAAAGATTTCCTCAATCGCTTTTTTGATTTCAATCTTGTTCGCACCCTTTGCAACCTCAAAGGTGTACTTGCGTTCCTGAACCTGATCCATACTCTGTTCGGTAATGATCGGTCTTCTGATAATATCGTGTGCCAACATTATGCGTACACCTCCTCAAGTTTGGTTACTGCATCTTTCAAAATGATGCACTTGGTGTGGTTCAAAACTTCGTAGGTGTTAATTGCGCCAACAAATGTGGTGTCAACACCTGCAATGTTTCTTGCGGAACATACTACGTTCTTGTCATTTTCAGGCAGAACGATGAGTGCCTTTTCCTTAACATTCAGGTTCTTCAGCAAGGAAGCAACCTGCTTGGTTTTAATTTCATCGCAGGAGAAAGCATCCAGAACGATGATTTCATTCTCCAGCACTTTTGCAGACAGAGCAGATTTCAAAGCCAGACGTCTGGTCTTCTTATTCAGTGTGTATCTGTAATCTCTGGGCTTGGGACCGAGGGCTACGCCACCGCCAACCCACTGAGGAGCACGGATACTACCCTGACGGGCACGGCCGGTACCTTTCTGTCTCCAGGGCTTGATTCCGCCACCACGAACCTCGGTACGGGTTTTGGTGCTTTGTGTGCCCTGTCTCTGGTTTGCTAAGTAGTTTACTACTACTTCGTGCATGACATCAGGACGAACCTCAACGCCAAACACATTTTCATTCAAATCCATACTGCCAACGACTTTACCGTCAACATTATAAATATCTACTGTAGGCATTCTCTATTTCCTCCTCTCTCTGCGGCATTAGGCGTTAACCTTGACTGCGTTCTTTACAACCAGCAATCCGCCCTTAGGTCCGGGAACCGAACCTCTTACCAGCAGAAGATTGCGCTCTTTATCAACTTTCACCAGGTCAAGATTCTGAACGGTAACCTTGTCTACACCGTAGTGACCAGGCAATTTCTTACCCTTGAATACACGGGACGGGTCGGAACAAGCACCCAAAGAACCGGGGCCTCTGTGATAGTGGGAACCGTGAGTCATAGGACCGCGGTGTGTGCCCCATCTCTTGATGGTGCCCGCGTAACCGTGACCTTTGCTGGTTCCGGTAACATCGAGAACATCGCCGTCTGCGAACTGGTCAACATCCAAGATGTCGCCAACGTTCAGTTCTGCAGCGTTGTCCAGTTTGAATTCCTTCAAGAATTTCTTTACCGGAACATTTGCCTTTTGGAAGTGGCCTTTTTCCGGTTTGTTGGAACGACTCTCTTTTTTATCCTCGTAGCCCACCTGAACTGCACAGTAGCCATCTACTTCAACAGTTTTTTTCTGGACAACAGGACAAGGACCTGCCTGGATTACCGTAACCGGAACCAGATTGCCGTCCTCTGTAAATACCTGAGTCATACCAATTTTCTTACCCAAGATTGCTTTTTTCATTTTTCTTTCCTCCTGTTTACACAAGCATTGGTTCCATAGGAACTTACCTGCGGGTTATTGGTTGACTTGCGCCAACATGACCTAAATTTTTTCTTCCTTATTATTAAGGAAATTTTCCGCACCGGTCATTGGGTTACCGCGCGGGAATGAACTGCTACTAGATTTTCAGTTCGATGTCAACACCTGCCGGAAGATCCAGATGCTTAAGTGCATCGATGGTCTTGTTGGTAGGATTCAGAACATCAATCAGTCTCTTGTGGGTTCTCATTTCGAACTGCTCACGGCTGTCCTTATACTTGTGAACCGCTCTTAAGATGGTTACGACTTCTTTCTTAGTCGGCAGAGGAATCGGTCCGGAAACCTTTGCCCCTGTTCTCTTTGCTGTCTCCACAATCTTAGCGGCGCTCTGGTCGATAAGGTTGTGATCGTAAGCCTTTAATCTGATTCTGATTTTTTCTGCTGCCATGCTATACCCTCCTTGAGTTATAAAATAGTTTACACCGTGCCGGGCGTTTCGCACGAGCCTTAAAATGAAACCCGAATCCGACAACACCCCTGCGTTGGGGAAACGGTTCGGGACGCACAGACACAATATGCCCATACCGGTATCAGCATACTACCGATTGGGGTCCATCGCTCTGTATTCGTAATAGAAAGTGTGACCTTTCCGCCCGTTTTTGTAAAACCGGACAATCTCCTCCGAAATTTCCGAAACTGCCGTATTTACGGCATTTCGCCACCTCCGGAATCATCGTATGTCTTTGTCACGCCTATCCATTATACAACGGTTGCCATAAAGTGTCAAGAAATTTTTTCGATTTTTCCCCGAAAAAACGTCGTTTTCATCACTTTTGTTAAATTTGTCAGGTTTCCCTATCCAAAACCAGTTCTTCCATAGGAATTTTGTACAGATGCACAAAATTTATCTTTTATTTTTGGAAAAAAAGGAGAAAACACAAGATTTGGGTATAGCAAACCAAACAAAAACAAGATAGTGTATTTTGGGCAGAAATCTTATTGCAGGGTTCTCTGTTCTGTGCTATACTATGCATATAAGGAGGGATTTTTATGGAAAACAAAATCATTACCATCAGCCGTGAATTTGGCAGCGGCGGAAGATACATCGGCCGGCTGGTTGCTGAAAAACTGGGCATTCCTTTTTATGATAAGGAGATTATTGCAAAAGTTGCCAAGGAAACCGGTCTTGCCCATGAATACATCGAGAAAAAGGGTGAATACTCCCCCTCCAAAAGTATGTTTGCTTACGGGTTTGTCGTCCGGAATACCATGGGAGAATCCTTAGAGGACCATCTTCATGCCATTCAGCAAAAAATCATTCTGGAACTGGCCGCTGAATCCTCTTGCGTGATTATTGGCAGATGTGCCGATTATATTCTGAAAGATCACCCCAAACGTTTGAATGTGTTTATCCACAGCACGCCTGAAGATAAAATCAAACGTATTCAGACCTATCTGGGCGGAGAAAACGAGGCAACCGCCAAACGGATGATGCGGGATATGGATAAAAAACGAAGTATCAACTATAATTATTATACCGACCAAAAATGGGGGGACGTCCGCAACTACTCTCTATCGCTCAATAGCGGAGAACTAGGGTGCGACCGATGTGTTGATTTGATTGTACATGCATCAGAAGTTTTATAAGTTAAAAGACCGGCAACTTTCGTTGCCGGTCTCAGACCGCTGACAAACTCGGTCTACCGCAAGCGTGAAAAAATAACTGTGATATATAGCAGATAGATATTGCAATCATTTGTGCATGACAAAAGATAAAAACGGCGAGGAAAACATTGAGTTTTCCTCGCCGTTGCTTGCTTTTTGCGAAATCGTTCTCTGCAGTACCATCGTACAGCGACGAAAACGATTTCACAAAATATACGCTTCGTTTCTCAGCATCTGCTCAACTTAATGACAAAGTCATTAAGTTGAGACCGGCAACGTGAGTTGCCGGTCTCTTCTTTTATTTTTCTGTAATTTCCTTATGGAACTGTTGGAGAGATTTTACATCCAACTTACCCAATTTCTTTGCCGCCTTGATGCCCTCCACAGCAGCCTGTGCCGCATCCAGGGTGGTCATGTGCGAAATCCGGTGTTTCACCGCACTCTTACGAATGTAACTGTCGTCCTCTGCACTCTGTTTTCCAACCGGGGTATTGACAATAAAATCAATGTCGCCGTTAGTAATCTTATCCAGAATGTTGGGGCGCCCCTCATTGAGTTTTAAAACTTTTTCTGCAGGAATACCAGCCTCGGTAATCAACTTGTAGGTTCCGGATGTCGCCATCAGTTTGAATCCGCATTCGTGGAAGCCCTTTGCTACCTCAACGGCATCCCGCTTGTCCATATCGCTGATACTCATTAAAACGGTACCGGACAGAGGCAATTGGGTTACCATGGTTGCCTCTTGCGCCTTGTAGAATGCTTCACCAAAGGTAGATGCAATGCCCAGGACTTCGCCGGTGGAACGCATCTCAGGGCCCAAAACGGGGTCAACTTCCTGGAACATGTTGAAGGGGAATACCGCTTCTTTGACGCCGTAATGACTGAACTTCTTCTCTTTCAGTTCCGGAACAGGAGAGGTTCTTCCGGTCAGGTGACCGGTCATAATATCAGTTGCCAGTTTCACCATATTGATGCCACAAACCTTAGAAACCAGAGGAACGGTACGAGATGCACGAGGATTTGCTTCCAGCACATACACCTTGTCTCCTTCGATGGCATACTGCATATTCATCAAACCTACAACATTCATTTCGGTTGCAATCCGCTTGGTGTAATCTTTGATGGTTTCAATCTGTTCTTTGGTTAAACTCTTAGGCGGAATCACACAAGCAGAGTCACCGGAATGTACGCCGGCAAGTTCAATGTGTTCCATAACAGAAGGTACAAATACCTGCGTTCCATCGCTGATTGCATCCGCCTCACATTCAGTTGCATGGTTCAGGAACCGGTCAATCAAAATCGGACGATCAGGCGTTACACCAACTGCAGCCCGCATATAAAATGCCAAGGACTCGCTGTCGTAAACCACTTCCATACCCCGTCCTCCCAATACATAAGAGGGACGAACCATGACCGGATATCCAATGCGCTCTGCAATTTCCAGTGCTTCTTCGGTATTGACTGCCATACCAGATTCCGGCATAGGAATTTCCAGTTTGTCCATCATTTCACGGAACAGATCTCTGTCTTCAGCAAGGTCAATGGTTTCCGGTGTGGTACCTAAGATATTAACCCCTGCCTTTTTCAGGTCTGCCGCAAGGTTCAGGGGAGTCTGTCCACCAAACTGTGCAATCACACCAATAGGTTTTTCTTTCTCATGAATACTGAGCACGTCTTCCAGTGTCAGCGGTTCAAAATACAACCGGTCGGAAGTGTCATAGTCGGTGGAAACCGTCTCCGGGTTGCAGTTGACAATGATCGTTTCAAATCCCAGTTCTTTCAACGCTTTGGATGCATGTACACAACAATAGTCGAACTCAATACCCTGACCGATACGGTTGGGACCGCCGCCCAGAATCATGACCTTTTGTTTACCACTGTCAGTTGCCGGGCAATCGTTTTCGATATTATAACTGGAATAGAAGTATTCTGCGTCCTGGGTAGAACTTACATGAACGCCCTCCCATTTTTCCACAATGCCATTATCCAAACGCGCTTGACGAATATCTTCTTCCGGCACATTCAGGATTCCTGCCAGATACTTATCGGAAAATCCGTTGCATTTTGCCTGACGCAGCGTATTTGCATCAGGAACAGCACCAGCCATCTGTTTCAGGGTTTCTTCCTCTTCCACCAATTCACGCATCTGCTGAATGAAATAGTGCTTTACCTTGGTTTTTTCAAAAATTTCTTCATCGGTTGCACCCTTACGCAGCGCCTCATACATAATGAAGTGACGCTCACTGCTGGGAGTTCCGAGCATTGCAAGCAACTCTTCCTTGGATTTCTTTGCAAAATCCTTGGCACCGCCCAGACCGTAACGGCCGGTTTCCAGAGAACGAATGGCTTTCTGGAATGCTTCTTTATAGGTTTTACCGATGCTCATAACTTCGCCTACGGCACGCATCTGGGTTCCCAGTTTATCCTGAGCACCTTTGAATTTCTCAAATGCCCAACGAGCAAACTTAATAACCACATAATCTCCGCCCGGAACATACTTGTCCAAAGTGCCGTGCTTACCGCAAGGGATTTCATCCAGTGTCAGTCCGCTCGCCAGCATAGCAGAAACCAGAGCGATGGGGAATCCTGTTGCTTTGGATGCCAATGCGGAAGAACGGGAAGTTCTGGGATTGATTTCAATAACAATAATTCTGTCGGAAACCGGGTCATGGGCAAACTGTACATTGGTACCACCAATAACCTCAATGGCCTCTACAATTTTATACGCCTGCTCCTGCAAACGTTTCTGGGTTTCTTTGGAAATGGTGAGCATAGGGGCGCTACAGAACGAGTCACCGGTGTGTACGCCCAACGGGTCAATATTCTCAATAAAGCAAACCGTTATCATATTGTTCTTAGCATCACGGACAACCTCGAGTTCCAACTCTTCCCAGCCGAGGATGGATTCCTCGACCAGAACCTGTCCAACCAGGGACGCCTGCAAGCCTCTTGCACAAACGGTCTTTAACTCTTCAACATTATAAACCAGGCCGCCGCCGGCACCACCCATAGTGTATGCAGGACGAAGAACAACGGGATATCCCAGTTTATCAGCAATTGCAAGTGCATCTTCCACCGAGTAAGCAACTTCGCTTCTTGCCATCTCGATACCCAATGCGTTCATGGTGTTCTTAAATTCCACACGGTCTTCACCACGCTCAATCGCGTCTACCTGAACACCGATAACCTTGACATTGTACTTATCCAGTACGCCCGCCTGCTGCAATTCGCTGCAGAGGTTCAATCCGGACTGTCCGCCCAGGTTGGGAAGCAATGCATCCGGACGTTCTTTTGCAATAATCTGTTCCAGACGCTCCACATTAAGGGGTTCAATATAAGTAATATCTGCCGTATCCGGATCCGTCATAATGGTCGCCGGATTGGAGTTTACCAACACAATCTCATATCCCAGATTTTTCAGGGCTTTACATGCCTGCGTTCCGGAATAGTCGAATTCACACGCCTGACCGATAATAATAGGACCGGAGCCTATAATCAATACTTTGTGAATGTCTTCTCTTTTCATGCTTCTTCTCACCTTTTCTCCTTGCAAATTTATTTTTGACCCATCTTATCTATTTTACCACAAAATCCCCTTAGAATCAAGATATTTTTCAAAAAATTCTTTGGGGTTTTGAACATAAAATTCCGGATTTTCTTTTTCTAATTCTGCCATAATACCCTCTCTCAACCCACCGGTTGAAAGGGTCAGGAACGGCATCTGCAACTTCCTGAGCAACAACAATGCAGGGAATAGTCCTGCACACACCGTATCTGCACGCCCGGATTCCACGCCAAGTGCAATCCGGTCGGCGGGTTTCATGGAATACAGCATGGCAAACAAGTCCGCCACCCGTTCCGGTGTAAATGTGTATCCGTTCAAGCTCGCACCCTCTCGAGGATGATCAAGACCAAATAGGGCGCAAACGCTTCCGCCGATTCCCACAAGAGGCAACCCCATCGCCTCCTGCAAAAAAGGCAGTCCGTTCAGTTGTGCCGTCAATTCGGTTTCTCCCTCCAGAACCCTCTGTCCATACCGTTCTGTTAAGGACATGGCCCCCATCGAAAGGCTGACTTTTCCTGACATAGCATGGTTTTTACAAAGGATCAGTTCGGTGCTTCCTCCGCCAGTATCACAAATCAAACAATCGGTCAATTGCGGAAGCTCTGCCAACACCCCTTGAAAATCAAAGTACGCCTCTGCCTCACCGGAAATTACATAGAGAGGAATTCCCGTTTCTCTTCTTACCCTGTTTAAAAATTCGATCCTATTTTCTGCTTTCCGCACTGCGGCAGTTGCCACCCCCAAAGGAATGGCATCCTCTCTGGCAAGTTCGCGAGAAAACTCAGTCAGAACAGCAATGGTTGCAGAAACAGCATCCTCCTGCAAAAGATTTTTATTTCCCATGCCTTGACTGAGCCGGCACATCACCCGTCTGCGTTTGAGAATCCGAAATTTCCCGTCTTCCAACCGCAGCAGATACATCCGTGCAGAATTGGAACCCAAATCAATTAATCCAAGTTTCATAGAAATTTCTCCCAGAAAAACGCCTCCCGATAAAAGGAGGCGTTTTTGATACCATTATACATTCACCGAATAGTTGGGCGATTCTTTGGTAATGTTAACATCGTGAGGATGGCTTTCTTTCAAGCCGGCACCGGTGATGCGAACAAACTTACCATTCTTTTTCAGTTCCTCAATGGTTCTGGTTCCACAGTAACCCATACCGGAACGGAGACCGCCCAGCAACTGGAAGATGGTATCGGAAACCGGACCCTTGTAGGGAACGCGGCCTTCTACACCTTCCGGCACCAGTTTCTTGGCACCTGCCTGGAAATAGCGGTCCTTACTACCGTTGTTCATAGCGCCCAGAGAGCCCATGCCACGGTAAACCTTGAACTGTCTGCCCTGATAAATTTCGCTGTCGCCGGGGCTTTCTTCACAACCGGCAAAGATGCTTCCCATCATAATCAGGTCTGCACCGGCAGCAATGGCTTTCACCAGGTCACCGGAATATTTGATACCGCCGTCAGCGATAACCGGAATATCATATTTTGCAGCAACTTCTGCCACATCACAAATTGCAGTAATCTGGGGAACGCCGATACCTGCAATCACACGGGTAGTACAGATAGAGCCGGGGCCAATACCCACCTTAACTGCATCTGCGCCTGCTTTAATCAGGAATTCTGCCGCCTCTGCCGTTGCAATGTTGCCGGCAATCACCTGAAGATCGGGATATGCGTCTTTAATCATTCTGAGACAAGTTGCAATGTTCTGGGAATGTCCGTGTGCAGAGTCCAAAACCACACAGTCTACTTTTGCCTGAATCAGTTTTTCTGCACGTTCCAGCACATCGGCTGTAACACCCAGAGCACCGCCTACCAGCAATCTGCCGTTTTCATCCCGAGCAGAGTTGGGATACTGAATGGCTTTTTCAATATCCTTAATGGTAATCAATCCCTTTAAGCGGTTGTTCTTGTCCACAATGGGGAGTTTTTCAATCTTATTCTGACGAAGAATCTCCTTGGCATCTTCCAATGTGGTACCAACGGGAGCGGTAACCAGATTTTCTTTGGTCATGCACTCCTTGATTTTTTTGGAGTAATCCGTCTCAAATTTCAGGTCGCGGTTGGTGAGGATGCCCACCAGACGCTCGTTCTCGGTAATAGGAACACCAGAAATCTTATATTTTGCCATCAATGCTTCTGCATCATCCAGCGTGTGCTCAGGTGACAGGGAGAACGGGTCAACAATAACGCCATGCTCGCTCCGTTTTACCTTATCAATCTCTGCAGCCTGCTCATCAATACTCATATTCTTATGAATAATACCGATGCCGCCCTCTCTGGCAATGGCAATTGCCATATTGGATTCGGTTACCGTATCCATGGCAGCGCTCATCATAGGAATATTCAGTCTGATTTTGTTGGTAAGACGGGTAGACAGATCTGCCTGATTGGGAACAAAATTGGATTCCTGAGGAATCAGGAGTACATCATCAAAAGTCAAGCCCTCTTTGGTAAATTTGTCGGTATACAACCCAAACACATCCTCTCTCGTAAATTTCATGAACACAGGTTCCTGACGGAACCGGAAATGCATATCTATATTTTTGCTATTGTACCACAGAATTCGAGGATTCGTCAACCATTATTTTGTTTATTTATCATTGATTTTTTGTCACATAATTGTTGATTCCGTCATAGATTGCCTGTGCGACTGCCTTTTGCCATGCCGGACTGTTCAGATTCAAAGCTTCGGTGGGGTTAGATACATATCCCAGTTCCAAAAGGGTTGCCGGCATATCAGTCAGTCTCAGCACGGCAAAATTTGCCTGTCTGACCCCGTTATCCTTAGAGCCCAGTTTGCTTACCACCGAATCCACAATAGATTGGGCAAGTTCCTCCGACGGAGAATTCAATCGGTATACATAGGCTTCAAATCCATTTGCCGCCGGATTTAAGGAACTGTTACTGTGAATGCTAATAAAATAATTGGCGCCCCATGCATTTGCCATAGCAGCACGGTTTCTTAAATCTGCCGGCTTGTTGCTGAGCACATTTTCGGTAGCTGTCGTGCGGTACTGCATCACCTCATAACCACCTGCCCGCAAAAGCCGGGCAAGTTCATTTGCCACATTCAGGTTAACAGCCTGTTCCACTACTCCATTTGCAATGGCACCAGGGTCCGGGCCGCCATGTCCTGCATCTACAAAAATTTTAGTTGCCATTCTTTCACCTCCCTCTCACCGCCAAAAAAAGCGGCTACTTTCAGTATATGTCCGGCTTCCATATCGGTGTTTTGTAAACTTCTCACCGAACTTTAAGAATTGTGTAACTTGTCTGTAACAGTTGCATGATATAATTATGAAAAAACTGCCACTACTTTTTTCAAAAAGTGGTTGCAGTTCTCATCATTTCATGGTATGATAGAATATTGGAAGAACAGATTGTCGATTTTGGAGGCAGAGTTATGGAAAAAATGGTGATTTTAGGAGGGGCAAAACTTGCCGGAACCGTGCATATCAGCGGTGCAAAGAACTCGGCTGTTGCCATCCTCGTTGCCGCCATGATGGTCAACGGAAAATGCCATATTGAAAATGTGCCTCATGTCAGCGATATTGAGGTATTGCTCGAAATCATCAATAATATGGGCGGAAAGGCTTGTTTCACCGACAAAAGCGTCGTGGAAATGGACTGTTCCGGTTTGAACTCTTGTGCTGCAACCTATGAAACCGTTGCAAAAATCCGCGCATCCTCCTATCTGATGGGTGCACTGTTGGGACGGTTCGGTCATGCACAAGTTGCTTTGCCCGGCGGATGCGATTTTGGCATTCGTCCTATTGACTTGCACTTAAAAGGGTTTTCTGCCCTTGGTGCAACCTGGAATGTAGAACATGGTATGGTAGAACTTAGCGCAGACCACCTCGCTGGTAACAATGTTTATCTTGATCAGGTATCTGTGGGTGCTACCATTAATATTATGCTTGCCGCATCCCTTTCCGAGGGATTGACCGTAATTGATAACGCCGCAAAAGAACCGCACATCGTCGACGTTGCAAACTTTTTGAACTGTATGGGCGCCAACATCAAAGGTGCGGGTACCGATGTGATTAAAATCAATGGCGTGAAAGAACTGCACGGGGGCAGTTTCAGCGTAATCCCCGACCAGATTGAAGCAGGAACCTTTATGATTGCAGCAGCTGCAACCGGCGGTGATGTCATGATTGCAGATATTATTCCTGAACACATGGAAGCACTGTCCGCCAAACTGGAAGAAATCGGCGTTAATGTAGATCGTTACGACGAGGCAATCCGCGTTTGGGTATCCTGTGAAAAATTGAAATCTACCAACGTAAAAACTTTGCCCCACCCGGGTTTCCCCACCGATTTGCAACCCCAGATGCTGACTCTTTTAACTCTTTCGGGAGGTACCAGCATTGTAACAGAAAATGTATGGGACAACCGTTTCAAATATGTGGGAGAATTGAATCGCATGGGTGCTAATGTCTCTGTAGACGGCAAGGTTGCAACCGTAGAGGGTTGCCCTTACCTGACCGGAGCGCCGGTTTCCGCCACCGACCTGCGTGCAGGTGCAGCTTTGGTAATTGCCGGACTGGTTGCCCACGGCGTAACCGAAATTTATAACCTGAAATATATCGACCGCGGCTATGAAGATTTTGAACAGAAACTCCGCAATCTGGGGGCACAGATTACCCGCCGTTCTGCTGAGACTGTTGAAGAATCTGCCGCACACAGCATAGGTTAGGTGAGATCATGAAATTATGTTCTCTTCGTAGCGGTAGTACCGGCAATGCAGTTTTGGTCAGCACCGAAACCACTCACATCCTGATTGACTGCGGTATCAGCGGCAAAGCAGCAGAATCCGGTCTTTGTGAACTGGGATGTTGCGGAGACCGGTTGGACGCCATTCTGATTACCCATGAGCACAGCGATCACATCGGAGGAGTTGGCGTTCTTTCCCGTCGATATAATCTTCCTATTTATGCCAATCAAAAAACCTGGGATGCCATGGAAGGTGCTCTGGGAAAAATCAAACCGGAACACAAGCGTATTTTTGCTGCATGTGATCCTTTTTTCATTGGCGATATTGCCGTTCACCCCTTCCCCATTCCTCATGATGCCGCTGACCCGGTAGGATACAGTTTTGTCTCCGACGGGAAGAAGGTGTCTGTGGCGACGGACATTGGCATTCTGGAAGAATCCCTGTTCCGGGCAGTCAAGGGAAGCGGTGCTATTTTGTTAGAGGCAAATCATGATCCCAATCTTCTGGATATTGGCAGCTATCCCCTCCCGCTGAAGCAAAGGATTCGGGGAGAAAAAGGACATCTTTCCAATGAAGATGCCGGTCATGCTGTAAAATTTCTTGCAAAAATGGGAACCTCCCAGTTCTTATTGGGACATTTAAGCCACGAAAACAATTACCCGTTGCTGGCACAGCAAACGGTGGTGAATATCTTAAAAGAAGCCGGGTTGGAACCGGATAAGGATTTGTCCCTTTCGGTTGCCCCCAGAGATTCGGTCAGTTGTATTTTAACTGTATAAAAAAGACGCCTTGCGGCGTCTTTTTTTATTTTGCATAAACCTTTTGAACTTCTCCGGTACATTCTGTCCATTTGGCATTCATAACCAAAGTTCCCCCCGCATACATCTGCTGATTGGAAGAAGTGAAATAGCCTTCCGGTGTTTCTTTTCCCTGAAAGGCAATGGTTACATACGCGTGGTAACGATTATCTACCGGAACTACCTTATGAGAGCCGTCTGCCATCAGCAGATGGTCGGTTGCAGGTTCCGTGGTAACGCCTGTGATGGTGCCGATATATTCCTTGGTGGTCTTGTCATAAACCTCTCCACCCTTAGTCAGCGCATCCACCGTATACTGCCGTACCGATTCTACTTTTACCACACATTCATAAGTTGCACCGCTGATAACCTCTCCGCTGTTTCCGCCTATGCGAAGTATAACCCCCGCAACCAAAACTGCCAGAAGAAGAACCACCGCAATATCCACAATACTGATTTTGCCAAAAAGTTTTCCGTTTTTCATTCTGGGTTCCTCCTATTCCTTAGTGTCAACAGCCAGAATAAATCCGTATCCTGCCCATTCTTTACTCTTGATAGCGCTTTCCGCACCTACACGAAGTGCGTTGCCGTTAATTTCTACCGTACCCGCAGACTCCGTACCGGATCCCTCTACCGTGATCTGTACATTGTAAAGTCCCGGAACCGGCTCTTCCGTATACCGGCCGTTTATTATATCCTTCCCTTGCATGAACGCAGGCAAAACATCCACCTTGGTGACCGTTGCCGGCATTTTCTCTTTCACGCCCAGAGAAACCGTGTCCCCTACCTTGGGAAGCTGGGTAAACGCCTCACTCTGTCGGGTCAGTTCTATCATGACCGACACCGTCTTGGTCTGGGTTGTGCTTGCATCCCGTCCGGTCAGTAACCAGACACCGGCACCAATCACTGCTACCAGCAACAGCACCAACAAGGTGTCCATAACATTCCATTTGATTTTCATCTTACTTTTCCCCTTTCTTTCTGACTGCACTGCGATAAAGGAGTTCTATCGCACGGGTATTTCCTTCTGCAGTAAACCGTGTTTGATATATTTTTTTGCAGTTCTCACTGATTTCCTGATACAGTTTCTCATTGCAAAACAATTTCTTCAATCCCTCTGCGGTGGCGTTGGAATCCTTAATGGGGGTCAAAAATCCGTTGATGCCATCAAAGATAACACCGGGGTTTCCCCCAAACTCTGTTACCACTGCAGGTTTTCCAAGGCTCATCCCCTCCAGCAAAGATAAACTGGTTGCCTCTGTTCCGTAAGAACAGTTGACCTGAACATCCATCAACTGCATCAAGGGTGTAACATCTGAAACAAATCCTAAAAACTGGACAGTGTCTTCCAATCCCATTTCTTCAACCTGCCGTTTTAAGGCATTCTCTGCCTCTCCCGTACCGGCAATCAAAAACTTGGCTTTGATGCCTTCCTCTTTCAGCAGTTTTGCCGCTTCAATAAAATACCGATGTCCTTTGACGGGGTTCAGCCTTGCAACCATTGCGGCAACCTTTTCATCGGGCCGGATATGATATTGCATCCGCAGTTTTCCCACTTCTTCTTCGGAAACCGGAGTCAAAGGCTCTACGCCGTTAAGGATAACCTTGATTTTTTTCTCACTGACGCCGGTTTGCGTCAGGTTATCCTTTGCCGCCTCGGCAACCGCAATAATCCGTTTTGCCGTCAGGTTGTTAATCAGACCGTTCAGTTGCTTGCCGGGAAAAACAGTCAGTTTTTTCTCCGGTTCAAACACGCTGTGTCTGGTGTACACCACTGGAATTCCCAGGCTCCATGCTGCAATCCTTGCTGACATACTGGCGTGGGTGTGCACCAAGTCCGGCTTCAGGTACCGGAACAGTTTTCTCAACCGGAAGATGGCTTTTGGATTGAGGGACTGTTCTGCCAGATACTCTACCTCAAAGGTTTTGCATCCCAATTCCTCGATTTCCGGTTTCAACAAACTGCCTTTGGGCACTACCGTAATCACGTCAAAACTGTCACGATCAAACGTTTTCAAAAATGTCAATATGCATTTCCCCGCGCCTCCGATATTGGAGTCTGAGGAAACCTCAATTACCTTAATCATTGCCTTGCTCCTTTGCCAAAGTTTTTGCAATCTGGGTACAAGCAACTCCAAGACCTAACACATACCAAAATACCAGAAGCACCCGATAATTGTAGAAACAGTTGTCAAACATACCCTGTACCAAAAATCCGCAAACGCCGGCAGAGATTGCAGTAATCATGGTAGACAGAGGCATGCCTTTTCCTCCGCCGAACTGATATCCCTCCATCATTCTTTTCAAGAAGAATGCCAGAATCAGCAAAAATACTGCAATACCGCCGATTCCTGACTCCACCATAATCTGCAAAAACAGATTGTGGGAATGGGGTGCCACAATGCCGTTGTAGGAGTAAAAGGGATAGACCGCCTTAAAGGCTTCTGCCCCCATACCGATACCGGATACCCAGAAATCCCTCATCATAGCAAGGGTTCCCATCCAGATATACACACGGTACGAAGTGGAAGAGTCTTTCATATCACCAATACTGGTAAACCGGTTTAGGATACTTTCCGGCAAGACCGCCGGAAGCATCGGCAATACAACCAAGGCAAGCCCCCAGAGTTTTCCTGCTGCAAAGGTTACAAAAACAGCCGCCGCAACCAGAAGGCCAACCCAGCATCCACGGGAAAATGTCAGAATCAACGCCAACGCCATCATACCGGAAATACCGGCATAAACCACTTTCTGCAGCCAGTCTTTTCGCGTCCACATCAATCCGATGGACACCGGCAATACCAACAGAATATATTCACCCAAAACATTGGGGTTCTCCAATGTGGAATAAATTCTCATCTTGATATCACTGAACATTTCTTCATCCATCCACGCCTGATTGATATTCCAGCCAAAAATGTACTGCAAAATGCCATACAGGCAGACCGCCGTACCCGAAAGCACAAAGACTGTTAACAGATTCTGCAATTGTTTTGGGGTCTGTATCAAATGAATCACCAAGAAATATCCGCAGATAAACACCAAATAAATTGCCCAGATACTTAAGCTCTTAACCATGGCGAAGGAGGTCACCCCTGCTACCAGATAGATGCCTAAAAATAGCAGAATCAAAAAACCAATGCCGTCAAACCGCCATTGAAAATCCGGTTTTGTCACACCTTTGACCACCAAAGAGAAGAGGCAGAGCAAAGAAAGTCCCGCCATCAGCATGGTAGGCATCAAAGGTGCCAGAAATACCAGAAAATACAAGCCTGCAATAGGTTTTTCCAGAACCAGCCCTGAAAACCCAATAGCAAAAACGCCGAGAACTGCAAGGATGGGGGAGATACCACCTAATAGGATTCCGAAGATGAGTCCTACACTTCCTGCAAGGAGCAGGGCAAATTTTCCTTGGGTATAACAACTATGATACCATGCAAAATTTGCTTCAACGCCCAATGCCCGCAAACAGAATTGTACCAAAACGGAATGTTTCAGCCAATCGGTTACATTACAGTCAAAAAGGGAGAGGATTCCCCCTGCAATCAGCAGCGAAAGAGATAAAACCCCACCGTTTCCCATCAGCACCGATCCTGTTCCGCCTCCCAGAAGTGCAACCCCCAAAAACCGGAGATTCAAGGCAAGCAGGTTGTGAAGATAAACTCTCCCTGCCAACAAAATAGAACTTCCTTCTATCTTCTCCGCAAGGACTTCTCCAAACCGTTTCTGCAGATATTCCAAGAATGTGATAGGAAGCCGCACCACCTTTCCGGCGACGGATTGATGCAGCCATCCGCTTACATGAAGTTCTCTGCGGAACCAACTGCAGATACAACTCCTCTTCCAACTTCCGGAAATTCCGTCATACACCCGACGGAGCAAAGCATACACACCACTATGCTTGATGATATTCCAAAAAAACATCCATACCGTTGCAAACAACCCGGGTTGTTGATTCATAGGCTTATCCTCTCTTTCTCATCAAAACTTCTGTCTCCGTAACACGAAGAATTACCGCAATTCCTATATATGCCACACAGGCTGGCAATGCCGCCAGGCAAAGACGAAACAACGTAGCAATCATACCTCCGGCAAACACTGCGGTCATGGGATATACCAGCTTTGCAACAAAAAATGTCACCGCTGTACACACCAGAATCTTTCCCACATTGATAATAAACTCTAAATGAAACACGCCGGGGCGTCGTCGATTCATCATGATCATCAGACACAAAGCAATCGAGACCGAACTCAATGCCGACGAAAGTGCAAGGCCGCCGATACCACGATGCATCAAGCCTGTCAGCACAAAAGCCCCGCCCAGATTCACTATGATACCCAGTACCGAACTGAACATGGGTGTTTTCCCGTCACGGATAGCATAAAAACTCTTGTTCAGTACTTCGCAAACACCATATCCCAACATACCAAAGGAATAACAGAACAACGCCGTTGCACAGGTTGCTGTATCTTCCGGCGTGAATGCCCCTCGCTGGAACACCACCTGAATAATCGGTTCTGCCAATGCCAGAAACAGTCCGCATATCAATCCAATCAAAAATAAAATCCATCCCACCGAAAGGCGGGTAATCTGAGAAAAGCACTCTTCCTCCCCATCCCCACTGAGCCGGGAAAGTTTGGGGAAAATGAAATTCGTAATGGCGTAGGCAAACACGCCAACCATAATGATATAAATTTTATTCGCCCAATTGAGCGCAGAAACCGCACCATCTCCCAGAGAGGAGCCAAACGCCATATTGATGACATTGCAAAGTGGCTGAATCCACGAACTGATCAGCACCGGAACCGCCAGTTTCCCTGCCTCCCGAAGTCCGGAGTCTTTGATATCAAACCGGAACCGGTATCGGTATTCAAATTTTCTTAAATAGGGCAGTTGTACCACCAGTTGCAACGCCCATGCAATCAGCATGGAAACCACAACGCCCACAAGCCCCAGACGGTTGCCAAACAACCAGAGATACACGATCATTACACCATTGGAAACGACGCTAATCAAAGAGGGAATGGTAAATTCACCAAAAGATTGCAGAATCCCAACTGCCACATAGGCTACCGCCGTAAAAACAATGGACGGAAACAAATTTCTTAAGAGCCGCGCCGTCTCCTCCACTTTGCCAGGAATTTGTGCATATCCGGGCGTCATCAATCTGACCAGCGGTTCTGCAAACAGAATCCCCAGTAATGCAAGGATCATCGCAAGCGTTGCAGAAACTGTGATAAAGTTGTCCGCAAACGCCATTGCTGCATCTTTTCCCTGTGTACTAAGCCGGCTGTTAAAAACCGGCACAAAGGTAGAAAGAATCGCAACCCCCAGCACCATGTCAAAAAACAACAAGGGTATCTGGGTGGCCGTATTCAGGATATCGGATTCCATGCCCTGACCGTAAAGTCCGGCAAGCATGGTTTCCCGAAACAATCCCATAAATTTGGCAAGAAGAATAATCACCGCCATCACGCCGACGGTTCTTGCCGCTTTCCCATCTTTCATATCCGTTTCCTCGCAAATTTTTATCATTCATTGGCTATTATACCGCAAAAATTTCCCAATGTAAAGGGAATTTTCTGTAACAAAAATCCCCGCAACCTAAAGGTCGAGGGGAATTGTATTTTATTTCTCTACCAACGCAAAGGAGATTTCTCCCTTTGCGGCAATCTCATCGCCCACATAGGCACACACTGTGGCTTTTCCCATGCCCATACGCATCTTCAAAAGTTCCGCTTCTAATCGCAAGGTTTCTCCCGGAATCACCTGATGCCGAAATTTAAAGTCGCTGATTCCTGTGAACACCGCCAGTTTATCCTTGTTTTCCGGTGCAGAAAGAATCAATACCGCACCAACCTGTGCCAGCGCCTCGCAAATCAACACCCCCGGCATAATGGGTCTTCCGGGAAAATGCCCCTGAAAAAAGGGTTCATTGACTGTGACATTCTTGATGCCCACTGCTTTTTTTCCTTCTTCAAACTCTATAATTTTATCTACCAGCAAAAACGGATAACGGTGCGGAAGCACCTGCATAATTTCATTGATATTCATTTCCATAAACAGTTTTCTCCTTATAAGTCTCTTTGGTCTGCCGAGTTATAGTTCTGCAAAATTGCAGGACTTTCCAGAGCTTTTCCCGTTCCCAGCGCAACGCAGTCATCCGGTGCATCTGCCAGATGGGTTTTGATGCCTACCTCGGTCTGTATCATCCGCTCCATGCCATAAACCAACGCACCGCCCCCGGTCAGTACAATGCCCCGTGCACTGATATCACCAATCAGTTCGGGGGGTGTTGCTTCCAATATCCCGCGGATTTCTTCCACAATCATCAACGCCGGTTCCATGATGGCATCATAAACCTCATCAGAGGAAATCTGTATGGTTTTAGGAAGTCCGGAAATCAGGCTTCTGCCACGGATATCCATAGCAAGGAGTTTGTCCCGTTTCCGTACACAGCCAATCTTGATTTTCAATTCTTCTGCCGTCCGCTCTCCAATCAGGATGTTGTACTTTTTCCGTATGTAGCGGATAATGGCATCATCAAAATTATCTCCTGCTATCTTAATGGAACGACTGGTTACAATGCCGCCCAGAGAAATGACTGCAATGTCGGTAGTTCCGCCGCCGATATCAACAACCAGAGTTCCGCAAGGCTGTTCAATATCCAAGCCCACACCCAGAGCCGCCGCCATAGGTTCCTGAATCAGGTGTACTTTTCTGGCGCCTGCCTGCATCCCCGCATCAATCACCGCACGCTCTTCCACTTCTGTCACATCGCTGGGTACGCAGATAACCACTTTCGGCTTAATCAGGCTTTCCATAAAACTGTGCTTGACGATTCTTTGCATAAAATACCGAAGCATCCGTTCGGTAATGCTGTAATCGGAAATCACACCCTCCTTCAAGGGTTTTACCGCAACAATATTGCCGGGGGTTCTTCCCAGCATTTCCTGCGCCTTTTTCCCTACTGCCAGCAAACGATTGCTATCTTTGTCCACCGCAACCACCGCAGGTTCCTTTGCCACGATGCCCCGACCTTTTACGTATATCAAAATGGTAGATGTTCCTAAATCTATCCCAATGTCTTGTCCTAATGTCATGTCTAACCCTTCCTTTGTTACAATTGTGTTACATTTTTGTAACAAAGCATATTTTACAACATTTTCTTTCGGCTGTCAATATCTTCTACAGAACTTTCCAAAAAAAGAGAAAGTGTGACAAAAGTCACACTTTCTAATCTTCTTCGGATGCCGGAAGATTCACCGTAACACGGGTGAATTTCCCGAATTCACTCTCAATCTCGATGGTACCGCCATGGCTTTCAATAATTTCCTTGGTGATGGCAAGCCCCAGTCCGGTGCCGCCACGGTCACGGCTCCGCGCCTTATCCACACGATAGAACCGTTCAAACACATGTCCAAGATCAGATTTGGGAATACCTTTTCCGGTGTCCTCCACCTTAACATACAGTTTGTTGTCATACAGACTGCCTGCAAAAATCTGAATCTTATCTCCACCGGAAGAATATTTGATGGAGTTGGAAATAATATTTTTAAAAGCACGCTCAATCTGGCTTTTATCTGCATAAAGTTCGGGAAGTTCCGTGGTGCGGTTATAAGAGATGGAAATCCCTTTCTTCTCGGCTTCCAGACTAAACACTGTCACCAATCCCCGAAGCATATCGTCCACCGAAAATAATTCCCGTTCCATCTGTACCCGTTGCATATCAAAGCGGTTGAGAATCAACAGATTCTGCACCAACGCGGTCATCTTGTCGGTCTCATTCTGCACCGTATTCAAAAGAGTGGTTGCTGTCCGTTTATCGTCCAAATATCCGTTGAGCAAGGTCTCTGTATAGGTGCGAATGGTGGTCAGCGGCGTTTTCAGTTCATGGGAAACTTCAGCTACAAACTTTTGCCGTGCCGCCTCCAGCGTAAACTGTTCGGTCACATCTTCAAATACGCAAACCACACCTGCCATACGAGTTGCATCCAGCTGGAACGGCACAAAATATGCCTTGATATGGTTGGTTCCCACCAGCAAATCTCTTGCCTCGGTTCTGGAACTGTCCAGATACAAGAATTCCGCCATACATACCCCTGCATCCAGCGATTCAAACAAAGTATCAAACCGGACATCCTGGGGACTTTCAATTTTCAGCATCCGTTTTGCCGCCGGGTTGATGTGAAGAATATTCTGGTCGGTATCAAAGGCAATAATACCATTATTAATATGAGCAAGGATGGCTTCCACCTTGTGTTTTTCCGCATTAATCTGGTTCAGGTTGTTATTCATGACGCTGCCCATCTGATTAAAGGTTTTCACCAGTTCGCCCATCTCACCATCGGGTGTTTTTTCCAGACTGGGTTCAAAATTTCCTTTTGAAAAATTTTCTGCCCGCTGAGAAGGTTGCCGGAGCGGCCGCATAGTAACCCTTGTCATGTACAATCCCGCAAAGACAACCAAAATCAATGCCCCTAAAAGCCCCCAAAGCAACGATTCAACACTGCGGTTTACATCCCGATAAAAGTTTGTCTTGTCATCACGCAAATAAAAAATGTAGCCATCCTGAGGATTGCTTCCATTCTTGATAAACAACGCATAGTCCAGATATTCACCAAACAAACTGGTTTTATCTGCTCTTGCCGCTCGCATTGCCGCAGAAAGATTGGTAGTCAGCGTCAAAGCAGAAGGCCTTAAAACTGCCGGATAAATCACCGATAAATCTCTGGCACTGAGGAGATACACACTCCGGTGGTCATTTACTTCCAGAATGCCTGCCCATTTCCCCATTTCCCTCTCCAATTGCTCATCCATAGCCCACGCTTCCTGCTCTGCAGAAAGAATGTCGCCTACCGTCTCGGCAAAGTCACTTTGCACCAGCGGAACCATGGTGGAAAGGAAATCTTTCCGGTATGCCTCCATGGATGTATAGATATGAATGCCGCCTGCAATCAGCACCGCAAGAAGTATAGCGGTCAACAGCAGGGCGGTCAATTTCAGGTACAGTTGTTTAAACATGAACTTCCTCCTTCATGTCCAAAAATTCAGATATATCGGTATTGTAACATAAAAATTTCCATTGGTAAAGAGAAAAATTAAAAATACCGTTTCTCGGTTGAGAAACGGTATTTTTCGTATTTCTTACATAATGTCCAGATAATTTGCCTGGAAGTCGCTGTTTGCTTTCTCCAAAACAGCTTTTACATCTGCATCTTTGTTGGAGAGTACTTCCTGCAGACATCCATCAAGAATCTTGTACAACTCCTGTGCATTAACCGGTTCTTCCGCCCGAATTTCGCAAGGACAGTTTGCTGCAAACTCATTATACAGTTTTACATGATTGGGATTTACATTGGCTTTTTCGTCGATTAACTGATGCTCATACTTTACAGCCTCGGCATCCTGACTCCATACGCTGATACTCTTGACGCCCACAATCTGATTGTTTGCCAGTTTCGTATCAATTTCTTTTGCCTTGTTGACTTTGAACTCATCTGTTACCTTATAAGTAATTTCTCCGCCAAGCCAGCGTATTGCCGCATCAATCTGATCTTCTGTTGCTACATTGCTGACACAGGTTACATCACCTGCAAGCAAGGTTACATGGTTTTTCGGACCCTTAGGCATTGCGATCAAGCCAATCTGATTGGGCTGAATACCGTACTTAGGTACCACATTTGCCGGATATTCGCCGGCTGCAAAGGTAATACCTGCATTTCCGGTACCAAAAATTTTCTGCCATTCTGCTCCATCAACCAAAGTGTTTGACGGCAGAATATCATGCACCCATTTCATATCTTTAACAAACTGCAGCGCCTCTGCTGCTTCAGGAGTATTAAAGGTTGCGTGCCATTTGCCATCTGCATCCTTTTCCATAAAGTCTACACCGAATGCCCATGCAAGAGCAGTAAACAACCAACCGCCACTGCCGTTTGCTGTAGGCATTACAAAGCCGGACTTGCCGGTAGCCTCTTTAATCTTTTTGGCAAATTCCACAACCTCAAACCAGGTTTCCGGCTGCTGAGGTGTTCCATCCTCTGCCAACAAGCCTGCCTCTTTGTAAAGGTCCGTGTTAACCATCAAACCCATGACCGTTACCATTTTAGGCATTGCATAAATACCGCCCTCTCTGCTGATAGCTTCGAGAACATGGGGGTTGAACATTCCCTCGTAACCATACTTCTTGAGAGCGTCTGAAATATCTGCCGCATATTCTGAGGACATAATTTCGGTGATTTCGGTAAATCCTGCATTATACACAATGGGGAGCTGTCCGCCTGCAGCCTTTGCATAGAAAGTTTTTCTGTCAAATGCCCACAGATCCGGCTCTATAACCACATCCGGATTTGCCGCCTCAAAGGCCTCTTTTCTCGCATTTTTTGCATCCAGGTCTTCGCCTTCTTTAGATGGCCAGTTGCCGACAGAAATCACTGTCTGCCCATTTTCGTTTTTGTCATTTCCGCCTGCACCGCAGCCTGCCAGCATACCAACTGTCAGAACCAGCGCAAGCACCAACGCTACTGCTTTTGTCATCTTTTTCATTTTCTTCTCTCCTTTTTTGATTACTTTCTGCGAAAGCATTATTTTTGTCATGATAGCCTTTCACCAGATAACTGTTAAGCGTCACTTTTTCTTAACAACATATATTTTATATCTTCAAAAAGCCTTTGTCAATCCTTATTTGTCTCTTTACAAATTTTTACCCCCAAATTTTTACCCCGTGTGCTATACTTATCCCATCACACTATGAAAGGAATAGATGATATGAATGATAGAAAAAGCAGATTTCTTATGATAGTCGGTTTTGTGGTTGGTATTCTTGTTATGGCTCTGGGATTAATCTCCGAAAGCGAACGGCTTCTCGCCGTTTTTATGATTGCCGGCTCTGTCATCTTTTTTGCCGCCTTGATTCAGGCATGCATTTTTTACAGATGTCCCCATTGTAACCATTCGCTTATGCATGTCCGGGGAGGTATCCCCGACTATTGCCCCAATTGCGGTAAGGAATTAACAGAATAAATCCGCCACCGGCGGCGCTTCGGCGGTTCACCCGTTCTCGCGGAAAACCGCGTGCTTCGAGAGTTCGAGTCCTTTTCCATATACAAAAAAATACCGACACCGTATTGCGGTATCGGTATTTTTGGCAGGGGTAGAGAGACTCGAACTCCCGGCACGCGGTTTTGGAGGTCATGTCATATAAAAGGGACCATCCAAATTGTTCCCGCCGTTGAGCCGTTTGTGCTACTTGCTCTTTTGAACCTTATGCCTTTTGATGCTTTATTGATGCTATGTAAAAATCTCATCAAATTTGAT
>JAFYXJ010000028.1 GCA_017546205.1 Clostridia bacterium | reverse complement strand
TGATTATTATATCACGCTGTTTCTCATTTGTCAAGCACTTTTTTTAATTTTTTTAAATTATTTTTCTGTGCTTGTCTTGCTCCTCTCGGCGAGCGACTTTGTTAGTATATCACCTTATTCTCTCTTTGTCAATAAGTTTTTTACAGAAATGTTGTCGATTTTTTGCACGAATTTTACGAGCCTTATTATGCGAAGTGCCCAAAAGCCTCATTTTTTGGCAAAAATAACGCCCGCAGAACGAGGTTCTGCGGGCAAATCGGAACTAGTCAAGGAAATAAATATTGACGGGACGTCTGCCAAACTGATAGCAGGTGCTTCTGCTGGGGAAGAACAAATCCACTTTCTTTCCCTTAATGGCACCGCCACAGTCACCGGCAATAGCATAACCATACTTATACTTTCCGTCTACGGATTCAATGTACATTTTGGTTCCATACGGAATCACTCTGGGGTCTACTGCAATGACGCCGTAAACCAAGGGCATTCCAGTAGATGTTTTTCCCGCCCAGATACCATTGTCCATAGGAGATGCATCATACGCGGTCGCCTGGAATGTTTCCACTCTTTTATAATTGGTGGGACGCACTGCAGGCACAACACCCAGCTCCCAAACACTTTCAGGGCAGTATTCCACAACCTCATCCAAGGGATCAGACAATTTTCTCTCACGAATCAGTTCTCTGGAAACTTCAACGCCATTTTCATACTGAATATCATAAACATATTCAATGATTCCCTTTTGCCCCGGATGGATTACTTTTCTCTCACCGGGAGCAAGACCATAATTTTCAATCTCAACGACCGAATACTCCTGTTCTTCTTGCACTGTAACTTCATGCCGGTCATAGAGAACAACATGAATGGTTGTGCCCTCTTGGAGAACTGTCTCCAAAGAAGGGGTTACCACATCACCCTCGTTAACCGTGACGCCCAGTTCCTTCAATACACCGCCCACCGTAGTCTGGGTGGTACGATATTCTTTTGTTTCGCCCATCAGGGTAACATCCACATCCATCGCACGGTAAATCTTAATAACCGCATCATTATGGATGGTGTCGGAGAGTTCATAATTTAACTCGTCACCTTCGTGCAAAACAATTCCCTGTTTGGAAAGAATCCTTCCCACATTGGTATCCACGGTTTTAATCTGCACCGGGGTACGCCCTGCATCAGAGATCGTCACAACATTCTGCGTTGCATAAGTAAAGTTACAACAGGTTGTGAGCAAAAGCACTGCGCCAAGAACAGCAGACAAATGCCTTTTTGCTGATGAAGAGATGTGGAAACCCTTCCCTCTCAGTTTCTTTAACATTCAATCACCTCGTAATAATTTTTGCCCAAGTCTCATTAAAATTGGTAAAATCTGGGTTTGCTTTACTACACCGCCATTATAAAGTCATTTTTTAAATCCGTCAAATTTTCAAAATCCATTAAAACAGAATTTTAAAGGATAAGAAATTTTCATTTTTGTTTATTTGTAATTTTCACCCAAGATTCTTTCATTTTCTCTTAATTTCTTTTATTTTTATGTCAATTGGGAATTTCTGTCAGCATTTTTGGTTATTGTGCAATATAAAATTATCTGGTATACTAGATTTGATTCAAATTTCTTTTTGTTACAAATATGTTACACCGGCATTTCAAGATGATGGTTCGGAGATAAAATCCCCAAAACGACAAGGAATTCTCCTTATCCGTTGTTATAAAAAATTTTTTTACTTTTCGCCTTGTGCATTCTGCACAAACGCCGGTTATTTTTTAGTGTTTTTTGAAAATACTCTTATGGAGGGCAAGGATGGAACAGAATTTAGTACACTCCAACGAACGGGTGGATGACTTACAACTAAATGGTTTGAAACTAATTCAGAATCCGGATTGGTTTTGCTTTGGCGTTGATGCCGTTCTTCTTGCAGACTATGCTGCAAAAAACATAAAAAAGGGAAGTACCGTACTGGATTTATGCTCAGGAAACGGGATTATTCCCCTGCTACTCAGCCAAAAAAGTCCTGCCGGTTCTCTGATTGGGCTCGAGGTGCAACCAGAGGTTGCGGATATGGCAAATCGTTCTGTTAAACTAAACGGATTATCCCACAAAATTCATGTAAAAACGGGTGATTTAAAAGAGGCTCCGGAGCAGTTTGGAAGGAGTTTCTTCCAATATATTACATGTAACCCGCCGTACAAAGAAGCAGGGGGCGGACTGCTTACCCAAGCTGACCCTGTTCGCATTGCCAGACATGAAATTCTTTGTACATTGGAAGATGTTGTCCGCGTTTCTTCTATATTATTAGAGCCGCTGGGCAAACTATGTATGATTCATCGTCCGGAACGCTTGATTGAAATCATTGACTGCATGAAACGATACGGGTTGGAACCCAAAAGATTGCGGTTTGTGCATCCGTATCCCCACAAGACAGCTACCATGATACTGATCGAGGCAGTGCGAGGCGGAAAACCCAAATTGTTTTTAGACCCTCCTTTATACATATACCAATCCCCCGGCGTTTATTCTCAGGAAATTGATGAGATTTACGGCCGAACTCAGGAAAGGAAGGAAACATTATGAGCGGAAAACTTTATTTATGTCCTACCCCCATTGGCAACCTTAAGGATATCACGTTGCGCACACTGGAATGTTTGCAATCCGTCGACTTGATTGCAGCGGAGGATACCCGTGTCAGCATGAAATTGTTAACTCATTTTGGGATTCAAGCACCCATTACCAGTTACTACGAGCATAACAAAAGAGAAAAGGGTCACTATCTTCTGGAAAAATTAAAAGATGGCGTTACCATTGCGGTAATTACCGATGCAGGTATGCCTGGAATTTCGGATCCGGGAGAAGATCTGGTGCGAATGTGCATCAAAGAAGGAATTCCCGTAGAGTCTTTACCGGGGCCCTGCGCCTTTGCAACAGCATTGGTTGCATCTGGGCTTCCCACCGGAAGATTTGCCTTTGAAGGATTTCTTACGGTAAACAAAAAAAATCGGTTGGAACATCTGCACGCCTTGAAAACCGACCCCCGCACTTTGATTTTTTACGAAGCCCCTCATAAGCTCCGCAGTACCCTGAAGGATATGTTGGAGGTCTTTGGTGACCGCTCGGTGGTGCTTGCCAGAGAACTGACCAAAAAGTATGAAGAATACCGTCGCACCACCCTTAGCGAGGCACTCTATTATTATGAAGAAACTCCTCCCAAAGGAGAGTTTGTCATCTTGCTTGCGGGTGCAGACACCGAAGAAATCCGCGCTTCACAACTTGCAGACCTGCCCTCGGCCGAAGAGCTGATTCGAGCCTATGCCAACGAAGGCATGCGTGCCAAGGAACTGACCTCTCGGGTTGCCGAGGAACTGAAGCAACCTCGTCGTGAAATTTACGACCTTTACTTAAAAATGAAAGAAACTCTTTAATTTTCGTCATACTTATCCCCATTTCCTCATATAAATTAGCAAAAGATTTATACTGACAGGAAATGGGGTAATTTTATGTCTATCAACCTGATAAAAGAAGAAGTGCGCACCACAGAGGTTGTCTGTCAGAAATACAGCCAATCCATGGTAGAATGCGACGTCATTGTTCCCGATGTAAAACCGGATATCCGACGGGTATTAGAGGTCAGCGGAACGGTTTCTTTGACGCAGAAACTTCTGCAGCAAGACAAAATCCTACTGCAAGGAGTTGTGCGTATGACCGTTTTGTATCTTCCTGACGACGGAGGGTACATCAAAAGTTTGAATGCCATGCAAGAATTTACACACGCCATAGACTGCAGAGGCATTTTGCCCGAAATGCAATTGTTGGCAGAAGCAGAATCGGAGAATTTTGACTCCACCTTAATCAACAGCCGAAAATTGAATCTGCGCTGCATTCTCGGCATTGGTGTAAAAGTGACCAGACCAGTTCTGTTGGAAATTGCCGGCGATGTTGCAGACGCACCCTCTGTTGTGCTGAAACAGCAACCCTTGCGAATTCTTTCGGGTGCCGACCATACCGAATGCCAGATCATATTGCGAGAACAACTGGAATTGCCCTCCGGCAAACCCACCATTGGAGAAATCTTAAAAATAACTGCCGCCCCCACAGGAATCGAACTCTGTATGATGAATGACAAGGCTGTTGCCAAAGGTCAAGTGAAAATCTGCACCTTATATCTGGACGAATCCGAGACCCCAACGCTTCAGTTCATGGAGCATGCCATTCCTTTCACGGAAATTCTTGATGCAGATGGAATCCGTGAAGAAATGAACGGGGAAGTGGAATACACCCTGAATGATATGTATTATGAAATACGGGAAGATTCTGACGGGGAGGCACGCAATCTGGGATTGGAACTTGTTCTGGGCGCTTTGCTGCGTTGCAACGAAACCAGAGAGGTGCCTGCCATCGTAGATGCTTATTCTTTAAACGGAGACATTTCCATCCAAACCAAACCGCATCATCTGGAACAACTTCTGGACCAGCGCACGGCAGAACTTACCATCAAAGATACCGCAAAACTTCCGTCCATGCTGCCCGGATTAAAACAAATATGTGATGTAAATGCAACAGCAAAAATTGACCGCATTTCAGCCGAAAATGGTCAAATCACTGTGTTTGGCACAGTACACACACGAATTTTGTATCTGTCATCTGACGAAACCGCACCAATTTCTGCATTCAGCCATGTTTCTGAATTCTCTCACACTTTTGATATCGAAGGTGCTGATACCAATACCGTTTGCGATGCCCGGGTCATGACAGAGCATGTTTCTTACACCATTGCCGGCGAGAATAGTCTGGACTTGCGTTTTATCCTGGGGCTTTCACTAAAGGCATTGCAAACAGGTTCTGTTCCCTTGATCGATGAGCTCTGTGAGGTTCCTATGGAAAGTTCTGCATTTCCTGCTATGCTTCTTTACTTTGTACAGGAAGGTGACAGTCTTTGGAGTATTGCAAAACGTTATCATACTACCATTGATACCGTCAATGCTTTAAACCATCTGGAAAGTGACACCATTTATCCCGGTCAGCAGTTAAAGTTGCTGGCACAAAATACTGCCACCTAAAAAAGATTCCAAGGAGAATTTCCTCCTTGGAATCTTTTTATTGATAATACTTTTTGACATATCCAACTGCCGCCATAGCATCTTTTGCGTAAGCATCTGCTTGAATCATTGCCGCATACTCTTTTGTCAAAACCGCACCGCCCACCATAACCTGAATTCCTTTTTTCATAGCATGTAGTTGAGATATAGTCTCTTCCATGGCAGGAACCGTGGTTGTCATCAACGCACTTAGCCCCACCAACCGGCAACCGGTTTCTTCTGCAAACCGACAAATTTCTTCGGGCGCAACATCCTTACCCAAATCATAAACATAAAATCCGTAACTTTCCAGAAGCACCTTGACAATATTCTTTCCGATATCATGAATATCGCCCTTTACTGTTGCCAGAATCACCGATTTTGTCCGGTCGGTGCTACCCTCCGGCATTTTCTTCTTGACCTGATCAAATGCCGCAGACGCCGCCTCAGCACTCATCAAAAGCTGGGGAAGATAAATCCGGTTGGATTCAAATTCTCTTCCCACATGGTTAAGGGCAGGAATAATTTCTTCTTCAATCAAGACAAGCGGATCTTTATGTAAAAGCATCGTTTCTGCAAGTTCCGATGCATCCCGACGCAAGCCTTTGATAATCGCCTGTTGTAAATCCATCATTTCCTGTTTGGGCATCGCTGCCAAGGCGTCCTGACTGTCGGCATATTGGATATATTCCAGACATCCTTTATCCTGTCCATGCAATGCCCGATGGGCATAATACACATCCATCATCCCTTGTGCAAAAGGGTTCATAATGGCACAATTCAATCCTTTTTCCAACGCCTGTGCAAAAAAGACAGTGTTAATTTTGTCCCGTTTGGGAAGCCCAAAAGAAATATTTGACACACCCAAACTGGTCTTGAGTCCCATGTCATGGAGAAGTTCCACCGCGTGCAAAGTCACTTTGGCACTTTCCCCGTCAGAAGACACCGCCATACACAACGGGTCCACAATAATATCCTTCTTGTCAATGCCATATTTTTTGGCGACAGACACAATCTTTTCCGCAATAGCAACCCTGCCCTCTGCATCTTTGGGAATACCCGTCTCATCCATAGTCAACGCAATCACAGTACCGCCATATTGTTTCACCAACGGAAAAACAGCTTTCATACTTGCATCTTCGCCGTTTACCGAGTTAATCAGCGGTTTTCCGTTATATATCCGCATGGCAGTCGCCAGAACTTCCGGATTGGAGGAATCCAATTGAAGTGGCAAATCGGTCACCGCCTGCAAGGAAAATACAGCCTGTTTCATCACGGCAATTTCATCAATTTCGGGAAGTCCTACATTGACATCCAGAATCTGCGCTCCCGCCTCAGCCTGTTTTTTACCCTCCCGAAGCAAGTATTGATAATCGCCGTTTCGCAACGCTTCTTTTAACTTAGGTTTTCCGGTCGGGTTAATCCGTTCTCCAATCAAAACCGGACTTCCCGACACCTCTACCGCATGGGTATAGGAACTGACCTGCGTCCATGTTTTTGGTTCTGGATACTGATAAGGAACGGTTTTGGTCATCTCAATGGTTTTTCTTATATAGTCCGGTGTAGTACCGCAACATCCACCTAAAATATGTGCCCCTTTTTCCGCCATGGAAACCATATAGGACGCAAACGCATTCTCCTTAATGGTAAAAACAGTTTTCCCATCACGAACTTCCGGCAATCCCGCGTTGGGATTGACGATAACAGGCACCGATGCATACCGGATAAAATCATCTAACAGTTCCTCCATCCGGTCGGGGCCAAAGGAACAGTTCATTCCGAGTGCATCCACACCCAGTCCCTCCAACATGGCAATCATGGCACGGGGACTGGCTCCGGTCATCAAGGTTCCCTTTTGGTCATAGGCATTGGTAACAAAAATAGGTAAATCTGAGGTTTCCTTCGCCGCCAGTACTGCCGCCTTGGTTTCGTAACTATCGTTCATAGTTTCAATCAGAATGCAGTCTGCGCCCAATCCATCTGCCGCCTGAATGGTTTTAGAAAAAAGAGTAACCGCTTCTTCAAAATCCAGTTCTCCCAAAGGTTTTAACAATTTTCCCAAAGGTCCGATATCCAGTGCAATGTATACATTTTCTTTTCCGCATGCCGCCTCTTTGGCACAACGGATTGCCGCAGAAATATACCGGTCATAATCCTCATATTTTGCAGGATTGACACCAAAGGTATTGGTTTTAATGATGTTACATCCTGCCTCTATGTATGCCCGATGAAGGTCGGTTATTTTTTCAGGATGTTCCAAACTCCACATTTCCGTCGGAGTCCCTGCGGGAAGTCCCATTCCCTGCAGAACGGTTCCCGTTCCCCCGTCAAAATACAGTCGGTTGGTTTTCAGTTGTTCTCTGAGTGTTTTCATCTTCGTCCCTCACCCGTTCACACAATTTCAGTCAGGTTATCCCGTATTGCCATAGCTACATCCGGTTTGTTCATGGAATACACATGCACAGCATTGATACCATTGGCATACAAATCAATAATCTGCTCAGTAGCATAGGCAATCCCTGCTTGTTTTAATGCAGCGGGATTATCTCCAAACCGGTCTACAATCCTCACAAATCGCTGGGGAAGTGCATTTTTGGAAATGGCACAAATCCGCTGAATCTGTTTGGCATTGGTCACCGGCATAATTCCTGCCACCACCGGAACCTGAATCCCTTTCCGGTAAAGACGATACATAAAATTATACAGAATGTTGTTATCGAAAAACATCTGTGTAGTCAGAAACTGACAGCCTGCGTCCACCTTTCGTTTCAGCATAGCAATATCAAAATCCCCGTTGGGACTTTCCGGATGGCTTTCCGGATAACATGCTCCGCCAATGCAAAACCCACCAAATGCAGCAATTTCCTCTACCAATTCATTGGAATACCGATATGCCAGAGTTTGGGGGTCAACTCCTTCCGGAATATCCCCCCTGAGTGCAAGAATGTTTTCAATGCCTTTGGCTTTCAGATTCTCCAGTTCTTTATGGATGGATTCTTTGTCTGCTGATACGCATGTCAAGTGTGAAAGTGGTGTGACACCGCTTTTCAGTATTGCTTCGCCGATTTCCGCAGTGTAACGTGCGGTGGTTCCCCCGGCGCCGTAAGTCACACTCATAAAATCCGGCTTGAGCTTTGCAATTTCCAAGGCGGTTTCCATCACGTTATCTAGTTTGTCCCATGTTTTTGGAGGAAAAACCTCAAAGGAAAGGCAAGGTTTTTCTCCTAAAATGGCATCAATAATTTTCATACTATCACTCCTCAAACATCGGTGTAGACAGATATCGGTCTCCACCATCGGGCAAAAGAACAACAATTGTCTTTCCACTGTTTTCTTCTTTTTTTGCTATTTCCATCGCTGCACAAACTGCCGCACCGGAAGAAATACCGCACAGAATACCCTCTTTGGCCGCAAGAAGTCGTCCCGTTTGATACGCTTGTTCTTCTGACACCGGTATGACCTGATCATAAATTCCGACGTCCAGATTTTTGGGCACGAAGTTAGCACCAATCCCCTGAATACCATGTGCTCCTGCGCTTCCTCCTGACAAGAGAGGCGAGGACGCAGGTTCTACCGCAACAACTTTGACCGATGGTTTCTGCTCCTTCAGGTATTTTCCAACACCGGAAATGGTCCCTCCGGTTCCTACGCCTGCCACAAAAATATCTACTTTCCCATCGGTATCCTTCCAGATTTCCGGTCCGGTGGTCTTATAATGTGCAAGAGGATTGGACGGATTTTCAAACTGTCCGGGGATCAGGCTTCCTGGAATTCCCTTTGACAGTTCCTCCGCCTTTTGAATGGCACCTGCCATGCCCAGACTGCCGTCAGTCAGCACAATCTCTGCTCCATAAGCTTTTAACAATTTCCGTCTCTCTACGCTCATGGTCTCCGGCATGGTAAGAATGGCGCGATATCCCCGCACCGCCGCCACAGCAACCAGACCGATGCCGGTGTTTCCGCTGGTAGGTTCAATGATGGTACCTCCCGGTTTCAGCAATCCTTTTTCTTCGGCATCGTCAAGCATTGCCATTGCCACTCTGTCCTTTGCGCTCCCCGCAGGGTTAAAGGATTCCAGTTTGGCAAGAATCGTAACACCATTCTCAATTTCCGCTTCCAGTTTTGAAAGTCTGACAAGGGGAGTTCCCCCTATCAAATCGGTAATCTTTTCATATATCTGCATAACATTCACTCCTTGTTTCTTATATTATCCCATTTTCTTGATTTCTTGTCAACAAGGGATGAAAAAACTCTGCAATTTTCGTTGCAGAGTTTTGATTGCTTCTTATTTTGCAGTAACGGACTCCCAGTCAGCAAGGAATCTTGCAATACCGGAATCAGTCAGGTGATGCTTGGTCATTGCCATCAGAACCTTGTAAGGAACGGTCGCAATGTGTGCACCTGCTTTTGCAGCGTCAGTAACATGCATGGGGTTTCTGGTGCTTGCTGCAATAATTTCGGTGTCAATTCCGTGAATATCAAAAATTTCAGCAATATCAGCAATCAGGTCTGCACCCAACTCGCCGATATCATCCAATCTGCCCATGAACGGACTTACATAGGTTGCACCCGCTCTTGCAGCCAACAAAGCCTGAGATGCGGTGAACACCAAAGTAACATTGGTATGAATGCCCTTTGCGGTCAACTGTTTTACTGCGCCCAGTCCCTCCGGAGTCATAGGAATCTTGATAACCAGATTCTTGCAGTTGATGGTCTCATACAGTTCCAGTGCTTCTTTTACCATGCCCTCGGTATCCAGACTTACAACCTCAGCACTAATGGGGCCGTCTACGATACTGGTGATTTCTTTTACCACTTCGGTGAATACTCTTCCCTCTTTTGCAATGAGGCTGGGGTTGGTGGTTACACCACAGATAATACCCATGTCGTTGGCTTTTCTGATTTCATCTACGTTTGCTGTGTCAATAAAAAGTTTCATTTTTTTCTCTCCTTATATATATGTTTTTATTTTTCTTGTTTTATGGTCTATCCTCTGGCAAGTCCGGTCATACCCGTACGCACCAAATCCTTGACCTCGTATTGTTCCATCAGTGAAATAAACGCACTGATTTTTCCGGGAGCACCGGTCAGTTCTGCAGTCATGGTCTCCACCGTCAGATCTACAATGCTGGCACGGTAAATATCACAAATCTGCATCACGCCCACACGATCTTTGGCAGAAACCTTAACCAAAACATGTTCCCGAAGAACTGCGCTGTCCTTTTTCAGTTCGGTAATGGAAATCACGTTCACCAGTTTGCTCAATTGGTTGCGGATTTGTTCCAACGTCTCATCGTCTGCATGAACCACTACCGTCATGCGAGAAACGTCCGGGTTCTCAGTTACACCAACAGACAAACTGTCAATGTTGTACATCCTGCGGGAGAATAAGCCGGATACCCGACTCAACACACCGGCATGGTTTTCAACCAAAATGGATAAAACATGTGCTTTTGTCATGATTTTCCCTCCTATTTTACATCCAGAATCGCATCTTCTATCGGCTGTCCCCCCGGAACCATGGGAAGCACTATTTCATCCGGATTGATCACACAGTTAATAACTGTCGGCGTCGTCCTGTCCTCAAGGGCACGAACTACCGCCCGCCGGAATTCCTGTTCCGTCCTAACCGTCACCCCGTTGGCACCAAGACCTTTTGCCACGGTATCGTAATCGGTTTTTTTATTCAGAACCGTTGCCGAAAACCGCTTGTCATAAAATATCCGTTGCCATTGGCGTACCATGCCAAGTACCTGATTATTCATGACAATCTCCAAGATGGGCAGGTTATAAGTTGCTGCCGTGGACAACTCATTCATGTTCATATGGAAACATCCGTCTCCAGTAATGTTAATAACCGTCTGGTCAGGGTGAGCAATCTGGGTTCCAATGGCAGCGCCAAGACCGAACCCCATGGTTCCCAATCCTCCCGAGGAGATAAAATGACGGGGATAATCAAATCCATAGAACTGTGCCGTCCACATCTGATGTTGACCCACATCGGTGCAAATAAAAGCATCACCATGCGTCAGTTCGTGTAAGGTTTCCAAAATAAACTTGGGCGTCAATGCCGCAATTTTGGGGGACTCCACCGGATACTCCTGTTTCCAGTCTGCCACCTGTTTTTTCCATTTGGCATGTTCCTGCTGGGAAAGTTTTTCATTCAGCATGCCCAGAATTGTCTTGGCATCACCAATTAGAGACCCATCTACCCGAATATTTTTTCCTACTTCCGCACGGTCTGCATCAAAATGCAGAATCTTCGCATCCCGGGCAAAGGTTGTCTCATCACAAGTAACGCGGTCGGAAAATCTCGCACCAATGGCAATCAAAAGGTCGCAATCTTTGACCGCAAGTGCCGTCGCCATGGTACCGTGCATTCCTATCATACCGCAACAATCAGGATGGTCTGCGGGAAATCCACCAAGTCCCATGACCGAAAGCGCAATAGGACAATCCATCAGCGCTTGAAATTGTTTTAATTCCTCCGTGGCATTCGCCGATATGACACCGCCGCCGGCATAAATCAAAGGTTTTTTGGATTTCTCCAGAAATTTTAATACCGTTTTGACCGCTTTTGCGTCCGATTCCATCGTTTTTTTCAAAGGCTGCGGCAGTTCTGTCTCAAACTCTACAAACTCTGCCGTTGCATCTTTGGTAATATCCACAAGTACAGGCCCCGGTCTGCCGGAACGGGCAATGGCAAAGGCACGGCGGATTGCAGGTGCAATATCCTCTGCCCTCTTTACCAGAAAATTATGTTTGGTAATCGGCATAGTAATTCCCACAATATCAATTTCCTGAAAGGAATCCTTTCCCAGAAGATTGGTCGAAACATTGCAGGTAACAGCAACCATCGGTACCGAATCCATATAGGCGGTAGCAATACCGGTTACCAGATTGGTAGCACCCGGGCCGGATGTGGCAAAAACCACACCGCATTTCCCACTGCTTCTGGCATAACCATCCGCCGCATGGGCAGCCCCCTCTTCGTGGGCGGTGAGAATATGCCGTATTTTGTCAGAATACCGATAAAGGGAATCATAAATATTCAGTATGGAGCCGCCGGGATACCCGAAAACAGTATCAACACCCTGCTCCAACATACATTCCATAACAATGTCTGCACCGGTCAGTCTCATGGCGGTCTCCTTTCATACAAAGACTTATTCTGTTATTATATAAAATTCTGGCGTGGTTGTCAATAGGAGATCCCCTACAGACCATACAATTTTTCACAAAAAATACCCCCTTTTACAATGCCTGGGATTTATGAAAAATGCCTATGACATTTTTTCTCCCGGTGTGGTATACTAATAAAAAACAAGTTAAGGAGGGTTATGATGTTCCAAAAGAATGATATCATTACTTACGGTACCGCAGGTGTCTGCAAAATCGCAGGGATTATCGAAAAATCATTTGCCGGAGTGTCCCGTTCGTATTACGAATTAATACCGGTCAACAGCAAAAATTCTACTGTCTTTGTCCCAGCCGATAATCCTGCATTGACTGAAAAAATGCATCCAATTTTATCCGAAGAAGATATTTGCGCTTTGCTCCATTCTGCCCTCAGCCAAGAACTTGTCTGGATTCCCGACGAATCTGCAAGAAAGCAATATTATAAGGAAATTTTAGACCGGGGCGATCGTCTGGCCTTGCTTGGTGCTATACGAGTTCTACATCAGTATCATAAAGACTGCCAGGCACAAGGAAAAAAAGTTCATGTCTGTGATGAACGCTTCTTCAAAGACGCTCAGCGAATTTTATATGACGAATTTTCATACGTTCTTCATCTGGATCGGGACCAATTTCTTACATATATTCTCTCTCCGTCAGAGGGCAACGAAAAAAATCACCCATAAGGAATTTTCCTTATGGGTGATTTTCTACTTCATCAAATTGTAAACCATAACTGCCGCCTCTGCACGGGTGGTAGGTGAAAGGGGATAAAAATACCTTCCCTCATCGCCGTTTACAATGCCCAATCCCTGTGCCAATGCAACATAACCGTACCCTTCCCGGGGAATGACCCCGTCATCGGTAAAGCCAGTCTTAAAAATCCCCTCAAGATTTGCCACTTTACGATAGCCTGTACCATTGAGAATCAGCCGTACCGTCTCCCATCGAGCAAGAACCTTTTCATCGTCACGTTCCTCTTTGGAAAGCAAACCCCGCTGATATGCCCGCCGGTACAGTTCTTCAGCATCTTTCTGAGTTTCATCAGGACGGTATCCGTCACAACTCAAAAGAAGCATCAGCAAATCCCGTTGGGACAGAGACTTCTCCGGCAAATATTCCTGTCCGCCAAAGCCCACGCCATAACACGCCAATTCCCGAATCATAGATTCTGCCCAATGTCCATCAATATCGGTATAAGAAAGATTTTCTTCCTTTTGTATTGGTTTGACCGGCTCTCCGGTTTTTGCATCAATACCGGAAATATACACCTCATGTACCGGCATATATCCAAGTGCCAAAGTATAAAGATAAGAAATTCCGTTGTCAAGAAGCGGTTTGGTCTCCGGTCTGGAGTAATCCAATGCATAGGGCACCTTGACATATCGGGGCGATACCAGATAGGTCTCCATCCATGCATCAATTGCCTGACCCACAGTCAAAATTCCGTCCGGACTATCAAAAATCACCTTATCATGAAACCGTTTTTCATATCGACTTATCGTTCCATCAGTAGCATCAATACCCAACAGAATTTGGTTTTCAGGGAAAAAGTGTCCGTTTTCCTGCTGTGCATAAGTAAAGCTGTGTGATACCTGATACTCTTGTTCCATGGCATCATTGCTTTGATACAGCCGGGTTTTTGCAAATTGACCGGGTGCAATTTGTTTTGCAAACGCCTGCGCCACAGCCTCCGCCTTTTTGATGTTCACCGTCCGTTTCCCATCCTTTGGCAGAGAAGCGGAACTATACACGCTCACCAATTGTCCGGTTTTGGCGTCCATGGTAATGGTGCGTCTCCACGCAGATCCCTCTACCTGCTTACCAAACCGAAGGATTGCCATCACCGGATAGCTTCCATCCTCGTTTTCTTCACGGGAGACGGAGTACTGTACTGCAGAAAGGCTGTACCTATCCAGCCCCAAAAGAGAAATTTCTTTTGCTTTTTGTTCCAAGGTTTCTTTGCTGAGAACACCCTGAAGTTTATCAATGCCCTCTTGTTCTACACGAGACAAACTGCTATCTGCCATTGCCTCTTCTTTGTATCCCATTGTCAGGTTGTTACTTCCTCCACCGGCATACCCTTGTTCCAGATCTCTGCTTAATTCTGTCAGGTTCACCAGTTCTCCGGTGATTGCATCTACATAATAGTCGTCCACAGGATCCGGAAGATACCGCAAAACCGCCTGGTTTTCTTCTGCCGTCACATATTCTAACCGAAGTTTTACCGTTTCTTTCAAAGTTTCCCGCGCTTCGTTCTCTGTCAATTCAGGTTCCGGCGGCGGAATTTCTCCAGTAACCATGCCATTGAAATCATCCCGATAAAAGGAAAGAATCTTAGCATCTTCCCCTTGCACTGAAATGGAATAGGTCATATCTGCAGGATGGCCGTGAAGAAGGATTTCCCCATAAAACCGATATTGGGTGGCACCCAGATAAGGTTGACCGGATTCCACCGTAACAGTTTCATTTGCTTCGAGCACACGGTTTAAAAATGCTTCTGCCGCAGCTTTCGCCTCGTCTTGATTCCCTTTCGGAAACGATGGCGCAAATCCTTCCGGCGCACGGTATGTGTCGCCGGTATATTGATTGTAGCTCAGTATTTTCCCCTCTTCTGTAGCAGAAACAGACAAGGACCTTCCATCCTCCGCCGTCCATTCCAGACGCCATGTAGGAGCCAGCACAGATTCCTTCATGTCTCCGTAAAACTGTGTATATGCTCCGGTATCCAAAGAAAGGGTTTCTTTCACTTTTTGGGTAACCGCCGCTAACCGCTCCTCTGCAGTTTTAGCAAACCCAACATTCATTTGCATACATAGCATAACCACAATCATGCCAACTGCTAACCATCTTTTTTTCATTTCGCACAACCTCCTTTTACCTTTAGACTTTTTCCAATGGAAAAAGTTCCTGCAAAAAAAGCATGCTATGCATGCTTTTTTATGTATTCCACTGCATCAAAAAGAGAATCACAAACCAAATCAGCGGCATCCGCCATTTCCCGGTCCGGCTCAATTTTATCCGGAATTAAAATAGCAAACATACCCGCCCGATGAGCGGAAATAATGCCGTTACGGGAATCCTCAAACGCGATACATTCCTCAGGCATAAGCCCCAATTTTTCTGCGGCTGTCATAAAAATTTCCGGATGGGGTTTTCCGTTTTTGATTTCATCACCGCAAAGAATATACTGAAAATACGGGACAACCCCTGCCTTGGTCAAAAGATTTATAGCGCGGTATCTGCTCGTGGACGTGGCAACTGCCATAGAAATCCCTTGAGCCCTCCCGTATTCCAAAATTTCTGTCAAACCGGGTTTGAGAGGAACGCCGTCCTTTTCAACCGCGGCGTCCTGCACCTCAATTTTTCTTGAACGGAACCTCGCATAGTCAAAGTCATCCCCGAATGTACTTAAAAACCGCTGTTTGATTTCCTCCGAGGGAAGTCCCAGCAATCCCAATTTGAATTCTTCAGGAAGAGACATACCAAATTCACTGGCTACGGTATCCATCGCATCCAACGAAATGGTCTCCGTATCAAACAGAGTGCCGTCCATATCAAACACAAATCCCAAAGCCAACACGCTCACTCCTTATTTCCAGATATGAATATGCCCTGCGTTTTGCAGGCTGAGAAGAATATTCATAATGACAGGGAATGCAATTGCCCCCACCACGCCAAACCAAACAAATCCCAAATAAATCGAAACAAGGGCAACAATAGGATGAATTCCTAACTGATCTCCTATCACTTTTGGTTCTATAAAATGCCGAACCACCGTCACAATCAAATAGAGCACCGCCAAGCCCAATGCCAGATAATATCGTCCCTGAAACAGGGAGATAACCGCCCAAGGAATCACGACTGTTCCCGTTCCCAGAACAGGGAACACATCGGTTATGGCAATGACGGCACCGATGCCAAAAGGATTGTTTACCCTCAGCACCCACAATCCTACTGAAACTTCAAGAAAGGTAATCATCATCAAAATTACATATGCCGTCACATACTTTGTCAAAGTCGCTTTCAATGATTTCTTAATATCTTTCAAAAGTTTACGGGTTTTTCCGGAAACTTGCTTGCGGACAAAATGAATGACCGTATCATAATCCATACTGATAAACAAAGACGATAAAATGGTGAACACAAAGGATATGGTCCACAAAGGCAGTTTTGCAGATACTCCGGCAATTCCGCTAAGCATATCGGTAGAAAGGGAACCCAATGTTGTCTGCAACCCTTCCAGGCTGCCGTTTAACAAAGCTTCTACCTCCCCTGCCATGTTGGGTGCAATCCATTGAGCAAAGTCCAGAACACCTTCTCCTGCCGCATTGAAAAAGGGTGCAATTTCATCGGCAAAAATGGAAGGCAGATTCATGCAAAATTCCTTAATGGAACCAAACAGAGAAAATCCCAACCGCCAAACCAAAAATCCCAACAATCCATAGCCCAACAGTAGCACCACAAATGCACATGCTCTGCGATTGAGTTTCAGCCGATCACAAAGAAACCGAATCAAAGGACGGAAAACCAACGCTACAAGAAATCCCAGCAAAAAGGGCATTACCCACACAAGTACATATTCCAATGCAATATAGGCAAGAACCAATATCAACGCAAAAAAAATCGTGTTGATAATAAATCCTTTTCTTTTTTGAATCCTTTCCTCATTCATTGCTAACGCCCCTTTCATAATCATTTTTATTATACTGTATTTCTTCCCGCTTTGCAATAGACTTAACCAATTGTTTACAAAACTGAAAAAGAAGTTGCAATTTCCCCGGTTTCTGTGTTACAATTAAGAAAAAGAGGTGGATAATTATGACATATTGCAAAAAATGCGGAGGTTCTGTCTCTCCGGAGGAACAATATTGCCGTACTTGCGGCAACCGGGTAGCACAACCAAAACCCTATTCTGACCAAAAAACGTCTAATCGTTCCAAACTGGTTGCCGGTTTGTTGGGAGTTTTGATTGGCAGTTGGGGTATTCACAACTTCTATCTTGGGAATATCGGCAAAGGAATTCTGCAAATCTTTCTTACCTCCGTCACCTTTGGAATCGCAGGTATTTGGGGGTTCATTGAAGGAATTTTGATTCTTTGCGACCGGATTACCGTTGATGGAAAAGGCCAGCCCTTAGTTTAAGACATTTACAAAAACCTGATGCAACATGTGTGCATCAGGTTTTTTGTATATACTTTCTTCTTTGGGGAATACTTTCCATAGGTGATTTTATGGAACAAACAACCGGCATTACAGCCAATATTCAAAAAAGCAAGACATATATCCGTCAGAGGTTTCAGGTGCCCGACAATTTTGGTTTTATCTTTCGAGAATTCAAAATCCGGTTCGGTGATACCTGGGCAGATTCTTTTTTATGCTACTTTGACGGGATGAGTGACAACAACGTCATTAACCGGGATATTCTTCGCAGTCTGCTGTCCAAAACTATAACCGCCGACTCCCGCCTTTCCCGTGAAACTGCGGTGTTTGAAACGCTGACCGCGCTTGGCCCCCTGACACGGGTATTTACATTGGAAGATGCGGCAGAAATGGCATCCTTTGGAAACTGTGTCTTTTTTGTAGATGGGTGCGCCTGCGCCTTTGTTGCTGATGTAAAAAACTGGCGGGGCAGAAGTGTTGGCGAGCCTACACAAGAAGCCAGCCTTTCCGGTCCTCAGGAAGCTTTTAATGAAGTTATTATGACCAATATGGCATTGGTAAGAAAAATCCTGAAGACGCCGGAACTGATGTCTGAGCATATTCCGGTAGGATCGGTCAGCAAAACGCCTTGCGCCCTGATGTATCTGAAAGGTGTTACCAATCCTAAACTGGTGGACGAAGTCCGACGCAGGCTAAAAGGCATTGATACTTCCTACATTTTTTCCACCGGCGATGTTGAAATGATGATGGAAGAAAACACCTATTTTCCTATGACCCACACCCTAAAGACCGAACGCCCTGACCGTGCCGCCGCTATGCTGGCAGAAGGCAAGGTGATTATCATTGTCCACGGGAGCCCCTTTGTTCTGGTACTTCCTACCACAGCCGCCGACTTGATTGAGGCATCAGAAGATAACTATGTCCGTGTGCCGGAAGCAAACTTTATGCGGCTAATTCGTCTGGCGGGCATGACACTTTCTCTGCTCCTTCCCGGTCTGTTTGTGGCAATCATGCTGTTTCACCACGAACTGATCCCCACAGATCTCCTTCTTGCCATCGAAGCCAGTCGCGAGAAGGTCCCCTTTCCTCTGGTGATAGAACTGTTATTGATGGAACTTTCCTTTGAACTGATTAAGGAAGCGTCCATCCGTGTTCCAAGTCCGGTCGGTTCCACACTGGGTATTATCGGCGGACTGATTCTGGGGCAAGCAGCGGTAGAAGCCAATATTGTCAGTCCCATTTTAATTATTATTGTCTCCATTGCCGGTCTTGGAGCCTTTGCCACACCTTCGGCAGCTTTCTCCCGATCCCTTTCTCTGATGCGGTTTGTATTTATCCTTTTCGGGGCATTGTCCGGACTTTTGGGAATTGTTTCCGCACTATTCATTACCGGCGGAATCCTCACAGCTTCCGAAAGTTACGGGGTTCCCTTTCTGTCCCCCTTTGCACCTCGTAACGGGGATTCCGTCTGGGGAACACTTCTGGTCAAACCCATCTGGAAAAAAGAACATCGTCCCCGCAATCTTCGCACTTCCGACCCAGAACGCCAGCCAAAAATCAGCCGTAAATGGCGAACCAACAAGGAGGACTACTGATGCGCAGATATCTTGGAACATGGGAACTTGGTTCCATTATTTTTCACACCGCTGTTTACAAACTGTTTCTTTCCGTCTCGCTGAATCTTTCCTGGCTGTCCGTCCTGCTCGGCGGTCTGTTATTTCTGGCAGTTCTGGCAATCTGTCTTCGTTTTTACAAACCCACCAAAGGCAAACTGTATCAGTTTTACAGCAGGACGGTGGGTATCTACTGGATTTTTTCCGGTGCCTACGTCCTGAAAAGCGGTGCCGTCTTACTTCAAAAAATTTCCTTTTTTCAATCTCCGCTTTGGTTTTTGATGCTGTTTCTTCTTCTGGGAGCTTTGATTCCTGCACTTTATGGAAAATCCGCCGTATATCGGCTCCACGCTTTGACGGTAACCCCCATTGCATTCTTCTTGTTTGTACTGGCATTGCTTGGGATCACACAAGGGAGATGGCATAACCTATTCCCGGTTCTCCCCGGCAACGGGTTTTCTCCATTTCAACAAAGTATCAATACCTTGTTCTTGTATCTGGATATTCCCTTTTTGTTTCATTTGCTTTCCGACCGAAGGCAAAACCTTCCCGATAAAAAAATCATTTTCACCGCCTCCGTTTTGGGCGTGGTGTGGAATCTTCTTTTGACTTTTGTTCTCAATTTGCAGTTCCCTTACGGAACCCCTGCACTTTCTCCGTCTCCCCTTTACACCCTTGCAAAATCCGGCATTGTTCCGGAACTTTTATTTCTGCTCTCCTTGATTCCGTCTTTGATTTTATACTTGACCTTATCCCTTCATCTGGTTTCCCGAATTCGGATTCTCCCCAAAAAAATTCCGCTTGGCATTCTCTGCCTCGTCTGTTGCCTGCTCCTTTCCGGATGCTACGACAGCCGTGAAGTCGAAGAAACCGCCTACCTGACCGCCATCGGCATCGATCAGGGAGAGGACAGCACCTATCAATATACTTTCCAGATTTCCAACCCTCTCAAAACCGGATCATCGGAGCAATCTTCTCAAGTTCCCCCCGAGATGTCACAGCAAGAAGAAAATCAAGGAGTAGCACACCTTACGGCAGAAGAGGAAAATATTTATCCGGCCCTGTCAGGGCTTCGCAGTCGGTTGGGAAAAGAACCGGATCTGTCTCACCTGAAAGTCATTATTTTCTCCAAAGAACTGGCAAAAGATGGTATTTATCAGGATGTTCTTACCCTTGCCAACCTTCCCAAACTCCGACTGGATGCCAACCTATGTCTTGCTGACTCTGCCAATAAATTTCTAACCGGCGTCCGTCCCACCTTGGAAGAAAGCACCCCCAGATACTACCGCCTGATGTTTCAGCAACAATACAGTCCTTATGCACCCACTTGTACTCTGAAGGATACGATTTCCTATATCTCAAATCCTGCAAAAGATCCCGTCCTTCCTATTTCTTCCAATGATTGTCTGGAGGGATTGGGTATCTTTCAGGGAGATGCATTGGTTTTAGAAGGAGATGCTTATCAAGCAGGACTTTACCGGATGTTATCCGGAACAGCAACCAATCTTACCATTACTTCTGGCACATCCGTCTTTGCTCTTTCGTCCAAAGCTCCTCCCATCATATCCTATGACACCTCAGTTTCTCCTCCGCAAATTACCGTCACACCTCAGCTGAAAGCCTTGCTTCTTTCTGGAACGCTGAACGATTCCGCCCGCCTTACGGACTCCCTCACAAGCGATATGTCTTCCTTGCTACAGAAAGCATCTTTACTTGGTGCCGATATGCTGGGGTTAAGCGAACACGCACCCGCTCCGTACTCTCCGAAAACCATACTCCCTCAAGCCTCTATTTTTGTCAAACCCCGCATCTTTATGGAAAAATAACCCATTTTTTTACAATTTCTTATATTTTCTGTTAATTTCTCTTGACAGATTTTGGTAAATATGGTAATATTATACCAAGTTAAGAAATTTTAGAAAAGGGGTATTGATATGAAATCAACCGGTATTGTAAGAGATGTAGATTGTCTGGGCAGAGTGGTTCTGCCGAAAGAATTGCGTGATACCATGAACATTGCACAGAAAGATCCTTTAGAGATTTATGTAGAGGGAGATAACATCATTCTTCGCAAATATGAACCTGCATGTCTGTTTTGCGGAAACGCCGGCAATGTGGTAACCTTTAAAGACCGGAAAATCTGCGTTGATTGTTTAAATGAATTAAAAGAACTGTAAAAATTTCTGTTCAAATGATATGCGCCCCAAAAGCATCTGACTTTTGGGGCGCGTATTTTTTATGGTAATTGTAATTTGGGAATCATAGCACCTGGTTTTTGCGTTTCCTCTTCCACAAAGATTTTCATCGTTTGTCCCGGTTTGACAACGACAGCGTCCAATGCTACCGGATATTCCGTTTGTCCGGATACCGTGGTAAAACTCCCACGGGAAAATCCTGCCAGTTTTCCGCCTTCATAGACACAGCAAAGCACTTGTATCCGACATTCCTCCTCTACTGTACCCATATTTTTCACCGTTAAACGGGAAACGGACAGCTCTTTGTTCAACATAATTTGGGACACATTCACATCATCAATGGCACGAATTCTCCATTCCGCTTGGTATAGAGGCTTGGAAATCTGTTTCAGTATCAGCGTTTCTCCTTTGGTCATTCGCAGATTTTCCCCCGCTTCCAGTGCTGTTCCGGAAAGCAAACCACTGTCATCCGCCATCTGCCCATTGTCCAGATAAACATAGTAATTTCCGTCCGCAATATTCTGATAAATGCCTGCAAACCCCTGAGTCCTCCAAGGAATTTGCCGTTCCCGTCCGGACATATTCCGCAAAATCTGATACATGCCATAATCAATGACACTCAACCCGTCACCGTGTTCCTGTGCCTTCGTCTCCGCGTAAGTATCGTAGTAATTGGACGCCCGATGAATCCGGACCTGTTTCCGGTTGTTTAAAAGAGATACCACAATTTGGTCTTCCTGATCTTCAAACGCAAGGATAGCGGGCTCGGTTTCCATCCAGACAAAATTTTTGCTGACCTCAGTTACGGGTAATTCTTCCGTTACCGAAATTCCGTCGGTTTCTTCTTGCTTCCAACGTTGGGTAAAATCCTCCCACGGGCGTTTTGCCGTCAGATATACCCGCCGGAGCAGTCGGAGAAACGCAGAACCCTGACCGGTTTCCTTTCCGGCGAACCGCTCTCCTTGTTCAGCAAACGTCAAAGGATCAAAATATAATGTCTGTCCGGTATAGATATTGTAAATCTCCCACGGAATCCATTCGCTTACCTCTGTCTGTTGCGGATAGATGCGGATAGAAATCCGGTTCTCTCCCTCTGTCCAAGACATAGGGATGGGATAGGTTAAATACAAAAATCCGTTCTCTTGAGAAAGTTCTGCAGGATAAACAACCTTCATGGGATCCAGTTCCCGATTTTTCAGGTTCTCAATCCGCAATGGCGCTGACGGTTGCTGCGTTTTCCAAACTTTCAAAGTCAAGTAATTCTGCGACGCCCCGTCTGTTTTCATGGTCATGGCAAGAATATCGTTTTTTTCTACTGTGCGATAGGAAAAACTTTTCCCGCCATGGAACACCCGATGTTCTTCTCCTCCCCGCGCGGCAAAATGATGCTGTTCCTCATCCGTCGATACGCCAAGATTCAAATAAGTATCTTCTTCCTCATCCATATATTCAGGAAGATCCTCCGGAAGGATCGTCAACCGGTACACTCTGTCCCGCTCCACCGTTTTGGCAGATATAGTAGCTCTTGCGTGAATGGTACGGCTGTTTTCATACCATTTAGGACGAGTCACTTCACCGGCAGAGGATACCAGTTCTCCCGCCTCCATCTCCGTTACCGGATCCCATGTTTTCCATCGAATCTCTGCTCGTACGCCGTGCTCGGTGGTATAATCCGAAGAAAGATTTCCAATAATTCTGTCTGAAGAAATATTATCTTCCAATGCATAAATTGCTGCCTCCGTAACTGCAACTGCATCCGGATTGTCTGATACATGAATGATAAGCCGCGGCGTTTCCTTGACTACAAGTTCACTGGCTTCATTTCCCGTCATCCGTAACGTCAAAGAGGTTTCTCCCCGTGCATAGGCATCGTTAATCGCATCCGTCAAGTCTATCTCTTTCATGTCCTCCGGTTCCGTAATTGTAGCAATCAAATGTTCTTCTCCGTCGGGAAGCATCGCCCCCTCTTCCCATTGGCCCTGGGATAGTTGATAAATCTGCAGTTCTGCCCCCGATTCTATTTTGATGGGATGCAATTGCAAATAACTCTCATACATTGCCCCGCGAATATTTTCAGGCTTCAGGTTGAACTTCAGATAAAATTCCTTTCTCTTGCCTGCATGGAAAAAGTTATCACTATAGCCATTACCATTCCGTGCGGATTTTTCAAGCCAAACTTTAGAAATATCATTGGTATCCGGGTCAGTTGCCTCCCCCGTCACAATTTTCAGGCAAGGACGGTACAAAGCATCCTCATGGTCAGTTCCGGCAAACGCCGCCGCAATACTGCTCCCCTCCCCGGACAGATGAAGGGAAATCCACGGATTTTTTTCTTTCAATCCACGGCTGATGTAGGGAGTTAAATCCAACTCTGCCACCACTGCATCCTCTGTTGAAAAGTCAGGGGTAATTTCGGTCAGTTTGATTTCTCCCAGCACCGGCGGTCGGTTACTTCGATCCATATTACGATGCCAATCAGCCGAAGGCATCAGCCAAACCTGCACGGGCGATACCCTTTGATTCTCTCCTTTCAGAAATGTCAAACGCAATGTCGCCTCATTGATTTCCTTCATTTCTTTATTTTGTATCAAATCCTGAAGATGGAATCGCAGGTATGCATCACTATCTGCACCCACGGGAAGCACTCCCTCTTCCTGATGAGAAAGTTTCTGTTTTTTACCGGTAGTTCTTGCCATCACCACCGTTTCTGCCTCCGGAAAAAAGCGCAAAAAGGCACCCTTTGCATCAGCAGTATGGCTTCGCATGGTTATCATACTGATAGGAACCACACCCAGGACCATAATGCTGGCAATCAAGATTACCGCTATTTTTTTTGAAACAGACAGAATTTTTTCTTTCATTCTCATCCACTCTTTGCACTATTATTGAAACTTTCTTCCACATTCAAATAAAGTTAATTTATTATACCACGGCGAAACTATAAAATCAATACAAACTGCATAATCATGTGCAATATGACACATAAATCAGAATAATAAAAAAACGGCAATTTCGCAAGAAATTACCGTTTCTTCTGGAGCTGGTGATGGGACTCGAACCCGCAACCTGCTGATTACAAATCAGCTGCTCTGCCAATTGAGCTACACCAGCACAAGCGTTATCTTATCACATTTTTATACGCTTGTCAATCCTTTTTTCAAAAATACTCCCGTATCTTTCCCGGAATAACTCCGGGGAATATTTCATTCAATTTGTATGATGATATCCTGTGTCAGCTGCTCAATTTCCTGAAACCGGACAGCATGAATATAATATTCTTCTAAGGCGTCATGCAAATGCCGCACCCGCGCAAAATGAGATTCTGCATCCCGAATACACTCTGCATGTTCACGCGATAACAAAGAAATCGTCTGCTGGTTTTCTTCTTCTGTTCCCGGATTGATAACCGACGCATATAAATCTACCATCACATCTCCATCTCTGGACGGAAACACCTCCCACGGGGAAGCCGCATCAAAAATACACACATCCAATTCCCGCAAAATCAGCATGATGACAGCCGCCGGTTGAATTGGGTGGTAATACACCTCAATAGGCGTTCTGTACCGCCGTGCTTTTTCTAACAATTGTCCAAGGATATAGGATTTACCATTTCCGGGACGCCCCTTCAGGAAATACCGGTATTTTACCGCCTCGGTTAGACTCTCCGTATGGTGCACCATCCCCTCTGAAGATAATGCGGCTGAAAACCGCTTGATTTCATGTCCGGTTTTACCGACAGGTATCAAATTCCCAAACAGTTCTCGCTCCAAACTTTCTGTTACTTGGTCTAATTTCTCTTTTTGCAAAGATTCTGCATAAATACCTGCCCAACGATTATGGATTTTTGCGGATTCTTTTAGGATGGTATATATTTCGCCAAATTCTTTTTTGATTTTCTTCTGCAAATCCAGAATCTCTTCCCGATAGGGAACCAGTTTCTCCCGGTCCCATGCAATTCCCAGATTGATATATTCCTCGCAAGCCCCCGGCGCCAGCGGTTCCACCACATGCGGGGCTGTTCCATCCACAATGGCTACCTTTCTCTCTCTGAGAATGACGCCATCCAGAGAAGATGGGTCCGAACTGCAGTATATAGATTCCACCAGTTCTCCTTGCTCTTCAAAATACCATCCCACTCGCTTCATCAAGGTTGATTTTCCGGTTCCCGGTCCGCCTTTCAGAATAAAAATCCGTTCCATATTCTGAAGTACCGACGGAAAGAAATTCATAAACCCCTCTCCCGAATTTGCGCAGGCAAAATATTTAAGTTCTGTCTTCTGCACAACACCACTCCCTTCCTCCGACTATTGCTAGCCCTGTTTTTATCCTATGTAAAAACCGAGGTTTGGTGTATATCCTTTTATTTTCTTGAAACCCCTTGAATTTTTTGAAACAATATGCTATACTACCATTTGCGCAGCAAATTAACATATCCGGAGATGTACCCAAGTGGTTGAAGGGTCTGCACTCGAAATCGTTTCAAACTTTTAGAAGTTGTTGGAATACAATTCTCCGCAAACCCTGTAACAGTGCGGTTTTCAACAATTAGTGCTGACAAAACAAAAAATCTTTTCTAATGGAATTTCTAATAAAACTTAATATTTGCTTTAAACTCATCTTTTGAGTTTATATATACACGGAGCGGTATCGAAGTGGTCATAACGAGCGCGACTCGAAAGAACTCACCGAATCAGAAAGTCGAAAGCCTCAAAAGCCCGATTTTATGCGGGGTTCAGGGGTTCGCCAAGTGTGAATTTTATAGGAGTTCTCCCCTAAAATTCTCCCCAATTTCCGGAATTTCGCTCGCGATTTCCACTTTTAAATTAACTTAATACGGAGATGTACCCAAGTGGTTGAAGGGTCCGCACTCGAAATCCCCTCGGTTACACTGTAACTGTACCCCTACAAATGGCTTAACCATACGGGTTTAAGCGAGGTTCAAACCTTGTTTTTACACCCTTATCTAGCGGTTTTTCTAGCCATTTCTAACATTTTTCTAACAAAATTTAATAATTTGCTCAGTTTTTTCTCCGTCAAATCGGAGTTCAAACATACACACGGACAGGTATCGAAGTGGTCATAACGGGGCTGACTCGAAATCAGTTTGTCGGTATTCAATCCGGCACGTGGGTTCGAATCCCACCC
>JAFYXJ010000027.1 GCA_017546205.1 Clostridia bacterium | reverse complement strand
GATGCTCCCACAATATGTATTGGTAGACGGCTTTCAATTGTTTTTGCCACTACTGCAATCAAAATTGATATTGCTAATCCGGGAATAATTCCCCACACCTTTTTTATAATTTTCATATTATACCTCTTTTCAACAAATTTCGACAATCCTTAATTGTTCATATCTAGTTCGAAGTAAAAATACTTTTTTTGCTACAACAAGATTTATTTCATGCTAAATACATTTATTGGATACATGTTCCAAATTAATAACCTCATCAACTACGCCCTCATAAAATTCAGGTTCATGGCTAACCAGAATGACTGTCCCGCGAAATTCTGAAACAGCTTTCTTCAGTTCTTCCTTCGCCATAACATCCAGATGGTTGGTCGGCTCGTCAAGAACCAGGAGATTCACTTCCTTAAGCATCAACCGACACAAGCGCACCTTTGCATTTTCTCCGCCGGACAGCACTTTCATCTGGGATGTAATATGCTGTGTAGTAAGTCCGCATCTGGCAAGAGCACCCCGCACTTCCGCATTGAGCATGGAGGGGTACGCATCCCAGATTTCCTGCAGTGCCGTCTTGTCGCTGGTGCTTTCTTCCTGTTCAAAATACCCTTCCTGAACAAATTGGTCACGGGTTACATTTCCCTCATAGGGCGGAATAATACCCAATAATGTCTTTAACAGGGTGGATTTTCCAATACCGTTGGTACCTTTAATCGCAATTTTTTTGTTTCGCTCTATCACAAGATTAATAGGGCTTGTAAGAGGTTCCGTATAGCCAAGCACAAGATCTTTTGCCTCTATCACCACTCTGCCCGGAGTTCTGGCAGTCTTAAACGAAAAAGAGGGTTTCATTTTGTCCGGGGCAAGGGTGATGATTTCCATTTTATCCAGTTGGCGTTGTCTTGAACGGGCGAGGGTTGCTGTTGCCGCTCTCGCCTTATTGCGTGCAACAAAATCTTCCAGATCCGCAATCTCCTTTTGTTGCTTCTGATACGCCTGCTCTATCTGTCTTTTTTTGAGTTCATACATACGCTCAAAATCATAATAGTCTCCGGTGTATCTTGTCAAAATACAATTTTCGATATGATAAATGACATTGACCACATCATTAAGAAAAGAAATATCATGGGATACCAATATAAATGCATTTTCATAATTTTTGAGATAGTTTTTAAGCCAGATAATATGATTCTCATCCAAAAAGTTCGTAGGCTCATCCAGAATCAGAATCATCGGATTTTCAAGCAATAACTTTGCCAGCAAAACCTTGGCGCGTTGTCCGCCAGAAAGTTCTGTCACATCCCGATCAAGACCTATCTCATTTAATCCAAGACCGTTGGCACATTCTTTGATCTTTGAATCAAGCACATAATATCCCGCAGTATCCAGAATCCCCTGTATCTCACCGACATCATCCATCATTTCTGCCATTTCTTCATCGGTTGCATCTGCCATTTTTTCATAGATGGAAAGCATCTCGTTTTCAAGGTCTGTCAGATAGACAAATGCATCCCGAAGTACATCATAAATAGTTTTTCCCTTTTCCAAGGTGGAATATTGATCAAGATATCCGGTTGTAATATGTTTGCACCACTCAACCGTTCCGGAATCCGGAACCAGTTTTCCGGTAATAATGTTAAGAAAGGTAGATTTGCCCTCTCCGTTGGCACCTACCAATCCAATATGTTCCCCTTTCAGCAAGCGAAAGGAGGCATGGTCCAATATTTCACGGCCTCCAAAACCATGAGTCACATTTTCAACATTTAAAATACTCATTTGTCTTTCCTTTTCTTTTGTTCTTATTTCGAGAATATTTTACCACAGCATGCAATAATCTGCAAGAAAAAAAGACTCTTTTAGAGTCTTTTTAAAAATTCATCAGCACAATGGCAATGATACCAAGGATAATGCTTGCCACTTGTTTTCGATTAAGTTTATCCCGAAACAGCAAAACACCTGCAAGGGTTGAAAATATTACAATTCCTCCGGTAGTTGCCGGATAGAAAAAGGTTCCGTCAATCAGCGTAACCGCTTTGGTGTAAAGCACTTGAAATATCGAAAGAATGGCTCCTGCCCAAAAGGTTGTAAGTAACGTTCTTTTATCAATGGGAAAGGTTTTTCCCATGCTGCGGAACTTAAACCCCTGATATAGGAAAAAAGTCAGCACCGTTGCAATCGCATACATGCAGGCAACAAAGGATGAAGATTCTGCCTGATACACAGATTCTGCAAAAATCTTTTGCGAAATGGTGATACACGATGTCATAAACATAGATGCCACCGCAAAAAACAGCCATCCTTTTTCCGCAGTTTTTCCGCTCTTAAACTCGGTGCACAGCACAAAAGCAATCAAAGTAAGTACGATTCCCATCAATCGAATCCACGAAAGGGGTTCCTTATAACAAAGATAGGAAAACAGCACGTTGATAACCATGCTGAAATTGGTAATCAAAACCGTCAAAGACACATTTCCGCAGGTAAGCGCTTTCATATAAAACATCTGAAACAGTACTGTAGAAATGGCACCAAACGTTGCATACACCCAAACCATAGAAGAACATCCAATCAACCGGTTGGAAACAAACAACGCCGAAAAGAAGCACAGCAAACCGTTAAACACCAGCGTATCCGCCGTATTGTTCACCCGTTCTTTCCCGAATCCGCTTTGCAGGCACATCTTACCCGTTGACATCATACATAAAACAACAATAACCAAATATTTCATGACTACCCTCAATACTCTGTTAATTCTTTATAAAATTCTGCGTGGGCTGCCTCTATGTATGGGACAAGAAACAAATATCCCATACCGAGAGAGAAAAATCCCAGCAAAAACCATCCCATAAATGAGAGGTCCAAACAGAAAAATCTCCATCGATTCCCCCGCATTATTGTTTCAGAATAACGCAGAGTATCCTTTGCTTGCATTTCCGGATTTTCCGCCAGAATATAAGGAACCATGGCATATCCATACGCCTTGATAATGCCGGGAATCAGAAACAAAAGGGACCAGAGAAAAATTTTTAATGCAGAAAGAGTCATGGTGCCTACCGCATTCAGATACCCGTCCCGAAACGGAGCAAACATCTCTCCAATCTCTGTTTTTCTTTCTCTGCATTTCAAGTAGTAGCCGGAAACACCCACCTGTAAAGGATAGTCAACAAAAAGCGTCGGCAAAATACTCATGCATACAGAACCGATAATGAGAAAACCTAAAAATTCCCCCATCGTCTCTTGTGCAGATACAGAAACAGCCAAAGCAGAGGTTATTGCCATCTGTATCAGGCTAACTAAAAAACAATTCCAATACCTTCCGTTCAGGGAGGATATTGCCCGGCCTTTTATCTCTTTTGATGAACACATAGTTTTCTCTCCTTATCAATGCCGAATCAATTTCCAGATTTGAATCAAGACCGTAGGAACAAATGCCAGAATCAGGATATATCCCACTTCCATCGCAGTGAGCACAGATACAGAGAAAAGTCCTTGCAATGCCGGCACAAAAAGCACAAGGGCAAGGAGCAACACACCAAGGAAAAAGGCTCCGATACTTGCCCGATTGGTAGTAAACTTCAGTTTGAATACGGAACGGTCGCCGCGACAGTTAAAGCCGTGGAAGAGACGGGCAAGTGTCAGTGTAGCAAATGCCATGGTCCTTGCAAGTTCCGGACTTTGTTTCAAGCCGATAAAATACGCAACGAGGGTGGATATACCAATCAAAAGTCCCTGAGCACCAATAGTTAAAAGGGTTTTCTTGTTCAAAATAGATTCTTTGGGGTTACGGGGTTTATCGTTCAAAAGATTGTCTCCGGTGGGTTCCATGCCGATTGCAATTGCCGGCAAACTGTCTGTCAACAGATTGATGAACAACAGATGCACTGCCATAAACGGAACCGGCAGTCCCAGCAAGGAGGTCAAAAGCACCGCGATAATTCCCGCCGTATTACCGGAAAGGAGAAATCCAATGGAGTTTTTTATATTGGCATAAACGCCCCGTCCGTTGATAACGGCTTTGACAATGGTCGCAAAATTATCGTCGGTCAGAATCATAGACGCCGCATCTTTAGCAACTTCAGTTCCGGTAATACCCATAGCAACACCAATGTCCGCCCGTTTCAAGGCAGGGGCATCGTTGACACCGTCACCGGTCATGGAAGCAATCTTTCCTTTTTCCTGCCACATCCGGACAATACGGATTTTGTGTTCCGGAGAAACACGGGCATATACACGGATACGTTCCAGTTTTTCGGCAAGTTCTTCGTCGCTCATGGCATCCAGTTCGGTTCCCTCAACCGCAAGGTCTCCCTCTTCCATGATGCCAATCTGTTTGGCAATGGCTGACGCAGTAATCTTGTGGTCACCGGTAATCATAACCGTTTTGATACCGCCCCGTTTGGCATCAGCAACCGCCTGTATCGCTTCCGGACGGGGAGGATCCATCATGGAAATCAGACCCACAAAGATAAAATCAGTCTCATCCTCTCTGCTGATTTCGGTTTGTTTCCCGATATTACGGGCAGCAACACAAAGGACACGCAACCCTTTTTCTGAAAGTTGACGATTGGCATCCGTGATTTTCTCTAAATCTTCTTGAGTAATATCCCGCACACCGTCTGCTGTCATCATTCGTTTCACACGACCAAGAATCACATCCACAGCACCTTTGGTACAAAGGATATTCTTGCCATCCATTTCATGGACGGTACTCATCAGTTTACGGTCGGAGTCAAAGGCAATTTCTGCAATTCTGGGATGCTGCTGCCGATAGGATTCTGTATTGATATCCATTTCTTCTGCCATAGAAATCAATGCTGTTTCCGTGGGGTCGCCCAATTCTTTTCCATCCAGAATCGAGGCATCGTTCACCAGAATTGCCTCTTTGAGCAACATATATTGTGCCTGATTGGAAAAGGCAATCTCTGCCGCACGGAAAAAGTTTCCGTCTGCAAACAGTTCCTGTACTTCCATTCGGTTTTGGGTCAGGGTTCCGGTTTTATCAGAACAAATAACCGAAACACAACCCAGACTTTCCACCGCTTTCAAATCTTTGATAACAGCGTTTTCCTGCGCCATTTTGGATGTACCAATGGCAAGAACAATGGTGATGATAGAACTGAGTGCTTCAGGGATTGCAGCAACTGCAAGGGCAACCGCAAACAAAAGAGCATCAATCATGGGCATTTTGTTATACAAAGAAAGCCCAAACACCGCAATACAGATGGCAATAATCAAAAACGCCAGTTTTTGGCTGAACTTATCCATACTGATTTGCAGAGGTGTTTTTCTCTGTGCTGTACGATTCAGCAAAGCGGCAATCTTACCAAGTTCGGTATGCATACCCGTTCCGGTTACCACCGCAATTGCTCGTCCGTAGGTAACCAAGGAACCGGAAAATACCATATTTTTTCTATCCCCCAGAGGAACCGTCTCCTCCTGAATGACTGCATCGGTCTTTTCCACCGGTTCGGATTCTCCGGTCAAAGAACTTTCATTGACCTTCAGGGAGTAATTTTCAATAATTCTGGCATCAGCGGTCACCAAATCTCCCGCTTCTAAAACGAGAATATCACCTGGAACCAGTTCTTCCGATGCCACATCCTGACGGACACCGTTTCGGATAACCTTGGCAATGGGTGCCGAAAGCCGTTTCAATCCGTCCAAAGTTTTTTCTGCCTTGAAATACTGGACTGTTCCTAAAATGGCATTGAGGATAATGACCGAAAAAATAACTGCGGTACTTTCCAATTGGCCTGAAATTGCGGAAACAATGCCCGCAACAATCAAGATGGCAATCAGCAAATCCTTGAACTGTTCCAGAAAAATTTGAAGAACACCTTTCTTCTTTTCTTCTGCCAATTTGTTTTTGCCGTGAGTTTCCTGTCTGGACCGAATCTCCCTATTATCCAATCCCTCTTTGGTGGTCTTTAATTGAAGAACCGCCTGTTCTGTACTTTGGTTAAAAAACTCCATGTCTGCTCCTTTCTTCGTCGGGTATTGCAAGAAAAAAACTTCCGCAATGACCGCATGACGATGCGATCATACGAAAGTCTTGTTACCACATGGGTGCAGAGTGCCGGGCTTACGCCGTGCTGACGACAAACTGCTTTCAACTACTCCCTTTAGTATGAACGAATATAAACTTAATATGTATTATATTCCAAATTTTTGTGTTTGTCAAGAACATATATAAGTTCTATTTTTGTTTTCTTTTACGAATTCCAACGCCGATGGTAAAGGCAACAATAAAAACAAAGGCGGCTATGCCTGCAAACACCCCTATATGATTTTGAGGTGATTCAACAGGGAGTTCCAACGGTTGTTCGGATGGCAAACGCTCCGGTGTTTTCAGTTTCTTTTGCACATCAGTGGGGAAGAGTGTATACAGTTTTTGTACATCCTCCGGTTTCATCTCATAGTCCTTCTGCATCAGTCTGCTCATAAACAATGCATACGTATCAACTTCGCCAAATCTTGATACAGCACTAAAGTAAACCGGTTTGTCATCGGCATCCAATAACTCAATATACAGAACGGTCTCATAAGGCATGGGTGTTTTGGAATCCGTCTTTGTCTCATAGAGCATGGTGTTTTTTGCACCGGTTACCATAATTTCTTCTGCTATCTGAAAAAATTTATCTTTATCAACCTGATATAGTTCATCCTGATAACGGAATGTTACTTTCTCAACGGCTGAACTTGACAAAGAGGGATTCTGATATAAATATTCTGTAAAACTGATTTCCTTACCAAGGGTTAACCTTTCCTCCTCTGCCATAGCAAAAGCACCCGCATTGATATAATCCTCTAATCGCTTTGTCATATCATACTTGTCTGCATCAACTAGTTTTATTGAGTTTTCATCTCTTGATGCTATTTCATAGATATAGAAATTGTTTTCATCAATATATCCGAACAAATACTCTCCGTCTTTTTCGGGAATAAAAGAACCGAAATTATTTTTCTTGTATTGCATCAACATACCCAGTTCCACATCGCCCTTGTATTTGTAAACAGGGGTGATATCGATGTATATGACCTTGTTTTCTTCATAAGGTATAGTTGACTCCGCCAACGTTGTTCTTCCGTCAACTCTACCGATATAGAGTTTTGCGTTATCATCACTTAGCAAATCTTCCGGTATCGACCCTGCGAAAACCGGAATTGCCATCGTAAGCAAAATAGATGCCACGCCTAAAAGACAAAGAAATTTTTTCATTACCAGCACCTCCGTATTAAACTTTTTACAGGTAAATTATAGCATACCTATCCATAAAAGTAAAGAAACATATCCTGAGACTCCTATTTGCAGGGAATCAAAAAATTCCGGCTGAGCAAATTGACAAATTCTGTTCCCTGAGATCCATCCAAAATCGCGTATTCTGCATGTTCTGGTGCTCCGAATGTGGTTTGTTCCATCAGCGGTGCCTGCAAAACATAATACATGATTTTTGCTGTATCCAAGCGGGTCACCGGTGTGTTTTTATCACAAGAAAAGTCCATCTTATCTTGAATAATATATTTGTTTACAGCATGAACATATCCATCCGGATACCCACCCGTTGTCTCTGCCATCGGCAGATACCCAAGCACTACTGTCACAACCTTACATAATTCTTCCAAAGTCAAATTGCGGTCCGGTGCAAATACGCCGCCTCCCTCTCCAATCATAATTCCCTGACTGTTAACCATCGCAATTGCATTTTTTGCCCAATGGCTTTGTGAAACATCAGAAAATCCACTTTCTGCAAATTCAATAACAGGTAAATTCTGAACGGCGACAAGAATTTTTGCCATCTCTGCCCTTGTAATGGTATCATGGGGACGAAACATTTGGTTGCCGTCTCCTTGCATAATATCAAGAGCATAAAGCACCTGCAGGCAGTTCTGTTCTTCTTCCGTTACATCTGTTGCGTCCTGATAGGATACTATGTCATCTGTGCAGGTAAGAGTTTCCTCACCCCAAATAATTTGCTCCGGTTTCATTCCAAATGCCATTGTATAGAAACAAAGCAATACCGATAAGCCAAATAATAGTTTTCTTTTCATGATGTTACCTCCGTAGTATGTTTTTATGTATTATATCACATAACACCAAGATTTGCAATTATTTTTTAAGTATATTTTTAAGTATTTCTTTAATAAAAATAATGGCTTAAAATTTGTATATACTATGAAACAAAGGAGTACGTACCTTATGGAATTTATTATTAAAAAACCTACCAGTTCCAACCGAACTATCCGGATGCCTGATACCTTGATTGAAAAGATTAACACCATTGCAGCAGAAAAAGATATTTCGTTTAATCAAGTGGTTATTCAATGCTGTGAATTTGCGATTGAAAATCTTCCCAAAGATAAAGCATAAAAATATCCTCCATCAATTGATGGAGGATATTTTTTATCGTTCATACAGATTATTTCCATATTGGTCGATGACTACAATAGCAGGAAAGTCTTTCACAACCAACTTGCGGATTGCTTCCGTTCCCAAATCCTCATAGGCAACAACCTCGGCAGAAACTACGCTTTCTGCAATCAAGGCTCCTGCACCGCCGATGGCACCAAAATAGACTGCCCCGCATTCCTGCATAGCAGAAACCACCGCCTCATCACGGAGACCTTTGCCAATCATGCCGGTCAGTCCCATGCGAATCAGGGTGGGTGCATATCCATCCATCCGTCCGCTTGTAGTAGGTCCGCAAGAACCGATAACCGTTCCCGGCTTGGCAGGTGTGGGTCCGGCATAATAGATGATTTGATTTTCAATCTCCAAAGGTAAAGGTTTACCTTGTTCCAGAGTTTCTATCATCCGTTTGTGTGCCGCATCCCTTGCGGTATAGATTTCTCCGCTGATAAGCACCCGATCTCCGGCATGGAGTCCCTTGACCGTTTCTTTGGTCAGGGGAGTCGTCAACTGTATCTTCATTTCTCAATCAACTCTTTCATGGAAAGCATAGAATCCGCTATGATATCCGCCTGATTTTCCTCAAAAAACTGCTGTGCTCTCTGACCGGAACTTCCGGTAAGAACTGCAAGAAACGGAAATCCCGCTGCTTTTGCCGCAAGCATATCACTTGCCGCATCTCCCACCACCAGACAGTGGGCAGCATCTTCCTTTTTTACACGTGCGCGGCAAAGTTCTTCATCCGAGAACTTGTCACCGAATGCCGCCTTCAAAAACACAAAGGGATGGGGCTTTGCCAAAGGATAATCTAAGTTTAATGCCGTTTGTGCAACCAAAACCTCATCATAGGTGGTACAAAGTTCCGGCTGAAAGAATTGGGCAAGTCCCCACGCAGCAAGCGGTTTTTCAATTTCGTTTCTGGGTCTTCCTGTGCCGATTCCCAAACGGAATCCCGCATCCGATAAGGCGGTCAGCGTTTCTTTGATTTCTTCTAACGGGAGCAAAGGTTCTTCCATTTCAATTAATCCGGAAACCCCGTCGCCGCCGTGGTACCAGCATTGAAAGGCATCTACCACCTTGCTCCAGAGAGTTCCGTCTCCCCGACGGAGATAGTCCTTATCGTGGGGGAGTACCATCTGTGCAAGTTCTGCAAGAGAATCATACAACTCCGGCGGATGAACCTCAATATTTTCAATAAACATACAAACCGATTCAAAATGAGCACGGTCAAAGGTCTCCAGTTCCGGTTCCAGATACTTGGAAACTAAGAATACCACATAAGCAAGATCCCAGTTGGTATTAACACCCAATTCTTTTACGGCTGTTACCGTTTTACCGCCGTGAAACACCGTATCATAAATCATGTCTACGTGCTTCCGGCACCATTCCCTGTCGATATCTCGTTTCCCGAACTGCCGGTAATCGTATAAAAGTTCATACACGGTGAGGGCGGCTGATTTCCAGTAGCCAAGTTCACTGGTAATCACGCCGTCCATATCAAAAATAATCGTGTGGATATTATCCTTCCGTAACTTCATAAGTAACCTTTCCAGCAACGCCGGAAGTCAAACCCTTCCGTGCCTCATCTACGCTTAAAGCCTGTCCCAGAGCAATGCCGAATGCACGATAAACCGCTTCCCAGATGTGGTGGCCGTTTTCGCCCTTTTCAATATCAATGTGCATGGTTGCACGGGCACCCTGACAGAACCCGTCAAGGAAAGTAATCAGTTCTTCTGCTGGCATTCCCTCTACCATTTCACCATAGGAAACCTGACTGGTAAAATCGAGAAGTGAACGGTCTTCAAAAGAAATCACAGCTTCCGCCTTTGCTTCATCAATGATGCCTTTTCCAAACCCATAACCGGAAACAGCGTTCCGTTTTACAAATTCTCCAACTGCTTTACCCAAAGTCATAGAAACATCCTCAGTTACAAGATGAACCAATTCAAAATCGCTGAGTTTCAGATCAATGCAGATATTCAGCCCTGCTCTCCATGCAATATGCTCAATCATGTGATTGAGAAAAGGCAGGGGGGTACGAATCTGTTTGCGGTAATCAGGACGAAGTTCGCCCTTGTCGATAGAAACCGCAATAGATGATTCCGTCGTTTTTCTTGTTACAGTAATCATAAGGATTCCTCCTTTTATTTTCTTTCTTTTACCGCAAGTGCGTGGGTGTCAAATCCCTCAACGGTTGCAATGCGGTATGCATAATCACGCACCATTTCAAAGCCGTCTTTGCTGGCATATCCAACAGAAGAACGCTTCAAAAAGTCCATTACGGAAACGCTGGAATAGGTCTTTGCAAACTGCCCGGTAGGCAAAATTGCATTGGGACCCAGCACAAAGTTACACAAGGTAACCGGTGTGTAATCCCCCAGCAGAATCTCACCTGCATTCTTGATTTTCGGCAGAATATCAAAGGGTTTTTCGGTCATAACCTCCATATGTTCCGGTGCATAATCATTGACAAAGGCAATACTTTCTTCTAAGCTTTCGGTCAAAATTGCACCGCCGTATGTATTGAAGTTGGTGGTAACAAACTCCTGACGTCTGGGAGAAATTTTAGCCAGTTGTTTTTCTACAATTGCCGCTGCCTTTTCAATCAGTTCCGAACTATGGGTAACCAGAAGTGCAGCAGAATCCGGACCATGCTCTGCCTCAATCATCCAGTCAAGGGCAACCTTTTCCGGATCTGCTTTTTCGTCCGCAAGAATGATACATTCACTGGGGCCTGCCGGAAGTCCGGCATCAATATAGTTGGCAAGAACACGTTTTGCCGCCGTTGCATAAGAGTTACCGGGACCGATAATCTTGTGACACTTGGGAATGGTCTCTGTCCCGAATGCAACTGCCGCAACTGCCTGAATACCGCCTACTTTATAAATTTCAGTAATACCAATAATTTTTGCTGCTGCCAGAATGGCATCGTCAACCTCACCTTTGGCATTGGGCGGGGTAACAACCACAATCTTTTCAACGCCGGCAACCTTGGCAGGAACGCCCAACATCAGAAGTACAGAGGGAAAACTACCCTTTCCGCCGGGAACATAGAGACAAACATCCACAATGGGGGTTGTCTTTTCGCCCACCATCAGGCCTTTGTCAACTTCAGTAAACCACATTTCCTCCGGCATCTGTTTTTCGTGGAAATTGCGGATATTCTTTGCAGCATAGGCAATTGCCTCACGGGTTTCCCCGTCAAGACGATTGTAACCCTGTTCAATTTCTTCCGGCGTAACTTTGATTTTATCCTGAGTCAGTTCCACTCTGTCAAATTTGGCGGTATATTCCAGCACCGCACGGTCACCGCGTTCCCGAATATCATCGGAAACCTCTTTCGCCAGTTTCATGTGCTCGGAAATGTCAAATTCCGCACGTTTCATAATAAAATTTTTCTTTTCCGCTGTCATCTCGGACAGTTTATAAATATTCATTTAATCTCGCTCCTTTTTTGATGATACATAGTTCCGGTCAGAGATTAATGATGGAACAGACGAATACCGGTAAAGGACATTGCCATACCGAATTTATTACAGGTTTCAATCACGTTATCATCACGGATACTTCCGCCGGGCTGTGCAATCACAGTAACACCGGATTTGCGTGCACGCTCAATGTTATCGCCAAAGGGGAAGAATGCGTCAGAACCCAATGCAACATCGGTATTTTTTTCAAGCCATGCTTTCTGTTCTTCCTTGGTGAATACAGCAGGTTTTACTTTGAAGATTTTTTCCCAAGCACCATCAGCCAGTACATCCATATATTCATCGGAAATATAAACATCAATGGCATTGTCTCGGTCCGCTCTCTTGATGCCGTCTACAAACTGGAGACCCAATACCTGAGGTGCCTGACGGAGCCACCAGATATCTGCCTTGTTTCCGGCAAGACGGGTACAATGGATTCTGGACTGCTGACCTGCACCAATACCGATTGCCTGACCGTCTTTGACATAGCATACGCTGTTGGACTGGGTATACTTTAAGGTAATCAGAGCAATCATCAAATCCCGCTTTTGCTCGTCAGTCATATCTTTCTTATCAGTTACAACGTTAGAGAGCAAATCGGTGTCAATTTTCAGTTCATTTCTGCCCTGCTCAAAGGTAACGCCGTAAACCTGTTTCCGTTCAATGGGTGCAGGAACATAATCGGGGTCAATCTGGATAACATTGTAGTTTCCGTTCCGCTTGCCTTTGAGAATTTCCAATGCTTCCTCAGTATAACCGGGGGCAATGACACCATCGGATACCTCTTTGGCAATCAGTTGTGCAGTTGCCTTGTCACAAACATCGGAAAGAGAGATAAAATCACCGAAAGAGGACATTCTGTCAGCACCTCTGGCTCTTGCATAAGCATTTGCAAGAGGTGTCATTTCGATGGTATCATCTACGAAATAAATTTGTTTCAAGGTGTCAGAAAGGGGCAAGCCTACTGCCGCACCTGCCGGGGAAACATGCTTAAAGGAAGTTGCCGCCGGAAGACCGGTTGCTTCTTTCAGTTCTTTTACAAGTTGCCAACCATTCAACGCATCCAGAAGATTGATATATCCCGGCTTTCCGCAAAGGACAGTAAAGGGGATTTCTCCCTCTTCCATAAATACCTTGGAGGGTTTCTGGTTGGGATTACATCCGTATTTCAGTTCCATTTCTTTCATTGTTATCATCCTTCCTTTAGTCCTGATTCTTATTCACGATTCGGGTCTGAGTCTCGCCGTTTTCGATATTGATATACCGAACAAAGAGAGAAACCTTGTTATCTTCATTCAAATTATCCCACAGCATATCGGTAAACACATCAATATCATCAGGAATCTCAATCTGTTTGGGTTCGCCCTCAAAGCTGGGCAGTGGGTCGCCATCTTGCATATAGGTATGAATAAAGTGTCCCTGACCGCTGATGGGGTAATGGTAACTAAAGGTATACCGACGGCAGGAAGACGGGTCTCCGTCTGCACTTTTCAAAATAGAAAGGGCATAGTTGAAATCATCTTCTGCACGGCGGACAATACCGGAAATTCTGGGAGTGTAGTTGGGGCAGTCCGGTTCAAACTCACGACTGCGCAGTGCCTGTTCAAAGGTCATCTGCTTGTCCATCAACTCATAGATGGTATCCGTCTGATCACCGTTAGTCACGATGGTTTTGTTACCCAAAACACGAACTGGTGCATAAATAATCAAGGACGGATCTTCCAGTTTGCTGGGGTCAAACGCCTGGGTGCGAATACCGTCACCATCTTCTACAAAGACACGGTTACGGCTGTTTCCACTTCTTCCCATAATAAAATAGGCAATGACAGCATTGTTACCATCTTTGGATTTTCCAAGAATGATACCCCGTCCGGGATAACTGTTATTTTTTAATTCTTCACAAATGTTAATGGTTTTCATGATTCTCTTCCTTTCTTATTTTACCTTGCCGCTGCAGACCAGTTCCACAGCCTGAGGCAGAATCTTCCACTCCGCCTCTTCCATAACCCGTTTCTGTAGGGATTCCGGCGTGTCACCGTCCTGAATAGAGACGGCTTTCTGGAGAATAATTTTCCCACCGTCTGTAATTTCATTCACAAAATGCACCGTTGCTCCGGTTACTTTCACACCATAATCCAGCGCCGCCTGATGCACTTTCAACCCATAGAATCCATCACCGCAAAAAGACGGAATCAAGGACGGATGTACATTGATAATCTTATTTTTGTAGACAGACAGAAAATTCTCGCCCAAGATGGCAAGGAATCCTGCCAGAACCACAATATCCACACCCTTTTCCTGCATATAGGCACAGAGTGCTTGATCAAATGCTTCTTTGCTTCCACATTCTTTTCTGGTTATCACGTGGGCATCAATACCGGCTTTTTTCGCACGCTCCAACGCATAAACATCCGGCTTGTTGGAAACTACCGTAACAATAGTTCCGCTCTTGATCATGCCGTTTTTCTCTGCATCAATCAATGCCTGCAAATTCGTACCGCCACCGGAAACCAGAACGCCAATCTTTAGCATATATCCACTCCCTTTTCACCGGAGATAATCTCACCGATTACGGTTGCTTTCTCACCGGCTGCACGGATAATCTCTACTGCTTTATCTGCCTGTTCTGCCGGAACTGCAAACATAAGACCGATACCCATGTTGTAAGTATTGAACATATCCCGCTGGGAAACATCACCAAGTTTTTGAATCATATGGAAGATAGGCAGAACCTCAAAACTGTTCTTGTCAATCTTTGCTCTTGTTCCCTCTTTCAGCATACGGGGAACATTCTCAATAAAACCGCCGCCGGTAATATGCGATACCGCACGGACATCCACCTGCTCAATAGCAGAAAGAAGAGGTTTTACATAAATCTTGGTAGGAGTCAGCAATGCTTCGCCGATACTCATGCCCAGTTCGTCACTATGGGTATGCATTCTCTTGACGCAATCTGCGCTGTCATCAATGCCGAATACTTTACGAACCAGAGAATAACCATTGGAGTGAACACCGGATGACTGTACACCGATAATCACATTGCCTGCCTCCAGTTTGGAACCGTCAATAATATCATCCTTATCCACGATACCTACCGAGAATCCAGCCAAATCGTATTCTTCGGGATCATAGAATCCGGGCATCTCCGCAGTCTCACCGCCAATCAAAGCACATCCTGCTTTGACACAGCCGTCAGCCACACCTTTTACGATGTCAGCAACCCGTTCGGGAACATTTTTACCAACTGCAATATAATCCAGGAAGAACAGAGGTTTTGCACCGCCGCATGCAATATCATTGACACACATTGCAACACAGTCCTGTCCAACTGTATCATGCTTGTCCATAATAAACGCCAATTTCAGTTTGGTACCAACACCATCGGTACCGGAAACCAGTACCGGATTTTTGTAACCGGCTCCGATTTCAAACAAACCGCCAAAACCGCCAATTCCCGAAAGTACACCGGGAATGTTTGTGCGTTTAACGTGTTCTTTCATCAATTCAACGGCCTTGTAACCTGCCTCAACGTCTACACCTGCATTTTTGTAAGCCTGACTCATTGTAACTCCTCCTATATGCTTAAAGATTTTTTAATTCTTCCTGTAATTGTTTGTCTTTTTCCTTGACCGCCATTGCCATATTGGTCTTGAACGCTTCCATCTTCTCCGAAAGTTCCGGATTGGAAAGAGCAAGCATCTGTACTGCCAGAATACCTGCATTGTCTGCACCGTTGACCGCAACGGTGGCAACCGGAATACCCGAGGGCATCTGTACCATGGAAAGGAGAGAATCCAATCCATCCATCAAGGATGATTTGATTGGCAGAGCAATCACCGGAAGTGTGGTATACGCTGCAATCACACCGCCCAGATGTGCCGCCTTTCCTGCTGCCGCAATAATCACCTTGATTCCTCTTGCTTTCGCGTTTTTGGCAAACTCCTCTGCCTCATACGGGGTACGGTGTGCGGAAATTACATGGGCTTCATAAGAAACCCCAAACGCCTTTAACTGTTCAATTGCCCCTTTCACAACGGGCAAATCGGAATTGCTTCCCATTACAATTGCAACTTCTGCCATCTTTCTTCTCCTTTGTTATCTTAAGATTTTTGATAGACGATCTTGCCGTCTACAATGGTATATACAACATCTGACCCATGAACCGCATACACAAGATTGGATATTGTGTTGTGGTTGGGTGTCAAATGCGGTTTTGCAAAATCAAGAAGGATCATATCTGCCAGATACCCCTCTTTCAACTGTCCCAAATCCTCATATCCTAAAGCTTTTGCGCCGTTGATTGTTGCCATCTTCAACACTTCCCATGCAGGGAGCAGTGTTGGGTCAAGGTTGATCCCCTTATGCAGAATACCGGTCAGTTTGACCTCTTCAAACAAATCCAGATGATTATTACTGGATGCACCGTCTGAACCAAGGGCAACCTGCACCCCCGCCTGAACAAGTTCCGGAATCTGTGCCACACCGGATGCCAGTTTTAAGTTACTCACCGGATTGTGGGATACCGAAACACCATGTCGGGAAAGAATCTCTCTATCCTCATTCGAAAGCCAGACACAATGGGCGGCAACACAAGGAACATCGAATAATCCACACGCTTCCATCCAAGCAGTAGGGGACATACCGTGAGCCTTCATACAATCCTCATTTTCCGTCACAGTTTCCGACAGATGGGTATGAATGGGGAGATGATGCTCTTTGGCAAAGGTGGCACAGGTTTTTAAGGTTTCCTCGCTGCAGGTATAAACTGCATGAGGGGAAATTCCAACCTTGAGCCTTCCGCTTCCTTGTTTCACAAGTTCCAATAACGTTTTTGTTTTTTCCAGTTTTTTATCCAGAACCGGGTCGGTAATACCCTCATTCAGCACACCCCGAATTCCCAGTTCTTCTGCCGCTCTGGCAGTTTCTTCCTGAAAAAAGTACATATCGTGAAAACATGTAGTACCCGTTGCCAACATTTCCTGAATTCCACGTACGCTTCCCTCATATACCATTTCAGGAGTCAGGGTATCCTCAAAGGGAAAGATTTTCTCAAACAGCCAATCCTGCAGATTCATATCATCGGCATAACTGCGAAGCAAAGTCATTGCCGTATGAGTATGGGTGTTGATCAGTCCCGGCATCACAACCAGACCGGTTCCGTCAATAATTCGGTCTGCATCGGTGTCCGGTTTTTCAAAGCCGATATACCCGATTCGGTTTCCCTCAATCAGCAGATAGGCATGCTCCATCACCGGAGTTTCCTCACACATAGTGACTGCGGTAACATCCTCAATCAAAATTCGCATCAGTTGTACCTCATATCTTCTGTTGTTTTTTCCTTGATATCTTCATAGTACCGCTTTGCTGTCTTTCTCGCCTCGGAGACATCCAGACTGCGGTAGTTTCCGCATTCAATTTCACTATTGCCTGGCATCTCCCCATCATATTGGGAAATGGCAAGCATAACTTCTTTGACAAGTTCCAGATTTTCTGCATGATTGTCATGACGCATCAGCAGATAAAATCCGGTCTGGCAACCCATAGGCCCCACATAAATCACCTTATCCTGCAAGGGAGAGTTGCGGACAAATGTAGCAAACAAATGTTCCAGAGAATGCATCTGGCTGTGGGTAAGCAAATCATCCTGATTGGGTTTTCTCATTCTTAAATCATAGGTAACCACATCGCCATCAATCCGGGAAATATACATTCCCTCGGTAATGGTTCTGTGGTCTACCGTAAAACTTGCTATCTTTTTCACAGTTTTTCCACCGCCTTTTCAAGAAATGTCAGCATGGTTTTCTGTCCGATTACCTCCGCATCGGCAATCACCGATTCGTTAAAACCGCCCATATCCATTCCTGCAGCCATATTGGTTACACAGGAAAGCGCCAGAACTTTGATTCCGCAATGTGCCGCCGCAATGACTTCGGGAACAGTGGACATCCCCACCAAGTCCGCACCCATTATCCGGAGCATACGGATCTCCGCCGGCGTTTCAAATTGAGGTCCGCCCATATAGGCGTAAACACCCTCACAAAGAGGATAGTCAAGTTCTTTTGCCACCTCTTGTGCAAAGGCTAACAGTTCCGGTGTGTAGGCTGTGGACATATCGAAAAACCGACTGCCAAGGCTATCCGGATTCTCGCCCCGTAAGGGACTATCCATATCCAGTTTGATATGGTCAGAGATTGCAACCACCTGACCGGGAAAATAGGTTTCACAGATGCCACCGGATGCATTGGTCAGCAAAAGGGTTTTTACTCCCATGGCATGCATTACCTGAACCGGAAATCCCAGTTCCCGCATGGTATATCCCTCATAATAATGGACACGCCCCTGCATGCAAACAACAGATTTACCACGCAGTGTACCAATCACAAGATTACCCGCATGAACTGTAGAAACCGGAAAATGGGGAATCTTCTCAAAGGGGATAATGACCGCATCTTCTATGGCATCTGCAAGGGGATTCAAACCGGTACCCAATACCAGACCGAGTTCCGGTCTGATATTGGTTTTGTTCATGATATAAGCCGCCGCTTCCCGATACATCTTTGCACCTTACTCTCTTATTTGAAATAACTTACACCGGACTCGAAAATCTTCTGATCTTTATCGCCCGGAATGTTCTTGAACACATCGGTCTTAAACCGCTCGGAATGTCCCATCTTACCCAGAACACGGCCATCAATACTGGTGATACCCTCGATTGCATAATAGGAACCATTGGGGTTGTAGGGCATTTCATAGGTAGGATTGCCGTTTAAATCCACATACTGGGTAGCAATCTGTCCATTCTTCTCCATCTCAGCAATCACTTCGGGGCTCGCAACAAAACGTCCCTCACCATGAGAAACTGCAATTTGATGAATATCGCCAAGGTTTACTTTATTGAACCAAGGAGACTTCACCGAAGAAACTCTGGTAGAAACAATCTGGGAAATGTGGCGTCCGATGGTGTTGAATGTCAGGGTGGGACAGGTATCGTCAACCTTGCGGATTTCGCCATAGGGAACCAGACCCAGTTTAATCAATGCCTGGAAACCGTTACAGATACCCAGCATCAAACCGTCACGCTGATAAAGAAGTTCCATCACTGCTTCTTTGACTCTTTCATTTTCAAATGCCGCCTTGATAAACTTACCGGAACCGTCCGGTTCGTCACCGCCGGAGAAACCGCCGGGCAGCATAACAATTTGTGCCTGCTTGATGGAATCCACAAACCGTTGAATGGAATCTTCGATATGCTCGGATTTCAGGTTTTTAAATACCTGAATATCCGCAACACCGCCGGCGCGTTCAAAAGCACGGGCAGAATCATATTCACAGTTGGTACCCGGAAATGCCGGAATGAAAATTCTGGGTTTCGCAAAGGTTTGTGCAGGTTTGATGTTCACGCGCTCACCAAATGCAAAGGTCTTCATGCCCACATCTTCATATTCTGCTTTGGTGGCAAATACTTCTTCCAAAGGTTTCTGCCATGCATCAATCAGATTATCAAGAGAAATGGATTCATTCTCAATCAGGATAACAGCTTCTTCTGTGGTGTGTCCCAACTTAACAACATCCACCATATCGCCCATCATTCCGGTTGCACCGATGCCCTTAACTTCAATAATCACACTGCCGGGGCAAGCCTTGAACAAATCTTTCTTACTGCAACAATCGTTGAACTGGAATCCAATTTTATTACCGAATCCCATCTTTGTGATGGCTTCCATCACACCGCCATAACCTACTGCCCATGCAGACTGAATCAGGTTCACTTTGGTGTCGTTAATCATCATAGTCAGCATGTCATACATGGATTTCAGGCTCTCGAATTTCGGCATGCCATTTTCATCGTATTTAGGTTTAACCCAAAACACCAGATTATTGGTGCCCTTAAATTCGCTGGAGGTTGCAATCTTTGCACGAATAGGTGCAACAGCAAAGGACACCAGCGTGGGGGGAACATCAATATCATTAAAAGAACCGGACATACTATCCTTACCGCCGATTGCAGCAATTCCAAGTTCTTTCTGTGCATGGTAACCGCCCAAAAGCGCTGCCAGAGGTTTTCCCCAACGTTCCGGATTGGTACCAAGACGTTCAAAGTATTCCTGGAAAGTAAGATAAATATCTTTATAATCTGCACCGGCACAAACAGCACGTGTTACAGATTCTACAACTGCATACACTGCACCAAGGAAAGGATTGCCCTTGGATACTTTGGGGTTATACCCATGTGCCATAACGGTTGCGGTCTCTGTTTCCTTGTGAATGGTAGGAATCTTGGCAACCATATTCTGCTGAGGCGTCAGTTGATGCTTACCGCCGTAAGGCATAAATACAGAACCTGCACCAATGGTGCTGTCAAACCGCTCAACCAGACCTTTCTGGGATGCCACATTCAGATCCTGCATCAGATTCAGAGTCTTTTCTTCCCATGTTGCGCCCTTGGGAGTAGAATCGAACAATGTTTCATCATAACATCCGTCGGGAATTTTTACGTCATTGTGTTTCTCTGCACCGTTGGTGTTGAGGAAGTCACGGCTGATATCGCAGATCGTCTTACCTCTCCAGTTCATGACCAAACGATTGGTATCGGTAACATCGGCAACGATAACTGCATCCAGATTTTCTTTATCCGCTTCCTGAATAAAGGTTTCTGCATCCTTTTTGCGGACAACAACTGCCATACGTTCCTGAGATTCAGAGATGGCAAGTTCAGTGCCGTCAAGTCCCTCATACTTTTTGGGAACCTTATCAAGATTGATGGTAAGACCATCAGCAAGTTCACCAATAGCAACAGATACACCGCCGGCGCCAAAGTCATTACAACGGCGAATCAACTGGGTTACCTCTTTCTTACGGAAAAGGCGCTGGAGTTTACGCTCTACCGGAGCATTACCTTTTTGCACTTCTGCACCGCAAGAGGACAGAGAACTGTCATCATGCGCTTTGGAAGAACCGGTTGCGCCGCCGCAGCCGTCCCGTCCAGTCATACCGCCCAGCAGGATGATAACATCTCCCGCCTCCGGAACTTCACGGACAACATTTTCTTTGGGTGCTGCCGCAATAACCGCACCGATTTCCATACGTTTTGCAACATAACCCTCATCGTAAATTTCAGAAACCTGACCGGTTGCAAGTCCAATCTGGTTGCCGTAGGAACTGTAACCCTGTGCCGCTCCCACAGTAATCTTTCTCTGGGGGAGTTTGCCTTTCATGGTATCTTTCAGGGTTGTTCTGGGGTCACCGGAACCGGTGACACGCATTGCCTGATATACATAAGAACGGCCGGAAAGCGGATCACGGATTGCACCGCCAAGACAAGTTGCCGCACCGCCGAAGGGTTCAATCTCAGTGGGATGGTTATGGGTCTCATTCTTGAACATCACAAGCCAGTCTTCCTGAGTGCCGTCTTCCATATCCACCTTTACATTGATGCTGCAGGCGTTAATTTCCTCGGATTCATCCAATGCTTTGAGGACACCCTGCTTTTTCAGCTCTTTCACGGCGATGGTGGCAACATCCATCAGGCAGATATTTTTATGTCTGTCGCCGTAAACAAAGTTACGGGATGCCAAGTAATCTTCATACACGCCGGCAATCAACTTGTCCTGTATCTCCACATTGTCGAGAATGGTGGAGAATGTGGTGTGACGGCAATGGTCAGACCAATAGGTATCAATCATACGGATTTCGGTCACGGTAGGATTTCTTTTTTCCTGATCCCTGAAATATGCCTGACAGAAGGTAATATCACCCAAATCCATCGCAAGTCCCATTTCTGCAATGATGGAGTTAAGTCCCTCTTCATCTGCGTCAATGAAACCGTCCAGCGTTTTTATATCTTCCGGAACATCCAGTTTATCCTGCAGCGTTTCGGGTTTTTCAAAGCCTGCCAATCTGGATTCTACCGGATTGACGCAATATTTTTCTGCGGCATGCAGTTCTTCATCTGTGATATCACCCAGAAGAACAACAATTTTTGCCGTGCGCACAGTAGGTCTGTCACCACCGGTCATAATCTGCACACATTGTGCAGCACTGTCTGCTCTCTGGTCAAACTGACCGGGCAGATACTCCATGGCAAAATATTTACCCTCAGGAATATCCAGAGTTTCCATGGTCAGATTGTCCACCTGTGGTTCTGCGAAAACGGTAGGTTTGGTCAGTTCCAATTCCGCATCGGAGATGCCGTCAACATCATAACGGTTAATCATCCGTACACCGGTCAGTCCTTTCAAACCAAGATTTTCTCTCAGGTCATGGTACATGGCTCTTGCTTCAATGTCAAAGCCTTTCTTTTTTTCTACAAAAAGTCGTTTGATACCCATTGTAACGCTCCATTCTATATAATGCTTTGTTTTTACTGAAATATGGATTTTTCCTACAAATAAAAATCCAATCTATATTTTACCTTTAATTCCCCTCTTTGTCAAGACAAAATGACCCAATTTTCTAAGAAAATCGGGACAACAATTCAAAAAAATAAACGGCAGAAAAACCACTTTGGGTTTCATGCCGTTTTAAACTTAAAGAAGATTGCTGAGTGCCTCTGCCATCACCATACCTGGAAGTCCCAAAACTCCCAGAATCATGGCATTGAGAGGGTTCAACGCAAGATGCCATCCCCAGATGCCCAATATCCAGTTTCCAGCCAGAATGGTAATTCCACCCAACAAGGTAGAAAAAACCAGTTTTAACAACCAACGAATAGGACGCATCAGCAGTTTGCAAATCAAGAAAAGCAGGAAAACACCTGCCAGAAAAAGCAGAACTGCGCCTGTATCAAAAACCATAACCGTATCCTCCGTGTTTTTGATACATTCTATGCTGAATGGGGGACAAATATGTCAGCAGAATTCGGACAAGGTTTCCCCGTCAGGACAGACGAAAATCCGTTTTCTTGTGATATCCCACTCGGTAATTTCTATGGGCGCAAGATAGGCTTCCAACGCAGTTGCCAAAAGTTCCGGTTTCAGGTTTCTCTCCCCTGCATCTACAATGACGCGAATACAGAATCCGGTATCGGTGATACCTGTAATCTCCCAACTGCGCAAGTAGTCCAAAAGGTTCACCGAAGTCTCACCTTTTTTCTTGGTGCGTTTGGTTACGGGAATCTCCGTTTGGGAGAAAAATCCGTTCATCTGTTCCTTGTCTATGTTGCCATTATAGCCGGCTTCCATCCGATATTCTGCCGCTACAATTTCCGATGCTTTTGGGGTAGGGTCTCCTACCGAAAGCACCTGCATATCCATAGGCAAATTGGCGCTGAGTTTTTCCATAATTTCTGCATCAGAAACCCAATCCTCAAACTGAATATCCACCGTTTCACATTCGCTGGTTACTCCAATAGACAAAGGCAGTGCAAAGGTCATTTTCTGATGAGGGTTAAATCCTTGGGAATACACAACAGGAAGCCCACTCCGCTGAATGGCACGGGTAAAACACCGTAACAAATCCAGATGGGAAATATATTTGCCCATTCCGGTCTTGGAAAACCTAACTCTTCGACTTTTCAAAGCAAACACCTCCTCCAAACTGTGCAGCGCCGCAATGCATACAAGATTCCCGACAAGACGGGGTGGTTTCCCCACGATATGCACGCTCATGTTCCGCAATCAAAAACTCCTTGCTCACACCGATATCCGCATAATCCCATGGAAGAATTTCATCATGAGACATTCTGCGATGGGCGTAAAAAGCAGGGTCAATGCCACACAGGTCAAATGCCTCCATCCATTTGTCATAATCAAAGAAGTCTGTCCATCCGTCAAATTTACAACCGAGGGATTGTGCCTGAATCAACACCTCGCCCAGACGGCGGTCACCTTTGGCAAATACCTCTTCCAGAAAACTCACATCACTGTTATGCCAATTGTACACAATCTTTTTGTTGGTAATGGAGTTTTTCAGCATTCTCGCCTTATCTTCCATATCAGAAATCAGATTCTGAGGTTCCCATTGGAACGGAGTAAAAGGTTTGGGCACAAAGAACGATGTGCTAACCGTAACTGACACGCTTCTTCCTTTTCGTTCTTCCTTAGGAATCTCATAAAAGGCGTCGATGACTTTCTGGGCAAGTTCCCCGATCCCCAGAACATCTGTCTCGGTCTCGGTTGGAAGACCCAACATAAAATACAACTTAATACGGTTGTATCCTCCGCTAAAGGCAATCTTCGCAGTACGAATCAGGTCCTCTTCCAGTACATTTTTGTTGATGACATCTCGAAGCCGTTGGGTACCTGCCTCCGGCGCAAAAGTGAGACCGCTTTTCTTGACTTTCTGGACTTTCTCCATCAATTCCATAGAGAAGTTATCCACACGGAGAGACGGCAAAGACAGATTGATTCTCTTATCCACCGTCATAGCAAGAAGTCCATCTGTCAAGGGGAAAAGTTTGGTATAATCACTGGTGCTGAGGGACGCCAAAGACATTTCCTCATATCCGGTTGCTTCAATGGAATGTTCTGCCACCTGAAGCAGTTTTTCCACAGACCGTTCCCGTACGGGTCGATAAATATACCCCGCCTGACAGAACCGACATCCACGGATACATCCACGGAACAGTTCCAGCATAATCCGATCATGAACCGGCTCCATAAAGGGAACAATCAGTTTTTCAGGAATATAGGTATTGTCCATATCCTTGACAATCCGTTTTTTCACCTTTTGGGGAATCCCCTCCCGATTGGGTGCAAAAGATGCAATGGTATTGTCTTCATGATAAGTAACAGTATAAAACGAGGGTACATAGACACCCTGAATTTTAGCAATCTCCATCAGGTAATCTTCACGGGATTTCCCACTGGCTTTCCATGTTTTATACACATCCATCAGTTCGCTGTTCATCTCTTCACCCTCACCAAGGACAAAGAAATCCACCAAATCTGACAAAGGCTCTGCATGGTATGCACATGGTCCTCCGCAATAGACAAAGGGATCATCCAGAGTTCTCTCCCTTGCACGCAAAGGGATTCCAGCCAAATCCAACATATTCACCACATTGGAATAACTCATCTCATATTGTAGGGTAAACGCAACCATATCAAAATCCCGGACAGGTTTTGCACTTTCCATAGAAAGGAGAGGAATCCCCTCTTTCCGCATTTCCTGCTCCATATCATCCCATGGTGCAAACACACGCTCACACAGGGTATCCTCCCGTTCATTGAGCATGTGATACAAAATTTTCATGCCTAAGTGGGACATTCCTACCTCATACACATCCGGAAAACAGAACGCAACCGTCATGATATCCGGTGTCCACATCTTGTGAATACTATTAAATTCGTTTCCTATATAGCGTGCGGGTTTCTGCACGCGCTTTAAGCATTGTTCCAGTTTTGACCGATACATAGCCAGCCTCCATATCATTTGTTATTTCATATCATACAATATTTTTTCTAAACTTGCAAGCATATTTCTTCTCTCTTCGCCGTAAACTTGTACAAAAACAAAAGCAGGTGATACCATTGAAATCATTTTTTCTGCGCACGCTTAGACTTTTCCTGAAACAAACCCTGACCGCTCTGCTCTTTTCCGCATTAATGCTGGGAATGCAAACAACAGAAAAAGCACCCTTTCCCTCTTATGCCAAAGCATTAGGGCAGGCGCTCCGATTCGAGAGCGACCTTTCCCCATTAGAAAACCTGACCCGACAACTAACTGACCAAGTCCGTGACCGCCTATGAAACTACTTACCCTTCGCTCCTCAGGCATTCTCCGGCTGAATACACCCTTTTCGGTGGAGGTACATCTTTTCCTTCTCCCGCTTCTTTTGTCTGCTGTTTACGGCAAATACCTTTCCTATTTTGCAATCAGCTGGTGCTCTGCCCTCTTACACGAATGTTGTCATATTCTTGCCGGCAAAAAAATGGGAATTGTCGTCTCCGGCATCCGCTTTCTTCCTTTCGGAGTTTGTGCCCCCCTAAAACAACCTTTGATTCGTCAGCCGGGAAAAGAAATTCTGATGGCACTTTCCGGTCCTTTTTCCAACCTTTGTCTAGCGGGAATCTTTTGGGAATGGAACGCCCTTAATCCCGCCCCCGTTCTTTCTTATGCTGTCCTATGTAATCTTTCTTTGGCAGTACTGAATCTTCTCCCCTGTCTACCTTTGGACGGAGGAAGGATTTTTCGCTGTTTCCTTACCATGGGAACAGACGCCTTTACCGCTTGTCGCATCACAGTCATTGTCAGCCGGATTGTGGCAACACTACTTTTCGGAACAGGGATTGTCTTCTTGTTGTTCGCTCCCTTTCAGTTCTCCCTTTTGATGATTGGAATATTCTTGTTAGGAAATCTTCTTGGCGAAGAGAAAACCGTCACCGCTCAGATGCTTCGAGAACTCCTGTATTATCAAAAAAAACCGGATGAGTCCGCCCTGATAAAGACCCATATACTTACTGCACGGGAAACCTTACCCGCAAGGCATCTGCTTCGGAAACTCTCCTATCACCGCTACCTGATTGTTGAGGTACTGGATTCTGCCAATACTGTCACCAAAACCCTGACCGAAAGTGAGATTCTGGACGCCCTGTTTCACAAAAGCATCCGGATTACCTTGGGAAAAATATAAAAGAGATGCGTACTGCATCTCTTTCTATTTGGTTAATAAGATTTTCATCTCTTCTACGGTTTCGGCATACAAATCTGCACCGCCGGCTCCCTCCAGTTCACCCTCTTCTGCACAACCGAACCGGACCCCCATACAGGGAATCCCGCAGGCTCTTGCACCCTCAATATCCTGTTTTCTGTCTCCAATCATTAAAACCGATTCCTTGGGCGGATTTCCCAGTTGCCGGAGCACTTCCTCAATCACTTCATTCTTATAATTCCGTGTACCGTCCAGTTCTGCCCCTACCATGACAGAAAAATACTTTGTCAAAGAAAAGAGGTCCAGAATCTTTTTGGCAAAAACCTCCGGTTTGCAGGTGGCAAGGCATAAGGTCTTTCCTTGTCGGTGAAGTTCCTCCAGAAGTTCGGGAATTCCCTCATACACCCGATTTTCACGCCAGCCTTTGACAGAGAATCGTTCTCGATATCGTTCTACCGCCTTTTGCCCGTCATCCTTGCTCATACCATAAAATTCCTGAAACGAGTCAATCAACGGCGGTCCAATGACCTTGAGAAGATTTTCTTCTTTTTCCTGAATACCAAATCCCTCAAGGGCATAACAAAAAGACTTGCAAATTCCCTCTTTAGGATCTGTCAGGGTTCCGTCAAGATCAAACAACAAATACTGATACATCCAATCACTCCACTACCAAATCTATCAGGGAAAAGGGAATCGCCTTGGTAAGTTCGGTTAAAGATATCTCCACCTGATAGCCGATTTTTCCTCCGCTGAACAGAATTTCTTCAAAATTTTCTGCCGTACTGTCAATCCGTGTGGGAAATTGTTTTTTCATTCCGATGGGAGAACATCCCCCGTGGATGTATCCCGTCAAAGGCAGAAGATTCTTCTGGGGAATCATTTCTATCTTCTTTTCCCCCGCCGCTTTTGCGGCTTTTTTTAAATCCAGTTCCCTACAAACGGGAACCAAAAAGACATAATAATTTTTGCTTACACCCTGGGTCACCAAAGTCTTGAATACCCGATTGGGATCCTGATTGAGTGCCTCAGCAATCTCCATGCCGGAAATGGCATCGGTATCCAGATAACAATGGCTTTTATACACTGCCTTTTTAGCGTCAAGAACACGCATCACATTGGTTTTTTCTTGTTTTTTCATTTTACAGCACAATCCTCGGATTTTCTTTGGATGGTTTGTACAGAACAAACTTATTACCAATAATCTGTACCGTGTCCGCTCCTACTTTTTCCGCAGCCTCTTCTGCCGCTTCTCTGATATCCATCAGGTTATTTTCCAGAACATGTACCTTAATCAGTTCGTTTGCTTCCAGAGCATCCGCAAACTGTTTGACCATATTTTCGGTGATACCATCCTTTCCGATTTGATACAATGCAGGAATCCCGTTAGCCAATCCCCGCAGTTTTGCCCGTTGTTTGCTTGTTAACATATTCTTTCTCCTTTACTTGGTATCATACCAACTTTTTCCTGTGTTCATATCCACCACCAGAGGAACAGAAAGACTGCATGCCTGCTCCATTTCCTCTTTCAGCAGCGTTTTGACTTGTGCTAGTTCTTCCGGATAGGTTTCTACAATCAGTTCATCGTGTACCTGTAGAATCAATCTGGACTTCAAGCTTTCATTTTTCAACCGGCGATATACCTGTACCATAGCAATTTTTATGATATCTGCCGCCGTACCCTGAATGGGTGCATTCATAGCAACTCTTTCACCAAAGGAACGTGTAATATGATTGGATGCCTGAAGTTCCGGCATATTTCTTCTTCGGCCAAGCAAGGTGGTCACATATCCCAGTTCCTTTGCCTTTTCAACCGTTTCTTTCATATAGGCATCGACTTTGGGATAATTGTGAAGATACCCTTTGATGTATGCATCTGCCTCTTTTACCGAAATTCCCAAATCCTGCGACAGAGAAAACGCACCAATGCCGTACACAATACCAAAGTTTACTGCCTTGGCGCCGGATCGCATCTGGGGTGTAACCTCCTCCATAGGAACGCCGAACACCTGTGATGCTGTTCTGGTATGAATATCCTCATTTTTGATAAAGGATTGGCACATGGTTTCATCCCCGGAAATATGTGCCAGAACCCGAAGTTCAATCTGGGAATAATCCGCATCCACAAAGCAGGTATCCTCTCCCTGCGCCACAAACATTTTGCGGATTTCCCTACCCAATTCTGTACGCACCGGAATATTCTGCAAATTAGGTTCTGTGCTGCTGATTCTTCCCGTTGCAGTCACCGTCTGATTGAAGTTGGAATGAATTCTTCCTGTGGTTTTATCAATCATGGGGAGCATCCCCTCTACATAGGTAGACTGAAGTTTGGTCATCTGCCGGTACAACAGTACCTTATTAACAATGGGGTGCTGGTCTTTCAGCTTGTTCAGCACCTCCGCATTGGTGGAATATCCGTTCTTATTCTTTTTCCCTCCGGGAAGAGATAATTTTCCAAATAAAATTTCTCCTAATTGTTTGGGCGAATTGATATTGAACTCTTCGCCCGAAAGGCTGTAAATTTCCTGCTGCAGAGTGTAAATTTCCTTTTCCAGCATATTGCCAAAATCTTTTAGGGCTTCTTTATCTACATACACGCCATGAAGTTGCATACTTGCCAAAACTTCCGTCAATGGAAGCTCAACATCATAGTACAAAGACTTCTGCCCGTCTTCTTTCAGTTTTTCCTCAAAGATCTTTCTAAGACGATGAACCGCAATGGTACGGTCTGCATAAGTCTGATTTTTCTGTCCGTCATCGGGTTCAAAACCAAAATTCATGGCAATCTGCCCGTCATCTTCAATCCGCGCCGAAGTCTCTGCCAACTCCTGACGGAGATAGGTCATACACAGGGTCTCCAGATCGTAACTGCTCTGGGTAGGTTCTGCCAGATATGCCGCAATCAGTACATCAAATCCATAATTTTTCACCTCAATACCGCGTCGGAACAAGGTAAGGAAATCTTCTTTTATATGATAGCCGCATTTACGGATTCCATCATTTGCAAACAATGCACGCAAATCCTCATCATTGGGTGATGCAAGGTATAAAACATGCTCTCCGTCGACGGTGACATACAAGTTTCCGTCACAGAACAGATAGTCCGCCTCTTTCTGACCGGCAATGGCTTGACGGAATCCATCTCCGTCTGTTTTTTGAAGTTTTCCGGTAATCTGTAAAAGGTCTGCGGTTCTTTCCTCTATCGGAATCTCCAGTTTTTGCAGAAAAGATTTGAAATTCAGGCGGGTGAATAAACTTCCCACCTTTTTGGTATCATATCCGGTTCTGCGAAAAGAGTCAAAGTCAAACTCCATAGGAACAAACCGATCAATGGTTGCAAGGGTTCTGCTTAAAAATGCACTTTCTTTATCTTCTGTCAACTTAGTTTTGACCGAGGGACTGACCGCAAGGTTCTCCACATCCTCATAGATTTTATCAATGCTATGATAGTTCTGAATCAAAGAAAATGCAGTCTTTTCTCCTACACCTTTTACACCGGGAATATTATCGGATGGGTCTCCCATCAGTCCTTTAACATCAATAAATTCCTCCGGCGTAACCCCGTATTTTTCTATCACCGCATTGCGGTCATAGTCGGTAGTTTCTGTTTTTCCCATACGGGTAACCACCAGTTTAACCACCGTGGTCTCGGTTGCAAGTTGCAAATCATCTTTGTCACCGCTCAAAATACGGCAGGCAATTCCTTTTTCGTCACAGAGTCTTGACACAGTGCCAATCAGATCATCAGCTTCATACCCTGCCTGTTCAATACAGGCACAGTTCATAGCGGAAAGAACCTCTTTAATCAAAGGCAGTTGCACCAGAAAATCCTCCGGTGCCGGTTTTCTCTGGGCTTTGTACAGGTCATACATCTTGTGACGAAAAGTCTTTGCCTTTACATCAAAGGCAACACAAAGATAATCCGGTTGTTCTTCCTCCAGATATTTGAATAGAATATTCAAAAAACCATAGACCGCATTGGTGGGGGTACCATCCGGTGCGGTCAATGGTTTGATTCCGTAATATGCACGATTTAAAATACTGTTTCCATCTACAAGTAATAATTTTTCCATTTTTTATCCCTCATATCCATTGATTTCCACCACAACAACTGCACCCGATTCTTCAGGGGTGATACAAACCAGTTCTTGCCCGGCGTTTTCTATATACTGAGAAAATATCTTCCATTGATCTTCGGATAAGTGAAGGATTGCATGGTTCTCCGCATCTTCCGATACAGGTTCCAGCGTCAGATCTGTGGCTGTCCGGCATGCATCCAGAAAATCTGCTACCAAGCCGGAAACGGAAAGAGAATAATTGAGTTCCGTTGCAGTACCCGGTGTTCTATGGTAGGACATCATCATGGGCACATGGTTTTCTTCGGTTGCCGATGCTTCCGCTGTGGTATTGACACCGTTTTCTGTCATATCTGCAACCGGTTCTTCCGTCGCTGCAGGAACAGATGTTTCTGCAACCGGTTCCGATGTTGCCGTTGTTTTTTGTACCGGTGTTTCCTTTTTAACAATTGGCGTAGCCACGGGTTCTGCCGTAGTCTCTGCGGTAGGCACAGGGGTTTCTTCAACCTGTACAACAGGAGCATCCTCATACTCCAGAGGTTTGCCGGATTGTTGCCATTGTTCAAATACACCGCCGGAATATGCGGCAATCACCAGAACAAAACAAACCATAGCCGGTGCAACTGCTTTCCATGGTGCAGAAGATCCCATCTTCTTCAAGACGCCAAAGAAAGACCGCTCCTTTTTCTGTTTTATTTCCTCTGCGGCATTCACCAGTTTCTGATGGAGGCTTAACCGGAAACCCTTAGGAAGTTCCGGAACAGAATCCTCCCGGAGAACGGACAGCATGGCACAGATTTCCTGATATTCTGCACGGCAAGCTTCACAGGAATCCAAGTGGTTGCGGACAAAAACAGACTGTTTTTCATTGGTACAGTCGGACACAAAGTCAAACAATACTTCTCTGCATTGTTTGCAATGCTGACTGTCTGTATTGTTCTGCATGTTGTTCCCCTCCTTTCGGGCCATTTATATTACTAGACGAAATAATCGGAAAAGAGTTCCCTATCCTCAGATAAAATTTTTTTTAAATTTTCCCGAGCCCGGCTTATCCTTGATTTTACTGTTCCCACAGAGCAATCTACAATCTCTGCAATCTCTTCATACGAAAGTCCTTGCAAGTCCCGAAGAACAATGACTTTTTTGTGTTCCGGATTCAATCTGCCAATGGCAATCCTCACGGCATTCTGCACGGCTTTCTTCTCTGCCGCCTGTTCAGGTGTGGGGCCTTTGTCCGGCAGTTCCCCAATCAAGCTTCCTTCCTCAGTTTCTATTTCCTTATCCAAAGAATATGTGTTCTTATTTTTCGTTTTTTTCAGTTCATCCAGACAGGTATTGGTAGCAATCCGATATACCCATGTGGAAAATTTGGAATTACCTTGGAACTTGTCCAGATTTTTGAAAATCTTGACAATAACCTCCTGGGTCAAATCGGCGGCATCGTCAGGATTTAGTATCATGCGGTAAGCAATGGCAAAAATACGTTTCTGGTATTCTTCTATCAGGGTTTCAAAGGCGGAAACATCTCCCTCTTTTGCCCGTAAAACCAGTTCGTGTTCATGGTCCATCCGTGCCACCTCCTTTTCTTTCAGTTGCTATTTATTACCTTATCATATTTCATGTTTCTTGTCAAACTTGCTTTTTAGAAAAAATTGTGTTATACTCACCGGGAGGTGAATGTTTTATGAAGAAACTGATTTCTGCATTTCTCTGTCTGGGTCTGCTTTTGGGAAGCACCTCGGCTCTGGCAGCAGAAAAGACTTTCCGAAGCGATATTTTTACCTATACGGTTTCAGGAAAAAACGCAACCATTATCAACGTAGAAGATATGCGTTCCACCGTCTCGGTACCAAAAAAGTTGGATAACTTTACTGTGACCGCTCTTGGCGAGGGTGCCTTTGGCGGAAGTACCATCATTGAGCACGTGGTGATTCCCGACACGGTTACTTCTGTTGGAGATTTTTGTTTTGCCTACAGCAACAGTTTGAAAACAGTGACATTTCCGTCTACGCTGGAAACCATTTCAGACGGGGCTTTTTATCACTGCGAAGGGCTATGGACGATTACGTTGCCTTCTTCTTTGAAAACCATCGGAAAAAATGCTTTTGGCAGATGTTCCAACCTGACTGCAGTCACCCTGCCTTCCTCGGTTACCTTCATCGGGGAAAAGGCTTTTCCAACAACCGAGCACCTTCGTTTCTATTCTAAGGAAAATTCCTATCCTTATACCTATGCTATAGAAAACGGCATTGGGTTTGAAGAATACATCACTGTTACTCTTAATGGAAAAACTATTGCCTTCGACCAGCCTTGTATCACCGATACAGAACGGTTTCGCACCTTGGTTCCCATTCGTGCTGTCTTAGAGGATCTGGGTGCTGTCATCACTTGGGATAATACCTTTAACACCGCACGGATTCAGGTCAAAGACATCAAACTGACCATCCGGCCGGGGGAACAGTTCATGATGGTCAACGATACCGCTCATTTTCTTTCCTCTCCTCCGGTTGAATTTAACGGCAGAATCATGGTTCCCATTCGTGATGTCATGGAGAACCTGAACGGAACAGTTCTCTGGAACGAAGAAGAAAAATCTGTTACCATTACAGTTCCCCGTTAAAAAAACGTACCAATCCCAGATAGATGCCCCATGCCATTTTCTGTTGGTACTCTTCCTGAGAAAGAAGTTTTGCTTCATCCGGATTGGATAAAAATCCGCATTCAATAATGACAGACGGAATTTTAGTATCTTTCAAAATAAAGATACTTCCGTCTGTTTTTTTTGCCATTCTGGTATTCCCATCATGAATGGTTTCCTTTAAGGTATTCTGTAAGGTCTCCCCCAGTAATTTCCCCTCAGACGGTTCATTGCCGTAAAAGACCTGTGCGCCCTTATATTGAGTTTGTGGAAATTTGTTCATATGAATACTGACAAACGCATCAGCATTGCTTTCTTCTGCCAGCTGTTTTCTTGCGGCCAAATCGGAT
>JAFYXJ010000026.1 GCA_017546205.1 Clostridia bacterium | reverse complement strand
CGGTGCATCTTTTATTGCAGAGTCAAGGTTAAAATAAATACCGGTATTTATGTTTGCATTTGACGGTGCCAATACCAACTGATTGTTTGCAATGCTTACATGGCTTATATCCTTGTTTGCAGTAACAATTCCCCATCCCTGTGCTTTGAGACTGTCAACAGTTTCTCCCACAAAGTCTTCATTGAGAGGGATTGACATTCCTGTCGCATATGCAGGTGTAATAGGCGTAACAACAAGCATCGCTACCATCATTACAGTCAAAAGCATACTAACCATCTTTTTCATTGTTTTCATCTTTTTCATTATTTTCGTCCTTTCCTTATTTATTTGACATTAAATTATTTTTTTAATTAAGCTCCATAATACCGAACTGACTTACATCCTTTTTTCCGCCGATACCACTTCCGTATTCTACCCAACCTCGTCTTCCAAATCCGTCGTTATCGTTAATCAAAGCAGAAAAACGGAATTTTTCTCCTCTGTTTGGAGTATAGTCATCATCAAAGATTTCATTCCATGGTATCCGGGCTTCATATACGGTATAATCATCGTATCGCTTCATAACAAAATCTATCGTTTCGACAATTGCATTAATCGGGTCATTGTTGGCTGTAATATACCTATAAACGGTGTTGCCCACCCCCGGTACATCAGCAAAACCAAGCTCAGTAAATATTTCTGTCATCATAGGGTTAACGTCTACCTGTGGCGAGAATCCAAGCTGTAGGCTATCGCCCATCCACATATTTGATACCTGGGCCGGTGTATATGCTACGGAATGAATATTGTCCTGCACCACAGCCAGCACATATATATTTTCTTCATCATACATTGTAAGGAAAGAGAATGACAAATCTTTTGGTCCGCCCCAATCTGTAATATTCACAATGTCATCCTTTTCTTCAGCACCATTCCAGCCACCCCGCCATTCTCCCTGGGAAATCGTTCCGTCGATCAACGGCTTGCTCTCGGCATAAACAGTGGTAACAAAATTTAATTCTTCACTAAACGAATAGCTTTGACCATCATCCAGTTCGATGCTGTATCTAAGAGGTACTGCTTTTTGAATTACCCTTGCAGGAAGATTAAAACTAAGTATTTTGCTCTGTCGCGGAGCAAGTTCCTCAAAGGTCTTAACAGAAACGGCTTCCGCAAGTTCATACGGTTCCGTAATAGTAACCTTTCCCGAAACATTTTTGGAATAACTTAGGTTATCTACATTAATTTTTACCTTCCAGTGAAGTAAAGAATTTTCAGAAGCCTTCTCGCCGATTGCTCCCGTTTTGATTAATTCAGACGGTTCAATACTCAAGGTACATATCTGCCGCGTATTACTCCGTTCATCCACAAAAGCGACATCAAACTTTGTCTTTTCTTCGGGCACCTTCACGCTGAGCACAGCTTCCGCTCCGCTAAAGCCGTTATTTTCCACTACCTCGCAACCGATATTCTCAGGCAAAACAAGTGTAAGATGTTCCATAGATGTCCTTGTGAAATAAAAACGGATTACATCGTCCGGTGGTGCCTGAATGCGAGTATTTTTTACACTGATCAATGGTGCGCTTCCATCCAGTTCTACATTCTTAAAGTTACCTGCTACGTAATATGGGACAAACGAAATCGGAAGACTATATCTACCGTCATCTGATGCCAAAGTACCGATTTTATTACCATACATATCATACAAGTCTACCATCGAACATCCAAGATTTAATACCGTTATAGGATCTTCGCCAAAAATTTTACTTGTTTGAATTGCAAGAATATCTTTTCCAATCTCCGTATCGGTATAATGGAATATATATTGATAGTCCCCTGGATTGAGCACCTGTTGGAAGTTAGCACCCCCAACCAATGTGGTTACTGCAGCTTGCGACAGATAGGATGGTTTTGCAATTCCTGGTGAATCACCTTCATACTTATAATGGTGAATGGTTCTTCCTTCCTCACCTCTCCAACGAAGTCTTCCAAATCCATCTTCCCGATTGGTAAAATCCCATCTGTCATACATGCAATATAGCATAAGACAATCAATATCATTAGCATCATAAAAGAATTGCGTCATTGCAATATGTGCCGCCTGCTCCTCCTCATTCATGGGGCGCGGTGTTCCTGCACTTGTAAATCCAAGTTCCGTGATCAGCCATGGCTTCGGAGCACCATATTTCTGCATCAATGCTTTAAGATTATTGACATGTTCCACAAAGCGCTCCCAACGGTAAATGCCGCGCCAATCATAGGGATGGTAACTGTAAATATCAAAATAATCATAGCACCCGATATCAAACGCCCTCTTACAGAACTCGTACTGATACTCTGCTGTATTAAATCCAATCACGCAATAGTTTGGGTCTACCTCCTTGATTACTTTGTAACATTTAATCAATACTTCACCATATTGTTCCGGAGTCATGGCTACACCATTGAAGTTGGTAATGTTGGGCTCATTCATGATTTCGATATATCTTGTTCTGCCCTTATATTTTTCTGCAATAAAACGCACATAATTTGCAAAGGCGTCCTGGATAATTTCATCCTCCCATGTATAATCCTGACCATACATGTCTATAATTGGTTTCTCCGTTCCATTCTTGCTGCACAACACCAAAAGGACAGGCTCCATTCCATTTGAGAAGCATTCTTCAACATAATCATGTTCCCTTTCAGAAACTTTATATTTCCCCTTTGAAATTTCCCCATGTACCCAATCAAACTCACACCGTGCCGTCCACATACCAAGTTCAGCGCCAACTGCAACTGTTTCTGCATCTCTGGTCGCCGCCTCCATCAAGCCAAACACGCCTCTTCGTTTTCCATCTTTCGGAGGTGTAAGTGATCTTGAAAATGGTCGTTCAAAGGTCGAAAAATACTTTGTTTCAGGGGTGTCTTGATACCATGTAACGCACTCCATGACTAAAGTGAAAATATCATACCTGTCACCTACATCAGGAGAAAGAGTGAATTGTTTGGTTTCATTTGCTTTCAATTCAGCAAAGTCCTGACCCGTCCAGATAATATTATTTTTCGAGTCCTTGACGGTGTATTTAATCTCCTGAGATATAGGATAAGTTGTGTGGTTATAAAATTCAGGATGAAGTATCAACTGCATATCTGCCCCAAAGTTATTTCTAATTGCATCAGAACTAAGATTCACTAGACTCGATGCACCATGCTGTTCAGAGATTTTTACTCTAAGATCTCTGACTATCACTTCATCGCCGGTCCATTTCGTAGCAGTGAAATCCCAAAGTCCAATACGTATATCTACATCTCCTTCAACCGTTCCGCCAATTTTTGCATGTGGTAAAAAGAAAGTATGAGTTTTCCACGTCTTTGTATCAGTTTTGAAATGTGCTCCCAAAAAGGCCCTGTCTGCTGTCTCGGCGCCGAACTCTATTCCCCCTTGTGTGGCTGAGTAAAACACGCTGAACCCATCGGTTCCTTCATCCCAGTACTCAATCTCTACTGCAACTGTTGTATAAGGATTGAGCATGTACATATCTTCATCATCAACACGAGCACTTAAATATGCATTCCCTTGACGTTGCATCCGATACACGGGCTGCCCATCTAGTGTATCCATTGTCCCCGAAAGTGCTACGTCGACATACTCGCCGATTCTGGGAATTACCGATTTCGTTCCAGACCCTGCTTTTACTTCTATCCCATTCACAAACAATACCATTACAGCAAGAAAACATATCCACCTTCGTTTCATTGACAATCACGCTCCTTTGTTAGGGATTTTTCTACACTCTATCGCTTTTCTTATATTCCAATCATTATTTTTTAATAATGTCTCAGCTGTTTCGATATCGCAGTTTAAAATATCTTGTACAATTCTAATTGTACGATCCATAAGCTTTTTGTTGACAGGTTTTAAATTAATCATTAGGTTTTCATACACGTACCCCATCTGTATCATCGCAACTGTTGAAAGCATATTCAAAACCATCTTCTGGGCAGTTCCTGCTTTCATACGTGTTGAACCTGTTATAACCTCCGCACCGGTATCGGTAACAATAGCAATATCCGATTTCTTTGCCAACGCACTGTCTGCATTAGAAGTAAGTCCAACGGTTATACTTCCACTTTTCTTTGCAAATTCCAAAGCCTTTACTACATAGTCTGCCTCACCTGCGACTGAAATGCCAACAACAACATCCTTTTCATCAGGATGATATGCTGATAAATCCATTACACCAGCCTCACCCATATCCTCCGCATTCTCACTTGCATAACGCAAGCATTTATCGCCGCCGGCAATAATACCAATTACTTTATCATCCGCTACTCCAAAAGTAGGAGGACACTCGGACGCATCCAAAACCCCCAATCGTCCTGATGTACCTGCCCCAATATAAATCAGCCGTCCTCCTTGTTCCATTCCATCAACAATAGCGTCACAGGCTTTTTCCACCGCGGAAAGTGCATCCTTTACCGCATACACAGCATTTAAATTTTCATTTTGAATCATTTCCAGCATCTCTGCCGTACTTGCTTTATCAATATGCATTGTTTTTGGATTTCTCTGTTCTGTTTTAATCATAGAATAACTAACCTTTCTTTTTTCCGTCACTCACAACATCCTGTGCTCTTCTATTTTTTCACCTTTTTTGTATCCTCTATCGCATAAGTTTCATATTCCTGACAAAAAGTCTTTTCAAATCCATTTTTTTGCGCATTGTTTATGAGTAGGCATTTTTTGCAAGCACCATAGATTTGCGGCATCTTCGGAATCACTATATTTAGGCCCGGTCGAAGTTTTTTTCTGATGAATTCATCTACGATAGTTGTTCTTGAAATCACACTTCCTGACATAACCACATCTCCGTCATAATGGTTTCTATCTGCAATATGATTAATATGTAATGCCAACGTGGAGGTTTCCTCTTCCAGAATCTGCTTTGCAACCATATCGTTATTTTGAAAAGCTTGAAAAACAACTGGAACAAAGGAAGCGATATAATTCGGCGGTCTTGTATAGATGTCCCCAATATGTTCAGTAACTGTGCTTTGCAGAATTTGATGAATCAAATCTGTCATCATTGTTGGCTCTCCAATACCATTTTCGACTGCAAGTACTGCCCGAAGCGCGCCACGTCCAATAGCATAGCCACTGCAGGCATCCCCCAGGAGATACCCCCATCCTCCAACTTTACTTATTTTATCATCTATACAACTAAAAACCGATGATCCGGTTCCACAAATAACTCCAATCGCACGGCGTTTATCAACAGCACTGTATATTACATTAATAACATCAGATGTACATTTAACTTGCTCGCACGCAGGGCATATTTTCTTAATAAATTTTGTTATTTTGGCAGAATATCGCTCGTCGCCACACCCTGCAATTCCAGCAAAAATAGTTGATATCTTCCTATTGGCACGCATTAATGTTTTTATTCCGCGTTCTAAAACTTTGAAAGACTGTTCCAGTCCACAAATATTGGGATTTGTTTCTCCCAACACAATACGCTGAAAGATATTTCCATCTTCGTTAAATAAAACAAATTCTGTTTTGGTTCCTCCTCCATCAATTCCAATCATCATTCGTTCTGCATTATTGATATTTGACTCAAACAATAGCGTCTCAACTGATACGCCTAAAACCTCAGAAATGCTGACAAGTTTCATCACATCAGGGGTAGACCCGCCACATTCCCATTTGGAAACCGCTTGTTCACTAACAAAGAGTTTCTCTGCTAATTGTGACTGTGAATACCCCATTGCTTTTCTATACTTTTGTATGTTCTTTGCCAAATTTTCATTGCTAAACACGATTTTTTCATCTACTTTCATTTTTAAATTAACTTACTTCTCAATTTCAGGTTCTGTACTCAAAGAATATATTTATCATCATTGTATCATCCTGATTTTTGAAAATCTGCATCTTTTTTGATATAAATGTCCTGTTTTTTGTCCAAATTTGTCTTACTTTGATCCACACCATTACATTTCGCAACTACAGATCTTCCATATTGACATTTTGGTCAATCTTGTTTTGTGCAGAGTTTCTGTTATTGTTCCCGCCTTGTTTGTTTCTTCCTCCAAGCTTTTGGAGTCACACCACAAATCTCTTTAAATGATTTTTGAAAATTTGAAATACTTGCAAATCCGCTTTTATAACAAATCTCCGTAACAGATAAATTTGTGTTCGTAAGCATTTCCTGTGCGTATTCACATCGTAGGCGTATCAAATATGACTTATAACTTTCTCCAAAAACAGCATGAAACTTTCTGCTGAAGTATGCATTGGTGTAACCAGTATACGTAGCAACATCATCTAATGTAATTTGTTCTTTAAAGTGTTTACGAATATACTCCCTTGATTTTTTCATCAATGATAATTCCTCTGCATAGATTGGAGCTTCTTCCTTTAAATTTCGCATAAAAAGAATGATTATATTGTGCAAATAAATTTTTTCAACCTTTTCACTATATCTATCACGGAGCTCTTGTTCCTTTATCAGCTGCTCACACAAGAAAAGCATTTGTTCCCAATCATTTTCCGAAAAGCTTGCAACTCTTGCACGTTGATTCAGCATACCTAAGTCATCAGCCAAAAAACTTTCTATCCATTTTTTAGAAAATAGTATACTAATCGTTTTCTGCTCTTGATGATACGTGTAATCATTCCAATACGAATCGTATGGCATCAAAAAAAATACTTCACGCTCTTTTATTTGATGATGCACATCGTTAATCTGACATGTTTTCACACCCGAAATAACAATACCTATTTCAAAAATTTTATTGGTATTTTCTGGTTCTTCCTTGCCCAAATAAATAGAAAAACTGCGATTTCTCCATGCTTTTTCCTTCATCTTAAACACCCCGTCACTTTTGTTTGAATGTTCCCATCTCATACGAAATATATTCTCAAAATTTTTTCGACGCAATGTTGTCTAGTATTTCTCTTGCACATCAAATAAGTACAATATTTCTTTTAACTTTATTTTAACATTTGCGTTTCTGTCGCACAACATCAATGTATTTGTTCCATTTGTTCCACTCAACCACAAGTTGTACTATCGACAAGTCAACCCAAATTTTTACCATTCTTTTTTCTAAATCAAATGAGGTCTTATTGAAAATACAATAAGACCTCATTGAAATAGGTTTATTTATTCAAATACCAATTTATTTAACATACGCTTTCCAGTTTGATCCATCTGCCTACCATCTTTTAAAACTTTCTTTTTCACCTTTCTACACAAACGAAAAATGAAAAAGCAACGTTTCGCAATCTTTCATATCAACTGTGAGATGATCTGTTATGTGGCATTTCTTGGTATTCACATCCGTAATCTTAATTTTTTTGGGAAAAGAGAGTTCCTTTTTTCCACCATTTTGAGTATGAATTGCAACAAAGCCATTTCCGATGTAAAACACATCTTCGCTGTCGCAATAAACAAAAACATTGCTTTTTTTGAAAAAAGCTTTCAATTCTGCAACCGAAGGGAGCTTTGTCTGCGAATGAATGCAATAGGACGCAATACCCTTTTCGTTAAGTTTTTCACACATTTTCTTTGCCTCTTTGGACAAAAGAGGACGACAAAACACCACTGCTTTATAGTTCTTTTCCTGGATCACTTTATCAAAGTCCTCAGTTAAATACACATGGTAGGGTACCCCACAGTATCCGAGCAGTGCACGGATTTTGTAGGGCATCGAAGCAGCCTCCGAAAATGCGCCAACCTCAGAATATGCTTTTTCATCCAAAAATAGAGCGACCTCTGTATCAAAATCATCACTTTGTGTATCAAGTGCATAACAATAAAGTTCATGTGATGTCTTCATTTCCTTCATAAGATTATCTGTCGAATACCAGTGTCCAAACATATCAAACCACCAGAGACCATGACCATGTGTAAGTTGTCTTGCAAGGCTTTTTCTTACGGCATATACAGACATTTCTTCTGTTGGAGGTCCTTGCCAGAGTTCCGCCGTATAATACCGTTGCGGGTCGCTTCCTTTGCGGCTTTCCTCCGGCGTTCTGGTGAGAAAAGTTCTTATATCAGATTCAATAAAACACATCTTATTATGAAGTTTTATTGAATCAACAGGCATCATATCCCCCCAATCAACGCCGAGCGAGCGACCATTTGTGTACGAATTGGGTGACGAAAAAAAATCAATAGAGGGAGAATCAATAATGTCATACAGTGCGTGAGTTCCCCAAAGGCCGTCAACAACCTCCGCAGTATAACCGTAGAAAACCCCCACAATTTGTTCAAAACATGAAGCTTTTTTTGCAACTTCACATAACAATTCTATTGTTTTTGCAACTTCCTTATTTGCAAATCGCACATATTTTTTTAAAAGTGTATCTGTGATGATTCCGTCTCCTTTTGCTTCAGAAAGTTCAGGAAGTTTGCTCGTTGATTCACCATACTCCCTCTCTAAAAAGCGGTTAAAATATGGCAAAGCATTTTGTGTTAAACTTCCATTTAGGTCAAGGTGAAACCACTCTTGGGTGTTCCCACCGCTTATCTGATATCCAAAAACTCGGTCCGATGCGAAAAATGTCCGGAAATGTTCAATCAATTCTTTTAGCATTTGAGCAGCATCATGTCTGAAACAATCAGAAAATAACATTTCCCGTCTCTTGCCATGTGGAACCTCCGTAGTCTCTGTCGGGTGTTCTTCTATCCACCATTGTGGCATAGTGACATAAATTCTTGGGAAAATATACGCATCAGGACAGGCTCTTAATATCATTGAAATTGATTGATCTACATAGGAAAAATCAGCTCTCCCCTTTTGGTCAAACACTCCTCCTCCAAAATTAAGTCCGCTTTGTGTGTTGATCGGCTGTGATGCAAGGGAAACCGAAACCGAGTACATACGAAACCCATGCTTTGTAAATTCTGCATAATCATTGCGTTCCTCAAAATACGTAACATAGGCACAGGCGGGAAACTGCTGCTCGCCAATACAAATACATGGATTTCCATTTTTTGTTTTTACTTTACTTTTCATTATGTAACCCTCCACTTATTTTATCCTTTTTAGATCAATGAAGTTTCCACCAAGCAATACCCTTTTTCCCAATTTTTGTCATCTTCTCCCCACCGCCATAATCCATGCTCTTTGTAAAAGGATTCCGGTGTAACGATATAACTTTCCCCCTCAGACAAGTGATGCGGTCCCATCATGTTTCTGAGATTATTTATCAAAGTAATTTGAATTGTATTCTTTCCCTTTTTTAAGTATGGCGAAACATCAATTGTGTATGGTGCCCAAAGTACTGTTGCACATTTTTTTTGATTTACTCTGACAGAGACCACATTGACTCCCTTGGGTGCAAATTCCATAACAGCATTACTATCCTCGACCCAAATCTCTTTTGTCAACATCATGCTCCCCGCAAAAAAAGGAAACCCTTGTTTTTCAATTTCTGATAGCGCAAGTTCCTTTGGTTTCATTGATAGGACAAACTCGCCATTAAATCTGGTTGCTCCTCTGTCCAGTTGTTCAAAGGTTCCTAGGGTTTCAACCCCAAAATCTCCATACAGATAGCACGGCTCTATCTCCATATCATAAGTCATTTTGTTACGGCATATATCATAACGACAAGCCTTCTCGTACTCTCTATACACAGATTCAGGTTGACTAAAATGCGTGATCAGCGTAATAACATTTTCCCCTTTTTGGATATATCTATCAATTCTCAGTTTTTTAAACTCAAAATCTATTGCCCAATCGGGATTCTCATCTACATAAACACGAGTACCATTAACAAAAATTTTGTGTTTTTGTGGTGTTTCACATAGCAAATACAGTTCCTCCGGAACAGTCTTTATTTTAACCCGATATTTTTGTTGAATGGTCATCGGTCGCTTAAGCCTGCAGGCTCTATCCTGAATATTGAGCACATATCCGTTTGCTTCCTGCAATTCTCCATCAAAATAATAATCGCAATAATCCAAAGTCAACAAATTGAAATCAGATGACGATAATTCCCATTTGCCGGATAAATCCATCGCTTTTTTCTGCTTTTGGGGTTGTGCTTTTAGATGTTTTAAAGGTAATTCCCTTTCTATGACAAGACGGCATTCGTATGGAGCAAAACAGCATTCTCTTTCAAACTTAATTTCCTCTCCAGTTTGTATGTCAATTTGACTATCTCCCACGCTGAGTATTGCTTTTTGTTCTTGATCCGTTGTATTTATAAAAAAATAAATATCATATTCCGGAAACTTACGTTTGGTATAGAGAATATGCGGATTATCGACGATGCTTAAATCACCTTCTATCTCTTCTGCCACCATCACTACACCACCGGCTTCCTTGAATTGTTGCAATAATGCTTCAGTGTGAGGAAATAAAATAATATCTTTGGGAAGTAATACTCTCGAATAGCTCATCTTACCGATAATTATTCGATTTCCATCAACTCTTCCATGCCGTTCCATTAGAATTTCATCTCCAAGATGAAAGGGAACATGCTTGCTGTCTAATTGATTAATTAAATTCTTGATCTGCTGATAAAATGCTTCCAGTTTTGGACTGTTTTTTCCATCATATAGTGTCCATGCTGTTGTTGTTGGATTAATCAAGAGTGTATCGCACAAAACTTCACCTTCAGCCAAAACCGCTCCAATTCTTGACATGCTGTCGCAAAAAATTTTATATTCCTTCCACCACGGTTGCTGATAAAACATTGCAGGCGGAAAATCTCTTTTTCGTATCCCACGCATACTGTACCCTTGCAGATGCTGACACAGAAGATTAACTCCATGTACCATTTGATATTGATAAATTCCCTTAAGTTCATGGAAACTTACGTTGTGTCCACACATAGCAAATGATTCTGTCAAAACCTGTTTTTTCCCTAATTGTGCTGCTGCAGAACCAATCTGAAATACTGTCAGATCGTTATTGATTCTACGAAACAGAGTATCAATACCAGGAATAGTGAAATACTCATAATGCGGCATACATGCACCAACGCATGGGATGCTTACAGGATAGCTTTCCTCATACGGTAGATGTCCTGTAAGTTTAAGTCCGCGTTCTGTGCACCAATCGTAAATCTGCTTCATATAACCGACAGAAAACAATTCAGTCACAAGCTTCCAAAATCGAATTCTTGTCTGCTTATAATCATTGATTTCTTGAAACAGTTCCGGAAGACGCAATAAAAGATCATCATGGTATGTTTTTCGATAGGCCTCAGGTAACGTCAAACTCCACGGTATTCCTTTTGTACTGTTGGAAATTTCAGGTTCATCTGTAAAAAATCCTGTGATTCTATCTCCAAATTTTTGATAATATGGCTCATAAATCTCTGTAATAAATGCAGTAGTTACTTTTGGGTCAAGCGTATCTACATAAGCAGGATATACATCATAATAATAGCGGATATTGTTAATAATCACAATTGTGTGATCTTTGTCTGTGCCATCATACGGCTCATACCGAAGAAATTTTTGTTGATATTCCTCGCCTTTTCCGTTTATCAAATCATTTCCATAGCCACTTGGCCATCCGTTTTCATCATACGCCCATGCATACATGCCATATTGGTCAGCTTCGTTAAGGCCTACAGCTATATTATCAAACCACTCTTTCCCCATATATTCGGTTTGAAGGCCTCCCCTGGCATGCATAATAAATCCACCTATGCCAACCTCTTGCATAAGTTTAATTTGCCGCTTTGTTTCCTTCACATTCAGTCTTTCGTTCCATGACCAGAATGGAATCGGGCGATATTCATTAGATATTGTTTTAAAATTCATTATCTCATTCCTTTAACTTAAATATGCTTGTTATAAAAACTGAATACTAAAATGAATTGCCTGTTTATTTTTTATGATATCATTATTATATTAATAATTCTACTCACTTTTTGTCATCTTCATTGCCTTAATTTCAAACCTATATAATAGGAAAATAAGAAAAACCAATACATCTTCGAGATCCTTGTATATGAATAGAGGGATGAAATTCAAAACATGAATTTCATCCCTCTCATTGATCTTATACTGTAATTGCAAAGAAGATACAAAATCAAATTTTATAGAAAACCTATATAATCAACCTTCGACGCAAGTTGCCGACTTTTAATTGGAGGAATTCGACGCATTTCGTGTCAAGTCAGGTAAAAATTAACATATTGAGTTAAATCACAATTAAAAATCACCTGTAATTATTGAAAATTTGTTCTGCTACCCAACGATTTGTTTCTGCTGTATAGTGCACAACATCTTGGATAAATATTCCGTTTCCCCGTATATCAGGAATATAATACGGACACTTCCGCACATCAAAAACGGAAATATTCTCATTTTCTGCCTCCAGCTCACTGAATATCTGATTTATATAATTCATGTTATCCAATGCTTCACCGCTGGGATCTACGTCCATATATCTGTCACAACAAACTAATCGATGTAATGTGATAGGCACATTCTGACCTATACTTAAGCAAAAACTGTTAAGCATTTCGTTGTGTATATCCTTTACGGTACTCTTCAACACTTCTCGCGAAACACTTGCGTCATTTTCACTTCCACGCCAATGAATACCCATAACATCAAAAGTTTTACCCATTTTATTAAAGCTGTCTTTCAAAAGAGAAAGAATATGACATGTAAATGGTGTCAATGAAACATCAACCGTACCAAGAATCCCGGGAATTAGTTTTCTTTCATAGTTGGGGTTCCACATATACCCATCTGTTACACCTTGCGCACCTATTGCTATATGAACAATGTATAAATCGGGCAAATTCCGCTTATTACCTTTATCAATTTCCTGTTGCCAAAGTTTAGCAAGACAATTCGCCAGAGAGTATGTGTTGTCCTGCTCTTCACCAAGATTCATACCAAAGCTGGTATATCCGCTCCATTTAAGCTCTGTGTTTTCAAAGGACTGGTTGAAATTGCGACACAATCCGAAAACATTCTTCATCGGCTCTGTAATTTTATCTTCTTCACACATAGGAATGCCATGACCTACCGCATTTGATTGACCAAGCAAAATAAAAACCGTTGCTTTATTATTTTGTTGCATGTCCGCCCCTCTTCCTATACATCCTTCTGCAAAATTATCACTCTAATTGAAACCTACTATTTTTATCCTGTTTTTTCAACTGTTCTACCTTAAACAAAATTCTTTAGAACCCGCGAGAATACTCGATTTTCTCGCTCCGATGATATATGTAAATATAATAAATCGGCAAACTAATATTTTAAATTGTATGGACTTGACACGAGTAAAAGCACTTAAAATGTCATCATTTATTTTGAACTTAACCTTCTGCGAAAACTTGATTTGGTTCAGTTTTTAATTCCCATAGTTCTTCACTGTCATACATAAGTTTATATGTATCGTGCTGGTTCGCAGTAATAATGTTTACATACATTCCGTCAGCCTCTTGAAAATAAATCAATAGTCCCGAATTTTTCAAAGCATCAAAATCATTTCCCATTACTATGCTTTTATCAAACAAATAATTTTCACCATAATATACATTACACGAAAGGATTATTTCAAAGTTCTCAATATCAACTTTAGGAATTTTATACTTTAACACATCAAATTCTGAAACACTTTCAGCAGTACAAAGAACTATTTTCTCATTATTTTCCTTATTATGTAATGTCAAATCTAAATCGTAAGTCATCGAACAGCATGCATTCGATGTTATAAGGATTTTGTTTGGTTTGCTTTCAATGGGACGAACAGGACGCTTGTTTGGATCGTCAAATAGCCAAACTATACCATATATAAGTACACTAACAACCAATATTACAGATATTATTATAATACTCCGTTTCATATAATGCACTTCCTTTCAAAATTCGACAAAGTTCGTGTCAAGACAGGATAAAAAATTAATGAATTGACAACTCCATTGTCATGAAGTGGCTACGCCATGAATTCTCTCTATCGCTCCATGCATTGAATTGCCTTTAAATGCACCGAAGGTGCAATTCATGAGCCTTAATGCTCAATTCATGAAATCTCTGATTTCAATTCATGCCATCAGGCAATTCATTGATTTGCCATATATAAATATGCATCATACTTCATCAAATTCTGATTGATTCCCGGTCGTCTTTATGCAATCTTACTCAAACTTAAAATAATTATCAAATACTGTGACGGCAGCACATAGCACACCGCTGAATGCACTGCCTGAAAAAATACGGGTATCCGTTCTGGTAATGGTATTGTTTTTCAGTCTCTTTTCAATGGCATCAATGATTGCCTGCGGGCGATAATTGATTTCTCCCTCAAGGATGATACTGTCAAACCCAAACAAGTTAATGGCATTGACGATAGCACAGGAGAGATATTCCGCTTCCTTCTCGATAATCTCGGCATCTTCTGCCTCTATGACCGCATTCCAATCCGCATACTTTGTCCCTTTCAACATTGCCGGAATCGATGCATATTTTTCAATACATCCCACATTTCCACACTCGCAAGGAATCCCGTCATACGCTATGGAAGTGTGTCCCAATTCGGTAGCATTGCGAAGCAACTTTCCGGAGGACATAATACCGGAACCAATACCGTCGCTGACAATCAGCAAAAGAAAATCATTGAGTTCTTTTGCAATACCAAAATATTTTTCACAAAGAGCAAGTCCTCCGGACACGTTTTCCAGATAGACCTCTGTTTTCAGAGCTTTTTTCAACCGAAGTCCGATGTTTTCATAATGCCATTCATCAAAATTTGTGGGGTTTAATATGGTAGTATTCAAACTATCAACCGGGCCGGGGGCTGTCACACCGATTCCATAGATTCGTTCTGTGTCAATGGCATTTTCTTTTACCATGGATGCAATGCATTCCACAATCTGTTTTAACGCCTCTTTTTTGGGATAAACGTCAACCTTATTCTTACACACAATCCGTCCGCTGATATCAATAATCCCAACCTCTGCACTGCTTCTTGTAATATTGATACCCACGGCATACATAGAATCCGGATTCAGTTTTAAGCAAAGAGGGCGTCTTCCAATCCCGGTTTCCGCAGACTTAAATTCCGACACCACACCGGTCTTAATCAAATCATCCACAATAATTGAGACTGCCGCCTTGGTCAAAGAGGTCTCTTTAGCAAGGTCTGCCCGAGAATACTCATTTTTCCGAATCAAATCAAGAACCAAACGCCGGTTCTTCTCTTTCATGGTATTTGCATTGGTTGCATTAATCATAACATCACCGTCTTTACTCCAATCTTTCTTCTATTATACACCTATTTCGTCTCATAGTGCAACTATATTTCTTCAGCAAGAATTTTTCGCTTCTTCCATCTTCCTGACAGAAAATACACCATACTGGGTATCGCATATCCATACGGGGCAAGGGCATATCCCAACACAAAACCAAAAAATCCCCATTGGAATACTACGCCAAACAGCCAACTCAGCCCTATCCGCAAAACAACCCCGTCCAAGAGAGCAAGAATCATGCACAGCCGGGCGTGTCCGATTCCCTGAATAAAAGCACCGCTTCCCCGCATCACCGCAAAGGCAGGGAACATCCAGATAATTGCCCGGATAAAGGTTCCGGACATTGCATGAACCTGCGGGTCGTCCGAGAATATCATAAACATCTGTTTGCCAAAGCACAGGTATAATGTTGTAAAAAACACGGTCATGATTGCCGAATATACCCATGTCCAATAAACAACTTTCTTAGCACGCTCCATCTTTCCTGCGCCAATATTCTGGCTAATCATAGGCAGTGCGGCATACTGAATCCCTTGAGATATTTTATTGACAATATCATCAATTCTTCCGCCTACGCCAAAGGTGGCCGAGGCAACAACTCCCACCTGATTGATGCCGGCATTGACAAACAGCATGGAAAGGTTGATAAATCCCGACTGCACCGCCATAGGCGTTCCTAGGCTTAGAATCAGGCGAACATAGTTTCGGTCCATACGGAAACTTCTCCTCTGAAAATCAAAGCCAAAAGCCAAACGTCGTCGGTACAGAAACCAAATAGAGAACAAAACCGAAACAGCCTGTCCAATGATGGTTGCCCAAGCAGCTCCTGCCACACCAAATCCCAGAATACCTGTAAACAAGATATCCAAAACAAGATTGGTTACAGAGGCTATTACAATAAACAAAAGCGGTCTTGAAGAATCGCCCATGCCCCGCAATACAGCAGAAACCATGTTATAGCCAGCAGTAAACACCATACCGCACCCGCAGATCGTTAAATATTCCAACGCCATTTGTTTTGCTTCAGGAGGAATATGCATAAATCGAAGAATAGCATTTCCCCATCCCAAGATAATCACGGTAAAGATCAGTGCCAGTATCATTAATAAACTGAATAGGGTTCCAATGATAGGATTCATTCTCTCTTTTTTTCCGGCACCCATTGCCTGAGATACCAAAACCTGTCCGGCATTCGAAATCCCCAGACAAATCATGGTAGCAAAATTGAGAATCTGACTGCTCTGGGCTACTGCGGAAAGTCCAGTCGTGCCTACAAACTTCCCGACAATCATCATATCAATGGTACTATAGAGAACCTGCAACGCATTGGATGCCATAAAAGGCAGTGTAAACCATAACAACTGTTTGGGAATTTTCCCCGTCGTAAAATCTTTTGTCATATAGTTGCCCCGCTTTTGAATTATCCTTAAAAAAATCCTCCGAGAAGAATACACGGAGGATTATCTTTTCAATTCTTATAAAACTTTATCCAGAAAATCTTTGGTTCTGGGATGCTTCGGAGAAGAGAAAATCTGTTCCGGTGTTCCCTCTTCCAAAATAACGCCTTCGTCCATGAACAGAACACGGTCTGCCACCTCACGGGCAAACCCCATCTCATGGGTTACTACAACCATGGTCATTCCATCTCTGGCAAGTTGTTTCATAACAGCCAGAACTTCTCCCACCATTTCAGGGTCCAACGCACTGGTAGGCTCATCAAACAACATGATGTCCGGAGACATCGCCAAGGCTCTTGCAATAGCAACTCGCTGCTTTTGTCCTCCGGAGAGTTGAGACGGAAAACTGTCTGCTTTATCCGAAAGTCCCACCGTTTCTAAAAGGCGCATCGCTGTTTCTTTTGCGTCCGCCTTGGATGCTTTCTTCAGATCCACCGGAGCAAGCATCAGGTTGTTCAGCACATTCATATTGGCAAAAAGATTGAAATGCTGAAACACCATTCCAATATTCTCACGCACCTTATTCAGGTTTACCTTTTTGTCGCTGATACGATACCCGTCAACAACAATCTCACCTGATGTTGCAGTTTCCAATCTGTTGATACAACGCAAGAATGTAGATTTTCCCGAACCGGAAGGGCCGATAACACAAACAACCTCACCCTCACAGATATCGGTTGAGATTCCGCGCAAAACTTTGTTATGTCCAAAACTCTTAACCAAATTTTCAATATGGATTTTGATATTCTTCTGATTATCGGTCACGGCTGAGTCTCCTTTCCAACGCATTAGCAACCTGTTGCAGTGCAAGAATAACAACCAGATACATCACAGCAACAATGGTCCACATTTCAAAGGATTTGAAAGTAATCGCAATTACATTCTGTGCCTTATTTACCAATTCAGGGAATCCAATAACAGACAGAATTGAGGTATCCTTCAAGGTAATAATAAACTGATTCACAATACTGGGAATCATATTCTTGATTGCCTGAGGAAGAACAACACGAAACATGGAACGCCAATAAGAAAGTCCCAGACTTCTTGCCGCTTCCATCTGACCGGGATCAATTGCCTGAATACCCGCACGGATAATTTCAGACATATAAGCACCGCAGTTGAGTGCAAGACATATGGTACCTGCCTGAAGCGATGTCAGCACAAATGTTGTACCCAGAATGGATTTAAGGCCGTAGGGCACTCCGTAAAACACAAAGAACGCCAATACAATCATGGGAACGCCACTAATGACATTCACATAAATTTTGGTAATAAATCTGGAAACCTTATTATCAACAACACTGGCAAGTCCGAAAATGATGCCGAGAATGCACCCAAAAAACAGACCCCACAATGCAAGCAACAGTGTTTGCCCCATAGCGGTCAGCAAGATTGAACCGTATGTACTGATAAGTTGAACCATTGGAGCAACCTCCCTCTAACATGGTTGAAGGGCACCGGTTATCCCAATGCCCCGTCAGTTAAATTCTATTAACCAAGATACTTAGCAATGATTTCATCATATTTTCCGTTTGCGCGGATATTCTTAAGTCCTGCATTAAACAGATCGATCAATTCCTGCTTGCTTGCATCAAAGATTGCAAAACCATACTGTGCAGGTTCATTCTCGGTTCCCTCAACAAATTTCATGTCAAGCTGACCGATTTTAATGTTATACTTCAAAATCGGGGTATCATCCATACAAGCGTCTACCTGACCGCCTGTTACTGCCTGATACATATCCGGAGAAGTTGCAAATGTAACAACCTCAAATCCGTATTCATCCTTAATGCTTTCCGCGTACTGGTTGCTCATGGTGCCGTTCTTTACAGCGACTTTTTTGCCTTTCATATCAGCAAAGCCAGTGATAGCAGAGTCCTTTGCAACTGCCATACCCTGAGTTGCATCATAGTATCCATCAGAGAATGTCCAGCCGTTGTTCTTTCTTTCTTCAGTAATGGATGCGCCTGCAATCATACCATCTGCCTGTCCTACCTGACATGCTGCAATTGCTGCGTCCCAGCCTACATACTGCAGATCATAGGTAAAGCCCTGGTCTTCCGCGATTGCTGCCAGAATATCCATATCAATACCAACGATGTTACCGCTTGCATCCTGGAACTCAAAAGGACTGAATCCCTTATCGGTTGCAATGACAAAATTCTTTCCGCCTTCGCTTGTCTGATTTCCGCCACATGCAACAAGACAGAAGCAAAGAACTGCCGCAAGGACGAGTGCTAACATTTTTTTCATTTTATGTATCCTCCAAAAAAAATAATATTAGACTGATTTTACCCTAAAAAAGACCAATTGTCAAGATATCTTATGACTAAAAATAACGAATTTATGATTTTTTGCAATTTTTATCAAGTGCCTTTTCCAAAAGCACCAATTGTATGCCATCGATGCCATTGAAATCACAAGGAACGATACCAATTTCTTCGTACCCGAGTTTTTGGTACATGGCGCGAGCACGGACATTACGCGCGTTGGTATCAATTCTGAGATAAGGACAATTGTTTTCAAGTGCGTACTGTTCATAGAATGCTACAAACCCTTTGCCATATCCCATTCTCCCTTTATTCGGTGAGATAACTAAGGTGTGAAGCACCATCACCTCGTCATCAGATGAATTATTTTTCCATTTTCCAAGGTTGTACTCGGGAACTTGATTTTTATTAATGATTCCGGCACCTACTACGTCTCCCTCATCTTCAATAACGAACAAATCGTCCCGTTCCAGGGAAGCAAGTGCGGTCAAACGGGTTGGATACACATCCCGCACCCAGCCAATGGTGACAATTCCATTTTCTTCCTGTGTATGGATTTCCTGATAAATTGCTTCAATGGCATCAATATCATTTATAGTTGCTTTTCTGAACGTAAACATTCTTTTCCTCCTCCGTGACATATGCGCTCAGTATATCACATATTTTTACAAGATTCAATATGTACATAAAAAATCCGCACACTATCGTGTACGGATTTTTGGCAAAGGCGAACAATATAGATGCAACCTAATTATTGTTTTTCTTCGCAGTGTTGATTGATGAAATTAGCATTCGCTTTATTTCTTCTGCAAGGTCAATCGAATTATCATAATCATATTCAAAAAGCTTAGTGTTTCTTAAAAGTGTAAGCCAATATATGCTTCCGCTTACCTCTTTCAATGAAATATGTAATTTAGCAATAAAATCAGGTTTACTGTTTCCATCAATCGCTTCATTAATATTTGCACCGACACTTGTCGCGCTTCTAAGGAGTTGCTTAGCGATAGTTGTATCTCTTTTATCTCTTATCTGGAAACGACAATTTTAGTGAAAAGTGAAGAGAGAATAGCGAAAAGATAAGAGTACAAAAAGAAACGACAATCTCTTACGAAATTGTCGTTTCTTTTTGGTATGCCCGATGCGATTCGAACGCACGACCTTCAGAGTCGGAGTCTGACACTCTATCCAGCTGAGCTACGGGCACATACAACGGGGATTAGTATAGCACAAATTCCAAAAGATTGCAAGCACTTTTTGAAAAATAATTCCTTGCATTTTTTGAATTTTTTTAAAAAAAGGGTTGACAAACACACAAGAGTATAGTAGAATATACAACGTTGGCGCGAAAATCGCCACAAAATTAAATATGCGGATATGGCGGAATTGGCAGACGCGCATGGTTCAGGTCCATGTGAAAGCAATTTCATGGAGGTTCAAGTCCTCTTATCCGCACCAAACAGAAGGCTGTATAAACGTTGGTTTATACAGCCTTTTCTATTTCCATTCCTTTTCGGCATAGTCTGTCATTTCCTTGCATATATTGAACCGTACAATAAAATTGTATGGGAGGCAATCTGTGTGAGGTGTTATATTGAAGAAAGAACCGTTGAACTTGCCAATTATATTATTGAGCATAAATGCACCGTGAGAGAGGCGGCAAAAAAATTTGGCATTTCCAAATCAACCGTACATAAGGATGTAACAGAAAGATTAATCAGAATCAATGGTTTTCTTGCAAATCAGGTGCGAGAAATTCTGTTGGAAAATAAACAAGAACGGCATATTCGCGGCGGATATGCCACCCGTGAAAAATATCGTCATCAAAAAGAAGCCGGATAAATCATGAAAAATGACGAAAAAGCCTTGACAACCCCCAAAAACCATGCTATAATATTCAGCGTTGTCGAGGTGTGGCTCAGCTTGGTAGAGTACTTCGTTCGGGACGAAGGGGCCGCAGGTTCAAATCCTGTCACCTCGACCAAAAAGCCTTTGAAACCATGTGGTTTCAAAGGCTTTTTCTTTACTCGTAGTTTAAGTTCGAACCCCCGTCAAATCAAACGGCGGTGTATACTCTGAGCTGGCACTTGTCTTTTCCTGCATATATGCATGGTGAAACCCCAGTTCCAATGCGGCATCAACCACTGAACGATATTCAAACGAGGTGACCCTGCGACTGAGCTCAGGGCAGACCTCTAAATGCCCGTTAGGTGTATATTGGCTCATTAAACTGAGAATAAATTTTTCCGTACCAAATCTCTCTGCAAGGCTCTGCAGAACGTCGATGGAATCCTTTCGAAAACCAGGCAATACAAGATGTCTTACAATCACTCCTGCTGTCATAATCCCCTCATCATTAAACTTAGGGTCACCGCAAAGGGATATCATTTCTGCCAGAGCATTCATTGCATATACAAAATAATTAGGTGCCGAACTGTATTTCATTGAAATTTCAGATGCGTGGTATTTTATATCCGTAAGAAAAATATCAATATATCCTTTTAACTTCCGTATTGTTTCCGATTTTTCGTAACCACCAACATTGGCAACAAACGGAATCTGCATCTTATCCCGTACAAGGTCAATCGCAGACATAATCAGCGGAAAATACGGCGTTGGCGTCACAAGATTAATATTGTGCGCACCCTCATTCTGAAGTTCAAGAAAAATCTCAGCAAGTCGTTCAACTGTTATTTCATCGCCAAAACCACCGATGCTTATTTCATAATTCTGACAATACCGGCAAGCCAGATTACATCCGCTGAAAAACACGGTTCCGGACCCTTTTGTACCGCTGATGCATGGTTCTTCCCAAAAATGAAGTGATGCTCTTGCCACCTTTATATGTTCCGTTGCACCGCAAAATCCAACTGTTTTCGTTCTGTCAACACCACAGTTTCTTGGACATATTGTGCATTTTTTTAGTTCGTTCATTCCTATCACTCCATGAAGATCTTTTTAAATATTCTATCATACTTTTTCATAAACTGCAATTATTAATAAATCCCCCTGAACTGTAATTTCAGAGGGATTTATTCCAAAAGTACAACAGTTCCCACTACAGGGATGAGTGAAATCAAAAGCCACCATGCCGATTCATTTGATACCGAAGTAATTTTTCATATTATTTTTATTTCGGGACATTTTATATTTTTTTATCAAATTTTGAAAAAAGGTCTTGACTTTTCAAAATTGAAGTAGTAAAATAATCCCATTAAATGCGTTTGAGCAGGAACAAGTACGCTCAGCCAGAACCTTGAGAGAGTTGCCGGGTGGTGCGAGGCAATGGGGAGGCTGCCGCCGAATACATCTTGTGAGCAGTGCACCGAACAAGTTTTTCAGTAGGCTGCACCGGGTGTTCCCGTTACAGAACAAGAGTGTTGATTGACACTCTCAAAGGCCGTAATCGTGAGATGGCGGTAAACTGAGGTGGTACCACGGGAATTCTCTCGTCCTCTGTATTCTTAATCGGAATACGGAGGGCGTGTTTTTTTTACCCATTGGGTTTTACCTCCGCTATTCTAAAATTTAATAAGGAGGTAAAAAAACACATGTCAAACGCTCAACTTTACACTATCATCGCCCTTTGTGTCTATGCAATCACAATGGCTCTCATCGGTTGTTTCAGTTACGGGAAATCAAAAACCCTTGACGGATTTTTGATTGGCGGAAGAAACATTGGCGCCTGGATGACTGCTTTTGCTTACGGCACAACCTATTTTTCTGCAGTTGTTTTTGTTGGTTACGCAGGGCAACACGGTTGGAACATTGGTCTTGGAAGTATCTGGATTGGTATTGGTAATGCCGTTTTAGGTTGCCTGCTTTCCTGGCTTTTGTTTGCAAATCGCACAAGAAAAATGACCAAAAAACTGGACGCCAAAACCATGCCGGATTATTTTGAAAAACGCTACGCATCTAAGGGAATGAAAATTTTTGCAGCGATTGTGATTTTTATCTTCCTTGTTCCTTACTCTGCCGCAGTTTATAAAGGCCTTGGTTCTCTTTTCGGTGCAGTCTTTCCCGGTGTGGAAACATGGGTTTGGATGCTGATTATTGCTTGTTTGACGGCCATTTATTTGGTTGTAGGCGGATATGTTGCCACGGCTTGCACAGACCTTGTACAAGGAATCATTATGATTCTCGGCGTCGTTTGCCTGATCGTTGTTGTACTCAAACACGATGCAGTTGGTGGATTTTCCGGATTAATTGAAAATCTCGGCAATTTTAAGTCTCTACCCAACGACCCCAACCCCACAACGGGTGCACAACTGACCAATATCTTCGGCGGTTCTTCTTTTAAGTTCCTTTGCTTTAACATTATGCTGACCAGTTTTGGTACATGGGGACTTCCGCAAATGATTGGTAAGTTCTATGCCATCAAAGATACTGCCGCTATCAAAAGAGGCACTGTTATTTCCACCATGTTTTGTCTCATCATTGGTTGCGGTGCATACCTAATTGGCAGTACATCCAGACTGATTCTGGGCGGTGTCCTTCCAGAAGGCGGTATTGACGCCATTATTCCTGCAGTGCTGATGGAAGTTCTCACCAGCGGCACCTTAGGTATTATCCTCTTGGCAATTATGATGATTCTTCTTCTTTCTGCATCTATGTCGACCTTGGAGGCTGTAGTTCTTACTTCTGCTTCCGCTGTTGCCGTTGACTTGATTCCCTCTGTGAAGAAGAAATCTGTAGCTCCCGAAAAGCAGATGATTCTTACCCGACTGCTTTGTCTTGCTTTTGTGGCTTGCTCTTTTATCTTTGCAACCCAGAATATCCCCATTATTGTAAGTTTGATGTCATTTTCCTGGGGTGTTGTTTCCGGTTGTTTTATCGGCCCGTACATCTGGGGTCTCTTCTCCAAGAAAATCACTAGCACCGGTGCTTTTTCCGGCATGATTGCAGGTTTACTCACCGTTGGCATTTCCACATTGGTTATTACAATAAATTCCGGTTTTGCTGCAGCTGCGGCAAAATCACCGGAAATGGGTGTTGCTGCCATGGTAGTTTCCTTGATTGTTGTTCCGTTGGTAAGTTCCTTCACCAAAGTAAAAGATCAACAGCAGGTTGATCAAATTTTTGAATGTTATCAAGAGAATTAAGCAAAACAAAAAGACGAGGAAAACATTTTGTTTTCCTCGTCTTTTTTTATTTGCTTGCGTTTTCTAAATCTTTTTTACGGATTTCTACACGCCGTACTTTACCGCTGATGGTTTTGGGAAGTTCATCCACAAATTCAACAATTCTAGGATATTTGTAGGGTGCTGTGTGGGTTTTTACATATTCCTGAATCTCTTTTTTCAGTTCCTCGCTACCAACATTTCCTTTGGTAAGAACAATCGTAGCCTTTACGATCTGGCCTCGGACTTCATCGGGAACGGGCGTAACTGCACATTCCAAAACATAAGGCAGTTCCATGATAACACTTTCAATCTCGAAAGGTCCGATACGATATCCGGATGATTTGATAACATCATCAATACGGCCCACATACCAGAGGTATCCATCCTCATCCATGGTGGCTTGGTCTCCGGTATGATAGTACCCGTCATGCCAAACCTCTTTGGTTTTTTCCTCGTCCAGATAATATCCGATGAACAGACCACAGGGAACGGAATCCTTAACACGGATGCAGATTTCTCCAACATCACCGGTTTTACAGATGTTGCCGTCCGGATCCAGTACAACAACGTCATAAAGCGGGCTGGGTCTTCCCATAGAGCCAATTCTTGGTGTGGAACCTACAAAGTTTGCAATGGAAAGCGTGGTTTCAGTCTGTCCAAAGCCTTCCATAATGGTAAGACCTGTTGCCTTTTTGAACTGGTTAAATACTTCCGGATTCAACGCTTCGCCTGCTGTGGTTGCATATTCAATGGATGAAAGATCATACTTGGACAAATCTTCTTTGATAAAGAATCTATACATGGTAGGCGGTGCGCAGAATGTTGTGATATGGTATTTTGCAAACATAGGCAAAATATCTTCGGACCGGAATCGGTCAAAGTCATAGGTAAAGACGCCTGCTTCACACAGCCATTGACCATAGAGTTTGCCCCAAAGTGCCTTACCCCATCCGGTATCGGAAATGGTAAAGTGGAGTCCATTGGGATTTATATTATGCCAATGCTTTGCAGTGGGATAATGCCCCAATGCATATTTATAGGAATGGGTTGCAATACGAGGATATCCAGTGGTTCCTGAGGTAAACAGCATCAACATCGGATCGTCGCCGCAGGGAGATTCTTCCGTACGTTCATAATGGGTGCTGAACCGTTCCATTTCTACATTAAAATCGTTCCAGCCGTCTTTCTGTCCACCAACCAAAACTTTAATCATGTCAGGGAAGCCTGCTGCCGCCTTTTCGGCTTCATCAGAAACGTCGCCGTCTGCTGTACACACAATGGCTTTTACCCTTGCTGCTTTGTATCTGTAATCAAAGTCATGTTCTACCAACTGGTTGGTTGCAGGGATTGCAATCGCACCGATTTTGTGAAGTGCCAACATAGAAAACCAGAACTGATAGTGACGTTTAAGCACCAGCATTACCGTATCACCGCGTTTGATACCCAAAGATTCAAAATAATTGGCGGTTTTTGCGGAATATTTTTTCATATCACTGAAAGTAAATTTCCGCTCGGTTTTATCGTTACCAACCCACATCATGGCAAGTTTGTCAGGATTCTTCTTTGCAATGGCATCCACACAATCAAAAGCAAAGTTAAACTTATCTTCATTTTTAAAAGTGATGCCGTTAAATACGCCGTTTTCATCATAGAAAGATTCAACAAAATCGTCAGCCACGGTTTTTTCTGAAGTTTCCTTAACGGGAGCAGTTTTTACCACATGCAAGGGTGCCTCGGGATAACTTTCACTGAAATGTCCATCCTGAGGATTGAGTACCACCGCATGGAATTCACATCCCCCCTCTGAAACCGCAATCATTCCGTGGGGAATGATGCTGTTGTAGAAAATGGAGTCCCCCTCATTCAGAATATCTACATGGTTTCCTACCTGAACTTTAAGGGAACCTTTAACAATCACGTCAAATTCCTGCCCGTTATGGGAATTAAGTTTCATGGGTGCATCTTGTTCCTCGGGAATGTAAGGGAACTTAACGAGAAACGGTTCTGCCAGTTTTTCCTTAAATTTGGGGGCAAGGTTGTTATATTCCACCCCCTGCTTCTTCACTATTTTCAGCCCCTCTCCCTTACGGGTAATAGCAAAGGAACTCAATGTGGTACTGGTACCCTCCAGGATATCAACCACCTCAACATTACATGCTTTTGCACATTTGTAGATAAAGGTAAAACTAAAATCTGTTTCTCCTTCTTCCAAAACACGATAATCCTCTACAGACACACCGGTAAGTTTTGCAAGTTCTTCCTGAGAATATCCTTTCGCCTCGCGCAGGTCTTTGATTCTGCCTGCAACCTCTTTCAAATTGTAGTCCATTCTTGTTTTCTCCTTTCTTTTCCGCTAAACATAGCATCTTTGAATAAAACAAAAAACTCGTCTCAAAAAAACTTTTGAGACGAGTTCAAACCCGCGGTACCACTCAAATTACGGAACTAAATTCCGTCACTTTACGAACTCTAACAAGTCCTTTGCTTTTACGCAGCAATACGGAAGGAGTCTACTCAGCAAAGCCTTTCGGTCCTCCGACTCAGAAGTGATAAGTCATTGGATTGCACCCCCATTGCCTCGCACCAACCGACAACTCTCTCCAGGTTCCTCAATCCGACCGTCTTCGTCATAGTCGTTCTTTGTGATATTCAAATTTAATACGTATTATACTCGCATGTTTGGGAATTGTCAATACTTTTTTGAATTATTTTTTCAACCCCAGTTTTTCTGCTGCTTCTTCCCGCATCTTATACTTCAGAATTTTGCCCGCGGCATTCATTGGGAATTCCTTGACAAACATGAAATATCTTGGCACTTTATGCCGTGCAATGGCTGCATTACCAAACTCACGCATTTCATTTTCATCAGCGGTTTCTCCCTTATGCAGAATAATCCATGCACAACATTCTTCTCCGTATCTTTCGTCGGGAACACCCACCACCTGCACATCCCGCACTTTTGGATGGGTGAGATAAAACTCCTCAATTTCACGGGGATACAGATTTTCACCGCCACGGATAATCATATCCTTCAGTCTGCCGGTTACTTTATAGTATCCGTCAGAGGTTCTGCAACAAATATCTCCAGAATGGAGCCATCCGTCTGCATCAATTGCCTGCGCAGTTGCCTCCGGCATTTTATAATATCCTTTCATGATATTAAAGCCACGGGCAATGAACTCACCGCTTTCGCCGTCAGGGAGTTCCTCTCCTGTTTCGGGATCAATGACCTTACATTCCACACCGGGGAATGGACTGCCCACCGTTTCCACACGGTGGTCAATATCTTCATTGACTTCACCCATGGTACAACCGGGAGATGCCTCGGTTTGACCGTAGACAGAAATAATTTCACGCATATTCATTTCATCTGCAGCACGGCGCATCAAATCTGCCGGGCAGTTTGCGCCCGCCATAATACCGGTACGCATATAGGAAAAATCTGTTTTCGCAAAATCCGGATGATTGAACATGGCAATAAACATGGTCGGCACGCCATTGAAGCAGGTAATCCGCTCATCATTGACACAAGCAAGAGAAGACTTGGGCGAAAAATAGGGGATGGGACACAAGGTTCCTCCATGGGTCATCATAGAGGTCATGGAAAGCACCATGCCGAAGCAATGGAACATGGGCACCTGAATCATCATCCGGTCTGCAGTGGACAAATCCATTCTGTCACCAATGGTTTTTCCGTTGTTAACAATGTTCCGATGGGTCAGCATAACCCCTTTCGGAAATCCGGTGGTACCCGATGTGTATTGCATGTTACACACATCATCCGGTTTCACCAGAGATGCACGGCGACGCACTTCCTCCCTTGGAATCTGGCCAGAACGGGAAAGCATTTGTTCCCATGTGAGACAGCCCTGCATGGAAAATCCAACCGTAACCACATTCCGCAGAAACGGGAGATTTTTGGAATATAAAGGTTCTCCCGGGGTCATAGTCGTAAGTTCCGGACAGAGTTCCTGAATAATTTCTTTGTAATTGATATCCTTACAGTATTCAATCATTACAAGGGTATGGGTATCTGACTGTTTCAGCAGATACTCAATTTCGTGAATCTTATATGCAGTATTCACCGTTACCAGAACAGCACCGATTTTGGTAGTTGCCCAGAAGGTGATAAACCATTCCGGCACATTGGTTGCCCATACAGCCACATGGTCTCCGGCTTTAACACCAAGAGAAATCAGGGCTGCTGCACACTCATCCACATCACGGCGGAACTGGGTATAGGTTCTGGTATAATCCAGAGTGGGATACTTAAATGCATACTGGTCTGGATATTTTTCTGCCATGGTGTCCAATACATCGGAGAAAGTAGCATCAATGACATCGTATTTTTTCCATACAAATGTTCCGCTTTTATTTCTGTTGTAATACGCCCGGTCAAAGGACTTTTTTTCCCGCTTAAGGGAAGAAATATAGTTGGCAAAATGGGTCAGAACAATATCTGCATCATTGATATCTTCATTCCACGCAGCACAGATGAAACCCTCATAATTCAAAGATGAAAGAGCATTGAGAAGATTCTCTACCGGAAGTTCCCCCTCCCCAATTAAAACGGTTTTTCCATCTTTCATATCGCCAAGGCGAACATATTTGATGTAAGCGCCAAGTGTCTTGATGGTAGCCTCGGCGGTTTCTCCGGCGCCGAAATAGGTTCCCCGGACATTCCAGGATGCACCGATTGCTGTAGACGAAAATTCATTGATGATGGCAATCACATGTTCGGTATCGGCAAGATACCCTACCGTCTCAAACAGAATTCCCACATCTGCTTTTTCTGCACGCTTAACGGCCTCGGAAAGTTTTTCTTTCAATGCCGAAAAAGGCGTTTCCTCCTCTACCCGCACAATTACATATGGGATTCCCGCGTGGGATGCCATATCCACATATTTTAATAAAGTTTCCGCTGTTGTCTCCTCATTCTCCACAGGCTGAGGCGTCCGCAGAGCAGAAACAGAAAGGCTTCGATTTAACAGTTTCCGTTTGGCATCGGCGGTCCGTTCCCGACGCAAAATGCTATCATGATGATGACTGCGTTCATTGATGGCGTCGTATATCTCAAATCCGGCAAAACCGTAATCGTATGCATACCGGCACAAGTCAAGAAAGGAAGCACGGCTTACATTCTTCGTGGAAAATACAATCTTCATCTTATGCCTCCTCGAAAACAATCTTGTTCAGTGCGTTGAGATACGCACGAATACTTGCCGCAACGATATCGGTGGAACTTCCGTTGCCGGAATACAATTTTCCGTTGTTACGCAATCTGACAATAGCAGATCCCAACGCCCCTTTTCCCTCGGTCACTGCCTGAATCTGGAAATCGTCCAGTTCATAATGGTGACCAATGCATTGTTCAATAGCGCGGAATACCGAGTCAATGGGACCGTCGCCCATGCTGACACCGGAAATCGTCTCACCGTTACATTTTAAGGTTACTTGAGACATAGAACTTGCAAGGCTGCTGCTGTTGGTGGTGTAACTTTCCAGATGATAAGTAGACGGTGCCTGCATGGCAAAACTTGCAATCAATGCCTCCAGTTCTTTTGCTCCTACCGCATCTTTTTTCTGGCACACTTGCAACAATGCTTTGTGCACATTGCCGCAATCGTCATCGGAAAGGTCATAGCCTAACACCTGTGCCGACTGAGCAACCTGAGAAATAGTGCTGTCGGCATCCAAAAGAATCTTCTTTTTCTCGCTGACAGCGTGCTCTGTTTCGTATGATGCATGACGGATAGTATTGAGCATTTCATCAATACTTGCATGAATCTTGGTATGATTCAACCCGATTTCTGCGCCGATTTGAGATGCACATGCACGCAAAGCATCCGAAATCTCACCGGCAAGAAGTACATCGGCTCCTGCCATAGCACATTTCAATCCGTCAACGCCTTGTTTGATTGCTGCAACGGCGGATGCAACACCCATATTGATACGATTAGATACCTGTCCGTAAACAGGAACGTTCACCGCCTCCTTGACCGATGCAATCAGTGCGGCAAATTCTTCGGGGAGCGTTGCCCCTGCATCATCACAAATGGTAACCATGCCGGCACCATTTGCCTCTGCCTCCTTTACAGCGGAAATCAGAAAATCTGCATCTGCACGGGTAGCATCCAATGCCGAAAATTCCACATCATCGCAAAGTTCCTTTGCGGCTTTGGTCAGCTCTGCAATTTTTTCCAGCATTTTATCTGCCTTGATATGGTAAGTATATTCCATCTGTACGGTAGATACGGGAACTTCAATCTGCAAGCGTGGGTTTTTGGCATCTTTTACACATTCCCAAGCTGCAGCAACATCCTGAACTGTAAAACCTACCGGAATCACCAACACCGCATTCTGAATATTCTGCGCGATGGTTTTATAGATAATAGTATCCTCCCGCAGATTCTTAATGGGCGCAAGTTCCACAGCATCTGCCCCTAGTGTATCAGCATAGGATGCAATGGCTGTCTTTTCCCGGAACAACAATGCAATATCTCGTTCAGCAGAAAGTTTTTTCAACGTAATGTCAGTCATGTTGATTTTGGTCATGGTAAAAACCCCTTTCAAGTTATATGGTATGGAAAAACCAGTCACACCAACAAAAAAACGTCTCCGTCTCCTTGTTGATGCAAAGAGACGAAAACGTCAGTTTCCGCGGTACCACTCTTCTTCATCCTTTCAGGATGCCCTTAGATGCAAACACATCTTTACTCTGTTACGGGAGTTCCCGTCTGCCCCTACTAAACTGTTCACGGCAACCGCTCCGCGGTGAGTTCAGCAAGTGTTTCCCAATGCCTCGCACCAACCGGCATCTCTCTCAAGGCAAAACTTCCTGCATACTATTCCGCATCACAGCGTTTGAATTTGGTATTTATTTTATCACTTGAATCGCATTTTGTCAAGACTTTTTATTCATTTTCTTCAAGCAAGGGTTTGACAATCTGACTAAATGTCCGGTAATCGTCAATACACAAATAAGGAAAGTCCGAAACATAGACTGCTTCATCATTTCCGCCCCGTCCATAATCATCTCCGATGTAAACAACCTCGTCATGAGAAAATCCGTGTTCCTTACAGTACAAATCAAGAGCATGGTATTTATTGTAAGGCTTAGGCGCCATATCAAACGAAGATGTTCCTCCTACAAACACATTGTAATCAGAAAATGTCTCACACACTTCCTCGTAGATTTTTCTTCGTTTGCTTCGATCCGGGTCAAAAGCAAGTTTATCCTCTGCCTTTGCCTTTGTTCCAAGGATAGCAAAAGTGATACAACCGGATGGATGGTACTCAATACTATCCCCTGCATAATCGGTATACCCATATTTTTCCCGTATCTTCCTTGCCTTTTCTTCGATTTCCTCCTTATTGACAGGGAAACTCAAATCCCTAACAATCTCCATGGTTTTGCTTTCTTCATGGTATGCACCATATTGCAACCCGTAATTACCGATAATATCAATAGGAAACTGCCCCAGTTGGTTAAAAATCCGCATTACCTGTCCCGCTCCCGCCATCAAAAGTTTGTACTTCTCCGCAAGGCGTTCCAGTGCTTTTCTGTTCGCTTCATCCAAAAGTTGTTTATGTTGCGTCAATGTTCCGTCCAAATCCATTGCAATTATTTTTATTTGTTTGTAGTCCATTTTTATTTCCCCATTTCTCCAAACATATCATAATAGAGCCACAAAACCGTATACCGGTCCTTCAAATCCTTGGCATAGGAAATGGCCGTGTTGATTTTTTCTTCTCCGTAAAGTTCATAAAACCGTTCAATCTTCAGATCAACAGCACCAAGCAATTTGATGATAGTTTCATGGTTCGGCATTTCAGAAAAAATCGACCGAATTTCCGTTTCTTTTTCCCGATATAGAGAAATTCGGTTTTTTGCATAGTTTCCAATCCGTCTCTGCAATGCCATGCACTCCGGAGCAACTACATCGTAAATCTCTCTCATCTTATCTTGGTACTCATTTTCCCCGATTCTGTACAACTGTTCAGCAAAGGAATTTTCCAAGATTTTCTCCCGCAACAGTGCGGTGACAACTGTGGCATATCCCACATCCACGCCATGGGGAAAATAAGGTTCATTTTTCACAATTCCCACAATCTCAAAGAAGTGAGAAAGGTGGTGCTCACTACCGCTTGCCGGTCGGGAAGACCCTGCAAAACTCATCATAATTCCCACAACAATCAATGCCTCTGTCAAGATGCGGATGCTCTCTTCCTCTCTTTTTGCAATGCCCTCTGCAACCGAAATTGTCAGTTCAATCATTTGATAGGTAGTATCATAAATATGCTGACAGAAGTACTCGTCATTGACCAGATGGCTTAATTTCCAGTCATTCAAAGCAGAATACTTTCCGATAATATCACCATACCCGCCTTGAATCATCTCCATGGGAGCATCTTTCAGCACCTTGGTATCTGCTACAATCGCCATGGGAAGTCCGGCTTTTACCGTCTCTTTCATACCATTTAAAATCATTGCAGCCCCATCGGACGCATATCCGTCCATGGAAGGTGCCGTTGCAACAATAATATAAGGTATTTTTGCAAAAAAAGCCACATATTTACACAAATCCTGAATAACACCAGAGCCAATCCCCACAATTAATTCAGTTTCTTCCATGGCATCCCGAACTTTTTCAATTGCATTTTCATTGGGAATCAGGATTTCATTTCCCGGGAAAACAATCTTCTTCAGCTTTTGTCCGGAAAGAGTTCTTTCCGTCTTGTCTCCAGCCGCAGCAAACGTATTTTCATCCGCAACCAGAAGAATCCTGTTGTACGCTTTGCAGATTTCCGTCAATCTCTGGATTGCTCCGTCTTCTATGTAGACATATTCAATATCGCAACTGTGATGCTTTCCGCAGTCACAAGTTTTCCCTTTTAACATGGTATTAATATCCACACCAGTCACCCCAATTCATATTTTTCTTTACTTTTTTATTATTTTCCAGTATACTAAACTCACGCAAGTAAGTCAACTTTTAGCCAAAAGTTGGTCAAAAGTAGGTAAACTTATCACATATTTTTGACTTTTCTTCAAAAACAATCGATAACCGGGAGGACTTTGCTATGTTAAAAAATCAAAGACAACAAGAAATTATCCATCTTTTAAAGCAAAACGATGGATTTGTATCTGTGAAGGTTTTGTGTGACAGACTTTATGCCAGCGAATCCAGTATTCGCAGAGACTTAACCGCTATGGAGAAAAAAGGAATTATTTCCAAAACTTACGGCGGTGCGGAATTGATTAAAAATTTTGCCAATGTTATCGACTTTTCCAAACGGTTCCGTCAAAATACAGAAGAAAAAAAGGCCATTGCCAAAAAGGCAAAAACCTTAATCAAAGACGGGAGTGTTATTTTCCTTGACCAGTCTTCCACATCCTATTATCTTGCCGGCGAACTGATGAACAATGCCACCCTTACTGTAATTACCAACAATATTGAAATTTTAAGTCTGCTGTCAGATTCCGCAATGACCGTCATTGCATCCGGGGGAATCCTCAGCCGGAATAACCGGAACTGTTTGCTCGGCATCGACGCACAGCATATTTTTGAAAACACCAACGCCGACGCTGTGTTCTTTTCCACCAAATCTCTATCCGATGACGGCATTATTTCCGATTGTGTCCGCGAAGAAGTCCTAATACGAAACAGCATGTTAAAGCATGCGTCAAAAAAAGTTTTTCTTTGTGACAGCGGAAAATTCGGGACACAATCTCCATACACACAAACCACCCTTCAGGATATTGACATCCTCGTCAGCGAGCAGGAGACTGCCGGACAATACGCATCTTTATTTCCTAATTTAACCATTTTATGATTTTACAGTTCGATGAATTTTGTATTCTGATATCTTTTCTTGAATTCCTCTGAAAATTTGTAATCGCTGACCACCATATCCACCCTGTCTACTGTCATCACGACCGTATTAGATGCGAGATTCATTTTTGTATGGTCAGTAAGATAAATAACCTGTCTGGAATTCTGTGCCATTACATCAATGACAAGATTGTATTTTCCACCTCCGCCGATTTCTCCGTTGTCATCAATACTGTGCGTTGCAAAAAAGAATTTATCCGCCTTATAAATCATGGCATTTCTTACACATAAATCCCCGCTCATCATGGACGGCGGTTCCATAACCTCTCCCCCCAGACAGATGACTCTGATATTAGAATAACCGCTCAGATACGAGACAATTGCAAGATTATTGGTGATGACCGTCAGATTATTTTTCTTCACAAGATAAGGTGCCATAAATTCCGTTGTTGAAGATGCATCAATAAAGATTGTCTCGCCATCTTTGACCAGCCCGGCGGCAAACTTACTGATTTTCATCTTCTCTCGTTTCATTTTATGATACCTGAACTCCAGCGCAACATCTTTGTTTTCGGTCAGTTCCACGGCACCGTAACTGCGTTTGACCATCTTCTGATGTTCCATATCGTTCAAATCTCGGTTCACGGTTGCCTTGCTATATCCCAGTTCATCGCAAAGATATTTTACGTTTACGTATCCTTTTTCACAAAGAATGCTCATAATTTTGTCAATCCGCTCTTTTTTATACACAAAAATTCCCCCTCATCTTTTTGAGACTTTTTGAGACTTTCTCTTTTTATTGAACCCACTTGATTTTTATTATTTGTATGATATCATAAGTATTGCAAATAATCAATAAGGAGAAAATCAAAAATGTCAAAGAAATCTGAATTCTCAAAGGCATTACAAATCGGTACCGTTTGCGTCAGTTCCTATATGGTCAGTTATTACATGCGGAATTTGTTAAGTGTATCCTCCCCTGCCATGTTGCAAAGCAACTTATTTACAAAGGAATTCCTTGGAACACTTTCCTCGGTATATATGCTTACATACGCTGTGGGGCAGCTGTTCAACGGGGTCATTGGTGATATTGTAAAACCAAAATGGATGATTACCGGTGGTATGATTCTTTGTGGCCTTGCAAGTATCTGCTTTTCCTTTATCACTCTGCCTCTTATTCAAATTGCACTGTTTGCTATGATTGGCTTTTCCCTCTCCATGCTGAGAGGTCCACTTGTAAAAACCATTTCTGAAAACACGCAACCCGATCACGCCCGTGTCATTTGTACGTTCTTCTCATTCGTTGGGTTTTCAGGTCCTCTGATTGCAAGTTTGCTTTCCATGATGTTTGATTGGCGCGGAACCTTTTTGGTAGGGGGTATAACCGCAATCATAATTGGGGCTTTGGTGTATTGCATTTTTTCTTCTTTCGAGAGAAAAGGTCGCATCTCCTATTCCGTATCGCAAAAATCCGATGGGTTCAAAAATATATTCCGGATTTTCACGCTGAAACATTTTGTTTTTTATGTTTTGGTAGGCGCTATCGCAGAGATATCTGCTGCCTCAATCAGTTTCTGGATTCCTACCTATTTTGTTGAAACACTCAACCTTTCGGAAACCATGGCAAAAACGATATACTCATCTATGGCTTTGATAAAAGGCGTCGTACCTTTTCTTACCTTATTTCTCTTTCATGCTTTTAAGCAAAAAGATATCCCCATTGTACGGTATTCCTATTTGTTAGCAATAATTCTTTTCTTTGGAATGAAATGGTCTGTCGATAATGCATACATCAATATTGCATGTCTGCTGCTTGCCCAGATTGCCATCGGCATATCTTCTTCTCTTTTATGGAGTATTTATATTCCCGCACAGGGAAAAAGCGGTATGGTTTCCACAGTGAACGGATTTCTGGATTTTTCCGGCTATCTGTTTGCTTCCGGTGCCAATATCATATTTGCCAATGTCATTGGAAATCTGGGATGGAACGGCGTGATCAATTTGTGGATTCTGATGCCGGCATTGGGATTATTGCTTGCATTGTTTACAAAACAAGAATAATAAAAAATCCTGTCGAAAGACAGGATTTTCTTTTCTTAGCGGTGTCATGTTATATAAAAATAGCTGTATTTCTTATGTCATTCATCAACTTTGATGTTTCTTTAGCAAGCATCTCGATTTCTTCAAATTTTTTGTTGCTGATTTTATCCGTTGGAACCATCCAACTGCCACCACAAGCATAAACCGCCTGACAAGTAAGATACTCTTTTACATTTTCCGGATTGATTCCGCCCGTCGGCATAAATTTTACATCTTTATAAGGAGCAGACATCGCCTGAATCATTTTAACACCGCCTGCCGCCTCTGCAGGGAAAAATTTCAAATAGGTAAGCCCCAACGATAATGCCGCTTCCACTTCAGAAGGGGTGCAAACACCAGGGATGATGGGATATTCTTTTTCTCTGCAATACTTTACTATCTCAGGATTAAGTCCTGGGCTCACCAGAAAAGATGCACCTGCATTCATTGCCGCATCAGCCTGTGCCTTTGTTAAAATAGTACCGGCACCTATGAAGAAATCAGGAAATTTTTCCTTAATACGACAAATTGCCTCCTCCGCAGCCTCAGTACGAAACGTAATTTCTGCACAAGGAAGACCTCCTCTTTTTAATGCCTCCGCCAAAGGGATTGCATCCGCCGCATCATCCATCTTTACGACAGGGATGATTCCCATGCTGCTTATTGTCTTAATTATTTTCTCCATCCTAAAGCCATCCTCTCAACGATTAAAATTGGAAATAGTTCTTTGCATTATTATAACAAATACCCTTTGCAATTGCAATAACCGTCTCCATATCTTTGGGATATTCCCCGTTTTCAACCCATGTCCCTAAAAGATTGCATAAAATTCTTCTGAAATATTCATGTCTTGTGTAGGAAACAAAACTTCTGGAATCGGTAAGCATACCCACAAATCTTGAAAGCATTCCAAGATTTGCAAGTGCCCTCATTTGACTTTCCATTCCGTCACGCTGGTCATTGAACCACCAGCCTGACCCAAACTGTATCTTTCCGGGAATTCCTCCTCCTTGAAAATTTCCAAGCATTGTGCCCAAAACATAATTATCCTTCGGGTTTAAAGTATATAGAATTGTTTTAGGCAGACAGTCTTTCTTTTCAAGGCTGTCGAGTATTTTGGATATCCCTTCTGCAATACGAAAATCGTTTATGGAATCAAATCCAGTATAGAAAGATGCAATGGATTTTAATGCTTTTGGGATGATGTAGCAGACGAACTCTTTGAAAACAGATGCAACTTAGATGGGCAATGAGTGGCTTAAACAGTCAATTTTTTTTGTATCAATATAAAATAACAACCTTTTTTCAAAGGTTGTTATTTTTAAACTACAGATTATTCAGATAATTGGTTTGGAAATCATTATTACCTTTTTCCAAAAGCGCAGGGATATCTGCATTTTCGTTGGTAAATACTTCTTGAATAATACTATCCAGAATCTTATACAGTTCCTGACATGCTACCGGTTCTTCCGGCTGAATCTCACAAGTAGGATTCTTAACAAATTCATTGTAAAGCTTTACATGATTGAGATTACCATTGGTATGTTCCTCCAGATATTGGTTGTACCATGCAACGCTGGGCGCATCATTGCTCCAGATACTGATTCCCTGAATACCTACATGTTGATTGTTGGAAAGTTGGGTTTCAACTGTTTCCTCTACCGTCTTTTTATATTCCTCGGTCAAATTGAAGGAATTCTCCATTTCCAACCAACGGATGCCCGCATCAATCTGTTCCTCAGTTGCCTCCGGTTTGAGTGCCTGAACCTCACCGCCCAACATAGTTACATGACGTTTTGGTCCGCTCGGAATTGCCATTATACCCACTTTTTCTGGCTCCAAACCATATTTCATGACACGACGTGCAATATCTCCTCCGGCAGAAATAGTGATAGCTGCGTTGCCAACTCCCATGGTTTTATCCCAGTCAGCACCATCAACCATGGTGTTGGAAGGCAGTACATCGTATTTCCATTTCAAATCTCTGTACCACTCCATTGCTGCTACAGCCTCAGGTGTATTGAAGGTTGCCTTCCATTTTCCGTCTGCATCCTTTTCCATAAAATCAACACCAAAAGACCATGCGATGGATGTGAAAATCCATCCTCCGTTGTTACCGGCAGTAGGCAGTACCAGACCTGCTTTTCCGGTTTTCTCTTTAATCACCGCTGCCATCTCAGCCAATTCGAACCAATCCTTGGGCTGATGGGGAGTTCCGTCCTCTGCCAGATATCCTGCCTGAGCAAGAAGATCGGCATTGAATGCCAAACCAAGCAGATATGCATTCTTTGGAAGTGCACGGATTTCTCCGTCCTTGCTTACGATTTCCAGAATTTTTTCATTCAGCATTCCCTCATAACCACGCTTTTTCAAAACTTTGGTCAGGTCTGCAGACAAATCCGTTGCAATAATCTCCGGCATCTCGGTATATCCAGCCATGTAAACAGTCGGCAGTTGTCCCCCTGCCGCCTTAGCATAGAAGGTACGTCTGTCGAACTTCCACGGATCCGGTTCAACGACAACATCGGGGTTTGTCTCTTCAAACCTGGTCTTTCTGCTTTCCATATTGGTCAGATCTTTTCCCTCTTTGGTGGGCCAGTTACCAACGGAAATCACAGTCTGTCCGTTTTCATTCTTATCATTTCCCCCTACACCGCAGCCTGCAAGCATACCAACCATAAGCAGAGCTGCCATTACCAATGCAATTGTTCTTTTCATTTTCTTCTCTCCTTTACAAATTAACTTTGACCGTTACAATTTCAAATCCATGGAATGAAATCGCGGAAAGGTCAATTTCTTTTTCATTTTCTTCCATCAAATCTACAAGGCATACAGATTTTACGGGTTTTGTGAAATTGATTGCTGTTTCTGTACATCCACCCTTACTTTCATACAAACGGATAATAATCGCATTGCTATCCTCCGCTTTCTTAACCGACTCCACAATAATATCAGGATTGGAAACCGTAAACAGTTGTTCCACTTCACCGCCTGTATAAAGAGGCTGATTGAACTCGTAACTCTTTTGAATCACATCACTCTGTACCAGATTTCCCTGATGCGGATACAGGGCATACTTAAAGATATGAGTTGCCACATCGGCATCAATACCGGGTGTCATGGGGCTTCTGAGCAGATTCAGGTCAAGAACCCCCTCCTTTGCGGAATATCCGTATTTACAATCGTTCATCAATGCCACACCGTAACTGTTGTCGGACAAATCCGCATACTTATGTGCACATACCTCATACTTTGCCATATCCCAACTGGTGTTGTTGTGGGTGGGACGCTTGATAAATCCATATTGTATATCGCAAGTAACCTCGTTACAACGTATATTGGTATCAAACGCCGTTCTCAGCATCTTATGCTGTTCATTCCAATCAACCTTAGTATCAAAGGTAACCACCGGACTTCCCTCTGTAATGGAAATAGTCTGCCAGAGTTTGCTCTTTCCATATGTGTATTCCTGACGCACTCCTTTTTGCGGACCGTCTGCAAAGGCTTCTGTTTTCACAAGTTTGAAGTATTCCGGCACAAACTGCCGATAGCTTTCGCTGAAGTCCCAGGCATTGCCGTCATCAAAGTAAACTGCAAAACGATTGGATTTGTCCCGCAAGACCTCTTTGGCATTCTTCTTATCATAGACGGAAAGAACTGCACCATCCTCATCAAAGAATACCCGTACGCAATCATTATCCAGAACACCGCAATCAGAAACCGCAACCTCTTTGCTCTCTACGCCATCAGTCAGTTTGACGCTTCCCATGGCAGGGACAGAAACATGATACCAGGTGTTATGGATCTTCTCCCATCCGCATCTGTCCCAAGACAGAGAGTTGATGGCATAATCCCCCTTGCCATAAGCAGTTTCTGCCAAAGTTTCGGTTTCCTGATACATCTCTGCATACCGCTCTAAAGATTCATCATAAACTCGTTTGATAGAAGAACCGGGCAGAATGTCGTGGAACTGATACAACAGAACCTCCTTCCAGATTCTTTCCAAGGCTTCTTGAGGATAGGGAGTTTGGGTCACAACTGCTGCAAATTCTGCCTCGCGAAGCAGTTTTTCCATTTTTCTGTTATACCACTTATTTCTTGCTTGGGTGGTATAGGTTCCCTGATGCATCTCAAAATACAGTTCTCCGGAATAAGTCACATACTTATCCTGATTCTTTGCCAGACGATCAAAAACGTCAATGGCTTTTCCCTGACGCACCGGTTGCAGACCAGAAAGGTTTTTGATACGTTTTAAGGATTCAAACTGCATCTCACCGGTTCCACCACCGCCGTCACCAAAGCCGAACAGCAACAGTGCCTCATTGCATCTTCCTTTATCGGCAAAGCCGTTTTCCAATTTTTTAATGCTGGTGGGAAGTGCATAGGAATCGTATTTTCCCTCCGGTGGCATATGTGCCAAAACCTTACTTCCGTCAAGACCCTCCCAGATAAAAGTCTGGTGGGGATGACGATTGTGTCGATTACCCCAAATCAGTTTATTGGTCATAAAATAGGGCATTCCGCTCTTTTTAAGTATCTGTGGAAGTGCCGCGCTGTAGCCAAATACATCAGGCAGCCAAAGAATCCGCATATCTTCGCCAAACTCATCACGGAAAAACCGTTTTCCATATAAAATCTGACGAACAAAAGATTCTCCACCCGTTACATTGGCATCAGGTTCTACCCACATACCTCCTTGGATTTCCCATCTGCCCTCTTTGACCTTTTCTTTTACCTTTTCATACAGTTCCGGATAGTCTTCCTTGATCCATTGGAACAACTGGGGCTGACTTGCGCCAAACATATAGTCCGGATATTTTTCCATGTAATATAAGGTATTGGCAAAGGTTCTTGCGCCCTTACGTTTGGTTTCCCGAATGGGCCAAAGCCATGCAAGGTCAATATGAGAATGTCCGATACCGGTAATGGTTAAATCCGGATCTCCTCCCTTTTTATCCAGTTCCGGTTTGAGAATCTCTGCTGCTTTCGTCACTTTTTCATCGGAAAAATCTGAAAGTACACATGCTGCATCAAACAACGCCTGTCTTACATTGAAATATCTGGCGCTGTTTTCATCCAAGGTCTGGAGTAAATCATACAAAACAAATACGTCATAAAACAGTGACTTTACATTCTCTCTTAAAATGCAAACATCGGCATAGGTAATCTTTCCTACATCAGGACGGGTAGGAATATCCACGCCGTCTACAAAGTTACAACCGGCATCTGCCCAGACGTCAAAAGTTTCTCCACCTTTGGCACATTCCGTCACCACATATTCCCGTTTCCGGATAATGAAATAACTGAATCCCAGTTCCGAGGTGTTTTCCAGCGCACTTCCGCTGGTCAAGCCTTGTACCGGCACGCCGTTCTCATCATAGATTGCCATTTCACCGTTGACATCCAGATAAAGGATTACCTTTTGTCCTTTGGCAGATTCCGGAACCGTTCCGGTAAAATGAAACCATCCGCAATCAAAGGGGTCTCCCCAGATGTCACCCTGTTTTACCGTTTTCTCTTCCCCACTGGTTCTTTCTGCATAGGGAATCGGTTCCTTGGAGACATAGACTTTGATGTCCATGTCCCCAATGGGTGTATAGATTGCATGATACAGCCGAGGAATCAATCCCTCAATGGTTTCCTTCATGCTTCTAAAATTGTATGCCATAATTGTCCTCCGTCATTATTTATCAAATTGCAACAGCAAAGGTTGATTGGTATTGGCAGGAATCGTTCCCTGCATGGACTTCATGCTTCTGAGTTCAAGGAAGTCAGTTACCTCTTTGCCGTTATACATCACTTTCACTGTATAATCATTCAGTTTGTCATAGTTCATGATGTTTAACAGCATTTTGCCGTCATATTCAACGCAAGACCATTCCACATTTTCCACCTTTTTGCCGGTCTGGGTGTCAACCAACCATACCTCGGAAAATCCAAGTTCCTGAATGGTTTCTGCCACCTTGTCACCGACAATGGCTCTATCATAAATATCCTTTAAGAGTGCCTCATCGTGAGGTTTGTTATAATGGTCAAACCGCAGTGCCGCCTCGTCCACAATCAGAACCTTACCGCCATTGTCCAGATACTTATCCAACTCCTCCAACACAGTTTTCTGCACATTGGGGTAATTAGGAATAACAACCAGATCATAATCATGCATCTGGGAAAGGGTGGATTCTGTGGTGAAATGGGGTTTCTGTCCCGCAAACATGATGTCCTCATAAACCGGCATCAACTGACGCATAGTATCCTGCGCATAACCATGATCGGTTCTGGAATACAACATAGAAACCTTGCGTTCTGCCTTTTGCAGTGCAGTAACCTCTTTGGAGAGACGATTCAAATCCAGATGCGCCTTTATCATAGCCATGGTTTCAGCGGGACGGAATACAAAGTTTGTATTTGCTGCAAAGCCGTTATTCCACGGGCATCCTTCACCCTCACGCAAATCCCATTGCCAGATTAAGGATTCACCCATACCATGAACGCCGCCCATCCAGATGGTGGAACCACAGTGGTTAATCAGTTTTTCATCATACATTACCGTTTTGCCGTCCTTGATGATATGATTCTCCGTATTAAAGACCGGAGCATCCAGCAAGGAGGTCTGGAAATCATACCATGCAATCTGGGTAATCATTGGGATACGATAGTCATTGAGTATGGACCATGCGTCATTTTCATTGATATCCACACATTTGACAATCTGCTCATAATCGGCACCGTTCCAGAATCGGTCGTCTCCGTCATACCGGATATTTGCCATAATTTTGGTTCCGAGCAGAACATTGGGATATTCTTTGCGAATATCATCGGCAATGCGCTGATGGAATTCGGTAACCAGCATATCATTGAAGCAACGATAATCATAGAACTGCGGTGTCGCCTCTTTCCAGCCGGACATGACTACATCTTCAAAGCTCTGATAGTCCGTTCCCCATGCCGCATTCATATTTTCCACACTGCCGTGTCTGTCTTTCAGGAATTGTACCCATCTGGGTTTGTACCACTCGTGGGGTGCGGAACGAATACCTGGTTCATTCCACATACCCATTTGAATGGGACAGTTGTATTCACTTGCAACCTCTAAGATAACTCGACACCAGAGACTTTGAAACTTTACAAAACTTTCATGATCAATGGGGGACTGGAAATAATCACCGGAACGAACTTGGGTAAGTGCAGGGTCACTCCACTTGACAACATCAGGCAGATTGATAAAACTCATGTGCATATTAACCGCCATATTGTTCTGTTCCGCCTCTGCGAACAATTTTCTCCATTCATCAATGCCGGACTGTTGAATAATAAGTCCCAGTTCTGCCGCTTCTTCAGTGTATTTAGATTTTGCATGTTCTGCATCAAATCCGCCGTTTCTCAGCAGGTTTTTGGTATCGCCGTCTTTGTACAGTCTTGCATCGTCAATCAGAATATCTTTCGCTTCCGTCTGGAATACGATGTTACAATACATCACCGTTTCATCAGGACCCGTGGTGTAGGTCTGGGTATACTCTTTCCAATCCGTTGACGGTTCAAAGGGAAGTCTTGCACCCCAGGAATCAAACCGGGTGTTCTGGATAAAGATTGCATTTTTAATCATATCCGTTCCCTTGGCTTTGACGCTGAAATGATAGGTGGTATTGGGTTCTACATCCACCAACTGGCGAATGTACGTAATACCGGCGGACACATTTTGATGTGCTCTGGAAACTTTCAGTGCGGCTCTTCCCTGCACCTTGTCATCCAGAGATTCCGTTACCACAACTTCGGGTTTGCCGTCCCACCAGAGGTAATCCCAATGGTCAATGGCTGCACCGGAAAGTACCTCACGGGATTCCCATTCACCGCCGCTGGATATCAGATTGAATCCCATCTGAGCAAACAACGGCATTTTGGCAATGGCTGTTTCGTAATGTCCGAATCCGCCTATAAAGACCGGCCTTTCTTCTATGGTTCCGTCATTTAGAATGGTAGGAGCAATGATTGATGTTCCATCCATCTTGAATCCGGCATCAGTAACCAGCATATCCGGAACATCCAGAGGTGTTGCCTCACCTTTTAAGTAGGAATTTAACGTTTCTTTGATGTTTTCATATTCCATGGTGAAAACACGATCGAATTCTTCCATGGAATCATAGTAGTTCTTGCTCTTCATCAGCGCGATGTTGTTGGCACCTTCACTGATGACTGCAAATTTTGCGTGTTCATAATCAGGGGAAATCCCTTTTGCCTCACACTTGAGCAAAAGTTCCTTCAATTCTGCTACATACCCGTCAATTCTCTCTTTGAATTCAGGATATACTTTCTTATAATCCAGCACTGCTTTCATGGGTTTTTCCAATGTCAGTTCATCCCCTCCGCTGGAAAGCTTCAGGGTAACGGGAACAGTGCCTGCCTCTTTTGCAGTTGTCTGAATCTCCACACCCACCGATTTTCCTGCAGGTACGATCACTTTTTTGGAAACGCCGGATTCTATGTGAGTAGCCGTTGCTTCCTTGCTTTCAGTTCCCTTGTTAATGAATTTCACGGTCTTTTTCCCGGTATCACCAACAAAAAATTTACTCTGACCGGCAACGGAGTACATGATATCTCCAACCTTTTTACCCATGAACAGGGAGTTAAAGGTACTCAAATCCTTGCCATTGGAAATACCGGGGCTGATTTCCATACAATAGCTTCTGCCATTTCCATCATTCTGGTTGATAAGCATATTGAACAGGATTTCATCCGGAACATCTGAGCCGAAATCCACCGCCCAAGGAAGTGCAACCTCGTACACAGTTCTCTTTGCCTTGTCATCTCGACTGACGCTAACCAAAAACTCTGAATGAGTCTTATGCACCTTCCCGCTTTCCGGAATCAGCATTACACCACGCTCCACCATAGCCGGACTGTCACTGGCGGGATCTGCAATGGCAAACTGCAAACTGTCCCCGTTCCAGTATGAAGATGTGGATGTAGAAACATGAACGGGATCATTTTCTACAATGATGGCAAAATAAAGATTTTCTTCATCATAGCCAAACTTAATATCAGTGGTTATCTGTGCTGCAGGCGCTTCGTTTCCAGGTATTTCAAACTTCTGTACTACCGGCATAGCATCCACTTGATCCCAGTCGTCCAGTTTTCCGTCGATGGTCACCTTGTTGTATACCGCCAGCATATCTTCCTTTTCAACCGTGACAACTTCCTCTATCGCCTCTTTTTGCGGAACTTCTGTTCCGGAGCCATCTTCAAAGTCGCCATTGGTCACAAGGTTCAGCGACGGGTTTTCTACATCATAAAGACGGATATTATCCACCCATAATGCCTCTACTCTGTCCGAGAGTTGCATACGAACCGTAAGATCTCTGTCCTTGGGTGCTGTATAGGAGGACTTGAAATGGGTCCATCCGTAGGAATTGGGACCCGGGGTTAAATTAATCTGGGATGCCCAGCTGATGGTTGCATTCAATCTTGAAGGTGCACCCTGCAATTGTGCATTTTTGAGTTTTGCGTCAAATTCCAGCACATAGGTGTGTCCAGTTTTTGCGGCAGCTGCATTGGATACCAGCATACCATATTTCTCAGAACCGTTGGGCGTGTTGTTGTACATCATCAATGAGCCGTTGCCCAGAGAATCAGGTCCTCTGTCAATATACGCACCGGAATCCGATTTGCTGGATGTAAAGGACCATCCGTTGATATCAGTGACATAAGTAACCGCAGTAGGCGATGCCGATACCGGAATCATCGCCAAAAGCATACAAAAGACAATGCAGAATGCCGCTACTTTTCTTACTCTTTCCATCATTCTACCTCCTTAAAAATGTTGATACAATCCGTACGGGGTGTTAAAGTCTCAGGCTCCCAGACAGTTGCCATCAAACGATAGGTTCCCTTTTGACTGCAATCTGTAATAGAGAGTTTTCCCGTCCCTAAACTTACTTTCATCAGTTCATCATCCTTGTAAAGGGCAAGTACAACATTTCCCTCTATGGGGGTCTGGCATACTACCGTGCCCGTTTCAATGCTGTCAAGGTTCTCTTTTAACACATTTCCGTTTTCATCCTGTAGCGTAAGGTTAATTTCCTTTACTGCAAGCAACTGGGGCTGGTAAGGCTTTAGACAGAGTTCTCCGTCGTTTGTCCATTCGCCGGTACGCAGTTCCTGCATTGTGGTTATCGGATTGCCATCTAAGAATAGTTGAACTGTTTTTTCTTCTGTTTTGTCATAATTTAAGATGTTCACAACATAGCCACCATCATACTCCGTATACGACCATTCTATGTTATGAACCGGATTCCCGGTTACAGCGTCCTTGAGCACAATGCGGGAAAGCTCCATCTCCTGAATCTTTCCTTTGACCGTGCTCTTGGTATCCGCTTTTTTCGCTATAGAACCAAGAATGCTTGCATCATGTGCCTTGCCGTTTTCATCATAGGCAAGGGCTTGATTTCCCAACATCAGGACCTTGCCTCCTGCGTTGAGATAGTTATTGATTTCCTGAACCATGTTCTTTGGCACATGGGTCATGGCAGGAACAATCAGCAATTCATACTGATGCATATCTTCTGCTTTTTCCTCTGTCACAAAACCTGCCTTTTGTCCGCTGAAAATAATTTCCTGATATGCATCACAAGCAGATGTCATACTCTCCTGATTATAATTGATAGACGTTGTGGAGAACAAAATTCCTACCTTTGCCTGCTCTTTCTGCAGTGCCGCAACCTCTTTGGAAAGCCGATTCAAATCCATTGCAGCCGTGGACACGGCTTTGACAGAATCGGGACGAAGTGCAAAGTTGGAGTTTGCATTGCTCCAGCCTATTTCATAATAGGGCATATTGACATCACGGTGGTCATAAAGCCAGAGCATATCCCCTGACCGTCCGTGAACCGCACCATTCCAGACATCTGCTGCTACATACTCCGGAATAAGGTCGATATAATCCACGGTTGGTCTGTCGTACAGGATATGGGATTCTGAATCCCACGCCGGCAAATCATTCACCGAAGTTATGTAATCATACCATCCCATTTTGATGGGCATGGGTGTGTCCGCATCATTGCCCCAATAGGAAAATGCATCACAATTGTTGATATCAAAATCCTTGGACACTTTCTCGTAGTTACTTCCAATGATAAGATATGAAGGATAATTATAACGGAAGTAAGACATGACTTTAGAACTCTTTAATATATTGGGGTTTTCTTTTCCTGCAGTTTGGGTCAGCCAATGGTGGAACTCATTAATCACACCCTCATTAAAATCCATATAATCGTTGAATAAGGGTGTTGCTTCCATCCCCGTGGGCATCAAAACCTGAGAAAAATCAGCATAGGTTGTGCCGTTGTATGCCTGATTGAGCGCTGCTATCGTTCCGTATTTTTCAACCAGGAACTCCTGCCACAGCGGCTTGTAATACTGAACCCCATTCGAATTGGTGTAGTTGGTATTGACCGCAGGTTCGTTCACCAGAATAACATGCTTGAGTGCATCATACTCCTTGGTCTCAGACAAAATATATTTGAACCAGAGTGCGATGAAGTCCCGGATACCCATATGATCAAGGGTAAAGGGCAGATACACCGTCCCTGCGTGTTTTGCTTCCGGATACTGGACAAATACAAGGTTTGGAATATGGTTAAGCCCCATCTCCACATCAACAAAGAAGTTGTAATCCTCTGCCAGCTGCAGTCCTTCCTTAACAGCATCAACAGAATCATAGTCGATGTAGATTCCGTACTTGCTGTACAATTCCCACTCTACCGTGCTCATTACCGATGGATTCCGGAACGGCTGTCCCTCTGCCGGCATCATAATATTTTTGCAGTACTTTCGTCCTGCAATGCTGTTATCCTCCATGGTAAACCCGATATTTGCATAATTCATTCCCAGGCTTGCAAAGAACGGAATGCTTTCTCGTCCGGTTTCAAAGTGGCCGAAGCCGGTGAAGAATACCGGTCTCTTTTCTTTGATGCCGCCCGTATCAGTCTCAGCCAGGATGGTTGTTCCGTCAAATTCCACTGCGCCCCCCTGATATTTGGGGACAGCGAACGCTTTTTTCTCACCGGAAAGGTATGCAGAAAGATCTGCCTTTGTATCTTGATACATCGTGGTCAAAATTTTCATATATTGACCTACCCGTGATGTGTCATTATGTTCCGCTTCAAAGCGGATGTTTTCCATAAACTCTCTTATGATAGCTACGGATGCCTTTTCGTAATCAGTAGGAATCTCTTTCTGAGTACATTCGGCAATCAAAGTATCCAAATCATCCGCATATTCACCCAGGCGGAAGAGAACTCCCTCCATGTATGCATCAGAACCGCTCAAAGTATTTTCTGTCACTGAAAGCAAACAGGAAACTTGGGAAAGTCCGGCTGCTTCCAACAGCAAAGTATATGTACCCGGATCCAGCAAGAAAGAAATCTCAAAGTTTCGATTATCATCTGATGCCTTTTGCATTGCCGCCTTAAGTTCATCTAACGCATCCCAGGCAGTCAGGGTAACATCCCCCTTTGCCTTTCCGGAATGGGTACCGACGAGGGTATATCCCTCTTTGGTGAGGGTAACACCGGTCATGGAATATCCGGCATTTTTCCCCAATTGCAGCAAGGCATCGCTTCCTGCCAAATCCAAAGTTGTTTCCAGTTTTTCTCCGGTTTCTGTTTTCAGAAGCAATGTATATTCTGTTTCCTTTTGTTCAAAAGAAAACGCAAATTCTCCACTCAATCCCACCGTAAGGCTGGCAGGATTGAGTGTTGCTTTGCTTCCGCTTTTTCCGGTCACTGTCGCAGAAATCACAGACCCCTCTTTTGCAAAGGAAACACCTTTGATGGTACAAATAGTTTTTCCTTTGGCAATTACGGATTCTATGCTGCAAAGCGCAAAAGGTGCATCTGTCTCTGCCTGCCCCCAAAATACGGGGCAGGCAAATGCAATACAAAGAAGCAAGGCTATGATTCTGCGCAGTTTTTTCATATTTTCACCTACAAATCAATTAAATTTCATATACATAGTTGGTCAGCGGGGTCATACCCTTTACGCTGTCCCAAACAAAGGCTTTGATGGACAGATTGGTCACATCAGTAATGGTGGGCAGTGTCATCTCCACCGGAATTACCTGAGCCGGACCACCACTGGTAAGATTGGAAAGAGCAGAAAGCTTAACATACTTGAGTTGGTGGCCCTCATAGAAGCAAAGCATAACCTGACCGGTTGTTGCCGCATCATGATTCACAACAGTCGCCAGTGCGGTCACCTTCTTGCCACTGAGTGCGGTGGTCAGTTCGGTAATCTCATTCCATTCCGCATCATACAGTTTTGCACCGTAAACTTCCATACCCGTGGTTGCGGTCTCAAAATTACCTGCAACGCCCGGCAAAAGGTTGGGGGAAATTGCATTACCGTTGTCATCTACTCTTACAATAGAAAGATTGTCCAGATACAGTTCATTCACACCGGTACCTTTTATGGTCAGAACAAAGTTACGGGTTGCTCCGCCGCCGTTGCTTACCTCTGCAGTCAGGTTTCCTGTTTTTTCTACATAGATCCACTCACCGTTTGCAGAAATTCCATTATTTTTGAAGAGATTTCCTGTCCAATCCCAGGGACCGGTAAAGCCGGTGTTTTCACATCCGCTGACAACTTTTACCCAGAAGGAAACTTTGTACTTACCTTTTTCCTGAATCTTAGCACCGCTGACCGTGGTGGTAAGTCCGGATGCAGTATCGGTATAACTGCTATCGGGAAGTTGCAGACGGTATGCAAGGCTTTTTCCTGTTCCGGCAGTATCATCCAGATAGAAATGTAAAGACCGAGAGGAATTGTAACCTTCCATTGCAGTAATTTCCTTTTTGCAGACATCTGCAGCCGGTTTGGGATCCTGTTGTACCCAAATGCTGTTTACAAAGTTAATTGCGGTCAGGTCAGGATATTTGATTTCCTCTACAGGCTCAAAGGTAGACTGCTCATCGCCAAGCAAGTTGGGGGTGATAGCATTTCCTGCATCGTCTACACGAACCAGGGTAATATTATCGAAGTAATATTCCTGTGCATCGTCACCCTTGAAAGTAAAGATAGGTGTTTTAGGTGCCCAATTAGCGCCCGTATAATCTCCTGTAAAACTCAGTTCCTTCCATTCCCCATTGGTAAGACTAGTCTGATGTTGGAATTGATTTCCGCCATCCACAAAAGGCTTCACAAAGGTGGAATCCACACCGCCTCCTGTTGGGTTGTATACCACGCGTTTTACCATCATGCTGTACTTGTACTTACCGGGTGTTTTGAAAACACCGCCTTCAACAACCGTTTCATTTGCGGTGCCTGCATTGTAGGTCTTGGTAGGTAAAAATGCCTGAATTGTATAGGCACCTGATGCAGTGGGATTCCAAATCACATGCAGGGAATGATTGGACTCATATCCCTCGGTTGTGCTGATGGCAACAGAATAGTCGGTACCTGCAACGCCTGTGGGTGTGGAGGTTTTGTTCCACATGCCATTGGATGCACCTGTCTTAAACTCAATATCCGTATTTGCGGTAGGCGCCGGGGTTGCAGTGGGTGCCGGGGTTGCAACCGGTGTTGGTTCAAAGGTAGACTGCTCATCGCCAAGCAAGTTGGGGGTGATAGCATTTCCTGCATCGTCTACACGAACCAGGGTAATATTATCGAAGTAATATTCCTGAGCATCATCCCCCTTGAAAGTAAAGACAGGTGCTTTGGGCGCATTGCTGCCTGTAAAGGTTCCTATCCAGCTCAGCTCTTTCCATTCGCCGTTGGTAAGTCCCTGTTGTGCAAATTGATAGCCTTGCCATTCCCAGGGCTTAAGGAATGTGGAATCCACACCACCTCCGGTGGGATCGTATACCACACGTTTTACCATCATGCTGTACTTATACTTACCTGCTGTCTGGATAACTCCGCCTGATACTACGGTTTCATTATTGGTGCCTGAATTGTAAGTTGCTGTGGGCAAATACGCCTTAATCGAATAATTGCCTGATGCGGTTGGCTTCCAAATTACATGCAATGCATGGTCAGAATTGTAACCGCCCTGATTGCTGATGGTAACAGAATAGTCTGTGCCTACAACACCTGACGGTGCAAATCCATCATTCTTATTCCACTTACCATTGGAAGCACCTAACACAAGAGCAGGTTCTGTCGGGTCGACGGTAGGAGCCGGAGTTGCAGTTGCAACGGGTTCTAACTCAAAGGTACTCTGCCAATCCAGAAGAAGGTTAGGAGTAATGGGATTCTTATCAGTTGCATTATCCAGTCTCTCAATCTTCAAATCATCGATGTAAAGTTCTGTGTTGCCGGTACTTGCTTTGATGTTGATGTACAAGTTTCCAAATGCTTCACCGGAGAAATTTCCGACTTTTTCAACATAATACCATTGACCATCGGCTTTCACGCCACCCTGATTAAAGATATTAGTTCCGCCGGCATTGAACGGTGCTGTAAATGCTGCCGTATCACCGCCGCTTAATACCTTAATCCAGAAACTGTAGCGATACACACCATGGGTAGACAGTTTGGGATATACTGTAGCCGTTTCATTGGCAGTTCCTGCATTGTAGGTTGCCGTAGGAATCTTTGCACGAAGTGTCAATGCATTTCCGTCTGCAGACGGTTGCCATACAATGTGCAAAGAATTGTTGGACTCATGTCCCTCGTTGGCAACAGTTGCGGTATAAGTACCGGAACCGCCGGGCGCATCCCAGTAGTCTACGCCACTAATTTTTTTAGTGAACTCATACTTGGGTTCTGTTGTTTCCGCAAAAGCCGGGAAAACAACCAGAGATGCCAGCATGGCAACTACCAGCAAATAGGATAACATTCTTTTTTTCATAATTTTTTCTCCTTTTTATATGAAATTTTAATTATTATTTACTCAGCCAAAAGAACTTCCATCACCTGTTCTTTAATTTGTTTCATCCCTTTTACGGTAGGATGTCCGTCAAAGGAATCTATGTCTGTTAAGGTTACCACCTCTGCCCCATAATGCTCTGCAGCAGCGGTGTAGCCATCTCGCAGCGCATCAGAAAGTGCAATGCCCATGAGACAGACAATTCTGGAATCAGGAGATGCGGTGGTCAGTCTGTCAAGGAGATAGCAATACGCCGGAAGTGAGGAATACAAATCCTGCTTGGTCCAATCTGCGTATTGAAGTGCTCCCACCGGAGATTTTGCCCATGCATCATTGGTTCCTCCAAAGATAAAGATGGTGTCCGCCTGATTATCTGTGAAGAATCCGCTGTTGATATAACCATCTGCACGGGTAACGAAAGACTTGTCGGAAAGATCTACTCCGTTATATCCTGTGTGACAAACGGTCGTTCCGCCCCAACTTGTGTTTAAGAGCAGGTTGTTAGCCGGAGATAAGTCAATCAATTGTCTCCACCATGTTTCTCTCACATCTACCACATCAGTACAGGAACTTCCGTAGTTGTTATAAGATGCGCCATGTCCCTCCGGAATGTAGCCACCAAATGTTGAAATACTGTCACCAAAAATTACAACATTGCCAAGTTCCAATTGCTTGGGGGCATTTCTGTCAATCATAGAAATCTCATTCAAAGGTTTGACCGTACCGTCTCCCGTCCAGAGCAATGCCTTGAGTTTCAGATTTTCCGTGCCGGTAAATGACGGGAGTTTCAGTTCCGCCGATAACTCTGCAATTTCCTGATTTTTCTTTGCTGTAACACTTTCGGAAAGGGTAACCGCTTTCAGTTGTTCTCCATCATACAGGGAGAGAACGATCTGACCACTGACGTCTTTTTCGTGGCTGATGATGGTTGCGGCTGCGCGGACAGTTTTTCCGCTGTCATCTGCCTTGATGTGCGTCAGTTCCCGCCACTTGTCATCATATATACTTGCCCCAAAAACTTCGATACCGGAGGTTATTGTTTCAAAGGTTCCGGCAACACCCTGAACAAGATTGGGGGAAATCTCATTTCCGTTATCATCCACTCTTACAATAGAAAGATTATCCAGATACATCTCATTGTACCCCTCACCTTTCACAGTAAAAGTCATATTGCGGGTTGCTGCTCCGCCATTGGTTACCTCTGCGGTCAAGTCTCCGATTTTTTCAACATAAGTCCACTGACCGTTTGCTGTAACCCCATTATTCTTTAGCAAATTACCCTGCCAACTCCATGGAGGTGCAAATCCGCAATCTCCACATCCGCTGATCACCTTGACCCAGAATGACAGTTTATACTTGCCTTTTTCTTGAATTTTTGTCCCGCTGACCGTAGTGGTAATTCCACTTACGGGGTCAGTATAACTACTGTTTGGAAGTTGCAGGCGATATGCAAGATTCTGTGTTTCGCCACTGGCCTTTTGAAATACAAAATGAAGAGCACGTGTAGAATTGTATCCCTCTTTTGCTGTTATCTCTCTCTTATATACTGTTGCTTCATCTTTGGGGGCTTGTTCCACATGCCAAATAGCGTCCCCAAAAGTTTCAGCCGTCAAATCAGGATAAACAACAGCAGGTTCCGGCGTTGGTGTCGGCACCGGGGTTGCGGTAGGTACCGGTGTTGCAGTTGGTACCGGTGTTGCGACAGGTGTTGGTTCAAAGGTGGATTGTTCCTCCCCAAGCAGGTTGGGAGTCAACGCATTGCCGTTATCATCTACACGAACCAGGGTGATGTTGTCAATGTAATATTCCTGGGCATCGTCACCCTTGAAGGTAAAGGCGACTGTTTTGATTGCAGAAGCACCTGTGTACTCTCCTGTAATACTCACTTCTTTCCATTCCCCATTGGTAAGCCCCTGATGTTGAAGTTGATTTCCTTGCCAAGACCAAGGAGTAGTAAATCCGGAGTCCACAGCGCTTCCTGTTGGATTGTATACTACACGCTTTACCATCATACTAAATTTATACTTACCTGGCGTGGTGAAAACACCGCCTGTAACTACTGTTTCGTTAGCAGTTCCTGCATTGTAAGTTTTGGTAGGCAATATCGCCTGAATGACATAAGCACCTGATGCCGAAGGCTTCCAAATCACATGCAAAGCATGATCTGAATTGTAGCCGCCTGTGTTGCTGACGGTAACAGAATAATCTGTGCCCACAGTTCCCGTGGGGGTGGAGGTCTTATTCCACTTACCCTGTCCGTCACCGGTCACGAGTGCAGATTCCGTCGGATCAGTCGTAGGTACGGGTGTTGCGGTTGCAACGGGTTCTGATTCAAAGTTAGATTGTTCATATCCAAGTAGGTTGGGGGTAATAGCATTGCCGTTATCGTCTACACGAACCAAGGTGATATTGTCGATGTAATATTCTTGCACGTCATCACCCTTAAAAGTAAACGCGGCTGTTTTGATTGCAGAAGCACCTGTGTACTCTCCTGTAATACTCACTTCTTTCCATTCCCCATTGGTAAGACCCTGATGTTGAAGTTGATTTCCTTGCCAAGACCAGGGAGTCGTAAAGCCGGAATCCACAGCGTTTCCTGTTGGATTGTATACTACGCGCTTTACCATCATACTAAATTTATACTTGCCCGGCGTGGTGAAAACACCGCCTGTAACTACTGTTTCGTTAGCAGTTCCTGCATTGTAAGTTTTGGTAGGCAATATTGCCTGAATCACATAAGCACCTGACGTCGAAGGATTCCAAACCACATGCAAAGCATGATCTGAATTGTATCCCCCTGTGTTGCTGACGGTAACAGAATAATCTGTGCCCACAGTTCCCGTGGGGGTGGAAGTCTTATTCCACTTACCCTGTCCGTCACCGGTCACGAGTGCAGGTTCTATTGTTTCTGCCAATGCCGGAATCACCAGCAATCCCGCCATCATTGCTATCGTCAATACCCACGAGGTAATCTTTTTCATTTTCCTATCTCCTTTCCAATTTAACGGTAGATAACAATCGCGTGGGGCTTAGAACCACGGAGTTTGGATGTAAATTTGTCGCCTTTTTCTACGTCCGCAAGAGTTCCGCGGAAGAATCGATCATCTTCTGAATCATAGATGAAGACCGGCATACCGTCATGGCAACGAATGGTTCTCATACCATATTCTCCACAATCAATTTTGATACGAAGTGCGGATGCGTTGACAAGGGCTACTTCACCATGCACAAAGGCTTCCTTGCCGTGTACCTGTGTTGGATTTGCCACCATGTTTTGACCTACAGAACGATGGATTTTGATTTCTTTAATAAATCCTTCCATATTTGTCACAAGGGAAATCACATCTCCTCGTTGGACACCTGCAAGCACCGTGCTATCATCACAGTAGAAGGTCACGCTGTCGTAATTTCCCATCATACCGGTAATAGCATCCACCTCTTCCCCATCTATGGTCATCTCTTTGCCAATAGACTCAACAATAAAGATGTCAGATGTCTGTAAACCCAGTGTTTCATCCGGTTTTTGCAGAATCACGAAGAGTTTTGCAAATCCGTATTCATCTACTGCATAAGCAGAATAGGAATAGTCTTCCTGATCTTCAAACGCACTACGGGAGGAAATGCTATAGGAGAGTTCATCCTGTAATGAATCGGGATCTACCTTCATGAAAACCGATGAATCTTCCATAAATGCTAAGGAATTGAATGCGTAGTTTCCATAAAAATACTGGTTCTTCTGGTTTTCCCAACTATTGAATTCCGTATCACAGACATTGCTATTCGGATCATATTGTTTGGGAAGGTCAATGGATGAAATGTTGCCGGTTGCATCGGTCTCATACGCAATCACATTCAGCACACCATTTGCGCCGGTTTGAATGGATGCAAAAATATTTTTTGTTTCTACCCCACGGCTGCCATCAAAGACAATTTTGTCATTGATAACATACTCTTGGAACTTCCCTGCCGTGGTATAAAGTTTCAGTCTGTAGGTTTTGTTGAAGTTTCCTTCTTCGCCTTTTGCAAAGACAATGCCATATTGTGTTGTTTTCACCTCATCATCGGCATAGGCAATTTTCCCGTTACAATCCAAGTAGAATGTATAGGCAAGACCCGGACGCAATGCTTTTGCTTTGCTATCTCCTGCTGCCAAGGCTTTTGCATATTCCGGTGTCAGGGTGTAATCTTTAGCGCCGATACGAATCACCGTTTCTTCCTTGGTGCTGACAGAAACGATTGTTCCAGCCACCTTCTCTGTGGAACGGATTGCAACGATCACCCGTCTGCCGTCCAACTGAGATTCTGTTACGGTAAGTACATCACCAATCTGCAGTTGCTTGAATGTAATGTCTTTTCCGGCATCTTCCACGCGAATGATATCTTCCAGATTCTCATCATTCAAATCCAGGCTCTGGTTCTGTACATTATGAGTAAACAGATTGTTTACCTTTTTACTGACTCCGGAGATGGAATCAATCACCATAGTTTTATACGAAGTGATAAACACTACGTCATACTCCGAACCGGAATCATTGTTAATCAAACGGACAGAACCATATTCCGGTCGAAACAACGCTGTGCTCTTGCTTGTAACCGGCTGACCATTGTAAATAATCTTTGCAATGGGCGAAAGGTTTACCTTTTTCTGAGACTGATTTTCATAATACGTGAATGTCTTGAAGTCGGTCGAAACCCCTACAACGTCCTTATCCTGAATTTCCAGTTCACGATTTCTGACACCGACGGTAAACAAGACCATATCCAGACCGTCGTTTTGCTTTTGCACATACGCTTCAGCATTGAGCCCTACATATTGGCTCATGTCTTCTTTCGCTCCGTAAACATACCCGTCAATCATAACGCCATCGTTGGGTACATCCAAGCCGGGTCTGAGTTGTACGGTTTCGGTGGCATCTACCACGCCCTCAATCTTGTAAATCTTCCGATATTCATACAAAAGAGAGTTTTGGGAGGATGTACCATAAATGATACCATCATCAGTAAACGCTCTTTCATCTACATACGCGCAGTTGATGGCATTATACAAAAGATATGCCACATCATAATCCTGCAAACGGTCGCCCGGTTGTGCAGTAACCCCTTCTGTCAACCCAAGTCTTGTTGCAATATTCAGGTATCCTGCCGGAAATCCGCCTTTTTCCTGAGCGTGGAGTTCATACCCCAGAACTCTGACCAACATGGTGATTGCCTCATCAAAATACAAAGACTTATTCAAATCGGTCTGTCCGCCATGGATAATTCCCATTTGTTCTGCAAAAACAATGGCATCTTTACTATAATCGTCGGTATAACCATAGTCACCGTAGATGTTGCAAATATAGTTGATAAATGCGCTCTTACTGGTATTTCTGAAGGAACCGTATTCCGCCAATGTTCTGTCGTTGGGCAGGGTCGTTTTATGGAATTCTGCTTTTCTTCTCGGCGGGATAATGCCCAACCCTTCTAAAATTCTGCATCTTACAAGAATTTCGTCATTTCCTGACGTGTCAACCTCAGCAGCATGTCCAAAGGTAAACAAGGAGAGCGCCAATCCAATAACCAGAATGATACTAACAATTCGTTTCATCCTTATTTTCCTCCTTTCAATGCTTCATAAAGAATTTTGGAAGCTTCTGCACGGGTTGCATTACCAACAGAATCAAAGGTGTTTTCTCCCTTACCGTTGATGATGCCTGCCTCATACAATGCAATGACACTTTCCAGAGCATAATCTGCAATCTGAACTTCGTCATCGAACGCTGTATATGTTTTCTCCTTATTCATGCTTATGCCCTGAAGTTCCAACGCACGTTTTACCATAACCGCCATGTCCTGACGGGTAATATTTTGACCGATACCAAACCGGGTGCTGTCAATACCATTGACAATTCCGTTTGCAACCGCCGTGCGGATAAAGGGTGTGTACCAATCATCTGCCACATCCTCAAAGGTCAATTCCACCGCATCAGCAGAAAGGCCGCATGCCAGAACCAACATCTTGGTAAATTCTTCTCTGGTTACCTGTCTGTCAGGTTCAAAGGTTCCTTTGTCCGTTCCGTTGACCACGCCTTTGTTTTTCAGCCAGGTTACGGCTTCCTTTGCCCAATGAGAACTGGGTATATCAGAAAACAGGGAGCCGGTTTGCACTTTATTTTCGTTGCTTCCAGAGCCAACCGCACCGAAATAAGAATCTGATGAAACAGGAACTTTGTTATTGCTTCCGCCAATGGCACTTCCGCCACCGCCTCCGCCGCCGGAACCGCCAGTGCCTTGACCATCCTGAATCGCACTCTGGTATGCCCGTGCCAAGAGTGTTCCTAACTGTGTTTCTGTAGTTAATTTACTCTCATTGCATCCAAGAACAATAGTCTCGTAGGCTTTGTATTTTCTTGCCTGAATAAGTCCAGAAATCTGTCCAATCTCGGTTGCGTACAATCCCGTAGTTACCTGAAAGGCATTCAGTGCTTGTTCCATCAGGTTTACATCGGTTCTGTTGATATCAGCAAGACCGTAAGCCACCAGAAAATCCCGAATCAATTCATTGGGCACATTGTAACTTGCTTGAATCATAGATGCTGCTTCCGCAATCAAGGATTCATCAATGGATTGTTGATTATATTTCACCGAAAGTGATTTCAATCCATCCAACCGCTGTCCCAGATTATACAACGCCAATCCGTAAGAACTTTTGAAAAGGGGTGCATAATTTTCTGCTGTTGCCGTGTTCAAACCATTCAGGTACATCTGTTTCATGGTTTCTTTTTTGACTGCCTCATTGCTTTGTGCAAATGTATCATAGTCAAGTCCAATCCGGAAAAAAATACCTTTACTGCTTAAATCGGTCACTACCGGCAATAATAATTGATACGCATTTTCTGCCTGAGTAACTTTTCCGGACTCTGTTTTCAAGGTGTTCAAAAATGCGTTGTATGTATCTCTGTCTGCGTAAGCGAAAGAAACTTTATCCCGATCTTCTTCGGCATTCTCCACCTCGATGTAGTAGTTTCCGGTACCCGAAACACCATTTCTCTCATCCGGAATCTCCAGAACAAATGTTTCAGACGACTGACCCGCCAACACTTTTTGATAAAGGGCATAAACCTCTTCTTCCTCGGTCAAGTTCCCATCCTCTTTCATCAGTTCCAATGTAAGACGGGTTTCTGTTTCCCCTTGATTGGTAACAGTTGCTGAAATAACTCCATCTTCTACTGCAAGTTTTGTAATTGCAACTGTACTTCCTGCAGCCATGGCAGGAATACCGTTCAGGATACTCAGCGCAAGTATTGTTGCTATTGTCTTTTTCACGAATGTTTCCTCCTTCTCTTTTCCTCTATTTTTGTTTCAGTTGTGCTCTATATGTAGTTGGTGATACTTTCTCGCTTTGAATAAACAGTTTGGAAAAATAACTGGAATCGGTATATCCGCATTCCTGTGCGATCTCTGTCATAGATTTATCGGTATGAATCAGTAAATTTTTAGCGCAAGAAATTTTTAATGCATTTCTGTATTTCACAATACTCATACCGGTAATTTTTTTGAACTGGTGCATCAGGTAATATCTGCTGGTACCGATTTTGTCTGAAATTTCATCAATGGTAAGATCGCTTTGCAGATTTTCCATTAAAATCTTTTTAATCAGATTCACAATGGGAAAATAATCTACTGTAATATCAGAAACAGAACGAATCAAAGTAATAATCTCAATGACTGTCTGTTTTTTACTTCCCTTTTCTCCATCCAGACGTTCAATCAACCGGTCCAGTTTGTCATTTTCCAGTTTGTGCATATTCACACAGTTGATGTTATACCGTTCAAAAATCTTTTCCAAAATATTATTGGGGAATTTTTCAATAAAGTATTCGGCAATTTCCTCATCGGTAAGACGGTCTGTCTCCCGCAAAAACAGTTTGTCGCCATCTCCCTCGTATTCTCCCAGTTTGGAAATCATACATCTCAATTTACTGTTAGAGTTGACCAGTTTTCCTGCTATAATATCCTCTTCTGTAATCTTTGCATAGAGGATTTCTCTGGCACAATCATAAACCTCTTCCAGAGAATTTTTGAAGCAGCCCCGCTCTCTGTCGTAAGTAATATATAAATATCCATCCTCGCCTTCCACCATATCCGGATAAGAAACGTCACTTCTTTCATCCAGCATGATACGATACTTCCACGATGCGCATTCGTCATCAGACAGCAATGCCATCAGATTGTTTCTTCCGCTAAAGTCTACATGGTTAACGAGTAGAATTCTTCCGGACTTTAACCGTCGGATCGCAAATCTGGAACAAGGACCGCCCAACCGACTATCTTCACCTTTTGTCCAAGTCTTTCCATAATCAAAGGAGTAAGAGACACCGATTCCATATCTGGTTCTTACATAACTTGCAAGCTGTCCATCCTTGAGTTCAAGAAGCATATGTTCGTCATACGAGCGATTTTCTATATCAGCACCGCCGATTTTTTCAAAGGTTTTTCCCTGATCAATGGTTCTGTATACAAAAGCTCCCGCTTCTCTGGAACAATCATCAGCGATAAAATCGTAGTCAAGGATTTCTCCTTTGATTTCTTTTTTCCAGACAGCAATGGGAAACAGCCACTCACCGGTAGAGATCACTGTTGGCTTGTTCAGCATGACATCGTGCCCAATCATAAACGGCTCTCCCCATTGCAGTTTGTCTGCATCCGGGTCATCACAGATTACACCATATACTGCATTATCCGGCATAATTGACCAAATCATCCAAAGTCTTCCCAAAGGATCAATCCACAAGCATGGATCATAGCACCGATGATTTTCCAGATATGCTACTGCAACGGGCTCTGAAAAATGTTCCCCATCATCCGACATGGTCAATATGCAAAAATTTCCGATTTCTTCCCGAACACCGCCGGAATAGAAAATAGAGAAAATTCTTCCTTTTTTCGTAACCTCAATACCCGGGATTCCCTGCCAAACCCGTTTGCTTTGTCTATATTTTTTCAATTCTTTCTGCTCTGTGATAAACATAGCTCTCACCTCATCCTCATTTTATCATAAACACCCTGTGAAATACATTGGATATTGCTACCACTGAACCTTGTATTTTCCAATTTATTTTATTATGTTTACACCGTTAAATTCTTGATTTTAGTGTAGAAAAAAAACATATGAAATCCTATAACAAAAGTGCTCTTTCTTATTCAAAGGTTATAACAAAAGTGCTTTTCTAAGGAAAAATTTATTATAACTTACCATATTTTTCAAAAAAATAAAACCTACGATTTCGGATGTGAAACCGTAGATTTTGATTTAGTCTTCAAATAACGGAGATGAAAAATATCGTTCTGTGATGTCCGGTAGTACAGTGACCACCGTTTTTCCTTTTCCGAGCATTTGAGCAAGCTTAATTGCAGCCGCTACATTGATTCCGCCGGAAAGACCGCACAGGATTCCATCCTTGGAAACCATCTCCTTATGAAGGGTGAATACTATGCAGGAAAAATTAGTATAGAGAAAAAATTAATGTGAATTTGGTTAGAAAAAACCGATGAAAAATATAAAACTAAAAAACAAAAACCCTCAAACCATTGAGGTTAAAGGGTTTCGCTTGGTGACCCATCGCGGATTCGAACCGCGGACACCTTGATTAAAAGATGTCAAAATAGATATCAATAGTGTTATACTTTAAAAAAGTAGAAATAAGCAACGATAACATTAAGTTCTGGGTTATAGATGTCGGTTCATGCGTTACCTTTTTGCTGCCTGAAGATTATGAAAGAGCGGTTAAACATATTGCTGTTTTAAATGAATTGCTCGATATGTGGGAAGAATAAATTTTTATTGATTATCTAAATATAGTGTGATAAAATATAGTACAAGGAAGTGATTTTATGAGCGAACAAGAAATGATTCGATATCAAGAAGCTTTAGATAACGCCAGAGCCTCGGTCGAAATGGAAGGCTTTCGAATTACAGACGAACAGCAATCGCAGTGCATAGATTTTGTAACAGGTAAAATTGATAAAGAAACTTATATACAAATGTTATTGAAGAGGTGCGGTGCATAATGCCATATTCGTTAGATTCTGTATCGGATGGTTGCTATGAAAATACCACCGTTTTAATTAACAAACTTGGTCTTCGCAACGAAGAACAGTTAAATGAAATAGAACAAAATATAACAATGGGCTTGATCACAAAGGCATCCATTGAAATTCCATTTGAAAGTGTTGATTTCGAATTTTATAAGTCTTTGCACAAATATGTTTTCTCGGATATCTATGAATGGGCAGGAGAGATAAGAAAAGTAAACATCAGTAAAAAAGGCACAAACTTTTGTCCCGTTGAGAAAATCGAGGAAAATGGTTTGCGTATTTTTAATAACTTGCATAAGTCAAATTTCCTTAAAGGTTTGGAAGGCGATATCTTTATGCTTAAGGATATTTTCAAAGAACACATCACTTCACTTGATTAACTGTATAGCGAATTTAAAATACGGCATCTTCTCTTTATGGAGAGGATGCCTTTTTTATCTGTTCCTAAAGGTATACCTTATGAAAAGAAATCATGCTGAATGGAATTACAGACGGATTCGAGATATAAAAGTAGACGCCCCTGAGAAATACTCTCAGGGGCATTAACATTTGTTAAAAGCAGTTTTTACATATTATTCAAATAGTTATTCTGGAAGTCGTTGTTTGCCTTTTCCAAAACTTTCTTTACATCTGCATCCTTGTTGGTGAGAACCTCCTGAATACAGCTGTCCAGAATCTTGTAAAGCTCCTGTGCGTTCACCGGCTCTTCCGGACGGATTTCGCAGGGACAATTAGCCGCAAACTCATTATACAGCTTCACATGATTGGGATTCACATTGGTTTTTTCATCAATCAGCTGATGCTCATACTTCAAAGCCTCTGCATCCTGATTCCATATACTGATACTCTTGATACCCACAATCTGATTGTTGCTCAGTTTGGTTTCAATTTCCTTTTGCTTATTTGCCTTATATTCATCAGTTGCCTTGTGGGTAATCTCTCCACCTATCCAACGAACCGCTGCATCAATCTGATCCTCGGTTGCCGCATTGCTGACACAGATTACATCACCTGCAAGCAAGGTTACGTGGTTTTTCGGTCCCTTAGGCATTGCAATCAGACCGATTTGATTGGGCTGGATACCGTACTTGGGCACTACATTTGCCGGATACTCACCGGCTGCAAAGGTGATACCTGCATTGCCGGTACCAAAAATCTTCTGCCATTCTGCGCCATCCACCAAGGTGTTGGAGGGCAAAATGTCATGCTCCCACTTCATATCCTTGACGAACTGCAGAGCCTCTGCAGCTTCCGGCGTGTTAAAGGTTGCTTTCCAGTTACCATCAGCATCCTTTTCCATAAAGTCTACGCCGAACGACCAAGCCAAAGCGGTAAACAACCAGCCGCCGCTGCCGTTCGCCGTCGGCATAACAAATCCGGATTTGCCGGTTGCTTCTTTAATCTTCTTGGCAAACTCTACAACCTCAAACCAGGTTTCCGGTTGTCTGGGCGTGCCATCGGCTTCCATCAAGCCTGCTTCTTCAAAAAGGTCGGTGTTCACCATAAGTCCCATAACCGTTACCATCTTGGGAAGTGCATAAACATTACCCTCTCTGCTAATGGCATTAAGAACATGGGGGTTAAACATTTCCTCATAGCCGTACTTTTTCAAGGCATCTGTCAGGGAAGCCGCATACTCTGATGTCATAATCTCTGAAATTTCGGTAAACCCTGCATTGTAAACAATCGGCAACTGTCCGCCTGCCGCTTTTGCGTAAAAAGTCTTTCTGTCAAATTCCCACAAATCCGGTTCAATGGCAATGTCCTTGTTCGCAGTTTCAAACGCCTCTTTTCTGGCATTCATATTCTCAAGTTCCACGCCTTCTTTGCTTGGCCAGTTTCCGACAGAAATCACAGTCTGTCCGTTCTCGTTCTTGTCATTGCCGCCTGCTCCGCAGCCTGCCAGCATGGAAACCATAAGCAGTACTGCCATTACCATCGCAATTGTCTTTTTCATATTTTTCTCCCCCTTATAAATTTACTTTGACCGTCACAATCTCAAATCCGTGGAATGGAATGCTGTTCAGGTCTATTTCTTTTTCATTTTCTTCCATCATATCAACCAGGTATGCAGATGTTACAGGTTTGGTAAAGTTTATTGCAGTTTCCGCACATCCGCCTTTAGTCTCATACATGCGAATGATGATTGCATCGCTGTCCTCTGCCTTTTTTACCGATTCCACAACAATGTCGGGATTGGAAAGGGTGAACAACTGTTCTACTTTTCCGCCAACCCAAAGTTTTTGGTTCAGTTCGTAACTCTTTTTGAGAACATCGCTTTCTTCCAGGGTTCCTGTATGCGGATACAATGCATAAGTGATATGATGTTCTCCTCGGTCCGCTTCCTCATTGGGATAACTGCTACTTCTGAGCAAATCAATATCCAACATATTTTCCTTGACGCAATGCCCGTATTTGCAGTCATTCATCAAGGCAACGCCGTATGTATCGTTGGATAAATCCACATATTTGTGGGCACAGATTTCAAACTTTGCCATATCCCAGCTATCTTTTATATGCGTATTACGTTTGATGGTACCATACTGAATATCACAACTTACCTTATCGGTATCAATATCCGTATAAAACGCAGTTCTAAGCATGCGTTCCCGCTCCTGCCAATCCACCTTGGTATCAAAGGTAACAATGGGACTTCCATCTACGATAGAAACCGTCTGCCACAATCTGCTCTTGCCATACACATATTCCTGCCGGATTCCGTGCATAGGTCCATCTGTGAATGCCTCTGCACTCACCAAACGAAATTGCTTGGGTTTGCGCATCCTGTAAAGTTCATTCATATCCCACGCATCGCCGTCATCATAGTAAACAGAAAGACAGTTGGATTTTTCACGCAGACTTTCTCTTTCCTCTTTTTTGTCATAAATAGAAAGAACGGCACCATCCGTATCAAAAAATACCTGAACACAATCATTTTCTAAAACACCACAATCCTCAACGGCGACTTCCTTACTTTCTATTCCATCAGTAAGCAGGGTACTTCCCATAGCAGGAACAGAAAGGTTATACCATTTACCGTCAATCTTCTCCCATCCCTGTCTGTCCCAGGACAGAGAGTTGATTGCATAGCAACCCTCTGTGTACATTTCATCAATCATAGTGTTCACTTCATCATAAAGCACAGCATACCGTGCCAAAGATTCATCATAAACACGTTTGATGGAAGAACCAGGTAACAGGTCATGGAATTGATACAAAAGAACCTCTTTCCAGATTTCTTCCAACCGTTTCTGAGGATAAGGACTTCCCGTAACGACTGATGCAAACTCCACTTCACGGAGAAGTCTCTCCATTCTTCGGTTATACCATTTATTTTGTCCCATGGTGGTATAGGTTCCCTGATGCTTTTCCAGATACAGTTCACCCTCATATACGGGAAATTTCTCACGTTTTTTCGCAATTCTTTCAAAAAAGTCCTGTGCATGTCCCGGTTTGTGGGTAGGAATCCCCTGCAGGTTTCTGTCACGCTGCATAGATTCCAGCATCAGTTCACCAGCACCGCCACCGCCGTCACCGACGCCTACCAAAAGCAATGCCTCTCCCGGACTTTCCGTGTCTACACGGTTTTTTTCCGCCCGAATCAAAGACCAAGGCATCCCCATAGAATTATAATTTCTTTCAGGAGGCATATGTGCCAGAACCTCTGTTCCATCAATGCCTTTCCAGTTAAAGGTGTTATAGGGGAACAAATTATGCTGACTCATATTTTGCAATTTAATAGTCAGGAAATACTCCACGCCGCACTTTTTCATAATCTGCGGAAGTGCCATGTTGTATCCGAATACATCAGGAAGCCACAGCATCTTCATCTCCTTACCGAACTCCTGACGGAAAAAGCGTTTTCCGTAAAGGAACTGCCGAACCAGAGATTCTCCTGACGGAACATTGTTATCCGCCTCAACCCACATGCCGCCTTGCAATTCCAGATGTCCGTCCTCAACCCGTGTTTTCAATTCCTCATAAAGTGCCGGCTGCTCCTCTTTCAACCACGAAAAAATCTGAGGCTGACTGATACCAAATATATAGTCGGGGTATTTTTCAAAGGCTCGTAAAGCGTTACACAAAGTTCTGACTACTTTTCGTTTCGTTTCCCGAATGGGCCAAAGCCATGCAAGGTCTATATGAGAATGCCCGATGGTAGTCATGGAAAGGTTGACATTCTCTCCTTTTTTATCAAGTTCCTTTTTAAGGATTGCCCGTGCCTTTGCAACCTCTTCCTCTGTGAATTCATAAATCTCACAGGTTGCATCAAATAATGCGGTCAGCAAGGTATCGCAGCGTTCATCTTCTTCAGGAAGATTGGTCATCAAATCATAAAGGACAAATAAATCATAGAATAAATCCTTGAGGTACTCATGGCGAATACGCATATCCATAAATTCCACCGTTCCCACAGAGGGAAGCTGGTGGTCAATATAGTTACATCCCGCATCCAGCCACAGGTCAATGACCTCCCCGCCCTCTGCACAGTCGCAAACAGGGATTTCCTGTTTCCGTGCGCCAAAGGGATAAAATGTTTTGTATACGCTTCCACTGGTAAGCCCTTGCACAGGCTTTCCATCATTGTCGTATAGACACATTTCTCCGTGAACATCCACAAAGAGAATCACCTTTTTGCCTTTTGCACTTTCCGGTACAGTTCCGGTTAAATGAAACCATCCGCAATCCCAAAGATTTCCCCAGGTATCTCCCTTATGAATTTCTTTTCTTTCTCCTGTTGTTCTTTCAGAAAAAGGTACCGGTTCCGGGGTAACATAAACCTCGGCATTCACATCACAAAGATATGGTATAGCAGCAAAATACAATTTTGTCAGCATTGCCTCAACGGCACCCTTTTGTGCTTTTCCGTTTCTCATCATCAGTTCTCCTTAATTGCCAGTGGGGCACAGAAGTTCTGTGCCCCTTTTTACTTATTTTGCTATCTGAAGGAAAATAGGACGCTGTGCCTCAAGCAGAAGATTACTTCCTGTTCCTTCATTCATGTAGCGAAGTTCTTTGTAGCCATCAATTTCCTTACCGTCAACCAGAACCTTTACCTCTACATCCGCATAGGGGTCATAGTTACAGATATGAACCAAATACTTACCCTCATACTCAGTATAGAACCATTCAACCATGTTGTTAAGATTCTCGCCAGTTTTTGCATCTACCAGTTGAATCTTGTTAGGCGAAATCTCATGAATCTTGTCGCTGAGGTCAGTTTCCTCTTCCACAAAGATTGCATTATCAAAGATATACCGTACCGTTTCCGCATCATGAGGACGATCGTAATCATCATATAGATTGTCAAATCCACTGCCAACCAGTACAATCTTTCCGCCGTTCTCTACATAGGTTTTCATTTCAGCCAGATATTCCTTGGTGACATGGGGACTGCCGAAGATAACCAGTACATCCTGGTCATGCATCTCTTCCATGTTGTACTCGGTCACAAAGTGAGAACGATAACCGGTATTTCTCAATTCTTCATACACCTGTTGCAGTTCAATACCATAATTGGTGTTGTAACCACCGGACATACGGGAATACCGAAGTCCTACAGAGGGAGCGTTGTCATGGAGAGCAACCAGTTCATCTGCCAGTCTGTTGATATCCATATGTCCTTTTACAATTCTGTAGAGGCAGTCGGGTCGATATGCCATGTCTGTATGGGCAAAACGAATAAACTCTTCCGTACCATCCCAAAGCCACATGACAGAACTGGTCTTTCCATGCGCTGCACCATTCCAAATATCTGCCTCAAATTTATATTCCAGCGTTGGGTCATCAGCAACAACAGGACTATCCCCTGTAACATGGCCTTCCCAACAAGCAATGGGAACATCACGGATGGAACGAAGGTAATCATACCATGCCATCTTTAAGGAAACCGGCGTGGTATTGTGCTGTGAGAAGGAGTCGCTGCCGTTGATATCAAAGACATCGGCAAGATATTCCATGTTGGTACCCTGCAGGAGATATCCGTCATGGTTATGGCTCAAACTCATCATAATCTTGGTACCGTAGAGATATTGGGGAAACTCCTCTCTCACGTGTGCTGCATAGTCACCTAAAAACTTGGTCAACTGCTTATCGTTAAACTTGCGATAATCAGAAAACAGAGGTGTGGGCTCTGTGCCTTTTGGCACCTTGATTTCCTCAAAGCTCTTAAAATTGTACCCTTCCCCATAGGTTGCATTCAGGTTTTTAATGGTGCCGTGAACCTCTTTCAAGTACTCCTGAAAATCGGGTGTATACCAATCAATCTCAAAATGAGATTTTGCGGTAGGCTCATTGGTAATACTCATAGCATAGGTATTTTCGTACCCCTCCGCTATGCTGAGCATCGCCTTTGCATTGTAGGAGAACATCTTGGGCAGAAAATCGTTATTCACTGTCCAGGGGGCAAAAACAGAATCTGTGGCCTTTTTGTAACTTCCGTCACTCATTTCATAAAGCCAGTTAGGCATATAATGGGAATTTGCCGCAAGCAATATAACCACATTGTTTCTTGCACCATCCTCCAATGCCCGTTTCATATCCATAAGACCCTTCCAACGAATATGAATCCCATATTCATCCAAAAGTTCTTGCTCCCAGCCATACAATTCTCTTCCACCCAGTTCAAAATCACCGTTTTCTACCAGATTTAAGCTAGATCCTTTTCTTTTCAAGGCGAAATCATCCAGGAAAATTTCTGCTTGGTCATTACACATAAAGTGCATTTCCAGTTTTGTCTGGTCAGGTCCTGTGGTGTAGGTTCCTTTGTGGGTTACCCACTTATCTGATGACTTGATATAATCCTTCTGGGCACCCCACATACCGTGAGGGGAGAAGTACATAGAGGTTTCCCCTTTGATGGTACCTTTGG
>JAFYXJ010000025.1 GCA_017546205.1 Clostridia bacterium | reverse complement strand
TGTTATGATACAATTGATGGGTGACAAATAAAAAGGAAAATGATTTCCAAATATGATATAATGTTTAATGACCAAAAAAAACAAATATCGTAAGGAGTCATTTTCCATGAACATTTTAGCATCAAATGCCCACTTTCGTCAACGAGTAATTAAAAAAAGTTATAAAATCGGTGTAACCGCAGCTTCTAGGTATTATCGCATCAGTAGAAATGCGATATATGAGTGGCGTGCAAAGTATGATGGTAAGAGCTGGAAAAGCTTGATTGATAAAAGTCACAGACCACATCATCACCCAAATGAACATACACAAGAAGAGAAGGATATGATCCTAAAGCGTTATCCAAGATATAAAGACGATATGATAATGCTGTGGGATTCGCTCAGAAAAAGTGGATATAAAAGAAGTTATACAAGTTTGGTAAGAGTAGTTAATAAATGGATAAAACCTGAGATAAAAAAGAAACAAGGGTACAAACCCAAACCATATCAAAGGTCGGAATATCCGGGACAAAAGGTGCAGATTGATGTTAAATATGTGCCGTCTTATTGTGTTGTAAATGGTCAAAAGTATTATCAATATACAGCGGTTGATGAATGTACAAGGTGGACATTCAGAGAAATGTATGATGAGCATAGCACATATAGTTCCAGGGATTTCCTTTTGAAATTGATAAAAGCATTTCCAGTACCAATACGCGAAATTCAGACAGATAACGGAAGAGAATTTACAAATGCTTATTTAACCGATAATCAGGATACATTAAGTCTTTTCGAGGAAGCACTTAATCTTTTGGGAATTAAGTATCATAGAATTCGAGTTGCCACACCAAGACACAATGGTAAAGTGGAAAGACAACATCGAACAGATGAAAAAAGGTTCTACAAAAAGATGAAGATGTACGATTTGTTTGACGGAAGAAAACAATTGTATGAATATAATAAAAAGTCAAACAATATACCCAAAATATGCTTAAATTTTCTAACTCCAAATGAGGTAATGGAAAAGTATTTAGGGATAATGTAAAGACATCATATTTGGATGTATTTTTATTTTTTAATAAAAGTGTCACCCATCATTGACAATTATACATGTTTAAAGTGTAAAAATCATAATTTTTATTGAAATTTACCGCTGTGTATGGTATAATAAAACAGGTTTATACCAGTTAACAGAAAGAGGTATATATGTATGGCTATTCATAACAAATCACATAGCAATCATGCGCTTATGTCATTAAATAAACTGCGTAAAGATAATGCGTTAAAGCATAAATGTGCAAATGATTTTGAGAAACCCAGTCAAACAAAGGTATTGCATTGTATAATGGACTGCTGTGACTTCCTAAAGAAATTGCCTGATGAATCTGTTCAACTAATTTGCATTGACCCACCATATAACTTAGAATTGGCTGGTTGGGATATATATGAAAACTATATTGAATGGGCGGAAAAATGGCTAAGTGAAGCATACAGGGTTTTGTCCAAAAACGGAAATATGGTTATTTTTGGGGGAATACAATTTAGAGACTCAAAATCAGGTGATTTAATTGATATAATTCAATATATTCGTCATCGCTCTAAGTTTAAATTGATAAATACAATTATTTGGTATTATAAGAATGGTATGTCTGCACACCGTTATTTTGCTAATCGGCACGAAGAAGCGATTTGGTTGGCTAAAACAAATGATTATTATTTTGATTTGGATTCTGTAAGAGTTCCGTATTCAGAAGAAGATTTGAAACTTGCGTTAAAGGATAAAAGGCTCAATCCCGAAAACACGTTAAAAGGGAAGAATCCGACAAATGTTTGGCAAATTGGCAGGTTGAACGGGAACAGCAAAGAACGAGTGGGACATCCAACTCAGAAGCCTGTTGAAATTATTGAACGTTTTGTCAAATCTCTTTCCTACCCAGGCTCGGTTGTTCTGGACTTTTTTGCGGGAAGTGGGACTGTTGGAAGAGTGTGTATTGCAGAAGGACGGCATTGCTTGATGTGTGATAGTGACATTGTTTCGATAGATTATTTCAACAAGCACATTGAACAAATGAATAAATTAGGACAAAATACACAGTACAAGAAAATAGAAAATATTAGTGATTTTTTTAATATTTAATAAAAAGGGGGTTACATATCAATGAAAAAAGGACAGTCTGGCAGATTAACAGCACAACAAAAAGAAGGACAAGGACCCATAACTATATTTCATAAGGATGCACAAATACATGACAAAGAAGTTGGTAATACTTCCCTTTTTGTAATTAAACAACTCGAATTCGAGTTTCCAATGCTAAAATTTCGCTATAGGAAAGACCTGTCAAAAAAAGAAATTAACAAGGCACTAAAAAAGGTGGATGATTATTTAGGACAAACACTTTTTGTGGAGAGTGCTAGTATAAGGCCTGATGGTGGAATTATCGAAGTTCAAGATGATAAAGGGGAATGGCGAGTTGTATTAGTGTCAGAAGCCAAACACCAAGGAAAGGATATTGAAAATATCAGTGCAGGAAAACTTGTTGGAAAGAAGAACAACCAAGATTTGATGGCAGCAGGAAATGCCATTGAACGTGCTTATAAGAATGTTAATGAGATTTCAAATTTTATGTTATCGGAAAGACATTTCCCGTATATTCTATTTTTGGAGGGTTCCAACTTTTTGACACAAAATGTGACGGTTACAAGACCTGACGGAAGGAAAGTAGTATTAGTTTATAATGACGGCACATTAAACAGGCTTGACAGATTGACAGCTGCAAATTACGGTATGCCTATTAATACTAATTTATGTGAAAATAGATTTGTAAAATGTAACGGAGCAACTATTATGCTACAAGCTGTTTCAATCTATACAAAAGGCGAAGGTGGACATTGGAACGACAAAGATATGATTATGGTTATGCTTGAAGTTGCAAGAACGTCTCTAAAAGTATTGGGAAGTGACCTTTTTGAGCAACTTAGTAGCAGATAAAGTTAAAAACCAGTAATGGCAAATGATAACGGCGGCTCGCTTGCAGAATGCAGGCGATGTCGCCGTTTTTGTGTTTCGTAAAATAGAAAATGGACAGTTTTTAAATTTTTTGTAGTTAAAAAAACAATTTATATACATGTTACCCCCGAAATCGGAGACTGCGGATTTAAATTATATTAGAAACGAATTTTTGAAAAGGTGAGGATATTTTCAAATTTTAAGGTTTTTGTTTCCACTGGCTCATTTGCCATGTGTACTTAAGGAAGGAGGATTAATATGGGAGATATAAAACGTTTCTCTTTAAATGGGCTTTCTTCGAATTTTGATTTTGCTATGGAAATAGATAGAAGAGTAGCTTCTGTACTAAAAAGAATTGAAAATAAAGGGTTGTCAACTGAAGTCATTTACAATGTTGCTGACAAAGATTGCCTTGCAATACATATTGTTGCAAAAAGCTCAAAAGAAAGCGATGAAATAGTGAAGAAAAATATAGATATTAGATTTATTGTTGAAGTGGACACTATTACATCTGAATTGTTGGAGTCAGTAAAAGAAGAAGGATTGGTTGGTAATGCTGGGTATTCAATTTTTGATAAAAATACATTTGTGCTCTATCTATTTGTTGGAAATCCATATGAAGGGGTGGTATAATGTTTATTAGGGGTATGGAAATTAACGGGAATCTGTTTGCTTATGCGAGCGGAGACCCCTTCGTCCTCTATTCTCACGCAATGTTTTACAATATACCTGATTGTAACTACTTTGAAGATAAGGCAGGTCAGACAGAGCAATTGGGGATTTTGTTGGGTGTTGTTGCAGAGGGTGATGCAATTGTTGTTGGGAGTATAACAGATTTTATGGCACCAAGTGTTTATGAAATGTGTTGTGTTTTGGAAATGCTGGAAGAAAAGGGTGTAATGGTAATTTCAAGGCTTGAGCCAGATTTTGATCTAGGAAATTACCGTAGTGCAATTGCTCTTGCTAATAACATTAGTAGAAGAGAAAGAAATTTAAGTGCTGAATAAGTTTTGAAAAATATAAGCTCCTCATTCGGGGCTTATATTTTTTGTTGATTAATCATTTAATTCGGAGGAGTGAACCTCCAAATTTTTTTGCACATATTTTATAAATAAATACGGATATTTTATAAATTTTTCGATATCGGTTATAAAAAAATATCCATAATTTATAAAATTATAACAGTTGAAAAAATCTCATAAACAACCAAGTTTGACCATTATTGTAATTTCCAAACTCAATTTCTCTGCGAGATTTCAATGATAAAATCTTTTCCACACTAAATTAGTTTTATAGGCTTTCAGCAAAACCTGAAAAAAATCTTTTATTTTTTAGTATTTTCTGGTATACTAAACATAACATTCGAAAAAAGGAGCAAAACTATGAAACGATTTTTAATATTACCCCTTTTATTTTTTCTGTGTGGATGCAGTCAAAAACCAGCTCCATCTACTGTCGATGCACTGCTTTCTTCCATGACTCTGGAAGAAAAATGTTATCAACTTCTGGTGGTTACACCAGAGGCACTGACCGGCATCGGGACTGCCACTCAGGCAGGCGATGCAACCAAGACATCACTGATACAATATCCTGTTGGCGGTGTTATTTATTTTGCTAAAAATCTAAAATCGCCGGAACAGACACGCCAAATGCTGAAAAACACCCGTGAGTACTCCAAAATTACTCCATTTCTCTCTGTTGATGAAGAGGGTGGGTTGGTTGCAAGAGTTGCAGATACCCTCGGTACAACTCAATTTTCACCCATGTATACTTATCGTGAGCAAGGCGAAACTGTTGCCTATGAAAATGCCGCATCCATTGCATGTGATTTGAAAGACTTAGGGTTTCAACTGAATTATGCTCCGGTTGCTGATGTCTGGACCAATCCCCAGAACACCGTCATCAGCACCAGAGCCTATTCCGATTCTCCGGAAGAGGCGGCACAACTGGTTTCTGCTGCAGTAAAAGGATTTCAGGAAAATGGAATCATTGCTACCTTAAAGCATTTTCCTGGACATGGTGATACCCAAGAGGACACGCATAGTCAATCTGCGTATAATCATAAAACATTGGAAGAATTAAAAAATTGCGAATGGATTCCTTTTCGTGCCGGTATCGATGCCGGGGCTGACTTTGTCATGTGCGCACACATCACTGTGCCCGAGGTAGATGCTGTACCTGCTGTTTTTTCCAAAAAACTGATTACTGATGGTTTGCGTGGCGAACTTGGATTCCAAGGTGTGGTCATTACTGATGCCATGGAAATGAAAGCCATTTCTGACCATTATGAATCCGATGTTGCAGCCGTTATGGCGATTGAGGCTGGCTGTGATATGATTCTTTGTCCTGAAGACATGCATCGGGCATTTGAGGGTATAATAAACGCTCTTATGGACGGAACCTTAACCGAGGAGAGGATCAACCAAAGCGTCCGTCGAATCTTGACTGTAAAGGAAAAATACGGTCTCCTTTCCTGACATTCTTCCCTTGACTTTTTTTCAAAATCAAGGTATACTAATCAAGCTGTATGGAAATTCTGAAACAAGGCGGTGAAACGAATGGCAAAGGACAAAAGCAATCCGATAATTGCACAGAATAAAAAAGCATATCATGATTACTTTGTAGATGAAGAATTTGAAGCAGGTCTTGAGTTATTCGGCACCGAGGTAAAATCCATCCGTCAAGGTCGGGTTAATTTGAAAGACAGTTATGTTTCCTGCAAAACCGGTGAAGCAATCCTGATTGGTATGCACATCAGTCCCTATGAGCAAGGAAATATCTTTAACCGAGATCCGTTACGTTCCCGTCGGTTGCTTCTCCATCGCAGAGAAATTAACAAACTGATTGGGCTTACGCAGCAGCAGGGATATACCTTGATTCCGTTAAAGTTATATTTCAAAGGACAGTATGTCAAGTTAAGTCTTGGTCTTTGCCGTGGTAAAAAAGACTATGACAAACGTGCATCCATTGCGGAGCGGGATGCAAAACGGAACATGAGCCGTGCCATGAAAGAATTCAATCAGCGCTGATATGGGGGTGTAAAGGTTTCGACGGGGTTGTAGAGACATGAGGAGCGAGCCGCAGCGGGTTCTGCGTAAAAAACCCAACCTAAAATTAAACGCTAACAATAATTTAGCTTACGCTGCCTAATTAACGCAGCTGCTCTCCCGGGGTTACCGCGGCTCCGGTGCAGAGTATCATCAAAAGCGGTGCACATGAGCAGGGAAAGCTTTGACCCTGCCACGATTGATGAAGCTACCTCATCGGCTTGTTTGTCAGTGAATGGGTCGGTCAGGGAATCTTAATCACTGACTACGCTCGTAGTTGCCTTGTGGGGATACTTCTTCGGACAGGGGTTCAACTCCCCTCACCTCCACCATGAAAAAAACTGCCTACAATCGTAGGCAGTTTTTTGTTTTTAAAGCGTGTCGAGATAGTCGCGCTGGAATTCAGCATTTGCTTTTTCCATGATTGCAGCACAATCTGCATCTTGGTTGGTCCATACTTCCTGAATACATCCAGCCAGAATTCCATAAAGTTGCTGGCAACAAACCGGTTCCTCAGCCTGAATTTCGCAAGTTGGATTTGCAACAAATTCATTGTAAAGTCTTACATGGTTGGGATTTCCGTTTGTTTGATCATCCAGGTATTGGTTATACCACTGTAGGCTCTCAGACTCAGAACTCCAAACGCTCATGTTATGTACACCTACATGTTGCTTCATATCCAATTGAGTTTTGATAGCATCCTCAGTAGTCTTTTTGTAGTCTTCAGTTAATTTGAAAGAGTTTGCAGTCTCCAGCCAACGAACACCTGCATCAATTTGATCCTCGGTGGAATCGTTACGCAGACACTGTACATCACCGCCAAGCAGAACTACATGACGCTTGGGACCTGCAGGCATTACCATCATACCAAGTTTTTTCGGGTCAAAACCAAACTTAACAACTTTCTTTGCCCAGTCGCCGGAGTTGATGCTCATTGCTGCATTGTCGGAACCCATAATTCTGTTCCATTCCTCTGTAGTAACCAAAGTGTTTGCCGGAATAACATCATGCTTCCACTTCAAATCCTTGTACCATTGAAGTGCTGCAGCACCCTCAGGAGTATTGAAGGTAGCATGCCATTTGCCATTCTCGTCTTTTTCCATGAAATCTACGCCGAAAGACCATGCAAGAGCGGTAAAAATCCAGCCTGCACCGTTATCCGCAGAGGGAAGCACCAATCCTGCTTTACCGGTTTTTGCCTTGATATCAATCGCCATTTCAACCATTTCATCCAAGCTAGCCGGTTGATGGGGAGTTCCATCCTCTGCAAGGTAGCCTGCCTGTTTCAGCAAATCTGCGTTGAATGCCAATCCCAAAGTATATGCAAACATTGGGAAGGATTTGATTTCTCCGTCATCATTGGAAATTGCTTTTAATACCGCCGGATTGATCATACCGTCATATCCGCGTTTTTTCAATACATTGCTGATATCAGCAGAAAGTTCGGATGAAATAATTTCTGCCATTTCGGTAAAACCTGCATAATACACGGTGGGAAGTTGATTTCCTGCAGCCTTTGCATAGAAAGTTCTTCTGTCAAATTTCCACTCATCGGGGACAATTTCAACGTCTGCATTATCTGTCTCAAAACGGTCTTTTCTGGCATTCATTGCATCCAGTTCCAGACCTTCTTTGGTAGGCCAGCTACCGACAGAAATCATCGTCTGACCCTTATCATTCTTGTCGTTTGTGTTACCGCAGCCTGCAAGCATAGAGACCATCAGCAGAACTGCCATTACCATTGCAATTGTTCTTTTCATTTTTTCTCTCTCCTTATTTTTATAAAGTTACTTTGACCGTCACAATCTCAAATCCGTGGAATGGAATCTTGTTCAGGTCTATTTTTTTTTCATTTTCTTCCATCATATCAACCAGATATGCAGACTTAACAGGTTTGGTAAAGTGAATCGCGGTCTCTGCACATCCGCCCTTGGTCTCATACATACGAACAATGATACTGTCACTGTCCTCAGCCTTTTTCACCGATTCCACAATAATGTCCGGATTGGAAATGGTGAACATTTGTTCTACTTTGCCGCCAACCCAGAGATCCTGATTCAATTCATAGCTCTTTTTCAAAACATCGCTGTCTTTCAGGCAACCTTCATGAGGATACAGAGCATATTTAAAGGTGTGAATCGCTGTATCAGTACGGAAGGAAGATTTTCTTTCGCCAGGATGCATTGCGCTACGCAAAAGGCTTAAATCCATAACACCGTTTTTCACATAGTATCCGTATTTACAATCATTCATCAACGCAACGCCATAGGTGGCATCGGATAAATCAGCATATTTGTGGGCACAAATTTCAAACTTTGCTACATCCCAGCTGGTATTTTCATGAGTATTCCGCTTGATGGAACCATATTGGATATCACAGGTAACCTCACTTGTTACAATGGTTGTATCAAAAGAGGTTCTGAGCATCTTCGCCCGTTCTTTCCAGTCAATTTTGGTATCGAAGGTTACCACAGGGCTTCCGTCAGTAATAGAAATGGTCTGCCACAGCTTACTCTCGCCAAACACATATTCCTGACGGACACCCTTAACCGGTCCGTCATGAAAAGCTTCCGCTTTTATCAGTTCGAAATATTTTGGTTTCTGGGATCTGTAACTTTCGCTGAAATCCCAAGCATCGCCCTCATCGTGATAAACGGTAAAAATATTGGATTTGTCACGCAGAATTTCTCGATCGGCTTTCTTGTCATAGACAGAAAGAAGTGAACCATCTTCATCAAAAAACACTCTTACACAATCATTGTCAAGTACACCACAATCAGATACGGGCACTTCCTTGGATGCAATACCATCCTTAAGTTCTGTACTGCCCATAGCCGGTGTGATAAGATAATACCACTTGCCGTCAATCTTCTCCCATCCACATCGATCCCATGACAGAGAGTTGATTGCATATTCGCCCTCTCCATAAGCTTTTTTCACAATTGCCTCTGTCTCATCATAAAGGACCGCATAACGCGCCAGAGATTCATCATAGACACGCTTGATGGACGAACCGGGCAGAATATCGTGGAACTGGTACAAAAGCACCTCTTTCCAGATTTCATCCAGTTTTTCTTTGGGGTATGTACTGCCTGTTGCGATAGATGCAAACTCTGCCTCACGGAGCAGTTTTTCCATTTTACGGTTATATTTCTTGTTGCGTGCCTGGGTGGTATAAGTACCCTGATGCATTTCAAAGTACAATTCACCCACATAGGTCGCATACTTTTCCTGATTTTCTGCTAACCGGTCAAAAAAATCAACTGCAAACCCCTGTTTTACCGGCGGCAAACCGGAAAGGTTCTTCTCCCGTTTCATCATTTCCAGATGGAATCTGCCAGGGCCGCCGCCACCGTCACCGATACCGTAAAGAATAAGTCCTTCATCACAAACACACTTATCCTTGTACTCCCGTTCTGCACGGCGGAGACTTGACGGAATTGCAAAAGAACTGTAATCATTCTCCGGTGGCATGTGCGCAAGCACTTCGCTGCCATCAATACCTTGCCACTTAAATGTATTGTGGGGATGCTGATTATGTCTGTTTCCCCAACCAAGTTTAATGGTAAGAAAATAGGGCACACCGCTCTTTTTGAGAATCTGAGGGAGAGCCGCACTATAACCAAACACATCAGGCAACCACAGAATCTTCATATCTTTATCGAATTCATCGCGGAAAAACCGCTTTCCGTAAAGAAACTGACGGACAAAAGATTCACCACCTGTAACATTGGCATCCGGTTCCACCCACATAGCACCCTGGGTCTCCCATCTGCCCTCTTTAATTTTTTGTTTCACCTGTTCATAAAGTTCGGGATAATCTTCTTTCACCCATTGATAGAGTTGGGGTTGGCTTGCACCGAACATATACTCTGGATACTTTTCCATAAAATGAATTGCATTGGAAAATGTTCTGGCACCTTTCCGCTTTGTCTCACGGATTGGCCAGAGCCATGCAAGATCAATATGAGAATGACCAATGGCCGTAAAGGACAGGTCAGCGTCTCCGCCTTTTTTATCCAGTTCTTTTTTCAAAATTGTCGATGCTTCTTCCACTTCCTCATCGGTGCAGGAGAAAATCCTGCAGGATGCATCAAAAAGACTCTGCCGAATCCTATGGTATCTAGCACTGTCTTCTGGAAGATTTTGCAATAAATCATACAGCAAAAAGAAATCGTAAAACAACTGCTTTACATTTTCTCTGTAAATACAAATATCTGCAAACTCAATTTCTCCTACCTTACCACGTACAGGATGCTCCGCCTCAGAAATATAGTTACATCCGGCATCTGCCCAGATATCCAATTTTTCTCCGCCTTTTGCACAGTCACAAATGGGATACACTCGTTTACGGATACCAAAACATCCAAAATCCGGTTGAACCCTTATGCAACTACCGCTGGACAAACCGAGAACCGGTACACCATCGTTATCTACAACGCAAAGTTCACTATGCGCATCCAGATAGAGAACAACCTGCTTCCCTTTGGCAGATTCCGGAACAGTACCGGTAATGTGGAACCATCCACACTCCCATACACTACCCCAGACATCACCTTTTTTCACCGGAGTTTCAATTCCCGTCAGTTTATCACGGAAAGAAACCGGTTCCGGTGTCCGATAAACAGTCATATCCACCTCTGCCACCGGAACATATACTTCACGATAAAGGCGGGGAATGGTTGCCTCTATCATTTCCATTTGACTTCTAAAATTGTACGCCATAAAATTCACCTGTTTATACTGACTCTTATATTATGCTTCTCAAGGCAAAGCCATTTTTGGCTTTGCCTTGACTCAATTATTTGTCGAAAGAAATCAGAACCGGCTGATAGGTTTTCAATAAAATATTTCCTGTCATGCTTTCGCCGCTTCTAAGCTCATCATAGTTCATAACCTGTTTACCGTTGTACATAATCTTTGCGTTAAAATCTTTGGTATCATTATAGTTTTCATTATGATGGTTTACGATATGAACCAGAATCTTTCCTTCATATTCTACATACGACCATTCGACTTTGTCAAGTTTGTTTCCAGTTTCAGCATCAACCAAAACAACTTCGGACAGGTTCATTGCATCAATCTTTTCTTTCACTGTACTTGTTCTATCGGAATTTGCATAAATGTAATCAAGAATTGCCTGATCATGAGGTCTGTTATATTCATCCCGAGCCAGTTGGTTTTCTCCCATGAGAAGTACCTTGCCACCCTTTTCAATATAGGCTTTGATGGCATGAAGCATATCCTTGGAAACATTGGTAGATCCAGTAACAATAAACAGATTGTACTTGTCAATCTGGTCTGCCATGGAATCTCCTACAAAACCAACTTTTTGACCGCTGAAATGCGCTTCATCATATGCCGCAGTAATCAATCTAGTTGCTTCACTTTCGTAAATAACGCTGGTTCTGGAATACAAGAGACCGATTTCCGGTTCTTTTTCCTGGAACGCAACTATCTCTTTTGCCAGACGTTGTGCGTCCAACATAACCTCGGAAACCATGACAGAATCCGCAGGACGGAACGCAAAGTTTGCATTTAAGTAGTTCGGAATATGAAGCCACGGAGTACCAAACTCATTCAAGTCAAACATCCATATCATAGATGCACTTCTGTTATGGAACAATCCATCCCACATCTCTGTTGCCACATGATGTCTTGCAATGGGTGCATGGTCAGCCTCACGAACATCTTCATAAATGTGTTCCTCTCCATCAAGGACAGGAGCATCCATAACCGATGCCTGGAAATCGTACCAAGCCATCTTGTCTAAAATAGTAATACTATTCTTACGGGTGGTACGTGTATCGTTGGCGTTCAAGTCTGTTACTGATGCAAGATATTCATGGTCAGCACCATTCATCAAATTATAACCACCATGATCATAAATGTATGTCATAATCTTGGTATGAAGCATGGTGTTGGGGTCCAGATGCTTTCGAAGTGCATCTGCCATGTATTGGTGCCACTCTGTCATTTCTTGAGAGGTAAAGTGGTAGTAATCATAGGTTCGTCCCTCCGGCAACATACTCGGAGGCATGGTAACCTCTTCAAAAGAACTGTAATTGGAGCCATAAGCCGCATTTAGATTCTCGATAGTACCATGGGTTTTCTTTAGGTATTCCTGCCATTTCGGGATATATCGAGTACCATCATAAAGATACGACTGTGCCTCATTGATCAGCATGAAGGTTGCAATACAATCATAATCATTCAGGATTTGCGCAATATGTGCTGCCTGGATATCTATCATCTTACGAATCATGGGGTGATCCATTGCATAAGGCATAAAATTGGTATAGGTTTCTTTCAAATCCGGATACCATTCATACATCCAGTTATCGATATAGTTGGTTGCCATACCCAAATCAACCAGAATATTGCTTTCCTCTGCTTTTTGAAGCACATCGCGGATTCTGTCCTCGGATGCACGCTCAATATACCAACCCATCTCCTCTGCCTCTTTTTCATAATCAGGCTTTGGATCCTTTAAGGTTTCAAAGTCACCATTTCTGAAAAGATTCTCTGTAGTTCCTTTTTCCACACAATAGACATCATCAATGTACATCGCTTCAATGGTTCCTGGAATCACAATGTTAATAAGCAAAGAATCATCCCAAGGGCCGGTGGTGTGTTCTACACTATATTCCACCCAATCAGAAGAATCTACAATTTTCACTCTGCCAACCATATCCAGATCTTGTGCACAGAAGAATCCATCCGTAATCTTACTGCCTTTTGCTTTCAATCCAAGCACATAGGTAGTATTGGGTTTTGCCGTAATCGTTTGTTGCATGTAACGATATTCACTTCCGGTATTCTTCTCATTTACAGCCTTCATGGAATACTTACCACTTGCACTTGTTTCGTCGGTATGCTCAAAAGTACCTACGGCATTATTACCTCCTGCAAGATGCCAGTATTTCGCCGGATTTGCGGGGTATGCCGAGAATGTGTCTTTCATTCTGGTCAAGTCGGTGGTAAAAATATTGGAACCAACCGTAGGCCAAAAATCAACCAAATCTGCAGGAGTCTCAATGTGTCCGTACCCAAGCAGGAAAATCGGTCTTTCCTCGAGAACTCCGTTGTTCTCGGTCATAGCATAAAACGCTTTACCCTCTTTACGGACAGGAGAAGTTACATATTTAGGAACTTCCAACGGTTTTTTACTGCCATCTAAGTAGGCAAGCAAATCCGTTTTTGCTTTTTCAAAAATTTCTGCATATTGTTCATCGTAAATGTGCATTCTGGAATAATCATTAAATGCTGCTTCCTTGGGAATAATCTCTCTGAACTTGCAGAGATAGGAATACGCCGCCATCTCATAGTCGACTTCCATTCCCTTATATTCACAGCGATAAATCAAATCCTTAAGTTCTTTGATGTAACCATCAAGTTTATCCACCAACTGAAGATACTGCGTGTGTCCATAATAAACATTCATTGGATGTTCAATGGTATTGCTTTTTCCGTCACACCCTAAAGTCACAGAAATCGTCTTTGCCCCTGCTTGCATCGTATTTAAGGGGAATGTGATACTGGTAGATCCGTTTGATGGTACCGCCACACTTTGGTTGATGCCCTCAGATTGGGAAGAAATCTGAACCGACTTGGTTCCATCAGATAAATTCTTAAAATGCAGAGTGCCTTCACCCTCGCCCGCTGCAACAGACAACGGATAATCCATATAGGCAACTACATCACCAACCGGTTTCCAGATTAGCAAATCCTTATAATAACCGACGGTTGTAGTTCTTACCATACCTTCTGTGATTTCCAGAGCATATACACGCCCGTTACCATCATTGTTATTGACAATAGCATCAAACCCGAATTTTTCAGGAACAATACCGTCATAGCCTGCCGTCCAGGGAACAGCAACCTCGTAGTAGGTCATGTCCCCATCTCTGACCGCAGTACCCTCATACGTATCCGCCGTTTTATAAACTTTACCATCATCGGTTGCAATGCTGATACCGCCTTTGGTACCGGTGCCGAGCGCCGCCGGAGAAACATAGTTGAACTGCATGCTGTCTCCTTCCCAGAAACGGGAGGTGGCGTTTGCCACATGGGTGGGGTCATTGACCTCCATAAAGAAGTACAGTTTTTCGTTATCGTACGCATATCGGATATTTGCAGTAATGATATTGGTAATCACACCGCCCAACTCATCACGTTGGGTAATTTCATGGACTTCAACGCCGTCCCAATCATCCTTTTTACCATCAACGGTAATTCCCTCTTTATAGAAAACATCAAAGTTTCCATTGTTTCCTCCGGTGGTTGCTGCCGTGGTATTAGCAAAGGCTTCAATCACACCATCAAAGATTTCAAAACTTCCGTTGACAACCAAATTAACATCGGGGTTTTCTACATCATACATTCTGACATTATCAAGCCAGAATCCCTCTGTCTTATCGTCTACCCACCATTGCGGAATAAGTGTTTTAGTCTCAGTGGGTGTATAGGAAAACTTAAAGGTATTCCAATCATAGGTGGACGCAACCGGAGTCATAGAAAACCGCTGTCCCCAGTCAAAGGTGAATCGCACACCTTTTGCATCTTGTGCTTTGGCATCAAACTCCATCTTATAGGTTTTTCCTGCCTCTACACTTATTTTAGTGGTTGCAGCACTATAGCAGTTATCAACCACTTTTACAGTCTTATTATCCAGCTTCAGGACATTGCCTCTTCCCTGCTTGCTCATATCTTCAATATAAACTGCAGAATCGGATTTCTGAGACCAAACTTCCCAACCGGAAATACTGACTATATCTTTTTCTGTACCATTAATGGATGCCCATACAGGCATGAGAGAACAACTGATTGCTATAGTCAGAACACCTGCAAGCACTTTTTTCAATTGCATCATCATTCTACCTCCATTGTTAGATTTATGCTATCAGTAAGCGGCTCAAGGGTTTCCATATCCCATACAGTTGCCATCAAGCGATAACTGCCGCTTTCATTTGCTGTAATATCAAGTTCACATGTTCCAACACATGCTTTGACAAGAGTTTCGTCCTTGTAAAGTGCCAGAATCACATCACCATCAATCAATGATTCACAGCGGATTCTTCCGCTTTTTATTGTTGTAATACCGGATTCCAGAACTGTTCCGTTTACATCAACAAGATCCAATCGTAACGGTTCAATTTTCATCAACATAGGCTGGAACGGTTTTGCGGCAAATACATCTGCCACACTGCCGCTGCGAAGTTCTTTCACACCGGTCAAATCCTTACCATTGAGTTGCAGTTTAATATTCTTTACATCCTTATCATCCATGGAATAGTTTAGGATATTAACCACATAGTTCTCGCCCATAGTTGCGTAAGACCATTCAACACCCTCTACAGGTTTCTCGGTCGCAGTATCAATCAAAACAATCTCAGAAAGTTCCATTGTTTTAATCTTGCTTGCAACGGTACTGCTGCGATCCGCGCGCTGTAAAACATTGTTTACAACAGAATTACTGTGAGAAATATTATATTCATCTTTAGAAAGGGTAGTACCGTTTCCGAGAATCAAAATCTGACCGCCGTTATCCTGATATGCATGCAATGCATTCAGCATTTCTGCCGGGATATTGGTGACATTATTGGGTATTACCACAAGTTCATACTTATTTACATCCTCCGGCATGTTATCGGAGATAACTCCAACTTTTTGACCGGTAAATAAAATTTGTTCATAAGCATCAAATTGATCGGTAATATTACCGGTTCCTGTACCATACATCAAACCGGTTCTTGAGAACAACAATCCAACCTTCGCATCCGCTTTGGAAAGTGCAGAAATCTCTTTGGAGAGCCGCTGCATATCCATAGATACCTTACTATTCTCCGCAACCGCTCTTGGTCGCATTGCATAGTTCATGTTGTTGTAATACGAAATTCCCCACGGAACACCGAATTCATCATAGTCCCATACCCACATTACTGATGTTCCTCTGCCATGAACAGCACCGTCCCATAAATCTGCAGAAACATAATAAGGTAATAGTTCGTCGTAAACTACTTCTTCGGAGTCCTGTTTATTATGGGATTCTGTATCCCATACCGGTGCATCTTTAACCGATGTCATATAGTCATACCATAACATCTTGGAACTGAACGGATTATTCCCCATATAGTTGGAATTGGTATCGCATCCGTTTACGTCCATGGTGTCTGCAATCTGTTCATAGTCAGAACCATTAACCATGAAATATCTTCCGGCATAATTGGTATACTGCATGACCTTAGAATGAATCATAATATCCGCCGGAGCAGTCTTTCTTACCTCACCTGCAAGCCATGTCTGGAATTCTGACAACACGCCGGTACTGAAATCATAATAGTCCTTAAATACCGGAGTTGCCTGAACACTGGTGGGCATTTCTACATCGTTGAAGTTTGTATATGCCTTACCTAAAAATTGATTTACAATTCCATCCAAGCCATACGCTTTATTCAAATTACTAATGTTTCCATATTTATTTTTCAAATACTCATGCCACCGATCATTCCAGTAAGGCTTGGGAGTCTTATTGCCATCAGCATCTTCAGAAAAACCATAGAACTGCGATTCATTCAAAAGACCGATGTCACAAACAGAATCATAATCCGCAACGATAGTTCCAAGCAGTCTTGCAAAAACACTGATGATATTGCGAATATCCTGATTTTCCGGATTAAATGGCAAGAAATTAGTATCATCTTTGGCATCAGGATACCGATCATAAATAAACTGAGGCATATAATGAGGGCTTACAGAAGTTGTAACCATAATATTGTAATCCTCTGCCGCCTGCAGGAGTTGACGATACTTATCAACCCACTCCAAATCAATGTAAACGCCATATTGTTCTGCCTCTGTCTCCAAAGATGTTTTGGGGTCTCTGGGCGTCTCAAAATCGCCGTTGGCGAACAGGTTTTCCGTGGTACCTTTCTTGATACAATACACATCATCAAAGTATACGGCTGTGGTTGCGCCGCACACAGTGATGTTAATCAAGAGCGAGGTCTCATCAGCACCGGTGGTATACTCAATCTCATAATCCTTCCAATCATTGGAATTCTGAATATGCTCTCTTCCCACCATATCCAAATCCTGTGCCGCAAACCATGTATCATTAATACCGGTACCTTTTGCTTTTAACCCAAGTACATAAGTGGTATTAGGCTCAACCCGTACAGTCTGTTGGAGATAATGGTATGCATTATTAATAGTCTGTGGATTGGTTACTTTGATACTGTAACTACCCGACGCACTTGTTTCGTTGGTATGTGTAAAATCACTGACAGCGTCTGCACTGCCTTGTAGGTACCAATTTTTAACAATATTGGTATTATATTGTGTAATAACACGGTTTAACCTGAGAATATCGGTCGCAATCATGTTAACGCCAATCTTGGAGTACATAGGAATCAGTTCACAAACAGTCTCAAAGTTTCCATATCCCACAAAGAATACCGGTCGTTCCTCTTCTGTACCATCTGTCGTTGTATTTGCCAAAATGGTTGTACCATCTATCGAGATATCGCCGGTCAGATATTTGGGTACCGCAACGGGAGTTTTGGTACCATCCAGATATGCACGCAAACTGTCTGCTGTTTCGTTATAAATACGACCAAGAGAATACAAATACTGGGGCAAGCGTTCAAAATATCCCTTGCTGGTCTCCAAACGGATATAGTTCAAAGATTCTTTTATAATCTCATAATTGGCAGTTTCATAATCAGTTGGCATGCCATTTTCCTGACATTGAGATATCAGGCTTTCCAATGTAGCGAGATATCCGGAAATTTGTTCTACCAACGGATATAATTTCGCACCGGTTATGGAAAGCGCATCCATCAATGCATCGGTTCTGAAAGAATATTCCGCACCCTCCAGACCATTTGCCTCCAAGCGAAGGTTATAACTTCCTCCGGCTACCTTAAATGGAATAGAAAACGCTTTACTGTTATCCGATGTGGTCTGCTCCACGGTTTTCAACGCTTCCATTCCTGTTTTGTCAGGATCGGTGACTTTCAAGGTCACTCTTCCTCCGGCTGTACCCGTATGAGTACCGCTTAAAACAAACATATCATCCGTAATACTAATGCCGGAAACATTGTAACCGGTATGCGGTGTAAACAATCCCGCAATACCGGATAAGGGTAGCATCATGGTTTCTGCTTTCCCGTGGTCGCATGTTATATTCAGTTGATAATCCACCGCTTTTCCGGAAAAAGTTACTGAAAATACGCCGTTATTATCTGTAACTGCCGACAGATTCAGCGGAGCAGAACCTGAGCCCTGCTCCTGAATCTTAACGGTGACACCACTGCCGATTGCCGCATACGCCCTGCCCGAAATCGTACATTGCCCCTGAATAAAACTTACGGAAAATATGTCTATTCCTGATGCATCAGCAGCAAATACAACACAACCCATCATCAGTGTCAAAGCTGTAATCGCCGCAATCAATCTCCTTATTTTTTTCATGGTGCACCGTCCTTTGTCTTAATTTTTTTAGATTTGTTTCAGATTTGCAAGTGCCTGCATGCCTTCAAGGCTATCCCATACAAATGCTTTTAACTTCAAATCGCCAACAGATGTATAGGTGGGCATTTGAATGGTGGTTGTCAGTTCAACAACTCTGCCATTTACCGTGAGTGCAGTCTCTTCGGAAATGTTGACCTTTCTCATTTCATAACCATCATAGAGAGACACAATCAACTGTGCGCCTGCAAGTTTGGTAATGTCAAAGCTTGCAACCTTGGTCTTAATGGTCAAGGTTTTTCCGCTTGCTGCGGTCAAATCCTGAATTTCTGTATTGCCGTCATAGATTTTGATAGCATCTACAAGATAAGTTCCAAAATCGTACTCAAATGTTGTTTCATCGAGTAAATTAACAGTTTCTTCTCCTACTTTAACAAGGCTGATGTCGTCGATGTAGATATTATCAATGATACCATTGATGTTAAATCTAAATCCTGTCTGATTTGCTGCAGCAGCAACTACACCACCATCAAAGTTGGTATACACACGAATCCAACCTTCTTTATTGGTGTTGGTGTCTCTTTTCATTGCAGCACCATCCTTTACTTTTACAACACCGCCAAGGTCGCCATAGGTATTAACCCATCCGCCCCAGCCAATCTGTGCATAAAGGTCATTGTTTCCGGAAATTCCATCAATATTTTTGATATAGAATGACAGTGTATAGGTTGCACTTGAATCTACATCAGCAGCTGTAAAGGATGTGTTCGGCAGATTTAACTCAGACACAACATCATTGGTTATGTGCAAGGATCCATTACCTGTATAGGATTCACCAATTGCAACATCTACAGAGCGTGTTGCACTTTGGGCATCAGTCCGATAATTGGGAGCCCACACAGAACCATTGGGTAAACTCTGATACATCACTACAGATACAGGCGCCGGAGTTGCAGTAGGTGCAGCAGTAGGAGCCGGGGTCGGTGTTGCAGGCGGTGTAACGGATGTTTCAAAATCACCTTCTGCCAAAAGGTTGGTATCGGTACCAACTTTGACCAATTTTACATCATCAATATATACACCGACAACAGGACCATTGACATTGAATCTGAATTTATCGGTAACAGTTGCCATTTTTTCACCACTAAATGTCGTATATACTCGAATCCAGCCTTCTTTATCCGTGTTGGTGTCTCTCTTCATTGCAGCACCATCTTTTACCTTTACAACAGTACCAAGGTCGCCATAGGTATTAACCCATCCTTCCCAGCCAACCTGTGCATAGAGGTTGTTGGTTCCTACAATTCCATCAATGTTTTTGATGTAGAAGGAAAGTTCATAGGTTGCCGTCGGATCTGCATTCGCACCACCAAAGGAGGTGTTGTTAATATTAAGTTCTGCATTGGTTGTTGCATCACTGGTAATATACAAAGATTTGTTTCCAGTGTAGGCAATACCCTCTGCAACCTTTACCTGACGGGTTTCACTCTCAGCAGTTGCTCGATAGTTTATATTCCAAACGGAACTGCTTGAGAAATTACTATAGGTTACAACAACAGGTGTTGCTGTGGGTGCAGGTGTCGCAGTTGGCGCCGGAGTTGCAGTGGGTGCAGCAGTCGGAGCCGGGGTTGCGGTTGCAGGGGGTGCAACCTCAAAGGTTGTTTCGGAAAGCAGGTTAGTATCGGTTCCTGCCTTAACCAAACTGATGTCGTCAATGTAGATATCGGTAACAACTTTATTCACATTAAATCTAAAGCCTGTGGGATTGGATTTTGCAGCAGTACCATCAAAATTGGTATAGACACGAATCCAGCCTTCTTTGTCGGTGTTGGTATCTCTCAGCATTGCAGCACCGTCTTTTACCTTAACAACACCACCAAGGTCGCCATAGGTATTAACCCAGCCGCCCCAGCCGATCTGAGCGTACATACTATCGTTGTCAAAAATTCCATCAATATTCTTAATGTAGAAGGACAGAGTATAAGTTACGCCTGCTTCAATGTTTGCAGATGCGAAGGAAGTATTATTGATACTCAATTCAGATGCTACATCATTGGTAATATGCAGTGCTCTGGTTCCGGTGTATGCATAATCTTCATCTACTACAACATCAACCACACGGGTCTCCGTTTTTGCACTGGACCGATAATTGGGAACCCATACAGAGCCTTCTGGCAAATCTTCATATTCCAGAAAACCATCCTCAAATCCGCCATTTTGGAGCAGATTGGTTTCTGTTTCATCGCCCACCTTTACAAGTTTAACATCATCAATCAAAATATCAGTAATTGCACCATTGACATTAAACCTGAAGGATTCGTTGTTTGTTGTTTTTAATTTTGCACCATCGAATGTTGTATAAACCCGAATCCATCCTTCTTTATCGGTATTGGTATCCCTCTTCATTGCGGCACCGTCTCTTACCTTGACAACAGTACCCAGGTCGCCATAGGAATTAACCCAGCCTCCCCAGCCAACCATAGCATAGAGGTTGTTGGTTTCAACAATGCCATCAATGTTTTTAATATAGAATGAAATTTCATAGGTTGCCGTTTCATCTGCATTGGAACCCTTAAAAGATGTGTTGTAAATATTAATTTCAGGTGCAGACGTATTATCATTGGTGATATGCAAAGCATAATTACCCGTATATACATCACCCTTTGCCAAATTTACTACACGAGTTGCACTCTGTGCTGTAGCGCGATAGTTGACACTCCATCCCTGATTTGATGGGATATCTACATAGGATACTGTGTCGGTTGCACTGACGCCCAGAATCGGGGTAAGGCTCAGCAGCATTGTTGCTACCAATAAAAGTGACATCATTCTCTTTTTCATAAATAAAGTCTCCTTTTTATAAATAAATTTTTTATTATTGACTGAATTTATTGATATATAACCAATGCAGTAACTGCGTTGGACTGATTAATTTTCGTCATAATCTGCGCGCCCTTTTCGATGTCATAAATACTACCCATACGAAGTTTATCGGTATCCCTGTCATAGATAATAACCGCTGCATCCGATGCCATACGTACAATTCTGTATGCATCACCGCTATCGCCGTCAATATCAATCTTGACCAGGGTATTGTCGATATCACTCTTCAATACTGTACCATAGACCATCATTTCCAGACGATAGGTTTCCTTATCGGCATTTCCGACAGTTGGTGCGCTATGAATCTGCATTGCATTGCCGTTTACGGAGCAGTACCGCTTTGCAGACAAGATATTACCATTGGAATCCGATGTGACAGAAATGACATCGCCTTTTTTCAAATCATGCAGAGATGTTGTCGTGTTGGCATCATCATCGGTAAAGTCAACGGTATCGTCGCAGTTGTAGGTAAGATTTTCATACTTACCCATCATACCGGAGATACATCCAACAACTTCCCCTTTGGAATCAAACTGTTCTCCTGCGGACTCTACCACAAAGAGGCTGGCACGTTCTACCGATTCCTTATTCTTTTCAGCATCCATAAGGAGAACTACATGTTTTGCAACACCCATTTCATCCACATTGTACGCAACATATCGATACAGGGAGTTGGTTTGTATTTCCGCTTTGGAAATAACAGCGTAGGATTCTTCCTCGTACATATCATCCCGAACGGTCCATACAATCGGTGCGGTCAAATAAATCTCCGACTCAAAGGAATGATTGGTACGATAGTCCTGTTTCGTATTCTTGTAATTGTCAAAGATATTGAATCGTCCGTTATTTCCGGTCTTGGCGTCATAGGAAACCGGGAGAACAATTTTATTAATTTCTCCGTTTCCGTTGACCGTATACTCAATCAAACTGATATCGCCGTTTAATGCTCTGGGAATGCTGTCAAGCACCGTTTGTGTCACCTTGACTTTTCCCTCAGTGCCATCGGCATAGCCCATGGTGATTTTCTCTGCCACAGGAAGTTCTACCCATAATCCCTCAGTATTCATCAGTTTGATATAGCCGCGGACAGCAAAGGAACTATCCTTCTTCCCCACCGCCATAACAAGACCGTACTGAGTTGCACCGGGCATTTCTTCTGCAAATGCAATTTCGCCATCCATATCCAGATAGAAGGTATAACTTACACCGGGCATAGGATTGACTGCTTTCACATCGGCTTTTGCATTTGCGTCGCCATAAGCGAGCGCCATTTCAAAGCTCTCAGAAAGAACATAATTGTTGCCGTCAACTGCAATGACAATATCTTCTTTTTCATATTTACCTGTTACCGTGCCGGAAACTTTGTCGGCAGATCGATACGCCTTGATCACTCTTCTTCCGTCCACAGTGGATTGCGCAACTTTCAGCACATCACCCTTTGTAATTTTGCTGAGGGCAAGTTCCTCACCGTTTGCATCAAAAATCTTGATGTAGTCATCTGTTTCAGGCTCCATATCCAGCGTAGTCAACGCACCGGCATGAGAGTAGATATTTTCAATCGTTTGATTGGAAACAGAAACATGATTGACAATTACTGTCTTATAATCGGTGATGAATACCACATCATAAAGATTGTCATTGGTATTCTCAATCAAGCGAATCCACCCGTCACGGATTTCAAATTTATCTTTGGTGTAATTCTTCAACGGCTGTCCGTTGTAGAGAACCGATGCAATGGGAGAGATTCTTACTTCCCTCTCATTGTCGTTCTTGTAATAAAACAACGTCTTATAGTCCGAAGAAACAGAATCAATCTCTTCTGCGGAAAGTTCCATCATATCGTTGGTGCTGTAAGGTGCAAGACAAAGTAATGTATCCAGTCCGTTTTTATCTTCCTTGACATAGCCTTCGACTTTCATTCCCAGATATTCGGTAAAATCGGTATCGGTTTTGTAGCAGTAGCCGTCAATCATAACTTCCCCTTTGGGAACAGATTTATCAGAACGGATTCCTGAAAGTTCCGTTCCCTCTACCACACCGTCAATGCGGTAGATGTTGCGGAATTCATAGAAAAATGTCTTATTGGAAGCACCGCCGTATGTAATACCCTCTTCGGAAAACGAGATTTCCTCTGCATACCCGCAGTTGATGGCATTGTACAAAAGACAGATGATATCGTGTTCCCGCATTTGCTGACCGACGCTTGCAGTCACACCCTCGGAAAGCCCGAGTTTGTTGGCAACGGAGATGTACCCCATAGGCCATCCGCCACCTGCCTCTGCGTGAATTCCAAATCCAAGGAGACGAACCAGAATGGTAACCGCCTCTTCATAATTCAGGGGTTTGATCAAATCTGTCTGACCGGAGTGAATCAGACCGGCATTTTCTGCAACCTGAATTGCTTCTTCGTTATATTCGTTGGAAAACTGATAATCGCCCAGCATGTTACAAACCGTATTGATAAATGACGCTTTGCTGACATCTACAAACACATAATCGCCATCCAGCTTTCGATGATTCATGACGCCAAGTGCGTGAAGAATATCATACTTGGTTTCTATATCATCCGAATAGTTGATTGCAGAACCGGAAATCCCGCACAAAGACACTGTGAATGCCAGAATTAAAATACAACTGAAAAGTCTCTTCATCGGTTATTTTCCTCCTTTGCAAGCCTCGTAAATAATTTTTGCCGCCTCTGCACGAGTCGCATGTCCTGCAGGTTCAAAGCAATTATTATCTTTACCATGAATGATTCCGGATTCATACAACGCTTTAACTGCGCCTTTTGCGTAATCAGCAATTCGGCTGTCATCTGCAAAACCATTGTATACATTTCCTTGCGTCAATGTCTTTCCGGATACCTGCATCGCGCGTTCAATCATAACCGTCATGTCCTGACGGGTGATATTCTGTCCGATGCCGAACCGATTCTCGCCAACACCGTTGACAATGCCATTTTCTACTGCAGTTGCAATGTAATTCTGATACCAAGCACCGCTTTCTGCATCTGTAAAGTCAATTGCCTTGTCAGCAAGTTCAAAGCCCATAGCCAAAATTACCATCTTAATGAATTCTTCACGGGTAACGGTTCTTTCCGGTTCAAACGCACCGGTTTCAGTTCCGTTTACAATCCCGTTCTCTTTCAGCCAGAGGATACTCTCTGCCGCCCAATGATTGGACATCAAATCTGTAAAGCCAATATTGGTAGGTTGATATTTCTGGTCATTGATACCGGAGCCGACGGGCGAAGATACCGAGCCTTGTGTGGGAGCCGTACTGTTGCCGAAGCTTCCTCCACCGCCGCCTCCACCGCCACCGGTGGAACCTCCTCCCTGAGGATTGCTCAATGCGTAATTGTATGCTGCCAGCAGAAGTGCATCCAGTTCTGTTTCGTTCTTTACGGGGTTAGTATAAATGGATGTCAGCATATATTCAAATGCTTTGTACCGGTAGGTTTCCAGTAAACCAAGGATATTGCTGATATTTGTGCTGCATAGACCAGTCGCAGTTTGGAATTTGGTGAGGACATCCGCCATACTATTGATATTCGCCGCATTGATTGTTGCAATGCCGTATGCCTGATTGAATCCGGTTGCAAACGCCAAACCGCTGTCATACTTGGCATCCATGATTCTGATTGCAGATTCTGTCATCGTTGCATCCACTGCATTTCCATCATAGGTGGGGGCAAGAATCTGCACGCCCTCTGCTTTATCTCCATTGTTAAAAGATGCAACACCAAAAGCTGACAGAAATGCTTTTGGAAGGGTTTCCTTGGTAAGTGTCTGGACTCCGTCCTTATGTAATACATTTAAGGTATCTTTTTGTATTGTCTCGCTTTTGGATACATACAAATCATAATCCATACCAATGGTAAAATACACGCCTTCATAAACAGAATTCTTAACAACATCATCCAAGGTATCCCATGCAAGTGAATCATCGGAAACAGAACTATCCGCTGATTTTAAGTCATTCACAAAGTTTGTAACAGTGACACTGTCTGCATACTTAAGTTCCTGACTGTCTCCCTCTTTTTGAGTATTGGTAACACGGATTTGGTAGGTTCCGGTACCGGGAATATCAAACTCATTGGTATCGGGAATGATAAACCGGTAGGTTACTATCTCTTCCTTTTCTGCATCTTCCTGCAGAACTGCAGCAAGTTTTTCTCTTGCTCCCAGACCAGCCGGTGAAGTTTTTGTTACCGTCAAGGTCAATCTGGTAGGGTCGCCGTGATTTACAGCTTCAACCGAGATCAGTCCGTTCTGAATAGAAACATCCGTGATGTCAACTGTGGTTGCAGCATCCGTAGCAAAGCCGTGCACAGATACCGCCATGGCCGCCGCCAGCAATGAAGCAAATACTCTTCTCATGGTCTCATCCTTCCTTTTTGTATGATTGTATCTTCATTGATTTTTTTACTTTTAGATAGTATTAATAAAATAGCGGGTTTTTTATGTGCATTGTGCACATAAAAACTAACCCATGCTAAATTTTATCCTACAAACATTGTAATATTCAGGAGTTTTTTCGTCAACTGTCAATGAATGCCACTTTAGAAAAGGTTATTGACTTTTTAGCAAATCCATTGTATATTAATGGTAATTCAGACTCTAATATGAAAGGTGAAATTTTGTTATGCGTTTTTTAAAACGAACATATTTTGATAATGACTTTCTGGATTGTTGTGTAAAGAAACTCCCTACAGCCAACGATTCCATCCATTTTCACGATTTTTTTGAGATTGAATATGTATCTTCCGGAAGCGGAACTTATCTTGTCGATGGAAAAGAACATGAAATTACTCCCGGAAAAATATGCTTGGTCTCTCCCGTAACGGCACACGCCTTTCTCTCTAATGATGCGGAGCTTACTACTATTTCTTTTTCTGATACCTTATGCGACGGCACCTTGCTCTCACAATTTGATTTTGCAAATTCATCTGTTTGGATGACTTTAAACGGCGAAGATAAAGATTTTGTGGAAGCAAATCTAAAGGAATTGGTCACACATAAAAAAGACACCACCTATGCCACCCTGCTTTTAAACACATTAATTGCAAAAATCGGAAAAGCCTACACACAGGAAAGTTGTTCCTCCAACGACTTTTCTCCTATCAAGCAAGCCATGCTTTATATCACCGCAAACTTTAAACGCAATATTTCCAGAGAGGATGCGGCATCCCACGCAGGACTTACCCCCTCTTACTTTTCCGCTTTACTGAAAGAAGAAGTTGGTATGTCTTTTCAGGAATATCTGGATTCCCTTCGCTTTAACCACGCCCAATTGCTTTTATATCATTCTGACAGAACGGTGCAGCAAATTGGATTCGACAGCGGGTTCTCCAATTATGAAAATTTTATCCGCCGTTTTACCGCACGGTATGGCATGTCTCCCAAGAAATATCGGGAAGCATCGAAAGAACATACCCCACTATAGTTACATTGTATCAATCCCGTACTGCAGTTTCCATCACTATGTTGTTCAAAACTTTAGTAATATTGTCCTTTTTATACTTTCTTCTTGCATACAAAAAAACGTCATGTTATAGTATTTACATAATTAAAATCTTGTAGGAGAGATACCTATGCATAAAATTGTTCCTTCCTCTGAAACACGAACTTTTCCTAGCGGAAAACCATGGAGAATCTGGGAAAATCCGTTCATTGCACCGCAGGATTCTGCCCCTTTGCATTACGGTGACACGCTTGAGCTTACCATTTTGCATAATGCCGTCTGCGATGCATACATAGGCGGAAAACATTATCATATTAATGGAGAGGATGCAGTCTTCATCGTCCCGCCTGGTGTGATTCACTCTTTTTCCTATCAGGCATATCAAGGGAGTTTTACTGCGGTGAATATTTCTGTCAAGCGATTAAAACCTACCTTTGATATAGAATCCTTTCTGGCACTTCATAATCTTAGTTTTCTTGACCTCCCTGTTATGATTCCGGAGGTTGATGAAACAGAAGAATTGTTCCGTTCTATCTGGGATTCCGATTCTATCAGCGATTTTCTCATTGTTTTTATGAAACTGTTTCAATTGATACAGAAACATATTCATGCGATCCGTACCGATACCGCTTCTGCACTTCGCAACAATGAAGAATTTCTTGCAATTATTACCTGGACCAGACAAAACATTTCCAAAAAAATTAATTTGGACGAAATAGCAAAGGAATTTGGTTACACCAAATATTATTTTTGCAAAAAATTCAAAAAAATGACGGGAATCAGTTATATACAGTATGTCAATTCTACCCGCTTGCATTTAGCAGGTGGAATATTAAAAAACGGCTTTTCTATTAATGAAGCGGCTGATCAGTGCGGGTTTGAAAACATTTCCTACTTCACACAAGCATTCAAAAAAGAATTTGGAGTGTCACCCGGAAAATATGCACGAGAAATGAAGGCAAAAAAATAATCGGCATAAGCGTTTGCTTATGCCGATTATTTTATAATGCTTCTAAGAAGGTTTTTAACTTCTGGGCGATAATCACATGTCCTGCATCGTTGGGATGAAGTCCGTCAGGCATGTATGCCTCCTGAATTTCCTTAATTGCGGGTTGAAGACCGCTGGTTGCAAACAAATCCAGAACAGGAAGTGAGTAATATTCCGCCATTTCACGAATAATATCCACATATTCTTTTAATGTACCATAACCGGTTGTTTTTGCATCACCGGTGTTTATCGTTTCCCTCAACCGATGAAGAGGTGTCATAACGATAATAGGCTTGCCCATATATTTTTTAATCAATCCGCTGAACAGACAATGGCACGCACCATAAAATGTATCCGGTGTATTGTCAAGAAAACCGCCAATGCTTGCATCACCGTGACCATAGTCATTGGTTCCGCCGAAAACAACAATCACATCTGCATCATCATCCATTTGGTCAAACCGTTCACAAAAAGAATTAACATCTACATAGTCATCTTTGGGACGCTCCGGCGTTCCTTTTTGAATGGCAAATCTCGTACCGCCAATACCGTAGTTTCTGGCTTCTTTTAGATTTGCTTCTCGTTTCAAAACAGCATGATAGATTGCATCGTTTCCGCTTGTTCCGCAACCTTCAGTAATACTGTCGCCTAAGAAATTAATTTTCAATCCATCTAATTTCATCATTTCTTCCTCCTTTGTTTGCCCTATTATAACGCATATCACAACAAAATACAAGACCCAACATTGACATTATACAAATAATCCGCTATAATATTCTTTGACTTTTTTGAACGGAGGGTTCTTTATGTTTGGTATTTTACTTTACATTCTTTTCCTTTTATTAGGCTATGCATACAGCAGTTGTCTTTTTGGAGATAAGGATATCTATTTTCGTGCATGGATGGGAGGTATTTTCGGCAATGTGCTACTGATGGCTGGCATTGTTATTCCAGCGTTTCTGTTTGGATTTACCATAATCAGCCACTGTCTTTTGATTGTCCTCGCCATTCTGCCTTTGGCATATCTGTTAAAGGTAAAAGGGACAGGTTATCTTAAAATATCCATGACCGCATCAGGGGATAACATCAGCGGTATGGATATGAAAATTCTTGGGTATGTGATTTTCCCTGTTGTCTTATTGACCTCTTTGATGATAACCAACCACGTTCTTGCACCCTTTCCCGGCGGCGGTTTTTCCAGTGGTCAAAGCACGTTTGGAGACCTGCACATGCATCTTGGTTTTGTAACCAGCATTGCAGAGCAAAAGATTTTTCCCCCAAACTATGCTTTTCTTGACGGCTACATACTGAATTATCCTTTTTTTGTCAATATGTTGTCCTCCAGCCTGTATTTATTCGGTACATCTCTTCGGGTCGCTGTATTGATTCCCAGCTATGTAATTGTAACATTGTTGGTTATGGGATTTTATATCCTTGCGTTCCGGTTAACCAAAAAGAAATCTGCATCTATCCTTGCAGTTGTTCTGTTCTTCTTTGGGAGTGGATTCGGTTTCCCCTACTTCCTAAACGGAACCAAAGAAAATACAAAGGTATTCACCAGTATTTTTACAGACTATTACCACACACCAACCAATCTTCCTGATTATAATCTGCGTTGGGTCAATCCCATTTGTGATATGATTATTCCCCAGAGAACAACCATGGCAGGATGGTGCATGTTCTTCCCCACAGCATGGCTTTTATTAGAAGGTTTGAGTACCGGAAACCGCAAAAATTTTGTGATTCTCGGCGTTCTTGCAGGATGTATGCCCATGATTCACACCCATACATTCTTAGCCTTAGGCATGCTGAGTGCTGTTCTGTTTTTTGCCTATCTGGGCAAAGAAAAAGATAAAAAATCCTACCTGATTCATTGGTTGATATACGGCGGTATTGTCCTTATTCTTGCGGCACCTCAGTTGTTCTACTGGACATTCCGTCAATCTATGAACAACGATGCTTTTCTGCGGTTTGGTTTCAACTGGGTGAATCACAAAGATAGCTATTTTTGGTTCTATTTGAAAAACTGGGGAATTATTGCTCTGTTTGCAGTTCCTGCTGTTATGCACGCAAATAAAGATACAAAAAAACTATTACTTGCCTGCGGATTTATTTTTCTGATTGCGGAACTGATTCTGTTCCAGCCCAATGAATATGACAACAATAAGCTATTCTTTATTCCTTACATGATACTGGTAATGGCAGTCAGCGATTGGCTGGTTGCCCTCTGGCACAGATTAAACGGTATAAAAGGCAGAACTTATCTCGCCGTCATTGTACTGGTTGCAGGAATCTTCTCCGGCACCCTGACTATTATACGCGAATACAAAAGCGGTGCGGACTACCAGACGTTTTCCGATGCCGATTTATCAATGGCAGAATTTATCAAAGAAAATACTCCTTCAGACGCCGTATTCCTTACCGGATCCTATCACATCAACCCGGTAGTAACTCTCGCGGGTAGAAACATCTATGTTGGATCTTCTTTGTATGTTTACTTCCATGGTCTGGATGATCCCTACTTTAAACGTAGTGAGGCAATGAAAAAAGCATACGCAGGAACAGGTCAGGAGATGCGCGACTTCTGTAAAGCAAACAATATCGATTATGTCTACGTGGGAGAAAATGAACGAAATGAATTTTCACCGTCAGATGCAACATTCTCCATGCTTCAAAAAATATGTACGGTTGGTACCGAAACCCTATACAAAGTCAATTAAAAAGGTTGCTGACAAACTCGGTCTACCGCAAGCAAAAGAATTTTATATGAACAATTCAAGGACATTGGTCCATCCGCATTGCAATGTTTGAAATGAAAAAACGGCGAGAAAAACATCGAGTTTTTCTCGCCGTTGCTTGCTTTTTGCGAAATCGTTCTCTGCAGTACCGCCGTACAGCGACAAAAACGATTTCACAAAATATACGCTTCGTTTCTCAGCAACCTTTTATCTTTCCACACGGTTTCGGATTTCTCCATCAAAAAATGCCTGCATATTTTTCAACATTTCTCCAAAGCATCGTTCTCTTGCCTCAATGGTTCCCCACGCCATATGAGGAGTCAGGCAAACATTATCATAATCCTTAATTGCATAAAAAGGACTGTCTGTGTCAAAAGGTTCTACCGAATATACATCGGTGCCAAAACCTGCAATGCTTCCGTTTTTAATCGCCTCACAGAGTGCAAATTCATCGGTAACCGCCCCCCGTGCAGTATTAACCAGTATGGCAGACTTTTTCATGGATGCAATCCGTTCATTACTGATGATACCACGAGTCTCCTCCGACAGAGGAATATGCACGGTGACAATATCACTTTCCCGCATCAAAGTATCCAGATCAGTACACTCAATCCCATCAACCGGCGTCTTCTTAAACGCCAAGACCTTACATCCAAGGGCTTTTGCAACAGCACCTACACCAGCACCAATTGCACCATACCCCACGATCCCCCATGTTTTTCCGTAAAGCTCATGATAAACCGGTGTTAGGATATTGGCATTGCCGCCTTTGGTATATTCCCCTGATGCCGTATAGCGGGTATATTCCTTAAAATGGTTGACCAGATTCAGTACCATGGAAACTGTTACCTGCGTCACACTGTATACCGAATATCCGGGTACATTGCAGACCGCAATATTGTGTTCTCTGCAATAGTCCAAATCAATATTATCATATCCCGTTGCGGCTTCGCATATTAGTTTCAGTCGGGTTGCATCTTTAAGGTTATCTTTTCCAAGTTTGACCTTATTCACAAAAATTACATCCGCATCAGCAACACGTTCTGCAACCAACTCCGGCGGAGTTTTATCAAAAACACAGAGCGTACCATAGGCTTTTGCCGGAGATAAATCAAGGTCATCCCCTAGGGTCATCCTATCCAGAACAACTATGTTATAGTTCACACAAACACCTTCTCTCATCTTTCGCTTATTTTTGATAGAGGACATAGGAAATTTCTCCCATGTCCTCATTGTTATTAACCCGGAAGTTGCTCTGACAAAGTAACCTCAACAGTAGTATTTCTGCCGGTTTCATATTGATAAATATCGAGTTTCAATACATCGCCCGGCTTGTGCTTATCCTTAATCTTGTTCAACTCTTCACCGGTCTGAATTTTTTCTCCGTTGACTGCAGTAATGATATCCCCCTGTGTAAGCCCTGCATTTCTCGCAGACTGGCTATTGACCTCCAAAACCTGAACACCGATGGGCCATGAATAGGACCGGGACATATACTCATTGACGTCACGGGTGGAAATGCCGATAACCGGACGCCCCTTTACATATCCGTGTTCCAGCAAATCAGAAATAATGGGATTTGCCTCAGAAATGGGGATTGCAAATCCCATTCCTTCAACACCGGTGGAGGATACTTTAACGGAGTTAATACCGATTACCTCGCCATAAGCATTAATCAGTGCACCACCGGAATTACCTGAATTAATTGCTGCATCTGTTTGAATCAAATTCATCGTTCGATTATTTACCGTAATACTACGATTAACTGCGCTGACAATACCTTGTGTTACACTACCAAAGAATTCAACGCCCATGGGATTGCCGATAGCAATAACACGCTCGCCGACCTCCATCTTGTTGGAATCGCCAAGCGTTGCAACCGCCAGTTCCTCTTTGGGTTCAATCTTGATAACAGCAAGGTCGGTCTGTACATCTGCACCTACAATCTTTGCTTCGTATTCAGCACCTGTATTTAAAACAACACGAATAGAATTGGTATTTTCAACAACATGATTATTGGTAACAATATATCCATCACTGCTTAAAATAATACCGGAACCTTGTGCCTGAGACTGGGTTGTTCCACCAAAAATGCTCATATAACGTTCCACAACGCCTGTAATACCTACTACCGCTGGTCCAACTCTTTTAGCAATTTCTGTCGTCGAAAGTTCACCCTCCGAATATGCCGTATCAGAAACTGCGGCTTCCCGCTCCCCATTCAATACCTGAATCAAGTCCTGACGGGACGCAACCCGGCTTCCTGCTAAGCCATGGCTTCTACCAAGAAAATAGGCGCCACCGAATAACGCAATATTTAGCACCGACAGCGCTAGCACTGCAGCCAAAATCCTTCTACCCGGTTTCTTTTCTTTTTTCTTTTTGATTGTTTCAGTATATACGGAAACGTGTCCCGTTTGTTTCGGTTCCGCGCCTTCATTCAGGTCAATAACCACTTCGGGTTTCTCCTGAGACGGGAACAAATCATTCAATTCGTTCATAGAAATTCCTCCTTTTTGATTACCCTCACTATAGCATTGAGATATGAAAAAATCATGAACAAAGTGTAAAAATACCATGAAAGTTACTCAACGGTATCCTGTATGCGTTTTTGCGGTGCTTTGCCCCTATCCAAGTTGAAAATAAATTCTGCATATTCACCCTCTACGCTGTTCAGGGTTATTTTTTTCCCGTGAGCATGAATAATATTCTTTACCAGATACAAACCGATACCTGTTCCTTCCCTGTTGGCACTTCTGGATTTATCAACCTTGTAAAGCCGCTCAAAAATCATCGGTTGTTCTTGAGAGGGAATACCGCAGCCTGTGTTATAAACTGAAACAAAAATTTCATGTTGTTTCTGGGAAACAGTAATACGGATTTCACCCGCGCTTTCGGTAAACTTGATTGCATTATCCAAAAGATTGGTCAATACACGTGTAACAGCATCGGAATCGGCATAAACATAGCAATTTTCCGTTTCAAAATTCAGGGAAATCTGAATTTTTTTCTGCTGAATCCGTTGTTCCAATCCGATAATTACCAGGCGAATTGCCTCGTTGATATCAAAATGAGTTCGGTTGAGAACTGCCTGGTCTGCACGCATTCTGCTGATATCCAAAAAGGTATTTACCAATCTGGAAAGCCGTGTTACTTCATCATACACAATTTTCAAATACTCTTTTTGCCGTTCAGCCGGTATGGTATCGTCCATCATGCCGTACACAAACCCGCTGATGGTTGTCATAGGCGTTCTAAGTTCATGGGATACGTCCGAAATAAAACTCTGGCGGATTTCATCCACTTTTTCCAATTCAAACGCCATTTCATTAAATGTGAGGGCAAGTTCTGCAATCTCACCTATTTCAGACTCCGTTGCAATGGTTCCTACCCGTGCATTAAATTTTCCTTTTGTAAACTCTTTGGCACTGGTTTGAATGCTTTTAATTGGTCTTGAAAAACGTTTTGCAAGCATATAGGAAAGTAAAAAGGACATTAATGCGACACAGATAGCAGATGCCATAAGAATATTCATAACCTCATGGGTCATCTTCTGTTTTTGGGGGATAGGAATACTGATACAAACCGCCCCCAAAGTTCCACCTGATTCGTGCACAATAGGAACCTGCAAGGTAAACATAGTCTCACGGAATAAACCGCCCATGGTACCGATAACAGAATTTCTTTTCCCCTGCAATACTGCCTGTAGATACTCCTGTTGGATATACATGGGTGCTCTGTCCATAAACGTGTTGTGCGTGTTTATCAGAACTTTTCCCTGACTGTCCATAATCATAATATGACTATTACTACTTCTTGCAAATCCATTCAGAATATGCTGCATAGTTTCAATGCTGACATTATTTTGAATCAATCCAGCAACAGATTCTGCGTTTCTTCTCAATGCTTCTTCGCTTTGGTGAGAAATATAGCGGTTAAGCAAAACAATCTGAGTAGAACCAAGTATAATCAGGCAAATCAGACTGGTGAGAATATTAATATAAAAAATTCTTGTAAAAATAGTACGACCAAACCACTTTGTCATACATCTTCCCCCATATTACTGTTGTACTTCAAACTTGTATCCCACACCCCAGACTGTCTTCAACGCCCAAGGTCTTTCTGCTCCTTCAATCTTTTCACGAATACGCTTTACATGCACGTCCACGGTCCTGGAATCACCGAAAAATTCATATCCCCAGATTTCGTCCAGAAGTTGGTCACGAGTAAACACCTTATTGGTATTCTTTGCAAGAAAGTACAAAAGTTCAAATTCCTTAGGAGGCATTTCCAGTTTATTACCGTCTAAGTAGACCTCATAGGTGCTTTGATTCACGGTAAGTCCGTCAAACCGCAGTTCTTTGTCCTCTTCTTCCTCGTTCTGTGCCTGATTTTCCGCACGGCGAAGCACCGCTTTGATCCGTGCAACCAATTCCTTAGGTTCAAAGGGTTTAACGATATAATCATCGGCGCCAAGTTCCAGTCCCAGCACTTTATCAAAGGTTTCTCCTTTGGCGGTCAGCATAATAACAGGCGTATTGGAACTGCTCCGCACCTCACGACATACCTGCCATCCGTCTTTCACCGGAAGCATAATGTCAAGCAAAATCAAATCTGGTGCATGCTTTTTAAACATATCAATCGCTTGCTGTCCATCATTGGCAATTATAGCATGATACCCTTCTTTTTCCACATAAAGACGGACCAATTCACAAATATTAACTTCATCATCCACAATCAAGACTGTCTGTTTTCCTGCCATACAATCACTTCTTTTCATTTGTTTTTTATATCATAACCTATTTTATCACAAATTACAAGAAAAGTATGAAAATTCTGTGAATACATTCCGAATTTTTTTCCAATACTAAATAGAAAATGGCAGAGACGGAATCCGCTCTGCCAATATCCGGAGGTTTTTATGCAATCCAAAAAAATCAATCTTCAAAAAGAACGAGCCCTAGACTACGGTCAATTACTGACCGAACTCCTCCGCGCAAAAGAAGAGTTACAGATTGCCTTGAACAATTTTTCATACCTGACCGAAAAAAACGCAGTGGACGTCTGTATCTTCCAGATGCAGACAGCACAAAGTCAGTATGATAACATTCTCAAACGCATTAAAAAGATGTCAGTTTAGCACACATACACCAATATTCAGGTAATGAGCAAACAGGCACCAAAGGAGATACGGAATCAACAATCCTCCTGCAAGAGGCTTTACCCGATAAAACAAATAGATGGTATACCCCACTAAAAGAATTAAAAAAGCCAACCACCAAGCGGAAAAGCAGTACAAGCCAAATCGAAAAAAGAGAATCGACCAGAAAAAATTGAAAAACAATTGCAGATAAAAGATGCCGGTTTCTTTTGTATGAGTTCCCGGGGTTGTTCTCACAAAATAGAGGGATATTCCCATTAAAATGAACAACACAGTCCATACCGGCCCGAATATCCACCCAGGCGGTGAAAGTGGCGGTTTGACAAAAGTACCATAATTCTCTGCCAGATTGCCCGAGAGTAAAGCAGAGAAAATCCCGGTTCCCAACGTGATTACAAGACTTCCTATTAGTTTCCTAAAATGCACTGTTTTAAACAAAATATCACATCCCCAAAAGAAAAATCTCCTGCATTATTTTATGCAAGAGATTCTTTACTTAGACCAACGATGTTATTGCTTCTGCAAGATTGGAAAAGATACATTGGGTAATCACTCTTTCATCTTGCATCTTCCAACCGCCTTTATCTTTTATCATAATCACTTGGACATCCTGTTCCCATTGGGAAATTTTATCATCCAAAGCAGAGAGCATCACCGAAATCAATATGGAATGGTACTCCTCTTTGCTCATGGTTTCCACCTCTGCCTGATATGCAGGCGATGCAACCAATGCAGTGATCTCCTGAACAAAACGATTCATAATTTCCGATGCATCTACAGATTTGATTTTCACCTGAAGAGCAACAGTTCCATCCTCTCTCTCTTCCGAAGATACAACCTTATACCCAGATTCTGCAACTACACGAGATAATCTTTCTTGCAGCATTCCTTTATTTCCAGCCGTCAACGGACTTAACATTTGTTCCAGTTGAGGTTCCAACGATTCTCTGTCTTTCATGGTTTCCATGGCTGTTTCAAATGCCTTTTCCGCAGCGGACACTTGGGTGCATCCCACAGAAAACAACAAGACAAAAATCATACAAATACAAAGTAACCGTTTCACAATTTACCACCCTCTTCCAGATGCAGTTTAGCACAAATTGGGTAAAATGTCAACGAATTTGCTTTGACTTTTGGTTTCTATTGCTGTATAATTATGGAAGAAATTATCGGAGGCGATGCTATGCAGTATCAAGAATTCAAGATTGGAGGCATGACCTGTACCGCATGTTCTGGCCGTATTGAGCGTGTTGTTAAGAAACTTGACGGAATGGAGAGTATTTCTGTCAATCTGACAGCAGGAATGGCACGAGCGGAATATGATGAATCCGTCCTTTCATCTGATGATATTATAAATACAATCATCAAACTTGGTTTTGAGGCAGAATTGTTTTCCGAAGAAAATGCTTTGAAAACCCATCAACATGAAATTCGACAGTTAAAACGCAGTTTGTTCTTCTCGGCACTCTTGACCTTCCCTTTACTTTTGGGGATGCTGTTTTCCTGGTTTGGTCTTCATGTTCACATTCTGCACAACCCGTGGTTACAACTATTGTTAGCAACGCCGGTTCAATTTTTGATAGGATGGCGGTTTTATAAACACGGCTTTCTGGCATTAAAAGCAATGAGTCCCAACATGGATGTGCTGATTGCGTTAGGAACAGGTGCCGCATATTTCTTCAGTCTCTACAATGTCCTCTCCGGCCATACCGTTCCCGGTTCCATGGAGGGATTATATTTTGAGTCATCCATGACTATCATAACCCTAATCCTTTTTGGTAAATATCTGGAGGCACACGCAAGAGCAAAGACCACCGATGCCATTACCAAACTGATTGCTCTCCAGCCCAGGACTGCTACTCTTTGGGAAGATGGTGTCGGAAAAATCATCCCTCTTTCCGACATCGAATGCGGAGATATTCTTCTGGTTCGTCCCGGAGAAAAAATTCCTGTAGACGGTGTAATTGTTGATGGCAATGCATCTATTGATGAATCCATGCTTACCGGTGAAAGCATGCCCAACGACAAAACAATCGGTGACAATGTATTTTGTGCGTCCATTCTGTTGTCCGGTTCTCTGCGTATACGGGCAGAGCGCATTGGTAAAGATACAACCCTTTCTCAGATTATCAAACTGGTACGCAGTGCACAAGGCAGTAAAGCACCTATCCAGAAAGTTGCAGACAAAGTTTCCGCCTATTTTGTACCGGGAATCTTAGGTATTGCTTTGATTACCTTTGTGACATGGTTTCTTTTGACCAACCAAATAGAAACTGCCCTTACAAATGCGATTTCAGTTCTAGTGATTGCATGTCCCTGTTCTTTGGGTCTTGCCACTCCCACCGCCATTATGGTAGGCACAGGACTGGCTGCACGTCACGGCATTTTGATTAAAGGCGGCGAGCATTTGGAAACCGCTCACAAACTAACCACCGTGGTCTTTGATAAAACAGGGACCATTACCTCCGGAGAACCATCATTGACCGACATGTGTTCAATTGGATGCGAACGTACCGTTCTGTTATCTGCAGTTTCTGCAGTAGAACAACAATCGGAACACCCTCTTGCCAACGCGATTCTCAAAGCAACCCAAAACGAAGATATTGTGGTTCCTACAGCAAAAGAATTCAAAAATCTCTCCGGAAAAGGGGTTTCAGGAACTGTTGCGGGACAAAAATGGATGATTGGAACCCGAATGCTTATGGAGGAAAACTGCATTGAATTTGCATGCTACGAAGAAAAGATTGCCGCCTTGGAAAAAATGGGAAAAACAGTTATGCTTGCAGCATGTGACGGCGTTTTTATGGGGATTCTTGCTGTTGCCGATACAATCAAACCATCGGCTGCCTATGCAATTTCCCAACTAAAAGAAATGGGTGTTTCTGTTTACATGCTGACGGGAGATAATCAGCAAACTGCAGATGCCATTGCCAAAGAATGTGGTATTGAAAATATCTTTGCTCAGGTGCTTCCCAGTAATAAAGCTCGAAAAGTTCAGGAACTTCAGAATACAGGACAATATGTTGCTATGGTAGGTGACGGCATCAACGATGCACCTGCACTGGCGACCGCTCACATCGGTTTCGCTATGGGAAAAGGCACAGATATTGCAATAGAATCCGCAGACATTACTCTAATGCAAGAAGATTTACGGCTGATTCCTGCCTCTATCCGCCTTTCGGATAAAACCATGAAAAAAATTCACCAGAATTTATTCTGGGCATTTTTATACAATTCCATCGGTATACCTTTTGCAGCATTGGGATTTTTAAGTCCAATTCTTGCAGGAGCAGCCATGGCGTTCAGTTCTGTTTCAGTGGTATGCAATTCACTACTTTTAAAACTGTACCACCCAGAAAAAACAAGAAAGGAGACCCGTAATGAATACAATACTATTATGGATTGACGGAATGGCATGCAACCATTGCACTTCCTCTGTTGCATCTGCTCTGTCCGGTATAAACGGTGTTGAAAATGTCAACGTCAGCCTCGAAGAAAAATCAGCAACCGTCATGTTTGATGAAAACAAAACAACCGCTGATGCCCTCGCAGATGTAGTTGACGATCTTGGATTTACTGTTACCGGTAAAAAAGAATTATAATACCAAAGGACTTGCATCTTTAGATTGCAAGTCCTTTTTCCCACCTTTTTCCTTACATAAAAATTCCTTGATTGCAAACAATAGTAATGTAAAATTGAATCAAAGGAGATTTATGCATATGAAAGCAACTGGTATCGTCCGTCGCATCGATGATCTTGGAAGAATCGTAATTCCCAAAGAAATCCGACGCACCATGCGGATCCACGAAGGAGACCCGCTGGAAATATACACAGAAAGCAACGGCACAGTAATATTCAAGAAATATTCTCCCATCGGCGAACTGGGAGAGTTTGCGTCACAGTACGCAGAATCTTTATCCAAAGTTGCGGGCATTCCCGCCTGTATTACGGACAAAGACAACATCATTGCTGTTTCCGGAATTCCCAAAAAAGAACTGCGGGAAAAGAAAGTGTCCGGTGAGTTGGAGCGTGTGATGCAATCCAAAACAGTTTTTCTGGCTTCAGCCGGAGACAAAGGCCTTCGGGTTCTTGATGAAAACGACCACTATGGTGCAGATGTAGTTGCACCAATCATTTTTGAGGGCGACAGCATCGGATCCGTACTCTTCTTATCCGGTTCTGAACGGGCAGGGGAACTAGAGAGCAAACTTGCCCAAACAGCCGCAGGTTTTTTAGGAAGAACCATGGAATAACAAAATCCCCGAAACATCTTCATACAGCGTGATGTTTCGGGGATTTCTATATTTCTTCAATCAAACATATTGCATAGGCAGAAATGCCTTCTCCTCTTCCTTCAAAGCCAAGGTGTTCGGTAGTCGTGGCCTTGATATTGACCCTGCTTTCATCTATAGAAAGCACCTCAGCACATCTTGTTCTCATCATGGAAATATAGTCCGCAAGTTTTGGTTTTTGTGCAACAATGGTCGCATCCACATTGCCCACACAAAACCCGATTTTCTCTAATAGGCTAACAACATGCGCCAACAGTTGCATACTGTCTGCACCTCTGTATTTCTCATCCGTATCAGGAAAATGTTTCCCGATATCGCCAAGTCCTGCCGCCCCCAAAAGAGCGTCCATAATTGCATGGACAAGAACATCCGCATCAGAATGTCCAAGAAGTCCCAATTCATAGGGTATCTTGACACCGCCGAGTATTAAGTTTCGTTCTTGAACAAGTTGGTGCACATCGAATCCAAAACCTACACGCATTATCCTCTCTCCCTACATATTGCCTCTCCATAAAGGATGTCCTCTGGAGTGGTAATTTTGATATTTTCATAACTACCCTGAATCACTTTTACAGGTACGCCGATATACTCCGCCGCCGAGGTATCATCCGTGAGAAGGATTTTGTCGGCATTTGCTTTTTCATAGGCTTCCCGAATAACAGATGTTCGAAATCCCTGAGGTGTCATCACCGCCACTAATTCATCTCTGGGGACTGTTTCTACCACTATTCCGTCATTGGTAACTCGTTTGATGGTATCTTTGACCGGAACGCCAACCACAGCCGCATCGTATGTTTTCAGGGCATCAATCACATCCAGAATTTCCGTTTTAGAAGCAAACGGTCTCGCCCCATCATGAATCAATACCTGATTGCACGCAACAGCCTCAAGTCCAATACAAACGGATTCCTGACGGCTTGCCCCGCCGGGAACCACAGTTTTTACTTTTTTGATGTCATAGGCAGTCAACATACTTTTTACTGCATCCATATCATCGGAGCGGGTGACCAGAATAATTTCACCAATTTCCGAAAGATTATCAAAAATCCGGAGACTATGTACCAGTACCGGTGTTTTGCCAAGAAATAAAAATTGTTTATTCACACCACCCATACGGGAACTGTTGCCTGCCGCAACAATGACAACCGAAATTGTTGCATTGTTCTCACTCATAATACATCCTCCAATACCTGACGGATATTTTGATAAGCACAAACTTCTATCTTCTCAAACTTTTTCAGTTTTTTCCCATTGGATGCAGGAATTAAACATTTGGTAAACCCAAGTTTTTCTGCCTCTGCAATTCTGTTTTCCAAAAAGTTACAGGACCGCAGTTCTCCGGCAAGACCAACTTCTCCAATTGCAACGGTTCCGCTGTCCAGCGGTTTGTTGCGGAAACTGCTTGCCACAGCAAGCAGAATTCCCAAATCAGCTGCAGGCTCTATCATCCTCAGTCCGCCAACCACATTCACATAGACATCATGGCTTCCGATATGCATTCCCAGCCGCTTTTCCATAACCGCAAGTAACATTAAAGTTCGGGAAAGTTCAACCCCTGTCGCCATCCGCCTGGGATTTCCAAAAGAACTGGATGCAGCAAGTGCCTGTACTTCTGCAAGAACAGGACGGGTACCTTCCATCGTGCAAAGAATACAAGAGCCTGCTTCCCCCTCCGGTCTCCCTGAAAGAAGTGCCAAAGACGGATTTGGGATTTCCACCAACCCCTCTGATGCCATTTCAAAAACACCAATTTCATTGGTGGAACCAAATCTATTCTTAATGGCACGAATAATCCGGTATGCACGATGCTGTTCCCCCTCAAAATAGAGAACGCTGTCTACAATATGCTCCAGAATTTTGGGTCCGGCAATGGACCCCTCTTTGGTTACATGTCCTACTAAAAACGTAGCAATAGATTCCTCTTTTGCAATCCGCATGAGTGTTGCAGCAACATCTCTGATTTGGGATACGCTGCCCGGAGCAGGGGAAATATCCGGATTAAACATAGTCTGAACCGAATCCACCACAAGAATATCCGGTCTTTCCTGATAGATACAAGCAACGATATTGCTCATATTGGTTTCGGAATATATTTGTATTTGTTCCGTATGTACATGAAGACGGTCTGCACGGAGTTTAATCTGCCGGGGAGATTCCTCTCCGGATACATACAAAATTTTCTTCTCTCCACCCAGATTGCCGCACATTTGCAATAAAATAGTGGATTTACCGATGCCCGGGTCTCCGCCGAGAAGCACCAAAGAACCGGGAACAATACCGCCTCCGAGAACTCTGTCAAGTTCCTGGAACCCGGTAGGCATCCGGATTTCTTCTTCGGTGGATATTTCACGCAAATACTTTGGTTTGGAAGGTGTTGCCGCAGAAAAAGCCCTGTGGCCTCCCTTGGGTACATCCTGAACAATCTCCTCCACCATGGTATTCCATGCACCGCATCCGGGACATTTTCCCATCCATTTAGGGGATTCTGTTCCGCAATCGGTACAAACAAAAATGGATTTTTGTTTCATGTTCAAAACTCCTTACAGTCTCAGCAAGTCAGAAAAATCATGAATATAATAATGGGAAACCCTTTTAATGTCATCAGTATATTCTTCCGATGACGGGTCATAGACACCGCAAACCTTCATCCCTGCAGAAACTGCAGTTTTATCAGCATTATAATTATCATCCAGGAAAAGAATTTCATCCATGGGTTTCCCGATTTTTTCTGCAGCCATTTTATAGATTTCCGGATCGGCTTTTGTTGTCTTAAAATCGTCACATGACCATACATTGGTGAAATATTCAAAGATACCCAATCGTTTCAGGCAAACATCAAGAACAGAATGGGGACTTGCCGTCAGGACATGGAGGTCAGCACCCGCATCTTTCAGTTTTTTTAGTGTTTCCATTACTGTCGCCTTTGCCGGAATACGATATGCATATTCATCATACGCATATCGGTTCATCAGATCGAGAATCTCCTCTTCTGGTAAATTAAGTCCAAGATGCTCTCTGTAATATTTTGCAGTTCCTACATACCCAAGAGGCGTAATTATTTTAATCAAATCATTGCTGTATGCAATATTGTTTTCGTCTAATATTCTCAGCATAACAGCAATATATGCCGGCATGGAATCCACAAGAGTTCCGTCAAAATCAAATAAATAGGATGTATATGTCATAAACTTCTCCCAAATCAAACCTACAGAATTGTCATAGATTGAATCCGGATATCTTCAGTTGGAGTACCGCCCTCAGGTCCTACACGGTGAACCTCAAGGAAACTGTCTACAACTTCCATTCCCTCAATCACTCTGCCAAATGCGGCATACTGCCCGTCAAGAAAAGATGCGTCATCATAACAAATAAAGAACTGACTGCTTGCAGAATTGGGGTTTGCGGAACGTGCCATAGAAATCACGCCTCTCTGATGAGAAAGGGTGTTCTGAATAAAACCATTACCACGGAATTCTCCGGGAATCTTTTCGTCGCTTCCACCCATACCGGTTCCCATAGGGTCACCGCCCTGCGCCATAAATCCATCAATCACTCTGTGGAAAGTCAGACCGTCATAAAAGCCTTCCTTAACCAGTTTTTCAAAATTTTCTACCGTTTTCGGTGCAAATTGTGGCAACAGTTCAATGACAAAACTACCGCCTTTATCCATAGTTACTTTTACTTTTGTATTTTCCATTGTTATTCTCCTTTTGCTTGCTTCCGCAGTTCATCCTGCGCTTTATCAACTGTATTCATAATATCCTCTACGGAAATCTTTTTCATTTTTTCCATATCAGCATGGATTTCAGCCTCTGACATCCAGAAATTTTCCAATTCTGCCGCACCAACAAGCCGTTTGATGACATGATAGCCATAAGCAGTTTTGACAGGCTGACTGATTTCATCATAATCAAGGGCAAAAGATGCTTCCTCAAATTCTTTCACCATTTCACCAGGTCCAAATGTATACCCCGTTTCTGTCGCCCCCGGATCCTCATTATATTCCTCTATCAATGCAACAAAATCCTCACCGGCTTTTGCCTTTTCATAAACCTCGGATGCGGTTGCAAAGGCATCTTCATACTTTCCACCCTGACTTTTAATCAGAACATGTTGTACCGTTGCCTTTTCCGGATTCCGGTATTCTTCTAACTTTGTACCATCGGTGATATACTTCCCAATATCGGTCTGGATATCTTCCCGTACATTCTGGGACTGTGCAGTACGCTCAAAAAGTTTGACATAAGCCTCCCCGGAACTGATGCCCATAGCAGTCAGGTTAAGAGCAAAAGATTCCTCTCCGTAATTCTCTAGAAATTTTTTCATAGAGTTCTCAATCTGCTGTTTGGGTTCATCCGGAAAATCAAAGCCGGCTTTGGTTCCATTCTGAAGTGCAAGAATATCCGCTGCAGCGCTGCGAAGTGCATCATCCTTGACTGTCTCCTCTAAGGTTTTCCCATTGTCCATTTTTTTGTTCCACTCTGCCCCTTGAATCCCTTTAGAAAAAGTGGGATCCAACTGATACAGACGAATCATAGAAGCATTGTAGATATAATATTGCATATCTGACAAGGTAATGGGTTCCCCATTCACCGACGCAACCACATCTCCTGCCATATCCTGAGGAATCAATTCCAGTTTCGCAGTTTCCGTTTGTTTCCCGCACCCAGTAATCAGCGTAAATAACAGCATAAAAATAACACCAATTATTACCCATTGTTTTCTTCTTCTCATCGTTATTCTCCTTTCATATAATTGTCATCTTTATTATATCCAAATCCATTGGAAAAGTCAATAAAATCCATCTTGGTAATGTCAATTATTTCTTGCTAAATAGCATAAAGTTTGGTAGAATAAAATAAGATATTACTTTACGGGGTGGTTCTTATGAAAAAAATTCTAAAACTTCTAATGTTTTGTTGGATTTTTACCATGATATTGGGCATATCTGTTCTTGCGGCAGATGTGCCTGATGAAATTGAAAAAAAGGGGAGTCAATTCTATATTAAACCCCACGCTTTTGACCAGGACAACTTCTTTACCCTTTACTTTGACGGGCAAATCCTTTACGCCGACCTTGAATTTGACGATGTAACAGAATATCAGTTCTCCATACGGAACACCGATACCGGATCATGGGTACATACTGAGGGCATCATTCACGAAGATAAACCTTTGATTTCCGTGGATTTTTCTTCTTTTCCCAACGGAAACTATATGATTCGTCTTTTTTACAATACAACAGGCAACGTTTATGATGACGGCTACCATTACAAGGACTATGCCGCTATGAAAACGTGGGACAATGTGTGCTCCTTTAAAGAGGTAACCGGAGGCAGTGTATATCGTCTTACGGAAAGCGTATATCATTGTATCACAAAAAATGATTACTGGTACTTTACTGAATATTTAGTTCCCAGCGAAACCAGTGAGCAATATGCACTCTTTAAGCCGGTTGTAGACGAGGTCATTCAAGGGCTGACCTCCGACTATGACAAAGCCCGTGCCATTTACACATGGATTACAGAAAATATTTACTACGACTATCCCGCATTTCGCTCCGGAAATCTAAACGACGCCGCAAATGCAACTTTTGTTATGAAAAACCGTCGTGGTGTTTGTTCCGGTTATGCAAAGGTCACAGATATTATGATGCACATGGCCGGGATTCCCAGTATTTATCAAAGCGGTAAATGCGGAACTATCGGCCATGCATGGAACATTGTCTGTATTGACGGAACCTGGTGCTACGTGGATACCACCTGGGGCAGTGCAAATAAATATGGCTATGACAATGATGAATCTTTTGTCAAGGGGAAGATGAACTATCAGTATTTTGCAACTACAGCAGGTTTTCTTTCCTCCTCCCATCGCTTGGAACCATACTTTTCTAATGTAGTCATCAACGGTATTGAATACAGCATTCCTTATTATCCATCAACTGGCGAAAACGCAGCCATCATAGTGGATTGCCACAACAAAACCTCCGATACCGTGGTAATTCCCCCAAGCATTGGACAAGTTACGGTGACAGAACTGGATGAAAAGTGCTTCTATAACGATGATAATGTAAAAAATATTTATATTCCCGAAACGGTCACAAGAATTGATTATAGTGCCTTTCGTTCTATGGATAATCTGAATATTTTTGTATTAGGAAAAAACACCCCCATCAACAACGTGTATTATGACTGCAATAATATGACGATCTATATGCCCTTTAGTTCTCCCCATTTTCTTGGAGTAGATGCTTATACCAAATGCAAGGTTGTCAACACAGATTATGAAATCAAAGAGATGTCTCATAGCACGGACACATTCACTTTTACCTTGCACAACGGCATGTTCAAAAATAACCCTAAGTTAATTGTTGGACTCTACGACAATGAGGGCAGGCAATGTAAAACTATGATGCAACAGACCAACCCGAATACAACCAGTTACATCTTTGACAGCACAGGCTATGGAGTTTCATATACTGCAAAAGCATTTTTGATGGATACTGCCAATAATTTAAACCTCTATTGTGACCCGTACAAAAAACGAATTGCACATATAGAAGATAGCGGCGTCACATTGGAATCCTTCCACAAATATCTGAACGACGATGATGAGACTCTGACCTATATTTATCCCGGAACTTGTCATAGTCTGGATGTAACCTTTAACAGCCAGACCTTTGTTGCTGAAAATGACTATATTCATATTTATGATGCCAAGGATACCTTAATCGGCACCTATACCGGCGACAGCCTTGCGGGAAAAACGCTTAACATTTTGGGTAACACTGTAAAAATCAGGTTGGTCACCAATCGTTCTATTGCCGCATACGGTTACAAAACATCCTCTATCCTTGTGGTAAAAGAATAACGGAAAGGAATTGAATCATGAGAAAATCCATTGCATTTTTCTTTGTCTGTGCCCTTTTATGCACACACCTTACCGGGTTTGCCATTGACCTGAATGACAATGTGGTTGCACACCCCAACAATCCCACTACCCAGTATACAGAAAAGGACCTGAATAATGATTACCGATATAAAATCAGAGTAAAGGTGCCGGTAGAACACCATGGTCGTTCTTACGAGGCAACCTATTATTTCCATATAAAGACCGGAGAGATTATCAGCGCATCCATCCCTGCCCAAACAATTGGAAACTACATTACCATTCCTGAAACTCTGGAGGGTTATCCGGTAAAACATATCGGTAAAGAAGCTTTTGCAGAAAATGATTATCTCTGTCAAGTTATTTTTCCGGAATCCATAGAGTCAATCGGAGAAAATGCTTTTAAGGATTGTCGTAACCTTTATGTTGCAAAAATGAACAATCCTGAAAAATCCCGTTTAAAAAAGATTGAACAAGGTGCCTTTCATAATTGTCCCGTAATGTTTGAAGCACCCATCTATGATGGGATAGAATTTATTGGAGAGAATGCTTTTGTAAACGCGAAAGCATTGACCGAAGTAACGATTCCTGACAGTTTGACTCATCTGGGTGCCAATGCCTTTTATGGCTCCTCTCTGTCCAAAGTCTCCATTGCCGAAACCTTAATTGACATCGGTGCCCACGCATTTACAAACACCCCGTGGCTCAATGACTATGATGCAGATTTTGTGGTCGAGGGAAATTATGTCCTCCTTGCCTATAAGGGAACATCCGCTGACATTGTACTTCCCAATAATATTTATCATCTTCCCGACAAAATCTTTGCAAACAACAAAAGGTTAACGAGCATCACTTTTAACAGCAGGCTCCGTTCCATCGGGGATTATGCATTTGAGGGATGCTCACAATTAGCCTCCGTCACTATTCCTGACACAGTACGCACCGTGGGAGATGGGATTTTCAAAGATTGTACTGCACTTACTGTTGCAAAACTTCCCACACATTTAACAAAGATTCCGCCTTACACATTTTATGCCACCAAGATAAGTGACTTTGACTTATCAAATATTACCCATGTAGGAGAATACGCATTTTATAGTTCCGGATTTGCCGGGGATCTTTCTTTACAGCGTCCTATGGCCTATGTTGGCAAAGACGCATTTGCATCAACCAAGCTGACCTCTCTCACCGTGACGGACAACGTCTACTTGGACGAAGCCGCATTTGCAGGAACCAAAACCCTGGAGAATGTCAACATTGACGCTACCGTAAAACAGATGGGCGGACATGTATTCAGCAATACTCCGTGGCATCAGAAACATATCAACACCGAATATTTACTGGTAGGCGATGGCATCTTGATTACCCACACCAACAGTACCCATATAGAAATCCTGACTGTCCCCCAGACAGTAAAATCCGTTGCATCCAATGCCTTTACCAGTTCTGGCGGTTATGGGACCATCGTTTTACCCAATACTATTACAGAATTGGGCGACTACGCCCTTGCTTACTGTACAGCAAATTCAGTTGTATTACCGAATTCCATTATTAAGATGGGAAAAGGCGTCTTTAAAAATTCACGAGTTTCTTCGGTTGTATGGCCAAAAAATCTTAAAGAAATCCCGGATGAAACCTTCCAGAATTCCAGACTTGCATCCTTCAATTTTGCCGGAATTACTGCCATCGGCAACTACGCCTTCAACAATGTATACTTCAAAACTGTAGAAATTGGAGACTCCGTAGAAAAAATTGGAGATTATGCATTCCGGGGCGGTACCATCAAACTACACCATCTTCCCGCTGTTATGGGTGAGTTCCCCTTTGGCAATAACGATACTGCAAACTGGAATTTCTATCCGGAATATTATGTGGACCCGGATGTGTTTGAATATAACAGTGAGGAAGACTATGTTGTCCTCCCCGATTGGGTTGATTATTATGTATACATTACCATGACACCGAGAATCATTGAATCCGGCGAGGATTATGTGGTTGTTAAATTCAACCACTTCCCGCCAAAGAATTTGGGCGCCTATTATGGTTCAAACTGGTCAACCATAGATAAATCCCACTTCACATGGATAGATGATACTACCGTGAAAATTTCAGATGCTCTGTCATACAAAAACCAGTCTATTACATTCTTTGAGCATTACAGCGGAATGGTTTATTTTCAATATAACCCTCTTAAACTAACCGGTATGGGTCGTTCCAATACCAGTTTTACACCGGAAAATTTCTCAGTGGGAGTGAACGCCTCAACGCGTAATTACAATACATATTACCTGACACGGTGCAATACCCTGAATGATTCTGTCAACGTAACATTTACACCCACCACCGGACAAACCTTTGAAATTTATAAGGACGAGGAATGTACCCAATGGAACGGAAATACCATACATCTTTCCAACGACCCAGTTACTGTATGGGTAAAAATCATTTCCGAAAACCTAAAACATTCCGCCGTTTTCCCGTGGATATTGGAATATTATGCCGTTGCAACTGCTCCCTCTTTTTCAGTAAGCGAACCCTATTTCAAAGATAGTATGGAAATCGCCTTTTCCACGGTTGATACCGGGGCAACACTCTATTACACCACAGACGGAACCGAACCCTCTAAAACCAACGGTATTCTGTATACATCACCTTTTACCATTACAGAAACCACCCAGATTAAGGTAATTTCCTATGTTCCACACAAAAAAACAAGTCCTGTTTCAACCAAAACCTATATCCGTGGTGAAGATTTACAGATTGCCGGTCTTGACCTCTCGGCAAAATATGTAACCTTTACACTCAATTCCCGAAAGGCCATCTATAACAAATATTTATCTGCACTTGTTTCCACTGATGGGAAAACATGGATACCCTATGACTCTGTATATTTATCGGAGGATGACCCAACCTTTGTAATAGACGGATTTATGCCCGATACCAAGTATTATCTTAAACTTGTACTCCCAGACACCGAAATTACATCCAATGTAGTGGAGTTTACAACCAAAAGTTTTGATGAAATAACAGGTTTTTCCTACGATGAGCGTGGGCGGATTTGCGGTATGCCGGAAGGAGATTATATTGAAATTCCCGAAGTCATAGCCGGCAAAACTGTTGTCGGTATTACCCCTTATGCATATAGGTTTGTGTACGGCACCATTTTTGTCCCCAAGACTGTGACCATGATTTCTCCCATCGGTATCAATGGAAGTGTCAATTTTGCGGTTGCAGAAGACAATCCGTCGTTCTGTGCACTGGATGGTTCTCTTTATAACAAAAACATGACCAAACTGATTCGAAGCGGATTTTCCGGAAAAGCCTCTAATAAGGAAATGACCTTTATCGTTCCGTCAACAGTTAAAGAAATCGGCACCCATGCCTTTTATGACACCTACTACACCAATATTATTTTAAATGAGGGTCTTGAGACCATTCGTGAGGATGCCATTTCTTCCTATGAAATTAATCTTTTAAGAATCCCGGGATCTGTAAAAACAATTGGCAGCAATCTTTTAGGAAACCGACCTGCCGCCATTATATTTATGGGTGATCTACCCGGATGCTATGAGGATACTTTCCATGATTCTGCAATGCTGTATTCTGCACGGGAAAACACATCCCTCAACGGAATTCCGGTTAGGAAAACCCCCTATGCATACTCCAATTTCAGCAGTTTCTTTACGCCAAGTATCTACAACTATACAGTGGATATATCCTGGTGTAGTGAACTAGACCCGAATCAAAATATCAGCATTCTCTGTCGGGTTCTTCACACGGATGGCAGCATGGAGATTCTGGAGAAAAAACTCTCCGAATGTTACGGAAACAGTTGTTTCTTTAACACAAAGTCAGAAATTGCATCTGTGAAACTATTTTTGCTGGATACGGACACCCTAACGCCAATGGCTGCCGATATCAGTTGGGATTAAGTTTGTAAACAAAAAAAGCCCTGACGGGCTTTTTTTTGTTTGCTATTCTTAATACATGCCGCCGCCGGCACCTGCCATAGCCGCAGCAGCTGCTGCATCTGCCGCCGGATCAGGCTTATCTGCAACAAGACTTTCGGTAGTGAGTACCATAGATGCAATGCTCGCTGCATTTTCCAATGCAGAACGGGTAACCTTTGTGGGGTCAACAATACCCTCTTTGAGCATATCCATATAAGCATCTGTCAAGGCATTGTATCCAACACCCTTTGCACTTTCCTTAATGCGGTTCACAATCACGCTGCCTTCAACACCTGCATTGTAAGCAATCTGGCGAACCGGTTCTTCCAAAGCACGGAGAACGATCTGTACCCCAGTCTTCTCGTCACCCTCGGTACTGTTAAAGAGTTCCTCAACAGCAGGCAGTGCATTGATATATGCAGTACCGCCTCCGGCAACAATACCTTCTTCTACTGCAGCACGGGTTGCAGCCAATGCATCCTCAATACGCAGTTTCTTTTCTTTCATTTCAACCTCAGTTGCGGCACCCACCTTGATAACTGCAACGCCGCCGGCGAGTTTTGCCAGACGCTCCATCAGTTTTTCCTTATCAAATTCGGAGGTGGTTTCCTCAATCTGGGTGCGGATATTGGCAACACGGCTCTGGATTGCATCCTTGTCACCCATACCATCAACAATGATGGTATTCTCTTTCTGTACCTTAACCTGACGAGCACGACCCAACTGGTCGATGGTTGCGTCTTTCAGTTCAAGACCGATTTCTTCGGAAATCACCTGACCGCCGGTCAGAATTGCGATATCGGTCAGCATTTCTTTTCTTCTGTCGCCAAAGCCGGGAGCTTTCACTGCAACACAAGTAAAGGTTCCACGCAGTTTGTTGACAATCAGGGTAGAAAGTGCTTCGCCCTCTACATCCTCTGCAATAATAACCAATTTCTTGCCTGCCTGAACAATTTGCTCCAACAGTGGCAGTATTTCCTGAATGTTGGAAATCTTTTTATCGGTAATCAGGATGAATGCATCATCAATCAATGCTTCCATCTTATCGGTATCGGTAACCATGTACGGGGTAATGTAACCGCGGTCAAACTGCATACCCTCTACAACCTCAGAATAGGTCTCTGCGGTCTTGGATTCCTCAACGGTAATAACGCCGTCGCTGGTAACCTTTTCCATAGCGTCAGCAATCAAAGTGCCGATATCATCGTTTGCAGCAGATACCGATGCAACACGGGCAATATCCTCTTTTCCATCAACAGCCTTGCTATTCGCAACGATTTCCTTCACAGCGGTTTCTACAGCCTTTGCCATACCTTTGCGAACAATCATGGGGTTTGCACCTGCTGCAACGTTTTTCATCCCTTCACGGACAAGTGCCTGTGCAAGAAGTGTTGCGGTCGTGGTACCGTCACCTGCTACATCATTGGTCTTGGTTGCAACCTCTTTTACCAGTTGTGCACCCATGTTTTCAAAGGGGTCTTCCAGTTCCACCTCTTTTGCGATGGTTACACCGTCATTGGTGATAAGGGGTGCGCCGTATTTCTTATCCAGAACAACGTTTCTTCCCTTAGGACCTAAAGTCACTTTTACGGTGTTTGCCAGTTGGTTAACGCCGCTTTCCAACGCGCGTCTGGCTTCTTCTCCAAATAAAATCTGTTTTGCCATAGTTTTCTACCTCCTTTTAGTCAACAACCTTTGCCAGAATATCACTCTGACGAAGAATGGTATACTCAATACCGTCAAGCTTTACCTCAGTGCCGGCATACTTGCTCATAATCACTCTGTCACCGACAACCAATTCCATTTTTACTTCCTTGCCGTCAATGACACCGCCGGGGCCTACTGCAACTACTTCTGCAATCTGGGGTTTTTCTTTTGCAGAGCCTGCAAGAATAATGCCGCTTTTGGTGGTTTCCTCCGCCTCCAGCATCTTGATTACGACTCTGTCTCCCAAAGGTTTCATGTTCATATATATTACCTCCTTATTATAAAAATCATGTCGGATATTAGCACTCTCGCACTTAGAGTGCTAACTCTGTTATCTTACAAAATTATGCGGTAAAAATCAAACGGAATCTAAGCCAAATATTGGTGATTATTCTTAATTATTCCCAATTATCCAAAATTATGCAATATATTTTGGTTAAATACAAAAAACCGAGGCTGATGCCTCGGTTTTTGTGTCTTAATAAATAATTCTTCTTCCGCCTGCGAAACGGTTGCCGTAATAGGAACCATCAATACTGGTGTATTTTACCACATCGCCGGTATGGGGTGCATGAATCATCATGCCGTCGCCGACATACATACCGATATGGCTGACATAACCGCTGCCGGGACTGCTGTAAAAACCAACCAAGTCACCGGGTGCCAGATTCTCTTTGGAAATATACACACCATTTTGCATCTGTGCACTTGCCACACGGTTCAGGTTGTAACCCAACTGTTTGTAAACATACTGCATAAAGCCGCTGCAGTCAAATCCGCGGGGACTGGTTCCGCCATATACATAAGGAACGCCCAAATACTGTTTTGCAACTTCAACTGCCGCTTGACCGCCGGTGGAAGAAATTTCGGGGATTACTCCCTCATAAACTGTAAAATATTCATCGGATACATAACCCATCAGCCCATCGCCGTTGTAGGCAACATTAATCCAGCCGGGTTCCATCCAATTTACTTTAACATATGTGCCTGCAGGTAAACTTGCCAGAATTTCTGCATCATCGGATGCGGATGCTCTTACATTAAGTACACTTGCATTTACAATACCATAATACTGTCCAAAATCACTAGGTTCTTCTGTCGCAGACACGGGAACGAAAATAAAAGTTGATGTTGTGATCACTATACAGAGTATCGCAACCATTCTTCTAATTCTTTGCTTTAACAAAATATAACCTCCAAGTTTTTAAAAAAATCCATGCTTAATTTTCCAAGGTCACATCCTTCCTGCACAAGATTTGATTCAAAAAATTTGTGTTCCCGAAAAGAAACACAACGTTAGTATACAACTTTTTAAGGTAAAAGTCAAATTTTCAGCCCCATTTTGCCCCGTTTTTGCCCATTTTCATGCATTCTGCTCCTCCCCAACCCCTGAAAACACGGGGTTTTCCAAAGTTTGTGAACAAATTGTTAACATTTTGGATTTTTATGGATTTTTTTATTTAAATTCTAAAAAAATGTTTGCAAAATCGTGTTTTTATGCTATACTTAACTTTGTATGTAATATGAACAATATAAGGAGGGTTTTCCATGCTCCGCAGTATGACCGGATTCGGACGCTGTGACACCGTTCTTGACGGCTTTCATATTCAGATTCAAATGAAGTCCGTCAATCACCGTTACAGTGATTTTACCATAAAAACACCCAGATATTATACATTTTTGGAAGATAAACTCCGCAATCTTGCTATGGCTTCCATCCAAAGAGGTAAGGTTGAAATTCAACTGTCTCTGGAACGGGAGGAAAGCGATGACAAAGTCATTACGCTCGACCGTCCGGTTGCAGAGGGTTACCTGAATGCATTGAAAGAACTTGAGGGGTATGGTCTTAAAAACGACCTGACACTTTCTTCCATGGTTTCTTTCCATGATATTTTTCATGTAGAACATCAGGAAATTGACGAAGAACAGATTGCTTCTCTGGTAGCCGAAGGATTTTCCATGGCACTTGCCGAATTTGTGGAAATGCGTGAAACCGAGGGTGCCCGTCTGGAGTCAAGTTTGCGTTCCCATCTTGATGCCCTGCTTCAGGAGGTTGCCGCTGTTGAGGAACTGTCTCCCCAGAGTGTTGAAGCATACCGCACCCGATTAAAGAATAAATTGGAAGAAGTTCTCTCTTCCACCGCCATTGACGAAAGCCGTATTCTGACTGAGGCGGCAATCTTTGCCGACAAAATTGCCGTGGATGAAGAAACAGTTCGTCTGCGTAGTCATGTCAAAGCGTTTCTGTCTGCTATGGATACAGACAAGCCCATTGGCAAAAAGCTGGATTTCATTGTTCAGGAAATGAACCGCGAAACCAACACCATTGGGTCCAAGTGTAACGACCTTACAGTATCTGCACATGTGGTAGAAATGAAATCCATTATTGAAAAAATCAGAGAACAAATTCAGAATATTGAATAGAGAGGCAAAAGACTATGAAACTGATTAATGTAGGTTTTGGTAACATCATTGCAGGCGACCGTGTGGTTGCCATTGTCAGTCCGGATTCTGCACCGATTAAGAGAATTATTCAGGAATCCAAAGAAAAAGGGTTGTTGATTGATGCAACCTGCGGACGGAGAACCCGTGCCGTTATCATTACAGACAGCGACCACGTAATTCTTTCTGCCATCCAGACGGAAACCATTGCAGGACGTGCAGAACAGACCAGAGAGGATGCAACCGAAAATGAGTAATCAGGGAACCTTGTTTGTAATTTCCGGTCCGTCCGGCGTGGGTAAAGGCACCATTTGTCAGGAACTGTTAAAAGAAAAGGACGCTCTTTCCCTTGCCCTTTCCGTTTCTGCCACCACCCGTGCCCCCAGAACGACAGATATTGACGGTGTCAGTTACTTTTTCAAAAGCACCGAAGAATTTAAACAGATGATTGAAGAAGGTGCTTTCCTAGAATGGGCAACCTACAACGGAAACTATTACGGCACCCCCATTGCTCCTGTTCAGAAAACACTGAATCAAGGAAAGCATGTTATCCTTGAAATTGAGGTCAAGGGTGCTCTACAGGTTATGGAAAATTATCCCTCCAGCGTTTGCATTTTTATTGCACCGCCGGACGAGAGAACATTATATACCCGTTTAACCGGACGGGGCACTGAATCCGAGGAAGAGATTCAAAAGAGGATTGCTGCTGCCCGGTGGGAACTGGAACAGATGGACAAATATACATATACCGTTGTCAATGATGTACTGGATGATGCAGTACAGGAAATAAAATCAATAATTCAAAAAAGGAGTGTTCAATCATGATGATTCATCCCCCCATTGCACAGTTGGTTGAAAAAACCGGCAGCAGATACACCTTGGTTTTAGAGGCGGCCAAACGTGCCCGTCAGTTGTCCGGCGGGGCAACTCCCCTTGTGGAGAACGCTTCCGGAAAAGATGTTTCCGTTGCAACACGTGAAATTTACGAAGAAAAGATTCAGGTTATCCCTATGGCAGGTATTGATGTTGTCCCTGCAGCAGAAAATATGGAACAGGAAGACTAAAGAAACACACGGCCGGCTCTTTTGGAACCGACCGTTTCTTTTGAGGTATTTTATGATTGCATCTGTTATGCTCACTGACCCGACTCACGCCATCAATCAGGCGTTTGACTATCTGGTTCCAATGGAACTGGAGTCCATTATGCAACCAGGGCTTCGTGTTCTGGTTCCTTTTGGTGTGCACAACAGTTCTGCCGAAGCCTTAGTAATTGACTGTAAAGAAACCAGTGAATTTTCCCGATTGAAATCGGTGATTCGTCCTTTAGACGATATGCCCATTTGTTCTCAGGAACTTCTGGACCTCTGTTTCTGGATGGAACGGCGATATTTTTGCTCTTTTCAGCAGGCATATCAACGAATCAAACCACCTCGCATGAGTACCAAAATACGAAAATGGTTGATTCTGAAGCAAGAATCCATAACACAAAAACTGACACCGACGCAAACTCTGGTTCTAAATAAATTAAAGGAACTGGATGGCATTGCCGAACTGGAAGAATTGGAAACAGAACTCAACCGAAAAGGATTGATTCGTACCGCCGTCATTCTTCAAGACATGGGCATTTTATCGATTCAAGAAAAACTGGATGATACCATCTCCTTTACCTATGTACGAAAAGCGCAACTGACCGTAGATACCGAAGAAGGTTATGCTCTTTCTGACCTACTTCGTTCCAAACGTGCACCGGTACAGGCGGATATGGTACTTGCTTTGTGTGATAACGGAGACATGCTGACATCCGATTTGGTAGCATTGACCGAAGGCAGTTATTCCTCTTTGAACGGCCTTCGTGACAAAGGAATTGTCAATATCTATCGAGAGCAAGCGGAACGAACCGTCTATCAAAAAGACGCCTATCAACCTTCGGTTGCCTATACTCCCACCGAAGAACAAAAGCCGATTATTGAACATCTAAATCGGCTGATTACCCACAATCTACACGAAAAAATTATTCTTCGTGGCGTAACGGGAAGCGGAAAAACCGAAGTCTTTCTTCAGGCAATTGCCACATGTATTGCCCAAGGAAAACAAGCCATCATGTTGGTACCAGAAATATCCCTGACTCCCCAGATGGTAGAACGGTTTGTCAGCCGGTTTGGGGATTCCGTTGCGGTAATGCACAGCGGCCTCTCACAGGGAGAACGGTTTGACCAATGGCATAAAATCAAGAACGGAGACGTTAACGTTGTCGTTGGTGCACGCAGTGCGGTTTTTGCCCCCTTTGACAATCTTGGTATCCTGATTCTGGACGAGGAACACGAAAGCAGTTACAAATCCGAAATTTCACCTCGTTATCACGCCAGAGAAATTGCCATGTATCGTGCACAAAAACAAGGGGCACCTGTATTATTGGCATCAGCCACACCCTCGGTTAGTTCCTATCATCACGCAAAAGAGGGACGCTACCGCCTGTTTGAAATGCACAAGCGTTATAACGACAACACCCTCCCCGTTGCCAGAATTTGTGATATGCGCAGCGAACTGCTGGATTATCACAATACTTCCCCCATCAGCTTGCGTTTGCAAGACGAACTGCGGAGAAATCTGGAAAAGGGCGAAAAAAGCATCCTCTTTTTAAACAGACGTGGATACAACACCTTTGTTTCCTGTCGGGAATGCGGACATGTGTTGGAATGTAAACAATGCAGCATTGCATTGACTTATCACAAAAAAACCGAAAAATTGGTCTGTCATTACTGCGGTGATACCCATGAAAATGTATCTATCTGCCCTGAATGCGGGTCAAAATATATTAAATTTTTCGGCACAGGAACCCAAAAAATTGAAGATGAACTTCATACCCTTTTTCCCGATGCACGGATTTTACGGATGGATTTTGATACTACCTCCCGCAAAGGCGGACATGAAATGATATTAAACCGATTCCAGAAAGGTGAAGCGGATATTCTTTTAGGAACGCAGATGGTAACCAAAGGATTGGATTTTCCCGATGTAACATTGGTCGGTGTCCTTGCTGCAGACGCGTCCTTGAACGTGGACGATTTCCGTGCATGAGAACGATGTTTCTCACTGATTACTCAGGTTTGTGGCAGGGCAGGCAGAGGTGACATTGCCGGAAGGGCAGTGATCCAAACATATCAGCCAGACAATACTACCATCCGGTTTGCCAAAGAACAGAATTATACAGATTTTTATGAAAATGAGATTCTGTACCGGAAACGAATGCAATATCCTCCGTTCTGTGATTTGGTTTATATTTTAGTTTCAGGGGAAAGAGAGGCTGTGGTCAAGCAGGAAATTGAGAATATCAGTCAGTTTATTCAAAATAACGACAAAACCAATTGTATTCTCTCTCATTTGGGCCCTGCACCTGCACCCATTGCGAAAATCAAGAACAAATATCGGTTTCGCATTCTTTTGAAAGCATCTCCAGTGAAAAATCTCTTCCCTCTTCTTCACCAAATCAGCATATCCCATAACGAAAGCAGAACAGATAATTCATTGATTATTGACATCAATCCGGTTAATATGATATGATATTGTTGAATAAAGGAGTGAAACTTAAATGGCAATTAGAAATATTGTTACCGTTGGCGATCTGGTTCTTCAAAAAACATGCCGTCCGGTAACCGCCATTGACCAGCGGATACTGACCTTGCTGGACGATATGGCAGATACCTTATATGAATCCGGTGGCGTTGGACTTGCCGCCCCCCAAATTGGTGTGCTTCGGCGAATTGCGGTGATTGACATTGATGAGGGATTGATTGAACTGATTAACCCTGAAATCATCGCATCCGAGGGAGAGCAAACTGACGCAGAAGGGTGCCTGAGCAATCCCGGAAAATACGGCATGGTAACCCGCCCTAACAAAGTTACTGTTCGTGCCATGAACCGGGACGGGGAAATCTTCGAAATGACAGGTGAGGGCTTACTTGCCCGGGCATTCTGTCATGAGATTGACCACCTAGACGGAAAAATGTTCATGGATCTGGTTACCGAATGGGTTGAAACGGAATCATAACTACCGGCCGTGCCGGTAGTTTGCACTGCCCCCTTAGGGCATAAGACCGGCCGAGCCTATAGGCTCGTCGAAAGGTTTGCCAACCGCAACTCTTTCACCGGCTGCCCCTAAAGGGGCTTTTTATTTGCCTTCT
>JAFYXJ010000024.1 GCA_017546205.1 Clostridia bacterium | reverse complement strand
AGATTTTTCTCCTGGTCTGCAATAACCCTTTGAGAAAAAGTCAGGTCTGCATACACATCGGTAACAACAGATTTTACAACGTCTTTTTCCCCATCGGAAATTGTCAAAGTGATCGTATGTGGTCCGATGTTATCATATACCGTCTCAACGGGATAGTTTTGCACCTCTCCCGGAGAAAGTTCAACTGATACAGGCCTGCCATCCAAATTGGAAAAAAACTTGAAGGTTCTCTTCACGCCGGAACCGTTAATCAGCGTCAAAGGATAAGTCGCTTTGTTCTTGACTGTTACGGTTTCCGGGCCGTCAAACCAGACGTTATACCCCTCGGTATTAATTGGCAGGAGTCTGGGATAAAAAGTCCCATATTTACCGTCTGCAATACCTGGGGCAAGTTCAAGGCAATACTTTCTCCCTGCACCGTCGTCATCATTATCATTAATAATAGCATTGAACTTAAACATTTCCGGTACAATACCATCATTTCTTAAAGTCCAGGGAATAGATGCCTCATATACCGTTTTTGTTCCGTTTCTCGAAACCTTTGCAGAAACGTCTTCGGATGTATACACTTGCGTCGTATCTGTTTCGGGATCGTAAACGATACCATATCCTGCTCCATAATTTTCGTCCGGATTACACAGAGCAAACTGTACACTGTCTGCTTTCCAATGGGTTGTATCCATAATTGATACGTGAACATCATCTTCCACTTCAATCAGAAAATAAAAGTTTTCTTTATCATAGGCATAGGCGATGGTCGCTTCGAGGCTTTTGTTCCCTTCCTTAACGTATTCCCGGAGAGAAGTAATTTCTATTTTCTTAATTGCGTCCCAGTCTGAAATATTACCATCCACAAGAATATCTTCTTTATACTCTACCGGAACTGCATTCATGGTTCCGCTTGCATCATCTGCCGGATTTTTGGTTGTCGAAATTCCTTCAAAAGAAGGATTTTCAATCATATTCTCTTTCTTTTCATCCTGAGTATCATAGAAATAAATATCATCAATCCATAGTATTCCTTTGTTTTCCAGCATTATGCGTAAATCAATTGTTTTCGCATCGGCAGTATGGGTATAGGTAAATCCCATTTCCTGCCAATCACAAGTCCCGCCAAAAGGAAGAACCGATTTCTTTCCGGATGCACCCCAATCGATAAAAACATTTGCATTGGCTGCATTTTTCGCCTTGATTGCAAATCCATAATGATATGTGTGCCCTTTTTCCACAGAAAGATTGTAAGAATTTGCAATATAGACATCGTTTTGATAGGCGGTACGGTTTTCGATTTTCATACTTGCTTTTCCGCTATATGCAAATTCTGTGGTTGCATAAGACTCTGCGTCCGCGTATTTCATGATAATCTTCCATCCGGGGATAGCCTCTATATCTTCACGATAGGTTGCTGCATAAACCGGGATGACAATCATTTGCATACAAAGAGCAATAGCGAGAAGCATCCCTAATAGTTTTCTCCCGCAAAAAAATTTTTCTTGTTTTTTCTGCATAAACTAGTCTCCTCTCTTCAATGATGATGCAGGGTTTAATGGTTTTAATTCTGTCTTATTCCACAGGAATGCTTTTACCGTATAGTCGTCCAAAATAGTTCCTGACGGAATCTCTATCACTGTTTCAAACGATATAACTCCATTTGCATCGGACTTCTTTTCATCTGCCACACATTGTAGCATTTCATCACCCTTATACAACGCAACAAATGATAGGATATCTTCATCGGGTTTTGCAAGCATACTCTCTGTTTGTACCAATAGTTCTCCGCTTACAATTTCCGATACCGGAATCCAAGTGTTATCATTTCCCTTAGAAAAGAATTCCGTATGATACGCTTGTATGGAAACCTGCAATAACATTGGATGATTGGGTTTTACAACGAGTGTCGTGTCAAGTTCGGTGTTATTGATTAAATCTTTTGCCGCATACACCGTTCCCTTTTTATCTTTTATAGAAATCGTTGCATCTGCCTCTCCGTAGTTACACAAATTGATCAGGTATTTTCCGTCATACTCTGTCCAACTCCACTCAATATCACAATTAGATTCCAAATGAATCATGTTATCCAGCTTCCCAATTTCTGCCTTAATGAGATTTTTTACTGCACCATCCGTATCTGCGACATTCTCACCATTTACGGTCGCAAAGTTTTCCAGACAAGTAATTCCGTTTAATATCCCTTTTGCCTGATCCGACAAAGCCTTTCCATCTTGATTGTAATCTTCTTCTCCGCAGCTTATCCGAATTACTTTTTTCCCGTTTTCCACAAATTTTGCAATTTCATTAATAGTATCTTCTTTCAAATAATTGCTGCAGGGAAGAATTAGAATTTCAACATCTTCTTCGTTCATTGTTTCAGGTTCTGACTCTGTCACAAACTTTACACGTTCTCCTGAATATGTAACAGTTTTATACGTTTCATACAATGCAGAAGAATAATGCTGATTTCCAATCATGCTATGATCTGAGAAAAGAATCGCAACTCTTTTTTCGGAATCATTGATTGCAGTAATCTCCGATGATAATCGTTGAAAATCAAGCGCCGTCTTACCAATTGCCGCTACGTAATCAGCTCTGGTATTGAGCAATGTATTGATAAATTGAGAGTCCTTGGCATAAGAAATTTTATTGGGCCACCATGTCCAAAGCATACTCGCTGTTCTTCCATGCAGAGCACCCTGCCAAATATCTGTCAGATTAAAATCCAATTCACCCTCCTGAGGTGAGAATCCCATATCAGAACCATCTTGCAAAATATGGTCTTCTGCATTCATAATAGGAGCGTTGTTGACAGAACCAAGATAATCATACCATGCCATTTTGGCTTGAATGGGGTACTCTTCCTCACCAAAATATGCCCATCCATCATTTCCGCTAATATCCATGATGTCTGTCCACTTTTCGTAGTTATTGGCTCCGGCAAGACCGCCTTTGCCGTCGCCGGAAGGAAGAATATACTGCATGACCTTAGCATGTACCGGAAGATTAGGTGCATGGGACTTTACCTTTTCCCGCATGAACGCAAACCAATCTTCCAAAATAGAATCATTAAAGTTTCTCCAATAGTTATACAATTTCATATTGTCGGCATTTTTAGGCATTGAGACATAATTGAACGAAAATGAATAAGTACCAAAAGCCTGATTATATGCTGAAACTGTTCCAAAATCATCCTTAAGTTTTTGACGGTATGCTGCGAGATAATAATCGTTGGAATTGGAGTAATATCTTGGTTCATTTGCCACACAAAAACTGTTAATGCATTTAAAATCAGCAATTTCAGGAATCAACGCATCCAAATAATCGCCAAGCACTTGCAATGTCAGGGGGTGCGTAGGCTGAAAAGGCATATAAGTCGTATAACTCGGCGATGTATTTTTCATCGTGCTATCCAAGCCATAAATAAATTGGGGCATATAATGGGTGGATGACATCAGGGCTACGCTGATATCATACGCTTCAGCCTGACGGAGAAAATCCTTAAACTTCTCAATATATTCATAATTGATAACGTAATCTTCCGTCACCTCACAAGTAGTTTCAAATCCCGCATTCTGAAGAAGATTTGCCGATGAACCGCTTTTGCGAAGAAAGGCATTGTCGAAATATGTGCCCTGAGAGTTATAGGTGACACCCAAAGTCAATGTAATCTCCGTTTCATTGGCCTTCGTCCGATAGGTTTGGGTATAGGTAGTCCAATCACACACATCATTAAAATAATATCTGCTATTTTTCCCAACCCGTTGACTGCCGATCTCCATCCAGACCCCGTCAGCGCCAAGATTTTTAATATCTGCACCAAACTCGTATACCGTATTGGGTTTCACTTCTACCGTCTGGGATAACAACATATATCCCTCTCCGCTTGCAGTACAGGATGCACTGCGGGAACCTTCGCTATGTTCCCCTGACACCGAAGTAATATCGTAGGTGTATTTCCCCCACGGGTCATCCGGTCTTGCATTCCACTGCGCGATATTGGAAGGTTTAACAATCACCTGAGAAACACCTATATCCATATGGAGAATATTGGTTCCAAATTTAGAAAAGTCAATCACTTCTTCGACCTGCGACCCCCAGTATACATATCCCAAATAGTTCATGGGAGATGTTTTAATCGTTCCGTTATCATTCACTTGTGCTAACATTTTGTTACCATCAATCGTTTGCGGTCCCGTCACATATCTGGGAACCTGCATAGGAACCTTGTCTCCGCTTAGATAATCCAAAAGGGTTGTTCTGGTTTCATCATACAATTTCTTGAGTATCCTGCTATTATATTGATATCGCTCAAGATTCTCCGTTTCCTTATCCAACCTTAAAAGCCCAATGAACTCCTCCACAACGGAAACATTGACCGTTTCGTAATCGACAGCAAGGTTTCTCTCTTTACATTGCTCCAGTAATTGCTTTAATTCTTTTACATAGCCGGTATACACGTCTACTTCACTGCTGACAATCACGCCTTTCACAGACGCATGATCAGCATTTTTTGTCCCGTTCAGATAAATGGTAATCGGCTTATTCCAGAGTGCAGGTGCAATATCAACGGTAGCAACAAAGGAACCGCCGTAAGTTGTTTCACATTCATCCAAAGTGCAAAGAGAGGAACCCTCGTCCAAAACTGCACGCATTGTAACCGTTCTTCCTGCAAAGTCTCCGTAAACACCTGTAATGGAAAGTATCCCATTTTCAAAAACAGGCGTGTTAAGTATAAGTTCTTCTCCGTTTGCCAATTCCGTAAGAGAAAAGTAAACCTCTTCCGATTCTGTCGATGCCGACACAACAATCCCTTGCGTCAAAATAAGAATTATTAGAATCCAAGATACTATCCGTTTCATGTTCTTATTTCCTTTCTCTAAGTTTTGGCAAAAATGTTACATACTCAACACGCCCGCCAGTTTTTAATTAATTTGAATTTGTTCCGCACTCTTAAGCGGCTGCATTCCGGTTAAACTGTTCCAAAGGAATGCTCTAAGCACATACCCATTAGGAACATTGATAGTCGCGGTAAGCGGGGTTGCCGGATCATAATATCCGCTTTGCGGTACAGCCTTCATCGTACTGCTTACCGCCTGCTTCATGGTTTGACCGTCATAAACTGCCAGAATCAATTCTGCGGTTACACCGCTTCCCATAGCATTGTTTTTCACATTTGTGCTGACCGTTACAATCGTTCCGTTTTTGGTAATCGCATACTCAGAAATCGCCAATTTCTCAGGCTCCGGAGTCAAGACTACAACTACACCGTTTGCTGACTCTCTTCTGCTTGTACTCATAGTCTTTACTGTGTAGGCATAGGTTTCACCGTTGGTCAGCCCCACAACATCTACATAACCATAGTCTGCGGGAACAAGGGCTCTGAGATTATTTCCGTCATAGACAGAAATATAATTTGCATCTGCACCAGCCAGCCAAGCAATTCTTGCCTTTTCGTTTCCGTTGGTAATCTCTGTCTTGGTCACTTCGTCGGGTTGCTCTATGTCATCTGCGCTTCCTGCTGTGCCGAACAGGTTTTCTCCGGTTTCCTGCCCGTTTTCATCAACCAGATAGAAAGAAACATCATCAATCCAAAGGTCTTCCACACCGTATTCAGTGATAATATTTACGCCATAGTTGGTGTCTGCAGTGGGTGTATAATCGCAGGTTATCTTTTTCCACTCGGTGTAGTTTTTACTTGCATTGGTTGCAAAAAGTTTACCGGAAATTTCATTTCCAAACTCACCAACACGGATAGCACTGTATCCTGCATTGTTACCTTTGATATACATCGTAAAACGATAGGTCTTTCCCGCAGTCAGTTTTTCCGGAGTGTATAAATGAAGCTCCGAATTATAGCCGGCTTTTGCCGCCACAATGTTAGATCTGAGTTTGATAGAGGGTGCTGCGGTTCTGTAAACCGCCTCGTCTACAACAACATCTACGGGCGGATTTCCCGGTGCATTCCAATATGCACCATAAAATCCCCAATTGCCAATCTTATAGGAATTGCTTCCGTTGTCCGGCTTGCTTACCTTCTCACCGAGAACAATTTCCCGTTTTTCCCCATCCTCAAATGCAAAGACAGCCTTGTAAAGTTTCTTGGTTCCATCAGCGCTAGAGGTCACATCCACTTTGTGGTTTACAACGGCATCTGCTTCAGTTGCAATGGTATTGGAAAGAAGAACTTCTGTTTTGCCTGTTACATCATACAGACTCACCTGACGCAAGGCAGGAGATACCGGATTTCTCCAGGAAATAACCTGATTGTACACCGTAGCATCACCGGTGGTTCTCTGATTGGTAATCATCATATTTTTCGGCTCATAGGCAGTTCTTTCTACCCTTACACTCTCAAAATCACCGTTAGAAATCAGGTTTGTTTTGTTGGGGTCATCATTATCGTAAAGAACCACATCATCAATGTAGAATGCATGTTTGTCGGTAATTTTACCCACATGGAACATGAACCAGAAATAGTGATCGGTGTCATTGCTGATATTGGCAGAGGGGCCTTGCAATGCGGAGTAAGAAACCTTCTGCCAACCATTGGCGTCGGCTGCTCCTATGGTCATATCAAGACTACCGTTTGCCCAGATTCCGCACCCCGCAACACGAGGTCTGATGTTGTAATCATTGTTTGACATAACTGCAATTCTGGGAATCGCAGTGCCCTTGTTTTTTACATAAAATTCTACCGTATAGGTTTTTCCTGCACTATCTGCAGGGTAATACATTTCTGTATTTTGTGCGTACATCGTGGTTTCAGCAGTTGTAACGCCGGTAAATTCCACATACATAGAATTTTCGCCCGAAAGGCTGTCTGCGTTGGTGACAACATTGATTTCATCTTCGTTTAAGCCGCCGGTACCCTCACGCAGTTTCCAAGCAACCGGAGCGTTCTGCTCTACCGGAGGAATCACCACTTCTGGTTCGAAACCGCCGCCGGTCAGAAGATTGGTTTTGCTTGCGTCGTCATTGTCATAAAGTACCACATCATCAATGTAGAATGCATATCTTGTTGCAGCTTTTACATGGAACATAAACCAGAATATATGTTCTGTAAATCCGGATGCATTAGCGGAAGGTCCTTGCATTTGGGAATAGGAAACCTTTTGCCAGCCGTCTTCGTCAGCCTCGCCAATCGTCATCTGCGGCATACCTTCCTCCCAGTAAATTCCGCAATCCTGAATACGTGCCCTCTTTTTCCAGTTGTTGTTTGTCATAGTTGCAACCCTGGGAACAGATACTTCTACATTTTTAATATAAAACTCTACTGTGTAAGTCTTGTCGGCATTGTCATTGGGATAAGATACTCCCAGATTCCGCGCATACATAGTCATTTCATTAGCACCATCACCCATAAACTGTACAAACATGGATTTTTCACCTGTTCTGCTTTCAGCAGAAGTGATGACATTAACTTCATCATTGGTAATATTTGCAGCACCATCAAGCAAATCCCAGGTATCAGAAATCAGTTCTGCATCAGGAAGTTCAAACCCGCCATTTGTAATCAGGTTGGTTTTGCTGGTATCATCATTGTCATAAAGAATTACATCATCAATATAGAACTTATGGGTAATACCCGGTACGTTCTGTTCCTCATATAAAATCCGGAATAACGAATTTCCTGTCGTACCTTTATAATTATTGTATGAAACTTTTTTCCACCCCATCTCATCTGCATCGCCAACCATCATATCAAGACTACCATCGTTAACATTTTTCCAAATGTTTCCAATACCCGGTCTAGTCTGCCAATCCGAACCCGTTGTAATCCCAATAGGAGGAAGTGTACCACCATCTGTTAAAACCTTTAAGTAAAATTCTACGGTGTAGGTTCCTCCATCATATGGCGTTGCCAGTGTGAAATCGGCAAACCCATTGGTTTTTGTTCCACGAACGTACTCTACATACATCGCAAAGTCTCCGCTTCTTTTGTCCGCAGTAGTAAGTGCACCGGCATTTGTAAATGTCCATCCTTCCGTAGGTTCTGCAGCTTGCACCGCTACCGGAAGAATCACCAGCTGCGCCAGCATTGCTACCGTCAACAATAAGCCTAATACTTTTTTCATAATAATTCTCTCCTTTTTATGTAAAATTTATTTTTTACTTTATTTAGTTTCTTATTAAGAAAAGGTTCTGTATCTGTGACCAGTAAGAATCAGCAATCACAAAATCTCCCGGCAAGGCATCTTCTAAGGTTCCATAGATGATCTGGTCGGAGTCTGTATCGTAGATAATAGCATTGATTGTAGACGGAATCCGCAATGCCTTATTTTCCGTTCCGCCAAAATTCAGCAGAATCCGTCCTCCGCTCCGGTCTGCTTTAACCAAGTCCCCCTTGATAATGGCAGAGCTTGCATGGGTGCTTGTCATATCACTTGCCACAGTTCCGCTTGACATAGAATAAAGAACGTTAGCATCATTGACAAACCCCTCTGAATTCAAGCTGCACTTGATCACATCGCCCTTTTTCACCTGATCAAAGGTATCTGTGTCCTCACCTATGAGTGTCAGTTCCCTGTATGAATTGGATACTACATACACGATGGATGAAGAATCTCCGTTCGACAGTAAAATTTCTCCCTTTTCCTTGACAAAATAAGCTTCTCTGCCTGTCTCTTTAATTTCACTGTCTGTTGCGGAAATCATGACTGTTTTTATAAATTTATATTCATCCACATCATAGCCCTTAAAGATATATTCCTTGTCACTCACCATATTGCTGACAGTTCCAAGCTTATAAAGCTGCTCATTGTCTCTACTGTCCTTGGGTATCATGAAGACTACCGCATCTTTTGCCAGATAATACTGGGATGCAAAGGACTGATTGCCGCCTCTGTAGTTGTATTTCAACTCACTGGTAGCGGTCAGGCGTTCTTCCTCCTTTTCTCCGACAAAAGTCTGTGGCAGCTCAAGATTATTGATTTCACCGTCCTGATTTAAGGTAAAGCGAATGATGCCCGGACAGGCAACCTCATTTTCAATTCTGAGCTTTGCTCCCTGCGGTGTTCCACCGGTTTCTCCGTTAATTTTTAAGGAATCCGCCACAACAAAGGTGTTCCACTCTCCATCTTCTGTCAAAATTCTCAACATCAATTCCGGAGTAAACAAGCCTTCCTCTGCATAGGTTCGCAGAAAACCTGTAATATACCCATCTGTCGCACCCTTTTTCAGTCCAATTACCCTGCCCTCGCCATTGAGGTACAGGATATAATCTCTTCCGGGGAGAATGCTTACTGCAAACTTTTCTCCAAGCAAAGCTGCTTTTTTGTAAGTATCTGACAGCTTGTACTCGTCTAAGCTTGTGGTAATACGGGCTGTATCTTGATTATAACGGGTGATTGAGGCAGAAACCTTTTGGTTCCATGCATCAATCCTGATTTTGTTGGTTCCGCTGCCTTGTGTCCGATAAACATCAAGAACATCCTCTTCTTCGATGGCAGAAAGCTCTGCTTTCTCTCCATTTCGGTAAATCTCAATGTGTCCCGCCTCTTCTGTGTAATCAGAAAGCTTAAGAATCGGAAGCAGCGTTGCATCTTCAAACTCGTTATAAATGATTTTTTCTCCGGAGGAAAGTGCAGATACAATCATTGACTCGTAACGCTTTAACTGAACTACATCATAGAACCCGTCACCCTCATTGTCCACAAAGGTGATACTTCCGTTCCCATCTGTAAAATCAGTTTTTGTGTAGTCTGCGTATGCTTTTCCGTTCAAAAGAAAGGCAAAGGGCTTGGCGAGCTTAATCTCCTTTGTATTGCTGTCTGTTTCATTTTTGTAGTAGGTTACAACATCAAAGGTTTCATCCACATCAACCATGTTTTCAAGTTCAACATCTATAGTCTCCACCGTTAGATGCGGTCTCGCATGCAAAATCGTCATCTCGCTGCCATTTATTTTTTCAGCATAGACATCAACCTTATACCCAAGCATGTCAGCTACGTTTGAAACTCCTGCCTGATAAAGTTCTCCATTGATAGAAACACAATCCTGCAGCACTTCTGCGCCGCCGTATATTCCGCCAAGGTCATTGGCGTCTACGACACCTATAATATGATAGATGTTCCTTGTTTTCTCAAGAATGCCAAGTTTTTCAATAATTTCATAATTGCCGCCCTCTTCATCCCAAGAGGTTCGATCCATATAATCGGCTTCAATGATATTGACAAGGAACTGTATCATTTCCGCATTGCTGACTTCCTCTTTGCCGGAAATACCCTGACTGATACCGATTCTGGATGCCATCTGGAGGTATCCTGCTGGATATCCGCCGTTGTTTTCTGCAAGTCCACGATATCCTAAAATTGCAACACCCATCTTCAGCATTTCTTCATACTTGAGTGTATCGTCGCCAATTGTTTGTGCGTCTTCAATGACTCCAATCTGCTGTGCCATAATAAGTGCAGTCTCATTTTTTTGTATTGAAAACCCGTTTTCCGACACAGTATTCATTAAAAAGTTAATAAACACATTTTTCTTAGCAACTTCAAGCGGATTAGGTTCCGTTTCTCCATATCCCAATACAATCCGCAATGCCTTCAGCATTGCTAAATTTTCCTGATAGTTACCGTTATTGTCTGTACTTGTTGCGATCACGCCAACGGTACTTATTACAAAACAAATGACAATAATAACGCAAATAATTCTTCTTATCATAATCCCACCTCTTGCATGATGCCATTGATAATTTTTGCAGCTTCTGCTCTTGTAAGATTCTCTTTTGGATGAAGTTCTCTCTTATCATCTCCGTTCACAATGCCGGCAGAATAGAGTTGAGTAACTGCCTCCATTGCATAATCATCAATTTGCGCATTGTCCCTGAATTCCATATAGTTTCTTTCCTTTTTAATGGAATAACCAGCCTTATTGACCGCTCTTGTCAGCATTACAAAAGCATCCTGACGAATGATTTCGGTCTTAACTCCAAAAAATCTATCCTTGATACCATTCGTGATTCCGAATTTCTGTGCTGCACCCACGTAGGGATAAAACCAATCGTTTTCAAACACATCCACAAAGCTGCAATCAGCATCCTGATAAGGGATGTTTAATGCCATGACAATCATCTTGATAAATTCTTCCCTGGTCACATACTGGTAAGGAGCAAAGGTACGATTGCCATAGCCGGCAACTACACCTTTTCCCACCAATTTCTCAACAGAATCTTTCGCCCATTCATATCCCTGCATATCAACAAAGCTACCTTGCTGAACAACAGTTTCGGGTTTGGCGCTATTTTGAGATTTGTCATCCACATAATATGACAAGCCTCCGCCGCCACCAGAAGAACTCCCTCCTGTGGTACCGCCGGTTGTTCCTGATGGTATAACCTTGCTGGCATTTATGGTCGCAAGCAACACCTCTGCATCTGATGCATGGTTTTGGGAAAGTGATTGTATCAGCTTAATGTTCCACGCTTCATTGTTGTTTGAAATGTAATCTGTGTATCTTGGATCACTTTGTATTTGCAATCCACTCGCATACTGGGAAATAACTCCAAAAATTTTCTCCACCCGGTGTTCGGTGTTAACAGCATCCAACATACATGCCAATTGATATCCTGTTAGCAATTTACTTTCTGTAGTATACGGCCCATGCGCTTGTACCAATGCACCGATACGTGTCTGTTTTTCATGGGTATAGCTTGTATATTCGGTACCCTCAAAGCTATAATTTCTCGATTGCAGCGTTTCGGTTAGTTTCATATTGTTGTTAACAAAGAACAAATCTTCTGCAATTGCATACCCTTTTGCCAGTTCGTCAATAGAAAGATTGGTAAAATCCGTATTCTTTACAAAAAGAGAAAAAAGTTCTCCTTTTTGCACAGGAGAAAATCCTCCATACACAACCATATCTACACCAAGTGCGGTAATTACTAAGCTATTTTCTGGTGCTGAGAACAATGTTTCTATAGCAGCTCCCAATGCAAGCTCATCCGTGTTGTTTTGCGTGTATTCGTCTGCAACCCGAGTCACAAAAGTTGCCAAATCATTGACACCTGCACTGGAAAACGGATATTCTACATTCTCTTTGTCAGCACGAACAACAAGCACATAATCGTCGCTTTGCTCAAGTCCGAAGGAAAGCTGATAGGAGGTACCCGTTCCCTGCACTTCACCCATTGCAGAAATGGTGGATATGATTCTTTCTTCATTCTTTGGCCACACGGTGAATATCACTTTGCCGTCGCTTTCGCCTTCCAGCGTACCGCTTACCGTTACGATTCCGCCATACATATCAAGCTTTTCTACCGTCGGTGCTGCAAACGCTGTCACACCGGTAACTGCCATCATTGTCGCAGCTAGGATAGATAAAACTTTATACTTCAACGCACTCACTCCTTTTCTATTTCTGCCGTTTGTATATTTATATTTTTAATTGGTTCCATATCAAACTTGGGACTTCTTTCGTATGTATACAATCCGTTTTTCTCCTGCTCTACATCATAAAGCTGCGTATAACAAAAACCAAACATGTACTTATTTTTCAGCAAAGTTTCTGTGAGACCGCGATATCTTTCCATGAATTCTTTTTCTGTTTTTGGGGCGTTTCCATATCCCCAACTTTCTTTCAAGTCATTTTCAACATCCGGGCATAAATCCCAACGGATACCTCCATATTCGCTCACAAAGGACGGCGTTCCTATCTGATACTGATAGTACTTATAGAAAAATGGTTTTGCATCCGGTGCATATTCCGAGGTATCATATATTCCTTTTTCTGCAAACATTTGATATCTTTTTCCAAAGGAAACCGGATCTTGGTCGTAATCATGTAAATCGTAGATATCCGTAACAGAATGAAAATTTCCACTCGCATCAATGCAAGGCCGTGTGGGGTCTAATTGCTTTGTAACCGTATAAAAGGTTTCCAAAACTCTTAGCCCTGTTTCCGATTCAATATACTTCCATGTTTCATTAAATGGACACCATCCAATAATAGAGGGGTGATTAAAGTCCCTGTGGATTGCTTCTACCCATCCATTCAGCATATCCGACAAAACTTTTCCGTTGTTATAGTCATTGATACCCCAATCCGGATATTCACCCCAAACCAGATAGCCTAAGCAATCTGCATGATATAAATAACGTGGTTCAAAGACTTTTTCGTGCAATCTCGCGCCATTAAATCCCGCGTTCATCGACAAAAGTATATCGTTTTTTAATGCATCATCCGAAGGAGCTGTATAAATCCCGTCCGGATAATAGCCTTGGTCAAGTACCAATCTTTGAAAAACAGATTTACCATTAATCAAAATTTTGTATCCATCAATTTGAATTTCTCTAAGCCCGAAATAACTGGATACGCAATCTTCTTCAAACTGGAATTTCACATCATAAAGACCACCCTTGCCAATCTCCCATAACTGTTTCTTGGTCAAAGGAACTTTTACAGAAAAATATCCGTTGCTGAAAGCCTGTGCTATTCCAACCGTATCACCTTCCAACCCAATATACACATTCACCATACCATTACCATGTGTTTCTCCTGTGATCAACACAGAACACTCCTTGACATCGGGATAAAATCGATACGATTTTATATGTTTTTCCGGAACAAATTCAAGCCATACGGTCTGCCAAATACCTGTAGTTCGTGTATAACGGCACTCGTAAGAATACGGCTTTTCTGTCTGCTTTCCGCTACATTGCAGCCCCGTTGTTACATCATCTTCTGCATATAGAAAAATTTTATTTTCTCCCTCGACAACAAAATCCGTAATGTCGAAATGAAATGGAGTATAGCCCCCAATGTGTATTCCTACTTTTTTCTTATTAACATAAACATGCGCTTTATAATCTACCGCTCCAAAATGCAGTATAATTCTATGGTTCAAATCATCCTCTGAAATCACAAAGGATTTTTGGTAACAAATTGCGGGAATATAATCCCTATAACCAACTCTAGAAAGATCACTTTCCGGGCAAAACGGAATAAGAATTGTTTTTTCTAACTTTTCTTTAGAAAAAGTTTCCTGTTGAAGTGCAGTTTTATCAAAATCAAACTCAAATTCCCATTCACCATTTAAGTTTCTCCACCGTTTACGCAAAAACTGAGGAGTTGGATGTTCAAAACGAGGTATATTATTCATAAGCCTTTCATCCTTTTACATATACAAAACTTTTTATTTTCATTAGAAAAGATACTTTTAAATTCTATCGTTTCTTGTTTCACAAATCTGTGTTATTTTAGGCAATATCCATAGTTTCCATCATTTAATGTAGAATGCAAAATGAATATCTTTCTCTGCCAAACGATATTTTTCTAAAAGTTCAGGACCACAAGAGTTTGAACCTATACCGGAATTTTTGTAGTCAATTCTGATATTGGTTCCCTTATCCTTTTCGAGTTCATCCCAATGCGTTGCCTTCTCAAGCATTTCCTTTGTGTAATGAGATACATTCATATCAAATTCTGTTTCTGCTTCAAAGTTCAACGCATCCCTCATCATAAGGACTTTGGTTCTTGTGTGATTTCCGTGTTCCTGCGGCATAATATATGGTACATATTCACGGTCAGCATCACTTTCAAACCAATCATTCATTGACGCCCGATGCATATCGCAATAACTCTCATAAGGTCCCATGCCAAAGTAACGGAATTTATCGTTATCATAGGGAATCTTAAATTCAAAGCCAAGCCGCGGGAGCCAGATGCAATTTTCTTTGATTTTCCCATCCAATTGCACTTTCACTTCACCATTTGCATTGACTGTATAACTTGCTTGATATCGAAAGAACGGCGTTCTGGAAACTCCTGAAATGGCGCCCAAAACAGTAACCGTATTACCAGAAATGGCAACGTCATAAATCATATCAAACTGTCTGTTCAGGTTTTCACCCTCCCAGATATTGTACCAACCCCATTTTGACTTAATGTTGCGGTCATTATCTGTGGGAGCACGCCACGCAGAAAGTTTTACGGGTGCGAGAAGTTGTTCTTTACCGTCCCGCTCCATGCTGACAAAAGTCCCAAGGTTCTTCGAGAATCTATACATGAAATCTCTGCCCGTAAAGAATATAAAGTTTTCATTCTCCTTAACCTGCGCCGGCTGTGCATCAAATTGCCTACGGGGTTTTATGATATCAATCTCCAATTGTTTCTGCGCAATGCAGTGCTGTTCCTTGTCATGCAGGAAGCAGTTTATATATGCCCCAAACTGCCCGGACTGAGGTAAATTGATTTGGAATGCTCCACTTTCATGAGGTTTGATATCAAGTTTTTGAGATTTTTCTTCTATTATTTCCCCATCAACCTTGATATCATATTTGAACTCATATTCTGATAAATTAGTGAAATCAAACCTGTTTTCAACGATTACCTCATTACCTTGCAACGTGCAGTCCATTCCCTGATATGCAGTTTTAATTTCATACGTTCCTGCTTTGAAACTGCGATCATGAAATACCATACCGTCACAGCAAAAATTCCCGTCGTGGGTCATTTCTCCCTCAAAATCACCGCCGTATTTGGGCACTCCATCCACTATAACGGTATGATCTGCCCACTCCCAGATACATCCGCCCATAAAATTAGGGTATGAATACAGTTCTTCCCAGTAATCACATACATCCCCAGGTCCATTTCCCATAGCGTGAGAATATTCACAAAGGAAATACGGTTGCTTAAAATCCGGATTTTCGAGTTTTTGCTTAATTTGATCAATCGTAGGATACATTCTGGAATGCATATCTGTTCGACTTTCATAGGAAAGAGTTTTGTTATCATAATTCTCCGAAAAATCAACCATCCTGGATGCATCCTCACAATGCAAAAGGCGTGACGGATCTTCTTTTTTCAACCATTTCAACATCTCATAATGATTTTCCCCGTGCCCGCTTTCATTTCCCGTTGACCAGGAAAAAATTGACACATGATTTTTATCTCGATGATAGGCACGAATCATTCTATCCATGAAAGATTCTTTCCATTTCGGATCGCTACACGGCCACTCCGGATTTTCTATGCAATCATAGCCCACGCCGCCTGCATATCTGTTTCCAAACCCATGCTCCTCAAGATCAGTTTCCAGCATGACATAGAATCCAAGTTCATCGCACATATCCAGAAATTTCGGCGACGGTGGATAGTGGGAAGTACGGATAGCATTGATATTCAATTTTTTCATCAACAATAAATCTTTCCGGATATCCTCATCACTCATTGTCCACCCGGTTGTCGCGTGGGTATCATGATGATTGACACCCTTAATTTTAACGGGTACACCGTTTACTAAAAATTCACCTTTTTCGCTTACCTTATATGTAACAAACCCAACCTTTTGTCGAATCACTTCATCCTGATACACAAAGACAAGTTCATACAGATACGGCTTTTCAGCATTCCACAACACTGGATTTTCAACAACAAATACCGCAGAAGCTTCAAAATAGTTTTCTGCCAGAAGATTCTTGCTATTATCAAAAAGTTGGATAGTTGCCTTTCCTACAAAATTAACATGGATAACATTGTCTGTTGTCATTATCTTAATATCTTTTATGTGCCCTTTCGGTCTTGATAGGATATACACATCCCGAAAAATACCATGAAATCTGAAAAAGTCCTGATCCTCAATATAACTGCCTGAGCACCATTTTCTAACCTTTGCACAAACTGTATTTTCCCCTGCTTTCACAAACTTGGTAATATCAAATTCAGCCTGCAAATGAGATCCTTGAGAATATCCAACATATTCCCCGTTTATAAAAAGTTCAAGACAACTTGAAACACCCTCAAATACAATATACGTGTCTCCATCTGTTTTCGTAAGTTCAAATGTGCGTTCATACACCCCCATAGGATTTTCAGCCGGAACATACGGCGGATCAACCGGATGGGGATATGCAGCATTGACGTAGTTTGGATTTTCATATCCGCACAGTTCCCAGCAAGAGGGAACATTGATTACATCTGCTGTTTTTTCAATATAGGTTTCTTCAAAATCACGTTCATAAAACTTAAATTGCCATTCGCCGTTTAGTGATATAAAACCATTTTCAGGAATATAATACGCTCTCTGAGGCTCTCGATTTTCACTGATTTTAGTCAAATCCTCATAGATTCTCATGCGCAGTCCCCCTATTCTATGCATTATAACTACATTCATAATAAACCATTGCAAAGTCGTTGACAATGTGATATAATACTCTAAAACTGTCAAATCGTGCTTTTTGGAGGTAGATTATGGTAGTCAATTCTATGGGATATAATTTCAAGGAACATAAAAACTGGGTGCTTACCAGACCTCATGGATTAAATGAATATACCCTTCTTTTAATTAAGTCAAAAGCGATTATCTGGTTTGGCGATGAAAAGATCAATGTTCTGCCAAACTCCATGATTATTTTCAATAAAGGAACACCACAACGCTATGCAGCCAATAACGAAGTATTTGTAAATGACTGGATACATTTCTCTCTTACACCCGAGGAAGAGGCATTACTTTTCAAAAACACAAATATTCTCGATAAACTTGTGGAATTAGAAAATGCCGCTACACTCTCTAAAATTATTAAAATGATGCAAGAGGAATATGTTTCTGCAAATGCATACAAAAATAAAACACTTGAATTATTCTTAGAGATTATTTGTACTAAATACCGAGAATCATTTCATCAACTTGCTACAAACAAAATGTATTATAATGAGATGGTAAAAATAAGAACAAAAATATACAACACGCCCTCGGTAAAGCATACGGTAGAAAATCTTGCCGGAGAACTGAATCTAAGCAAATCCTACTTTCAACATTTGTATAAAAAGTATTTTGATGTCTCTCCCATTACAGATGTCATCAACAGTCGAATTGAATATTCAAAACGATTATTAAGTTCAACAAACTATTCCGTAGGAACGATTTCTGAATTACTGGGATATAGCAGCGACACCCAATTCATGAAACAATTTAAGCTAATAACAAATATGACCCCCCGTGAATATAGGAAACTTTTGGTATAATTGATGCAAGCAACAATGCCAAACCGGATTGAAGGATCCAACTTAACGCATTGACAAAAAAGTCGTATAGATGTCAAATAGATGTCAAAATATAAAAAAATAGAGATTATTTTGGGAGATAAAAAAACAAAAAAGGCTTAAAACCATTGGTTTTAAGCCTTTTTTGCTTGGTGACCCATCGCGGATTCGAACCGCGGACACCTTGATTAAAAGTCAAGTGCTCTGCCAACTGAGCTAATGGGTCATATTCAATTTTAAGAAAAATGGCTGGGCTGGCAGGATTCGAACCTACGAATGCAGCAGTCAAAGTGCTGTGTCTTACCGCTTGACGACAGCCCAATATAAAAAACTGGGGTGGGTAAAGGGAATTGAACCCTTGACCTCCAGAGCCACAATCTGGCGCTCTAGCCAACTGAGCTATACCCACCATGTCTGGCGCGCCTGAAGGGACTTGAACCCCTGGCCCACTGCTTAGAAGGCAGTTGCTCTATCCAGCTGAGCTACAGGCGCACATCATCCAATCCTACCCTTTGATAAAAAATGGAGCGGGTGATGGGAATCGAACCCACGCAATCAGCTTGGAAGGCTGAGATTCTACCATTGAACTACACCCGCCCGTATCAAAGCGACTTTAGAATTATAGCAGTTTCCAACGGATTTGTCAACACCTTTTTTGAAAATAATTTAATTTTTTTCCATTTATTTTTTGTTTTTTGTTCTTGACAATTCATAATAAAAACATTATACTTATACTTTATATATAACCCTACCTTAATTTATATAATCATTTCTGTTGTAACAGAAATGTTTTTCTATATTTCATTTTATCGAAAGGTGATGATTATTTGTCAGCAATGTTTCAAGCAGAATTGATTCTGCGTCTCGTGATTGCATGTGTGTGCGGAATTTTCATCGGTTATGAAAGAAAAAGCCACGCAAAGGCTGCCGGCGTCCGCACTCACGCTGTTGTTGCATGTGCGTCCGCTATGATGATGATTCTTTCTAAGTATGCGTACATGGATGTTCTGGAAATGGACCTTTACGGTCAGTTGGTGAAGATTGATCCCTCCCGTATTGCCTCCGGCGTTGTAAGCGGAATCGGTTTTCTGGGTGCAGGACTCATTTTTATCAACGAAAAAACTGTTATTGGTCTTACTACTGCAGCCGGTGTTTGGGCGACCTGCGGTATTGGTATGGCATTAGGTGCCGGCCTTTACATCATCGGCATTGCGGCGGCTCTACTTCTTCTTTTGATGCAAATTGTATTGCATAATTTCCCCAAAGAAAAGGCTCCCACACCCGTAAGTGCTTCCTCTCCTCTTCATGAGGTCCTTGCGGCACTGGAAACACAGTTAGAATCTCAAACACAACAACAGGAGGGCAAGACCGTCTACACCATTACGGTAACCGCCTCCAATCCGGAACCGGAAGAAGCCACTATGGTTCAAGTATAAGAGAATACCTGCAGATCATCTGCAGGTATTCTTTTATTCTATCAACCCGTATTGTCTTAACCCCTGACAGATACCATTTTCTGAGACACTTCCGGTAATATATTCGGCAATACCCTCCAATTTTGAAGAATGGGGCGTCATAGCAATGCCATGTCCAACCTCGCCCAACATTTCCACATCGTTATCGTAATCTCCAAAGGCATAGGTGTTTTCACGGGGAATGTTCAATTTTTCAATCACCGCATGAATACCGCTTGCCTTATTGATACTTCGTTTTCCAAAATCGGCAGACATCCCGTTTCGGTGCATGGGAATCAAATATTTTTCCCCAAATCTTTCAACCAAACCATCATATTTTCTGGGATCGTCAAAGGAAATCATCAGTTTGTTTACCCGAAGTCCCGAAATAGATTCCAACGGAAAAAAGACACTCTTATTCATATGGAAGATTTCAATGACGCGCATAACCTCTTCCTCTCCTGCCTTGTTATAAAAACATGCTTTGGGATTTTCAACAGAATATCCGATGCGCTGTTCTTCCAGATAACCCAGAATCTCTTTCAATTCTCCTCCTCCAAAGGTATCGCTGAACATTTCCTTTCCGTTCACGGTAGCAACTGCCCCGTTACAAGAAACATAACAGTCAAAATCAATCTTCATATCCGGAATATAACATTCGGCTCTTCCCGTTGCAACGCCAATCAGGTAACCCTTTTCCTTAACTTTATGCAAGGCATCCCGAACCTGTTGGGTAGGAATGAAAATTTCTGCACTTTCATCTACCAATGTCCCATCAATATCACAAAAAATTGCACCCTTATACTGTTTCATCCGTTTCTCACTCTTTCTTATATTCTCTTCCCATTTATTATACCACCACGCTCGGAAAAATCAACATTTTTAAGCAAAATGATTGCTTTTTTCAAACAAATCGTGTATGATAGTCTTATGAAAAAGAATACAAGTTTACCAAATGGATTTTTACCGATTTCTAAAAAAGATATGCAATCGCTTGGAATTGCCGAGTTGGATTTTGTCTTTGTTATCGCTGATGCGTACGTAGACCACCCAAGTTTTGGCCCTGCGATTATTTCCCGTGTTCTGGAACATGCCGGATACAGCGTGGGAATCATTGCACAGCCGGATTGGCACTCCTGTGATGCTTTTTCTGTGTTAGGAAAACCTCGTCTGGGCTTTCTGGTTTCCGGGGGAAACATTGATCCCATGGTCAATCACTATACCGCCGCAAAAAAGCGGAGAAATAACGACATGTATTCTCCCGGCGGAAAAACCGGTTATCGTCCTGACCGTGCCACCATCGTATACTGCAATCGGATACGGGAGGCTTTTGGCCGAAATGTACCTATTGTCATCGGCGGTATTGAGGCAAGCCTGAGACGGTTTGCCCATTATGATTACTGGAGTGACAAAGTCCGCAGGAGTATTCTCATTGACAGCGGTGCCGACCTTTTGATTTACGGCATGGGCGAAAGACAAATTGTTGAGATTGCAGATTGCCTTGCCGCCGGTGTTCTGATCAAAGATATCAAGCATGTGTCCGGAACCGTCTATCCGGAGTCGGACAAGTCTCTCCTTCCTGATGATTGTATCATCGTGCCCGATTATGATGCTGTAAGTACTGACAAAAAGGCTTATGCACAGGCAACCATACTGCAATATGGTGAGCAGGATGCAATGCGGGGCAAACATCTCGCCCAACTGGACCGTGACTTTTACATGGTACAGACTCCTCCTGCAAAACCTCTGACAAGTGAAGAGCTGGACGCGGTATACGAACTTCCCTACACAAGAACCTACCACCCTTGCTATGAAAAATATGGCGGTGTTCCAGCCATTTCCGAGGTGCAGTTTTCCCTTGCCTCTTGCCGAGGATGCTTTGGTGCATGCAATTTCTGCGCGCTGACATTCCATCAGGGACGAACCGTAACATCCCGCAGTCACCAATCCCTACTTCGTGAGGGCGAACTTCTGACCAAGCAAAAAGGGTTTTCCGGTTATATTCATGATGTAGGTGGTCCTACTGCAAATTTCCGTGCTCCTTCCTGCAAGGAGCAATGGACCCGCGGGGTCTGCAAAAACAAACAATGTCTTTTCCCGTCTCCGTGTAAAAATCTTGAAATCAGTCATAAGGATTATCTCTCTCTGCTACGAAAACTTCGTGCTCTTCCGGGTGTAAAACGAGTTTTTATCCGTTCCGGAATCCGGTATGATTATCTTTTATACGATAAAGATGAAACCTTTTTTGCTGAATTGTGTAAGCACCATATCAGCGGTCAGTTGAAAGTAGCACCAGAGCACATATCCGACCATGTTCTGCGATACATGGGGAAGCCAAAAAAAGAGGTTTATGCCCGATTTGCAGAAAAATACGCATCTGTCAACCAACGGTTGGGGAAAAAGCAGTATCTTGTACCTTATTTGATGTCCTCCCATCCGGGAAGCCGTTTACAAGATGCGATCGCTTTGGCTGAATTTCTCCGTGACAATCACATAAATCCGGAACAGGTACAGGACTTTTACCCCACTCCCGGCAGTATTTCAACTTGCATGTACTATACCGGTATTGACCCCAGAGATATGAAGCCGGTTTATGTACCAAAAACTTATGAAGAAAAACAAATGCAACGTGCTTTGTTGCAATACAAGCGACCGGAAAATTATCGCCTGGTTTATCGGGCTTTAAAGGAAGCCGGACGGCTTGATTTGGTGGGTTCTTCCCACAAATGCTTAATACCCTATCCAAAAGGAGCGAAACAAAATGGCAAAATTACTGAGCGGAAAACTGGTTTCCGCACGCATCAAGGAAGAAATGAAAAAGGAGACCGCAAAACTGACCGAAGCCGGAACCTGTCCCGGTCTGGCAGTGGTCATCGTGGGCGATGACCCTGCATCTCAGGTCTATGTGGCAAATAAAGAAAAGGCATGCACAGAACTTGGAATGTATTCCGAAAAATATGCTCTGCCCGCAGAAACTACCGAGGAAGAACTGCTCTCCTTAATTGACCGTTTGAATCACGATGATAAGATTCACGGCATTCTGGTACAACTTCCTCTCCCCAAGCATCTGGATGATAAACTGATTATCAATCACATTCTTCCTGAAAAGGATGTAGATGCATTTCACCCCGCCAATGTAGGAAAAATCATGATTGGAGACTTTGATTTTGTTCCATGCACCCCTGCCGGCGTTATGGAACTGATTCGGGAAAGCGAAGTTCCGGTAGAGGGTAAGGAATGTGTGGTCATCGGTCGTAGTAATATTGTAGGAAAGCCCATGTCCATGCTTCTTCTCCATCAAAACGGCACGGTTACTATCTGCCATTCCAGGACTAAGGACCTAAAGGATGTGACACGGCGGGCAGATATTCTGGTTGCAGCAGTCGGCATTCCCAAATTTGTCAAAGCAGACATGGTAAAACCAGGGGCGGTTGTCATTGACGTAGGCATGGACAGAGATGAGAACGGAAAGCTCTGCGGAGATGTGGACTTTGCAGAGGTAGAACCCATTGCAGGCGCAATTACCCCTGTTCCCGGCGGCGTAGGTCCTATGACCATTGCTATGTTGATGCGAAACACCCTGACTGCCGCAAAACGCGCCCACGAAAAAAAGGGGTGCTAATTATGCATTGCTCTCTTATCGAAGCAGTTTCACCTCAGGATTTTTCTGCAATTGCTGCGCTTGCTCAAAGAGTCTGGCATACAACCTATGATGCATTAATTGGACCATCACAAGTAGATTATATGTTGGAAAAATTTCAATCTGCCGACGCTATTGCCTCTTCTATTCAGGAAAACAGGTATCGTTACCTAATGGCGGTTGGCGAATCCGGATTGATCGGTTACTGCGGTGTCAAAGAAGAAAATCCAACCGACATTTTTTTAAGTAAAGTTTATGTTGACCCTGATTTTCAAGGAAACGGGATTGCAAAAGCCATGATTCAATTTTTTATAGATGAATACCGTGCATCAGGTCATACCCGTATGCACCTGACAGTCAACAAAGGGAATCAAAATGCAATTTCCGCTTATCTGAAAATGGGATTTATAAAATTTGGAACAGCTGTTACCGATATCGGCAGCGGATACGTGATGGATGATGACCTGATGGAATTGAAATTAAACTAAAAAAATATCTGTTGGCAATGCCAACAGATATTTTTTATTTACTGAATTGGTTCAAAATCGGCTGCTCCGTGCTTACACAAGGGACAAATAAAATCGTCCGGCAGGGGATCGCCTTCATAGATATATCCACAGATTTTGCAGACATATCCTTTCTTTCCCTCAGTTTGCGGCTTGGGTTTGACATGATCCTGATAATAGGAATAAGTCATAGTCTCTACCGTAGAAATTACCCTTGCTTCGGTGATACTGCAAATAAACATCCCATGGGTGTCCAAATCAATATATTGTTCTACTTTCAAAGATAAGACCGCATTGATATACTTGGGTAAAAATGCCAGGCCATTATCGGAACGTAATACATCCATAGAGGCAAATTTATCTGTATTTCTTCCGCTCTGGAACCCAAAAGTTTCAAAAACTGAGAACGGGGCATCCTGACTTAAACAATTTACATTCATCACACCGGTTTGTTTGATAACATGGTGAGAATAGTTCTCCTTATTGATGGTAACTGCAATACGGTTGGGGGAATTGGTTACCTGAGTAATGGTATTGACAATCAATCCGTTATCCCGTTTGCCGTCATTGGAAGTAACCACATAAAGACCATATCCAATATGGAACAACGCCGATAAATCCTGCTTGTTGGCGGTTTCACTCTGTTGTGCCAGATATTCTGTACACAACGCCTCTGACAACGCTTCAATAGCATCAGTACTTGCTTGATTCAAAGCAGAATGCACCGTAACAACAGGTTCTGCAAAGGTAAGTTTTTTGCTATCTTTCAGCATTTCTTTCATAGTTTTTGCAGCCAGAGGTGCCCATGAACCATTTTCAAGAAACGCAACCGTACGATTCTGATAATTTCTTTCTGTCAGGTGATTGATAAACTCCCGCATAAAGGGGAAAATATCTGCATTGTATGTTGTAGTTGCAAGCACCAGTTTATTATAACGGAACGCATCTTCCACTGCTTCTGCCATATCGCAGCGGGCAAGGTCGTTGACAACCACTTTGGGACATCCTTTGGATCGAAGTTTCTCCGCCAAAAGTTCTACCGCTTTTTTTGTATTGCCGTAAACCGAAGTATACGCAATTACAATCCCCTCAGACTCAGCCTCATAGGAGGACCAGACTTGATACAAATCCAGATAATATCCTAAATTTTCCTTCAACACGGGTCCGTGAAGAGGACAAATAATATTGATATCCAGGGTTGCGGCTTTTTTCAAGAGATTTTGCACCTGTGTGCCGTATTTTCCCACAATACCAAAATAGTAACGACGGGCTTCACATGCCCATTCTTCTTCCACATCCAATGCCCCGAATTTTCCAAATCCGTCCGCAGAGAACAAAACCTTATCGAGGCTATCATAGGTAACCATGACCTCCGGCCAATGTACCATCGGAGCAGTCACAAAGGTCAGGGTATGCTTTCCCAGAGAAAGGGTATCTCCCTCTCCTACCACAACCTGATGTTCAGTAAATTCATTCCCAAAAAACTGTCCCATCATCGCAAACGCCTTTGCAGTAGAAACAATCTTGGTATCGGGATAGGTATGCAAAAAGTTAACAATATTGGCAGAATGGTCCGGTTCCATATGCTGAACAATTAAATAGTCCGGTTTTCTTGTGCCCAACGTATTCTGGATATTATCCAGCCATTCATGGGTGAATCTTCCGTCTACTGTGTCCAATACAGCAATTTTTTCATCCAGAATTACATAGGAATTGTACGCCATTCCGTTTTCTACTACATACTGTCCCTCAAACAAATCTATATCATGGTCATTGACACCTATATAGCGAATGTCATCTGTAATATTCATCACAATCACTCCTTGACTTTTGATTGATTTTATTATACCATCATCTACCCTGAAATACAAGAAATTTTTATAAAGAAATATCCACCCGTTCTGAAGCGAACCCCAAATTGGGAGATGCATATCAGAAGGTGGATATTTTTTTACAGACTAATCTTGAATTCCAGTTTCCCAAGAGCCAGAATATCACCTTTTTTAATTTCTGTCTTCTCTGTCAGTTTTTCCCGATTCAGATATGTACCGTTGGTGGAACCTTTATCCTCAAGATAAACGCTGTCCCCTTCTACGGTAATGGCACAGTGCACTCCCGACACCGTTGTGTCAGCAAATACCAAATCATTGCCAGGGCGTCTACCTAAGGTTACAGATTCCGTCAAGGGAAGCACCTTAAATTCGGTATTGTTGGTTCCGGTTAAGGTTAGGGTAGGGTACTCTCTCGGCGCAGGTTCCTCAGCAGAAGAGTCTTCTTCCGTCTCTTCCGGTTCGTCAACAAATTCTTCCGGCTCCTCGTCCGTAGTTTCTTCATCCACGGATTCTTCCGCTACATCTTCCGGCTCTTCTTCGGATTCTTCTTCCGGAATTTCCTCGGCATCTTCCTCTTCATCCTCGACTTCGGTTTCCTCTACCGGTATTGCTACCGAAATCGGCGCAACCAAAACAGGCTCCTCTTTGTCTCCCTGAAACACAGCCAGACACAAGAACAGAATACCAATCAAGGTAAATCCCGCTCCAATCAAAAACAGTGCATCCAGCACCGACAATCCGCCTGTGAACAAACTCAAATCAATCGAAAGTGCGTATGCCGGAACACTCATCCATGTACAAAGACACAGTAAAACACCCAATAGTTTCTTTCCCATAGTTTTCTTGCCTCTCTTTGTCAAATTTGAATCGCAATGGCACTGTAATCATCCAGTGTCCTTGTATATTTACCGGTTTCCCGGTTCTTTTTTACTATTTTCTCCATCCGGCTCAGCCAATCTGCCGCATTTTTGGAACGCCGCAACGTCTTTTCTATCTGCCGCTCATGGATATTCTCCCAGAATCCGTCGGTACAAATCAGGAAACTGTCATTCTTTTTCACCATGGTTGTCTGGGAAAATTTTGGCGTACATTCCTGCTCCAACCCCATCATACGGTATAAATTGTGGCGATTGCGGTCTGTCCGGATTTTGGGATACCGAATTTCGCCGGCTTCATATCTGGTATAGGCAGAACTGTGGTCAGGGGTAATATCATAAAGAAGGTTGTCCTGCAAATGATAGATGCGGCAATCCCCGATATGTGCCCAAAGCGCCAGTTCCCCATTGGTCAGCATCACAGCCGCAACACAACCGCCTTTCAGCATAGTTTCCGTCTGGAACGCAGTGAGTTTTTGCTGTGCATCTTCAAAGATAGCGGGCAATGTAGTCGTGGTTACCGCCGTAGTCTGCTTAAAATCCTCTACCATGGTAGTCAACACCTGCGTCGCAGTGTCGGGAAGGGTTTTCCCATCCGCCACTGCCAAAAGAGTGCAGTGAGATTCTTCCGCAATTTGAAGACAGTCCCGTCGTTCTTCGTTTTCTCCGTTTCCGGTAACGGATGCAAAATCCAGCATTTTCTCACCCTTTCCATGGAATCACTCACAGTATACTACAAAATTCCGCAAAAGTCAACGGAGGAAATCCGTTGACAGAATTTATGGCTCTGTGGTACAATAAACCAAGATTCAGGAAAGGAAGATACAGCATGAAATTGATGATAGCATCCGATATCCACGGCTCTTTCACTTACTGCAAACAGTTGATGGACGCCTTTGACAAAGAACAACCGCAAAAACTTATTCTTTTGGGAGATATTCTGTATCACGGACCGAGAAACGCTCTGCCTGATGGGTATTCTCCCCAGGATGTGGCAAAATTACTCAATGAAAGAAAAAAATCTTTGCTCTGTATCCGCGGAAACTGCGAAGCAGAGGTTGACCAGATGATGTTGGAATTCCCGGTTCTGGCAGACTATGCCGTTATGTTCTGGCAAGGCAAGACCATCTATATGGCACATGGTCATCATCCTGTTCCGCCTATGCAAGAGGGAGATATTCTGCTTTCCGGTCATACCCATATTCCCCTCTATGCAAAAATTGACGGAACCCTCCGTCTCAACCCCGGTTCAGTTTCCATTCCAAAGGAAAATTCGCACCACGGATATATGATACTGGAAGACAGTACCGCATACTGGAAAGAACTGGACGGCACCATTGTCCGGACAGAAGCGATAGATTGATAACGAAAAGGGCACAGTTCAACATGAACTGTGCCCTTTATTTTTCTGTTATCTTAAGCCGGGTGCCGTATCGTTGAGCAAAATATTCGGCGTTGCACCGCTTATGACCAATTGCCTTGGAAACGCATCCTTTAGGTACCGAAATCTCAAACACCGCTGGTCTTTCTTCGCTCCGGTTCCATTCCTCTTCCATCCAATCCCGATAGAGACGGCTTTCCACCAATTCCCCCAATGCCGGATGAAACGGTCCTGCCAGAACAGTACCCTCCTGACGAAGTTCTTCTCCTACATGAAGTCCCAATCGTATCACAGAAATCCGATCCCGATGAAAGACCGCTAACACCTTTTTTGCCCGTTCAATGGCTGTGTCCAGCGTCTGGGGTTGATACTCGCCTTTTTGATACAAAGTTGCAAGGTGGGTATCTTTCAGCACCAGAACCGGATAAATCCGTACACAATCCGGCTTTAATTCAGCCAAATCTTCTGCCGTTTGGATATCCAATTCCTCATTGGAACCATACATTCCCGTCATCATCTGCAAGCCTACACCGATGCCATGGGCTCGGATTTTCTCTACCGCTTTTATGGTATGGGAAAAGGTGTGTCCCCGATTGTTCATGGCAAGCACTTTATCAGCGGAGGATTGTGCACCCAATTCTATCATGGTAACCCCGTATTTTTCTGCAAGGGTAAGGACTTCATCATGGATGCAATCCGGTCGGGTAGAAAGACGGATGCCGTCAATCCGGTCTTTGAACCTGTCAGCAACCTGATAAAATTCTTCCTGAACCGAAAGGGGAAGTCCGGTAAAACTCCCGCCGAAAAACGCCACCTCTACCGTTCTGTCCTTAGACGGTAAATAGGAAAGATGAGTGGAAATCTGACTTTCTGCCTCTTTTGCAGTAAGACTTGTAGTAAGTCCGGTTATCTTTCGCTGATTACAGAAAACGCAATCGTGAGGGCATCCCTCATGGGGGATAAAAATGGGGATATTATACTTTCTCATAATTTTCGATATGCCTGCTTGGCAGCCTGCTGTTCGGCTGCTTTCCGGCTATTGCCGGAACCTCTGCCGATAACCTTACCCAGATAAACCGCCTCTGCTTCAAAGACCGGCTGATGGTCAGGTCCTGTCTGCCCTACCAGACGGTAGGTGACCACATCTCTGGTCTTGTCCCGTTTCTGGTAATATTTCTGGAGTTCCGATTTATAATTGGTAAAATCAAGTTTAGCAGATTCCATAATGGTTTCTTCCAGATGCCGAAGCACCCACTCCCGCGCAACATCCATATTGCTGTCCAGATAAATAGCACCCAGCACCGCCTCAAAAGCATCTGCCAAAATGGATTCTTTTTCTCTGCCGCCACAGACGGTTTCGGATTTTCCAAACCGAATACCGCTGCCTAAATCCATCTCTCTTGCGGCTTGGGCGAGGGATTTTTCACATACGGCAGCAGCACGCATTTCCGTCAGCCGTCCCTCTGCCAGTTGGGGGAACCGCGCATACAGTTCTGTGGCAACCACAAAGGAAAGGATGCTGTCCCCCAGAAATTCCAATCGTTGATTGCTCTCAATCCCTTTTTCATGAGCAAGGGAGGTATGCGTCAACGCAAGGTTTAACAACTCCTGATTCTGAAAGGTATAACTTAATTCCATAATCGTTCTCCATTCAAAGAAACTGTGACAAAATGTATATCATTTCGCCACAGTTTTTTTGTTTTAGTCCATGTATTTTTTCAAAATGATAGATGCATTGTGTCCGCCAAATCCCAAAGAATTGGAAAGCGCATACGTAATCTCTGCATCCCGTCCCTGATTTGCTACATAATCAAGGTCACATTCCGGATCGGGGTTCTTATAATTGATGGTAGGAGGCAAAAACCCTTCTTCAATAGCAAGGGCAGTAATGATACCCTCAACTGCACCGGCAGCCCCCAGCATATGTCCGGTCATAGACTTTGTGGAGCTGACTGCCAATTTGTATGCATGGTCACCGAACACAGCCTTGATTGCTGCGGTCTCATATTTGTCATTATAGGGAGTAGAGGTTCCGTGAGCATTGATATAATCAATGTCACTGGGATTGATGCCGGCATTTTCTACCGCTTTTGCCATACAACGGGCACCGCCCTCCCCATCCGGAGCCGGAGCGGTCATGTGATACGCGTCATTGGTAGAGCCATAGCCTACAACCTCTGCAATGATATGAGCACCTCTTGCCTTGGCATGTTCCATCTCTTCCAGAACCAGAATGCCGCTTCCCTCGCCCATTACAAAGCCGTCACGCTCTTTATCAAAGGGGGAACATGCATCCTTTGGCGTAGCATTTCTGGTACTTAAAGCCTTCATGGAAGAGAATCCAGCCAGAGAAAGTTCCTCGATGGTTGCTTCTGTTCCGCCGGCGAGGATTACATCCGCATCTCCGCGCTGAACCGCCAGAAATGCCTGACCGATTGCGTCGGTACCGGATGCACAGGCAGAAACACAAGTCATATTCACGCCCTTACAGTGAAACAGAATGGAAACCTGACCTACTGCCATATTGGAAATCATCATGGGAATCATAAAAGGACTAACCTTACCCGGACCTTTTTCCAGTAAACGGGCATGTTGTTCACAGGTGGTATGGATTCCTCCGATACCGCTGCCGATAATACAACCCATCCGTTCAGGGTTTTCCTGTTCTATATTCAAGTTTGCATCTTCCACCGCCATCTTGGCACTGGCAACTGCATATTGCACGAACAAGTCCATCCGCTTTGCCTCTTTTTTGTCCATGAAAACTGCGGGGTCAAAGTCTTTCACCTCTGCCGCAATCTGGCAGTCAAAGGCAGACGCATCGAAGCGGCTGATGGTATCAATGCCGCATACGCCGGATTTGATATTCTTCCAAAATTCTTCTTTTCCAATACCGATGGGGGTTACCGCACCCACGCCGGTTACTACCACTCGTTTCATGATAGAACCCTCCTGTTTGTCTAAAATTTTGTAGAAACATACATCAGTAATAATATCTGTTTCTGCAAAATCTCGTCAATCTTTTCTATGGCTGTGCAGGAAAGCCTGCACAGCCATAAATGGAATTACTGTCTTGCTTTGATGTAGTCAACTGCATCCGCAACGGTAACGATTTTCTCAGCATCTTCGTCAGGGATTTCGATTTCAAACTCTTCTTCCAGTTCCATCATCAGTTCAACGATGTCCAAAGAATCAGCTTCCAAATCTTCGATGAAAGATGCTTCCATGGTTACATCCTCTTCATCAACGCCCAACTGATCTACAGTAATTTCCTTTACTTTTTCAAAAATATCCATTGTTTTTTCCTCCTTAAATATATTTATAAATGGATTACTTTTTTTCAAAACTATATCACATTACCAGTCCGCCGTCAACATTTATTACCTGTCCGGTAATATATTTTGCACGGTCACTTGCTAAAAACAGAACCAGATTGGCAATATCCGCAACCTCCCCGAACCGTTTCAGGGGAATAGCATTTAAGTACGCCTCTTTGGTTTCATCTTTCAGTTTGTCGGTCATAGCGGTCTGGATAAACCCAGGAGCAACGGCATTGCAACGGATGTTTCTGGGTGCCAGTTCCTTTGCAACCGATTTGGTAAGACCAATCAACCCGGCCTTAGATGCCGAATAATTTGCCTGACCGGGATTTCCCATCACGCCTGACACCGACGCCATATTGATGATAACCCCTTTTTTCTGCTTGGTCAGGGTTCTTGCCGATGCCTGAATCAACTGGAATGCGCCCTTCAGGTTAATATCAAGAACGCTGTCCCATTCTTCCTCGCTCATCCGCATAATCAGATTATCACGGGTGATACCTGCATTGTTAACAATCACATCGATGGTGCCAAACTGTTCCAGAGTAAAGGCAACCAGTTTTTTGGTTTCCTCCGCCTTGGAAATATCCCCCAGAAGATATGCTGCTTTTCCCCCCAGAGACTCGATTTCCTCACAAACCTGCTGTGCAAGTTCCTCCTGTCCCGGAAGATCAACACCATACACTACAACATTGGCACCTTCCTTGCCGAACTTCAGGGCAATTTCCTTGCCGATGCCCTGGGTGCTTCCGGTTACAATCACCGTTTGATTCTGAAATTCCATCCTTAACCCTCCATTGCCTGTTTCAACTTTTCAAAGGAAGCCATATCCTCTACGTTGTAAACAGCAACTTCCTTGTTCACTTTCTTCACGAAACCGCTTAACGCCTTACCCGGTCCGATTTCAATAAAGGTATCCACGCCATCTGCAATCATACGACGCAAACTTTCCTCAAACAGTACCGAGGACGATACCTGCCGGACCAGCAAGTCCAAAATAGCATCTTTATTGGGAACATAGTCCGCCGTTACATTGGTAATCAAGGGAACCTGCAGTTCCTGAATCTCAAGAGTTTTTAATGCCTCTGCCAGTTTTTCTCCGGCACCTTTGAGCATACTGCAATGAAAGGGTGCGCTGACCGGAAGAAGCATCGCACGCTTGGCGCCTGCTTCCTTTGCAAGTTCGCAGGCATATTCTACCGCTGCAACTTCACCCGCTACCGTAATCTGTCCGGGACAGTTGAAGTTTGCCGGCTCCACAATCCCCTTTTCTGAGGCTTTGCGGCAGATCTCTTTTACCGTTTCCGCATCCAATGCCAGAATTGCCGCCATGGCACCAATCCCAACCGGAACCTCTTCCTGCATATATTTTCCTCTTAATTTTACCAGTTTGACTGCATCGGCAAATCCAATACTGCCTGCAGCAACATGGGCAGAATATTCCCCCAGACTCAATCCGGCAACCACATCCGGTTTGATACCCAAGGTTTTTACCGCTTCCAATGCCGCAATGGACATGGTCAGGATTGCCGGCTGCGTATTTTCCGTAATCATCAGGGTTTCGCTGTCCCCGTTAAAAATCATATCCTTAATATCAAATCCCAGCGCTTGGGTTGCCTCTTCAAAGACTTTATTGGATACAGGAAAATGCTCACAGAGTTCTTTTCCCATTCCGATTGCCTGTGCACCCTGACCGGAAAACAAAAATGCAATTTTCATACGATATCCTCTCTATACAAATAACTCTCGAATAATGTCTGCACACGGTTTGATGTCATGGACAAGTCCTGCACTCTGGCCTGCCATCACGCTACCCATCTGGGTATCCCCGTCTACGACAGCCGCACGCAAGGCACCCAAACCCAGTTTTTCAAACTCTTCAAGGTTTCCCTCTGCCTCCAACTTATCCATCAGCTTGGTGGCTTTGTTTTTCAAAGTTCTGACCGGATGACCGGTACTGCGTCCCGTTACAACTGCGTCCCTATCTTTCGCCGCAACAACCATATCTTTATAATTCTGATGCACAATACATTCATCCGAGCAGATAAATCTGGTTCCTACCTGAACTCCATCTGCGCCAAGCGCAAATGCCGCCCTGACTCCCCGTCTGTCTGCAATGCCACCCGCCGCAATCACGGGGATATCCACCCCGTCTTTGACCATAGGGGTTAATGTCATGGTAGTCAGTTCTCCAATATGTCCGCCTGCTTCACAGCCCTCGGCTACTACTGCATCGGCACCGCTTTTCTGCATTTTCTGCGCAAGTGCCACGCTGGGAATTACGGGAATAACAATGGTTCCCACTTCCTTAAGTGCCGGAATGTATTTTCCGGGGTTGCCCGCTCCGGTGGTGATCAAAGAAACTCTCTCTTCCAGAAGCATCTTCATAACATCCTCTACATAAGGAGACATCATCATCACATTGACACCAAATGTTTTGTCCGTCATTTCCCGTGCTTTCTGTATCTGTTCTCTTACATATTCTGCAGGAGCATTGCCGGCGGCAATCAGTCCCGCACCGCCGCCGTTGGCTACTGCCGCCGCAAGTTCTGCCGTCGCAACCCAAGCCATACCGCCTTGCAGAATGGGATATTCAATATTCAGAAGTTCACATATCCGATGATTCATCGCCGTCCTCCTTACAGTTCGATCAATACACTGCCCCAAGTAAGACCGCCGCCCATACCAACCAGGACAACCAAATCTCCTTTTTGGGCACAGCCTTGCTCCACCGCCTCACACAAGGCAACGGGAATACTCGCCGAAGACATATTGCCATATTTATCTACATTAACAAAAATACCGCCATCTTCCATATCAAGGCGTTTTGCTGCGCCCTCAATAATACGCATATTCGCCTGATGGGGAACCACCAGCCGTACATCTGCCATAGTTTTGCCTGCCTGCTCTACTACTTTTTGGGCAGAAGATGCCATCACGCGGACTGCAAACTTAAAGACAGCACTTCCGTCCATCCAGATGGTACGGAGATTGCCAAAGGGACGGCGTTCTACGTCTGCCTCATCGCACCTTAATCCAGGGGCTGTCAGACAATCACCGCTTGCACCGTCTGCGCCTAAGAAACTGCTTAAAATGCCGGTTTCTTCCTCTGTCGCCTGAAGAACTGCGGCACCGGCACCGTCGCCAAACAAAACACATGTTTTTCTGTCCTGATATTCGGTCATCTTGGAAAGGGCATCTGCGCCAATGACCAAAACATTGCGGTACATTCCCGACTGAATAAACTGGGATGCGGTAACCATAGCATAAACAAATCCGGAACATGCAGCATTGATATCAAACGCAACAGCACCAACAGCTCCCAGATTTTTCTGCACCAAGCATGCCACCGACGGCGTGTACATGTCCGGTGTAACCGACGCCACGAGAATCAAATCCAGTTCTTCCGGAGAAAGATTGGCATTTTTTAATGCCTGTTCTGCTGCACGGGTTGCAAGGTCAGATGTAAAAGTATCTTCATCGCTGATATGCCGTTCCTTAATGCCAACCCTCCTAACAATCCATTCATCACTGGTTTCTACCATTTGTTCCAGTTCCGCATTGGTCAGCACTTTTTCGGGAAGATATTTCCCCAAGCCAATCATTTTTGCGTGCATAACACTTCCTCCTTCTCCATCAAACTTTCATCTGTATCATATTGTTTTATTTTTTCAGCCATGATTTCCGTCATGCGGTTCCTGACCACCAGTTCTGCCTGACGGATTGCGTGGAAAAACGCATTGCCGTCAGAACTTCCGTGTGCCTTGATCACCGGCTTTGCCGCGCCAAGAATGGGTGCTCCGCCGTATTCCGTATAATCCATGGATTTTTTCAGGGTTTTCAATCCGCCATGCACCAATCCTGCCGCCAACTTGGTGACAGCATTTTTGAGAAATAGTCCTTTTATCATCATATTGATGGCAGAACCCATTCCTTCAATGGATTTCAGCACCACATTTCCGGTAAATCCGTCACAAACCACCACATCAGCACCTGCCAGAGGAATGTCTCTTGCTTCAATATAATTTCCGTAGTTGATGGGAAGTTCTTTCAGTAACCGATGGGTTTTGATGATAAGGGGAGTCCCTTTCTCCTCTTCTGTGCCAATGTTCAAAAGACGAACGCATGGTTTGGAAATTCCCATGACCGTTTCCATATAAATGGAGCCCATCACGGCAAATTGCCTCAAAAAAGCAGGGGTACATTCCACATTCGCCCCTGCATCTAGCAAAAGAACTCCTCCCTTGACAGTGGGAAGAATCGGGGCAAGGGCGACTCTGCGAACGCCTTTCATGCGTTTGACCAGCAGAGTTATGCCAGAAATCAATGCCCCGGTATTTCCACCGCTGACTACAACATCTCCATCGCCGTTTTTCAGCATGGAAAGTGCAATCCGCATAGAAGAATCTTTTTTTCTGCGAATGGCATCCACGGGATCATCCTCACCAAGAACCACTTCTTCCGCATGTACAATACGGACACGGGAACTATTGAGTCCGCAAATCTCCATCTCACGGCGAATTTGTTTCTCCCGTCCCACCAGAATCAAATCAACATCCAGTTGTTCCAAAGCAGCCTTACAACCGGCAACCACTGCCTCCGGCGCGTGATCGCCACCCATGGCATCAAGAATAATAGTCATCCGCATTTCCTTTCTTTATTGAAATGTAATCAAGGTTCTGTTTTTCCAGACATAATCAAATCCGGAATAAATGGTCAATGCCGTTGCAACTACAGTCAGAAGCAGAATTGCTCCGTCACAAACTGCAGCCAAGTCAGGTGCATATACCTTGACCAATTCTGTTATCATAACTACAACCACAAGAATAAACTGGGAAACCGTTTTGGATTTTCCCCACATACTTGCGGCAATCACTTGATTCTCTCCCATAGCAAGCATTCGGATCCCGGTTACAATCAGTTCTCTGGCAAGAATCACCATGACAACCCCCGAGGTCACATAAGGAGTTCCCCGCTCCACAAAGGAAATCAGCGCCGCCATGATCAGAATCTTGTCAGCCAGAGGATCCATCAGTTTACCAAATGTAGTTACCTGATGGTATTTTCTTGCCAGTTTTCCGTCCAGATGGTCGGTCCATGTCGCAAGCAAAAAGGTTGCAATGGCAAGGTAGATGCCAATCGTTCCGCAACAAAGGTAAAAAATCATATAAACCGGTATTAAAATCACCCTGAGCAAAGTCAATTTATTCGGTGTATTCATGGGTTTATCCCTCCCGTTCCATTTCCTTACCGAACAGGTCATACTCTAGCGCCTGTTCTACCTCTACATCCACAAAGTTACCTCCCTGTAAGGCTTTGTTACTCTTGAAGAACACCTTTCCGTCAATTTCGATGGAATCTGCATAAGTTCTGCCATAGTAACTCTGGATAATTTCATCCTTATCTTCTACCATAACCCGAACGGTTTCACCAATACGGGCTTCATTCTGCTCCTGAGAAATCTGGGACTGCACCAGCATCAAAAGTTCCTGACGGCGTTGCTTTTCTTCTTCCTCAATCTGTCCGTCAAGGAGATATGCCGGCGTATATTCTTCCCGGGAATAGGCAAAAACGCCTAACCGTTCAAAACGGACTTCCTCGATGAACTCCCGAAGTTCTTCAAACTCCTCCTCGGTTTCTCCGGGGAATCCGGTAATCAACGAGGTGCGAATCTGTGCATCGGGAATCAGTTCCCGGATTCTTGTAATCAGTTGGGTAATCTGTGCCTTATTGGTGCGCCGTCCCATCCGTTTAAGAATCCTGTCATTACAGTGCTGAATGGGAATATCAAAATAGTTACAGAGTTTTTCTTCCTGTTTAAAGACCTGAAGCAATTCCTCAGTCACAAGCTCCGGATAGCAATAATGCACCCGAACCCAGACAATGCCCTCAATCCGGCAAAGTTCCTTTAGGAGTTCTGCAAGTTTATACTCTCCATACAAGTCTTTTCCGTAACGGGTGGTATCCTGTGCAATGACAATCAGTTCTTTGACCCCTTCTTGTGCCATCTGCTCCGCTTCCCTAAGAATATCCTCCATTTTACGGCTGCGGTATTTTCCCCGTATGGACGGAATCACACAATAGGTGCAACGATTGTCACAGCCTTCGGCAATTTTCAGGTACGCCGTATACGCAGGCGTGGTACGAAGTCGGGGAAGTTCCTGACACATCAAGGGGACATCGCTACAGAACTCTCGGTTTCCATCTTGTTTTAATCCCTCAATCACAGAAACAATGTCGGGATATTCATTGGTTCCCACCACCGCGTCCACTTCAGGAATCTCCGTTAAAACCTGCTCTTTATACCGCTGTGCCATACATCCGGTTACAATCAGATGTTGGCATTTCCCTGCCTTTTTATACTGTGCCAGTTCCAGAATACATTCGATAGATTCCATCTTGGCAGATTCAATAAAGGTACAGGTATTGACAATTAATATATCAGCATCTTCTTCATTCTCCACAATCTCATAACCTGCATCGGTCAAGATACCCAGCATCTGCTCAGCATCTATAAGATTTTTGGAGCATCCCAAAGATGCAAGAGAAACTTTTTCCAATGTTATATCTCCTCATCTTCAAACTGAAAGGTGTATTCCGCCAAACATCGGTGTATTTCCCCTGGGGAATATCCTCTGCGGCAAAGTCTGGCTTTCAGCCGTTCCAAATCCTTACGGCTGTGCACCATATCACAAAGGTTCCGTTGTTCCACATAATCCCGAAGCAATGCTTCGGTATCTACCTCCGTCTCCTCCAGCACCGCATCAATCACCGAGGACGCAACCCCTTTGTGATACAGTTCCTGACGGATACGAAATTTTCCTTTAGCACCCAGTCTGGCTTCATCGGAAACATACAGTTCCGCATATCTGCGGTCATCCAGAAAACCTGCTGCCACAAATTCCGAAACAACCGTTTCCGCCAATTCCTTATCAAAACCCTTACGGCATAGACGATCATAAATCTCCCGACAGGTGTACATTTTTGCTGCTAGCAAGCCTGCCGCCGTATTGCGGGCTTTCTTTACCATATCCATGGTCTACACGCTTTCTGTTTGGTTATTTCTTTTTGGGTTTCTCAACCGGCATAAAGGGGGTGGATTCTACCGTCTCCCCGTCATTGGGTATGGGTAAAGAAACCGCCTCACGCACTTTACGCTCAATCTCATTGCAGAGTTCCGGATTGTCTTTCAGAATCTTCTTGACACCCTCTCTGCCCTGTCCCAGACGCTCTCCCTGATAGGAGAACCATGAACCGCTCTTTTCGATAATATCCATCTCAACGGCAACATCCAAAATGTTTCCTTCTTTGGAAATACCCTCGCCGTAGATAATGTCAAATTCCGCTTCTTTAAAAGGCGGAGCAACTTTGTTCTTAACCACCTTGACACGGGTATGGTTACCAACCATGCCGCCGTCACTTTTGATCGCCTCAACACGGCGCACATCCAAACGTACCGAAGAGTAGAATTTAAGTGCACGTCCGCCTGGGGTGGTTTCGGGGTTGCCGAACATCACGCCAACCTTTTCACGCAACTGGTTGATAAAAATTGCAGTGGTGTTAGATTTGCTGATAACAGAGGTCAGTTTTCTCAACGCCTGAGACATCAGTCTTGCCTGAAGTCCTACATGAGAATCACCCATCAATCCCTCAATCTCCTGTCGAGGAACCAGCGCTGCAACAGAGTCCACGACCACAACATCAATCGCACCGGAACGTACCAATTGTTCGGTAATTTCCAACGCCTGCTCACCGGTATCCGGCTGTGCAACAATCAAATCGTCAATCCGGACGCCCAACTGTTCCGCATAAACCGGATCAAGAGCATGCTCCGCATCAATAAATGCCGCCTCACCGCCCATCTTCTGTGCTTCCGCCACAATATGGAGCGCAACAGTAGTTTTACCGGAAGATTCCGGTCCGTAAATTTCAATAATACGTCCGCGCGGAACGCCGCCAATACCCAATGCCACATCCAAAGACAATGCTCCGGTAGGAATTGCTTCCACATTGGTAACAGGCTTTTCACCAAGGCGCATAACTGCACCGGTTCCAAATTGTTTTTCTATATTACCAAGGACGCTGTCCAAGGCTTTTCTTTTTTGTTCATCCATCCTGATTTTCTCCTTTTCTGTTCGGGAAATCCCGAAAAATTTCTTACTAATATTATAAAATACCCCATGTATGGTGTCAAGAAATTTTTCGATATTTTTACAGGTAAAATTCAGGCATTTTTTAGTCCCCGAAGCAGGCATTCCAACCCAAAACGAAAACTTTCTACCGCCTCTTTCATTGAAAGTTGGCGTTGAACCGCATCGGCATTATAACCACGGAAAAAACACCAGACGGTATAACTGAGTTTTTCTGCATCCACATCTCCCAGCTGTCCCGTTTCTTTCCCGATGGCAATGATGGATTTTATCTTTTCGGTCCACCAGTTGCGGTTGGCTTCTTTTCGTGAATCATATTCAAACATATATTGACTGAACTGGCGTTTCACTTCATAGGTATTAATCAGGACTTTGAGTGCAACATCCATCACATATCCAAAGAAATCTGTGCGGACATCATAATCGGACACAAGGCTCTCGTGCATCTTTTCCACTTCCTTGAAATACACAAGTTCCAATACCTCATCCATATTTTTATACCGGTTGTAAAACACCCGATTGGTAACGCCCATCCTTTTAAGAATTTGCCGAACAGTAACATTTCCGGCACCGTTTTCCTTGACCAATTCCTCAGCAATCACAAGGATTTGCTCCGAAATTTCATCTTGAATCCGTATTTCTTTTTCTGCTTCCATGAAGACACCTCCCCCGCCCCAGCACACAGTGTGCTGAAATTATATTAACACAATTTCCCTCTTCTGTCAACATTTTTTATGAAAGTTGAAAAAACTCTTGCTAATATGGGTTTTCGGTGCTATAATATATAAGTTAAAATGGCGTAATATGTATGTTGATTATAGAGAGGAGCGATTCTTGTGGCAAAAGAACTGCCAAAAACTTATGACCCCAAACAGGTCGAGGAACGCATTTACCAAAATTGGGTGGAGAAAGGCTACTTCCATGCAGAAGTGGATAAGACCAAAAAGCCTTTCACCATCGTCATCCCTCCTCCCAATGTAACCGGACAGTTGCATATGGGACATGCTCTGGATGAAACATTTCAGGATATTTTAATCCGCAGTAAGCGGATGCAGGGTTACAATGCCCTTTGGATTCCCGGAACCGACCATGCAGGTATTGCCACTCAAATTAAAGTTGAGGAAGATTTGCGTGTCAATGAAGGTCTTACCCGTTACGATTTGGGTCGGGAAGAATTTTTAAAACGTGTCTGGGCATGGAAGGAAAAGTTCGGCGGACGCATCATCAGCCAGTTGAAGAAAATCGGCTGTTCCTGCGACTGGGACAGAGAACGCTTTACCATGGACGAAGGCTGCAGCAAAGCAGTAAAAGAGGTTTTTGTCAACCTGTATGAAAAAGGCTTGATTTATCAGGGCAACCGCATCATCAACTGGTGCCCCAGTTGCGCAACCGCACTTTCGGATGCGGAAGTTGAGTATGCGGAACAGGATGGCTTTTTCTGGCATATCAAATACCCGTTAAAAGACGGAAGCGGTTTCGTAGAAATTGCTACTACCCGTCCGGAAACGCTCTTGGGTGATACTGCCGTTGCCGTAAATCCCAATGATGAAAGATATGCTGACCTGGTTGGAAAGATGCTGATTCTCCCCTTGGTTGGCAGAGAGATTCCGGTGATCGCCGATGACTATGTGGATATGGAATTCGGTACCGGTTGTGTAAAAATTACCCCTGCCCATGACCCCAACGACTTTGAAGTTGGCCTCCGTCACAATCTGGAACAGATTAAAGTACTCAATGACGACGCCACCATCAACGCATACGGCGGAAAATATCAGGGTATGGACCGGTATGAAGCACGAAAGGCTATGGTTCAGGATTTGGAGGATGCCGGACTTTTGGTTAAGGTTGTTCCTCACACCCATAATGTGGGTCAGTGTTACCGTTGCGGAACCACCGTTGAGCCGATTACCTCCAAACAATGGTTCGTAAAGATGGAGCCTTTGGCAAAACCGGCAGCAGACGCTGTCCTGAACGGCGACACCAAGTTTGTGCCCGACCGGTTTTCCAAGACCTATCTCCATTGGATGGAAAATGTTCACGACTGGTGCATCTCCAGACAGCTCTGGTGGGGGCACCGGATTCCTGCTTACTATTGTCAGGATTGTGATGAAACCGTTGTATCCAAAGAGGACGTTACTATTTGTCCCAAGTGCGGCGGCAAAATGAAGCAAGACGAGGATGTTCTGGATACATGGTTCAGTTCTGCACTCTGGCCGTTCTCTACGCTGGGATGGCCTGAAAAAACTGAGGATTTGAGTTATTTCTATCCTACCGATACGCTGGTTACCGGCTATGACATCATCTTCTTCTGGGTTGCCAGAATGATGTTCTCCGGTCTTGAACATGTGGGCGAAGTTCCCTTTAAACATGTGTACATTCATGGTCTGGTACGGGATTCCCAAGGCAGAAAAATGAGCAAATCCTTAGGAAACGGTATTGACCCGCTGGAAATCATCGACCAATACGGCGCAGATGCACTCCGGTTTACTCTTGCTACCGGTAACTCTCCGGGTAATGATATGCGTTTCTATATCGAACGTGTAGAGGCAAGCCGTAACTTTGCCAACAAAATCTGGAACGCATCCCGTTTTGTATTGATGAATCTTTCTATCGACACCTGCTCTCTTCCCGCATTGGATAAACTGAAGCCGGAAGACAAGTGGATTCTCCACGCATACAACGAGGTTGTAAAAGAGGTTACTGAAAACCTGGACAAATACGAATTGGGCATTGCCGTTTCCAAGTTGTATGACTTTATCTGGGATAGTTTCTGTGACTGGTATATTGAACTTGTAAAACCCAGATTCTTTGAAGAAGGCGAAAGCAATGAGACTGCACAGATGGTACTGACCTATGTACTGTCCGGCACCTTGAAACTTTTGCATCCCTTTATGCCGTTCATTACCGAAGAAATCTGGCAAGCACTTCCCCACGAGGGCGAGAGCATTATGATTTCTGACTTCCCCGTTTACAACGAAGCGCTGAACAATACTCAGGCTGAGGCAGATATGCTGATGATTATGGATTCCATCAAGGGCATCCGCAACATTCGTAACGAAATGAATGTTCCTCCCTCCAAGAAATCCACCGTTTATATTGTTACCGAAAACACCGAGGTCTTTACCTCCGGAAGCAATTTCTACACCAAGTTGGCATCTGCATCCGAAGTTTTGGTACAGACCGACAAAACCGGTATTCCGGAAAACGCAGTTTCTGTTGCTGTTCCCGGTGCAGAGGTTCTTCTTCCTCTTGATGAGCTGGTTGACAAGGAAAAAGAGCTTGCCCGCCTGACCAAAGAAAAAGAACGTCTGGAAGGTGAAATCAAACGTGTTGAGGGCAAGCTGAACAACAAAGGCTTTACCGACAAGGCACCTGCCGCTGTTGTAGAAGAAGAACGCAGCAAAGGTGAAAAATACAAGGCAATGCTGGAAACAGTACTGGAAAGCCTTGCGAAATTGAACTAACTTACGAGAAAGGCTGGGTTTTCTGATGAGAGAACTCCATGTTGACCGGATTATTGCAACGGTCAGGCAGATGTGCATTGATGCCAACTGCAACCTGAACCATGATATTGAGTGCGCACTCAAACAAGGACTGAATCGGGAAGAGAATTCCATTGCAAAGTCCATGCTGACCGATATCCTAAAAAATGCAGAACTGGCACGCAGCCAGCAAATGCCCATTTGCCAGGACACCGGCATGGCGGTCTTCTTTCTGGAATTGGGTCAGGATTTGCATATCATCGGCGGTTCTTTGTATGACGCCATCAACGAGGGTGTACGCCAAGGGTATATCGACGGATATTTGAGAAAATCTGTGGTAGCAGACCCCGTCCGCCGGGGCAATACCGAAGATAACACCCCCGCCATCATTCACACCAGAATCACCGATGGTGATGCATTGAAACTTACCCTTGCGCCAAAAGGATTTGGCAGCGAAAATATGAGTGCCATCCGGATGCTAAAACCCTCCGATGGAATAGACGGCATCATCTCCTTTGTAGTTGATACCGTCCGTCAGGCAGGTGCCAATCCGTGTCCTCCCTTGGTTGTGGGTGTCGGTATCGGCGGTACATTTGAATATTGTGCAGAGCTGGCTAAGTCTGCGTTGCTTCGAGATGTAGATTCTTCCAATCCCGACCCCTATTATGCAGAACTGGAAACTCTGCTCCTTGAAAAAATCAACGCCCTTGACATTGGTCCTCAGGGGTTCGGCGGTATAACCACCGCTCTTGGTGTAAATGTAGAAGCCTTTCCCACTCACATCGCCGGAATGCCTTGTGCAGTCAACATCAACTGCCATGTAACCCGGCATGTAACTGAAATTCTGTAACAAAAAATCGCATGGTATCATACCATGCGATTTTTTATATGCCGTCAAATCGAATAACGGTTGTATACGTTCCGGCCTGTTCTATCAAGGCATTGTCAATGCTTTGCTTGATTTCCTTATGCCGGTTTATCATGGAATAAGGAACCGCCAGATCAAATACCAATTTGGTCTTTTGGGCACCCTGTACCACCCGAAAATCATGCATCGAAAACTCCGGATACCGTTCCTGCACGATGGTTTCCACCATGGTTCTAAGATGCGTCCACTGTATATCATCCACGACCACCGGGTCATAGTGAATCACCAAATTCACCTGCAGTTGCTCCAAGACAGTACATTCAATTTCATCAATGATGTCATGGCATGTAAGAGGTTCTTCCTTTGCATCCATCTCCGCATGTACCGATGCAAAGCAATTTCCCGGTCCGTAATCATGCACCAACAAATCATGGATGCCCAGAATTTTTTCATGGGAAAGTACCATTTGGCTAATGGTTTCGGTCAATTTCTCATCGGCTTGTTTACCCAAAAGGGGCGACACCGTCTCCTTTGCCGTTTCAATGCCGGAACGGAGAATAAACAACGCAACCAGAATACCCGTGTAACCATCAAGATTCCATGATGTCAAAAATCCCAATACCTGGCTTGCCAGAACCACCAAGGTAGTGATAACATCATTCCTACAATCCGTTGCTGTTGCAAACAAAGTGGTGGAATGAATGCGTTTTCCCATTGTGCGGTAAAAGAATGCAAGCCACACTTTCAGCAAGATAGAAGCCACCAGAATCCCGACGGCAAGAAGGGAGACCTGAACTGTCTCAGGATGGATGATTTTCCCCACCGAAGATTTCAGCAGTTCCACGCCAATCATCAGGATAAAGCCTGCCACCACCACACCGGACAGATATTCATACCGCGCATGACCGTAAGGATGGTCTTTATCTGCCGGTTGCTGTGCCATCCGGAATCCCAAAAGGGTTACCACCGATGCGGATGCATCGGATAAATTGTTCATAGCATCTGCAATGACAGCAATAGAATGGCTGAAAATACCTGCAAGTAATTTCCCCGCAAACAAAAGAAAATTACAAACAATTCCCACCCAACCGGAAAATTTACCTATAGCAGAGCGTACAGAGAAATCCTCTGCACGCTCATAGTTTTTTATAAAAATACGAAGTAGAAGGTTTGTCATAACAACCACCTCAAAAGATACCCAAACTTTTCAGGCTAAGGTACTCGCCGCCGCCTACAATCATATGATCCAGCAACGTGATACCCACGGTACGTAACGCCTGATTCAACGCTCTGGTAATCTGCAAATCATCATGGGACGGACGCAGATTTCCTGACGGATGATTGTGGGCAACCAGTACCGAATGAGCTTTGGTGCTGAGCGCCAGTTTCACAACTTCCTGAATATAGACCGGCGTTTCTTCACTACTACCCTCTGAAAATTTGTCAAACCGGTAAGCTTGCAATTTCTTGTTGACACTTACCAAATAAAAACATTCCCGCAATTTGCCGTAAAACAGCGTTTTGGCATAGGTTCCCATAGCTTCTTCCGTGGAAACATCCGGATATTCTTTTCCGTACTCTTTCAGCATACTACGTTCCACACAAGAAAGCAAGGGATACAAATCGTGGAGAAACTGTGCGGTCCGGTTTCCCACATCCTCAATTGCAGTCAGTTCCTTGACATCCGCCGTTAACACCCGATAGAGAGACCCAAAGGTGTCCAACAGCCGATGAGCAATCACATTGGTATTACCTCTGGGAATCACCGCAAACAGAAGTTTTTCCAGTTGTTCATGATCCTCCAGAAATTCAAAACCCAGAAGGTTGGATTTTTCATCCAACCGTTTTCTGTGTCCTGCATGCTCCTCTGCTGCCATCTTATTTCACCGCACGGCTGCCCGGTTTCACCAAAGGCAGATTGCCCTCTTTGCAAATGGGGCATTCATCGGCCTCATAAGAGGTAATATCCATAGAAAATGCACTGCGGTAAGGTACGCCAAAGTCAATTTTTCCGCCGGTACGGTCAACTATAGAACCGATACCTACGATTTCACCGCCACACTCTTTTACCAATTCCATAACCTCTTTTACGCTTCCGCCTGTGGTTACAACATCTTCTACAATCAGAACTCTCTGACCTTTTTCAATCGTAAAACCACGACGCAGTGTCATCGCACCGTTTTCTCTTTCTGCAAAGATGTTGCGTACACCCAACTGCTTACCAACCTCGTAAGACATCTGGATTGCACCGATTGCCGGTCCAATAACCAGTTCTGCATTATCATTTTTATACTGTTCTACCAATTCTGCACAAAGGGGAACGCTGTACTTCGCGTCCTGGAAAATCTTTGCACACTGCATGTATTTGTCACTGTGACGACCGGAGGTCAGCAAAAAGTGTCCTTCCAGCAATACATTTGCTTCTTTCAGCATCTCAATAATTTCTTCTCTTGTCATGGTGATTCATCCTTTCTGATTTTATAAACTTAATGCATTTCCACGGTGCCCACAATATCGTTGACATCCTGAATATGATTTTCTTCTAAGTATGCTTCAATGCCGTTCCGAACCCGAATCCAGGCATAGGGGTCTACGATTCCCGCAGTACCAACTGCAACCGCATTGGCACCAGCAAGCATAAATTCAATGGCGTCTTCTCCGGTGGTAATTCCTCCCATACCAATAATAGGAAGTTTTACCGCCTGACGCACCTGATATACCATCCGTACCGCAACAGGTTTTACCGCAGGTCCGGAAAGTCCGCCCATGTTATTATAAAGAACCGGGCGACGGGTTTTGACATCAATTTTCATACCAAACAGCGTGTTAATCAAGGAAAGTGCATCTGCACCACCTGCCTCTGCCGCCCGTGCCATCTCGGTAATGTCCGTTACATTGGGGGAGAGTTTCACAATCAGTGGAACCTTAGAAACAGCTTTGACCTTTTGGGTAATCTCCTCAATCATGCGGGCGTTGGTTCCAAATGCCATACCGCCTTCTTTCACATTGGGGCAGGAAATGTTCAATTCAAACATATCCACCTGGTCTCCTAAGATTTCTGCCACGGCAACATAATCGTCCATGGTAGAACCACAAAGGTTTGCAATCAGTTTGGTATCAAACTGTCTCAACCACGGGAGTTCTTTTTCTAAAAATGCTTCCGCACCCGGATTCTGCAACCCAACACTGTTTAAGATGCCCTTGGGAGTCTCTGCTATTCTGGGGGACGGATTTCCCATTCTGGGAACCGCGGATAGGGCCTTCAGACAAACTGCGCCCAATTCAGACAGACTGAAATATTCGTTATACTCTCTGCCAAAGCCAAAGGTACCGGAACCGGTAGTCACCGGATTCTTCCATTCTACACCGGCAATATTCACTTTCATATTTGCCATTAGAATTCCACCTCCGCTCCATCAAACACAGGACCGTCTTTGCAGACACGTTTTCTGTTTCCCGAGACGGTACAGGTACAGGTAACACACGCACCTACACCACATCCCATTCTTTCTTCCAAAGAAACCTGAACAGGGATACCGTGCTCTTTGGCAATCTCTGCGACCGCTTTCATCATGACGGTAGGACCGCAGGTATAAATTCTGGAAACCTTGTTGTTGCGGATGATATTCTGCAGTACATCAGTTACAAATCCGTGGAATCCACAACTACCGTCATTGGTTGCCAGAAATACATCCCGGCTGGCACACGCAAATTCTTCATCCATCATCACCGCATCTTTATTTCTGAATCCCAAAATGGTAGTGGCTTTGCCCTCCAGTTTTTTTGCAAGATTCAAAAGAGGGAAAACGCCAATTCCTCCGCCAATCAGCAAAACAGCGTCTTCATCCTCCGGATACAAGGTAAATCCGTTCCCCAAAGGGCCCAGAATGTCTAAGCGGTCGCCGACATTTTTTTCTGCAAGGCTGCGGGTGCCCTCACCACGGACTTCAAAAATAAAGCGTACATATCGGTTTTCGGTTACATCGCAAATACTGATGGGTCTGCGTAAGTACGCATCTCCTCCACAGAGGATATGCAAAAACTGTCCCGGTCGGGTTTGTTCTGCCATTTCAGGACAATCAATCACATAATCATAAATCGTTTCATTGAGTTTTGTTTTCTTTACCAGTTCACAAATCACAGCCCTATTTCCTCCCCAGCGCATCTAAAATATCGTCGCGCATGCGGATTGCTTCCTCCCGTGCCGCATCGCCCAAGCTTCCGCCATTTTTCTGGTATGCACACATAATGGAACGCGATGCATTGACAATTGCACCCAAGCCGTCACGATTAAAACTCTTGGCAACATCAGATGCTTTTCCTCCTTGTGCACCATAGCCGGGAACCAAGAAATAGGTGTGTGGCATTCTCTCACGGAGTGCTTCTGCCTGTTCCGGATAGGTAGCACCTACCACTGCACCTACACTGCTGTAACCATAGGTACCAATCAAATCCGCACCCCAGTTTTTCACCAAATCGGCCATGTGTTCATAGATAAACTTGCCGTCGGATTTCAAATCCTGCAATTCACCTGAGGACTTGTTGGAGGTCTTTACCAGAACAAAAATGCCTTTTCCGTTGGCAATACATTGATCAGTGAAGGGTTTGATGCCGTCGGTTCCAAGATAAGGATTCACAGTCAGGCAGTCTGCATCAAAAGCCGGCTGAATCACAGAGCCCAGTTCAGTTTTTCCAAGATATGCCTTAGCATACGCCTCAGAAGTTGCACCGATATCTCCACGCTTGCCATCCAGAATCACATACATTCCCTTGGATTTTGCATAGTCAATGGTTTCTTTCATACAACGAAGCCCTTCCAGACCGTACATTTCATAGTATGCTGCCTGCGGTTTTACCGCAGGTACAATATCATAAAGAGAATCAATCAGGGTTTTGTTAAATGCAAGAATCGCTTCTGCCGCGCCCTTGAATGTTTCACCATATTCCTTAAATGCCGCCGCTTTCATTTCCTCCGGTACATAGTCAAGTTTAGGATCAAGACCTGCAACGGTGGGATTATTTTTCTCTTTGATTTTCTCAATTAAAATATCTATCATCGGTTATTCCTCCTAATCTTCCTGATACACAATTTTGCCGCCTAATATGGTGGTTTTCACCTTTCCGTAAAGTTCAAACCCATCATAAGGAGAATTCTTCCCTTTGGACTCAAATTCATGCACACAAACCTTGTATGGATTTTCACAATCAAAAATCACAATATCGGCAGGCTTTCCCTCACCCAGCGTACCCTTGTCGATACCAAGAATAGATGCCGGATTGACACTCATCTTCTCAATCAACTGGCTAAGCGTAAGTTTTCCGGTTTTTACCAGATAGGTAACACCTACGCCCAGTGAGGTTTCAAGCCCGACAATACCATTAAGCGCCTGATCAAATTCCAGTTCCTTTTCATCAAAATGATGGGGGGCATGGTCCGTTGCAATGGCATCAATAGTACCATCCGCCAACGCCGTAATCACAGCCTGTACATCTTCATCATCCCGAAGTGGAGGATTCATCTTGGCATTGGTGTTAAACCCATCACAGGCCCGATCAGTCAAACTAAAATAATGGGGGGCTGTTTCTGCTGTAATCTTTGCACCGCGCTTTTTCGCATTGCGGATTGCCTCAATGGCATTTTTGGTGCTGACATGGCAAACATGAAGTCTGCCACCGGTCTCCTCCGCCAAGAGAACATCACGGCTGACCGCAACACTTTCTGCGGATTTTGGAATCCCACGTAGTCCCAGATAGGTAGACATATATCCCTCATTCATACTGCCGCCATCCACCAAATCCAAATCTTCACTGTGGGAAAGGATCGGCATATCAAACATTTGTGCATATTCCAATGCCTTTTTCATCAATGAAGGTGAAAGAACCGGTCTTCCGTCATCGGAAATTCCCACTGCACCTGCCGCTTTCAATTCCCCGATTTCAGACAGTTCACCGCTCTGCTGTCCTTTGGAAATACACCCGCAGGTCAACACATTGGTAAGTCCGATTTCTCTTCCCCGATTCATCACATACTGGACAAGAGCGCCATTGTCAATGACTGGTTTGGTGTTGGGCATACAAACCACGGTGGTTACACCGCCTTTTGCCGCTGCCTTACTTCCTGTTTCAATATCCTCTTTGTATTCATAGCCGGGTTCTCTGAAATGCACATGCAAATCAATCAATCCCGGTGCAACAATCTTACCGGACGCATCCAAAACTTGTGCATCTTCATCAGCCAGATTTTTGCCGGCAGACAAAATCACACCGTCTGCTATCAGTAAATCACGAACTTCATCCACGCCGTTTTTTGGGTCAATGATATGTCCGTTTTTAATCAGTAACCGCATCAGTCTTCCTCCTTATTTCCCTGCAAGCAGATTCAAAACCGCCATTCTTACACAAACACCATTGGTAACCTGCTCGCCGATAACAGAGCGGTCACCGTCAATAACCGCAGCCGAAAGTTCCACGCCCCGATTCACCGGACCGGGATGCATCACAATGGCATCCGGTGCCGCCAGTTTCAGTCTTTCCTCATTGATGCCAAAGTATTTATGATATTCTCTCACACTGGGGAACAAGCCTTTTTTCTGTCTCTCCAACTGGATACGAAGCCCCATTACCACATCCGCACCCTCAATGGCACGGTCAATATCGGTATATGCCTTAACGCCCAGTTGTTCAATGTCTGCAGGCATCAGGGTCGCCGGTCCACCCAGCACTACATCTGCCCCTAGTTTTTTCAATCCGTAAACATTGCTTCTCGCCACACGGCTGTGTTTCACATCTCCCACAATGGCAACCCGAAGTCCCTGAAAACCGCCTTTTTTCTCTTGCATGGTCATAAAATCCAGCAGAGCCTGGGTAGGGTGTTCATTCATGCCGTCACCGGCATTGACAATGGATGCATTGGTATAGTTGGAAATCAAGTGAGGTGCACCAGAGGAACTATGACGGATAATAATCACATCTGCCGCCATTTGGTCGATGGTTTTGGCGGTATCAATCAAAGTTTCCCCTTTGGCAACGCTGCTTCCGGATGCTGCAATGTTAGCAGCAGTTGCACCTAGATATTTAGACGCCAGTTCAAAGGATAATCTGGTTCTTGTACTGTTTTCAAAAAACAAAGTAATAATACTTTTTCCGCTGAGACAGTTATCTTTTTTACTTCCCTCTAAAACTTCCCGTTTCATACGGGATGCTTCCTGCAGAATTTCCTGAATCTCTGTCCTTGAAACCTCTTTCATTCCTAGCAAATGTTTCATTCGTCAATATCCTTTCTTTCTCTCTCGGTATAAATTCCTCTAAAAAAAGACAGCCTAAAAAAAGCACGGGCGAAACGCTCGTGCTTTTATTATACAATAGTAAGGTTTTTTTGTCTACAAATTTCTTAATTTTTCTAGAATTTTTTCGTAATATTCCGGAATCGGACTCAAATTCCAGATACTCACCGCATCCGGGGTGAATAAAGCCTATCTTATATGCATGTAAAAGCTGTCCGCTTAAGGAAAACGGTTCTTTTCTTGCTCCGTAAACAGGGTCCCCTACAATGGGATGTCCCGTATGGGACATATGCACCCGAATCTGATGGGTTCTCCCGGTTTTCAGCACACATTCTACCAAGGTAAATCCAGAAAACCTCTCCCGCACATAATAGGTGGTAAAAGCCTCTCTGGAGTTGTGATAGGTGACCGTCATTTTCTTCCGTTCTACCGGATGCCTGCCGATGGGAAGATTGATTTCTCCACTATCGGTTTTGAATCCGCCGTGAACAAGCGCAAGATAGGCACGGGTCAAACTATGTTCCTTAATTTGTGCTGCCAGATGTTGGTGTGCCATATCATTTTTTGCCACCAGCAAAAGTCCGCTGGTATCCTTATCAATTCTGTGAAGAATTCCCGGCCTCTTTTCTCCGTTGATACCGGAAAGGGAATCCTTACAATACCCAAGTAGGGCATTAACCAGAGTTCCGCTGTAATTGCCCGGTGCAGGATGCACAACCATCCCCTGGGGTTTGTTAACCACCAACAAATCCTCATCCTCATAAACAACAGAAAGCGGGATATCTTCCGGCAGAATCTCAATCTCCTTGGGAGCAGGAATCTGCACGGTAACCACATCGCCGCTTTTAACTTTATAACTGACTTTTGCCGGTTTCTCCTGTACCAGAATGGATCCATCCTCCGTCAATTTTTGTACATGAGAGCGGGTCAATTCCGGATACCGTTGCGTGACAAACTTATCCAGACGCAATCCGGTTTCTTCCTCTATTACAGTTAAAATTTCTTTTTCATTCATGGGTGTCACCCTCTTTGGGTTTTTCATCAAAAAAGATAAAATGAATCATCAGGCAGGCTGCGCCTACACAAACAGCAATATCCGCCAGATTGAATACAGGAAACTGTATCAGCCTGAAATCCAGAAAATCCACCACATAGCCTTTTGCCATCCGCTCCAGCAGATTGCCAAGCGCACCACCATACACCAATGCAGTCCCCCATTTAAGCCATCGGCTTTGATTGCTACTTTGGGTATACATCCATGCCAGAAGTCCGAGAACCAGAATCGTTACGATCACAAAGAGCCACCGCTGTCCGCTGAACATTCCAAAAGCAATTCCACGATTTTCCACATAAGTCAGGTGAAAAATATCCTGAATCAGGGGAATGGTGCCCACAACTTTTAATTGGAGTTCCGCAATCAGTTTGGTCATGATATCCAGAATCAGGACAACAATGCCCCACACGATATACGCCATGGTCTTTCCTCTTTTCTTCTATTCCGCTGTTTCCGGATTGGTGACAACCGGGATTTCTTCGGTTTTCTGGTTTGCCGTGTCCACCCGTTCCGTCTTTTTTCCGGCGACAGGCACCACACTTTCATAAACAGTTCTTGCCTCTTCCAGTGTCTTCTCATCCACCAGAATTTCAGAATAATCCTTAATAATTTCCAACTGTGCATGGAGTAGTGATACTACTTTGGCGCGAAAGACTTCCACACTCCGCTTCATCTGCTCATACCGGTACGCAAGTTCAGAAACTTCCTGTTCGGAGTGTTCTGCCGTCCCGTCAGGGTTGTAATCCCTTCCCAAAGCAGACATAGCATCTTCCATAGCCTTATACTGCCGGACTGCATCGGAAAGCATCTCAATCCGATCACCTGCGACCAGATTCTCCTTGTACAATTTTTCGTAATTTTCTCCCACTTCACGCAGAAACCGTTCTACCTCTTTCACAGAATATCCCCGAAAACTGCGTTTAAATGTCTTTTTTTCAATGTCCTGAGGGGTAAGCATAAAAACTCCTCCTGTCTTTGGTGTTCAACGAACACCTGCTTTTATACATAACGGCTGACAACAATCGCCTGCCGACCTTTTCGTGTCAAACCACCAACGGAAGTTAGCCGGATTCTCCCATATCCCCGAACCGAAAGCATATCGCCCTCTTTCAGCATACAGGAAACCTCTTCCTCCGTTTCCCAGTTCACCGTGACCAATCCTGCCTGAATCAATTCAGCCGCCTTACCTCTTGCCAGATTGGTGGCTGCCGCCAGCACACTGTCCAAGCGCAAGGATGATACCGTTGTTTGAATCTCTTTTGTGTCAGGTTCGGGAATCACCACCTCATCGATGTTGCATTCCCGTATGCGGATGCCATGTCTTCCTATTTTAGTCAGATTTTGTAATATGTACGGAACCTGAGACGGTTTTACGAAAATAAATCCCTTTCCGTCTGCCACCAAAATATCACCAATGCTCTCACGGACAATACCAAGTCCCATCAGGCTTCCAAGATAATCACGGTGGGTCAGCGTTTCTAAGTCTCTTCCGCTACATTCCAGAACCGACAGATATTCCTCCGGCAAAGGTTCCAGAAAATCAGGTGCACACACCAAAAGTGTTCGCTCCGCATCCGGATATCCTCCGTTAAAAATTACCTGCATATCTGCATCGGGCAGAAGATTCCTCGTTAGAAACAGTCTTTCTACGGGATTCAAAAAGCCAAGTGTTTTTACACTATACCGCTTTTGTGCAATCCTCATGGTATCCTCTGCTTTGGAAAGCAGCAGCTTTTCTTCACTATCCATGAAGATTTAGTTTCCCCAGGGGAATGCACCTTTGCCGGTCAGTTCCTCATCTAAAATCCCTACATTATTAGGAGCAACCAGGAAAATGCCGTTGGTAATCTTTTGAATATTTCCATCCAGAGCATAGGTTGCACCGCTGAGAAAATCTACAATCTTTCGGGAAACTGCGGTCTCTACCGCCTCCAGATTCATAATTACGGGTTTCCGTTCTTTCAGATGGTCAGCAATGCTTTGTGCCTCGTCAAAACTTCTGGGCTGAATCACAACCACACGCATTTGTTGGGGATTTCCCTCATGCAGTTTTACCACGCGGCTGCTTCTTCTGGATGCAAACCGTTCCATGATGGGGCTGTCATCATACTCCACATCTTCAAATCCGGTTTCATCCTGATAATACTCTTCTTCGTATCCTCCGTCGGTATTAAAACCAACCATGTTCAGTACTTTTGCCATGAAATCGCTCATTGCTCTCTCCATTCCGCCGGAAATGCCGGCAATTTATTTTTTGACTGCCAGTGGCAGTTCTTCATTTTCGTTCTCCAAAAATACCCGTGCCTACCCGGATCAAGGTTGCACCGGCACGAATAGCAGGTACAAAATCGTGGGTCATCCCCATTGATAGTTCCTCCATAGAAACATTGGGAATCTCCAATGCATCAATTTCTTCTGCCAAGGTTTTTAATTCTCGGAACAGGACATAATTTTCCTCCTCCGACATTCCCCGTACCGATATGGTCATCAGGCCCCGCACCCGCACATGAGGAAGCAAACTAATTTCTCTGCAAAGGTCTGCCGTCTGGCTGGGAGAAATACCGGATTTGGTTTCCTCTCCGGAAATATTGATCTGTATCAAAATATCCTGCACCTTGCCAATGGCAGATGCACGTTTTTCAATCTCCTGACAAAGAGATAAACTATCCACCGAGTGAATCAGGCATGCTTTGTCAATGATGTGTTTTACTTTGTTCTTCTGCAATTGTCCAATCTGGTGCCAGCAAAGTTCAGGAAACTGTTCTGCTTTTTCCTTTAATTCTTGCGGTCGGTTCTCTCCAAAATCCACCATACCGCACTCCATCGCTTCTTCCACCATCGATATTGGCTTGGTTTTGCTGACCGCAATCAACCGAATTGTTTTGGGGTCTCTCCCTGCTTGCTCTGCCGCGAGAAAAATTTCTTTCTGTACTGCCTGCAAATTTTCACGGATTCCCATTTATCTCACAACCTTGCCACTTTCCAGATTTTTACCCTCAACGATAACCTCGTCATAAATCTGCAGTCGATATTCGCTATTCAAATTCTGCACAGCGCTGACAATCGCCCACCGGTCATTTTTGTATCGGATGGAAACTGGCACAAACCGCGCAACATCCAAGCGAATGACATACACCCCAGTTTGTCCGTCAATGACATGAATACTCTGCACCGGCAACTTGATACCCTCAACATACATCGTCACCAGTTCTGCTGACGCACGGCTGGAAGAATAGATGCCCTCTACATAGCGATTGGTATAAATCGCAATGGAAACCTCACCCTTTTCCTCCTGAGAAACGGATTTGATGGTTCCTGAAATGGTTGCGTCCGAAAGGTCAAAAAAGTGCATCTCTACTGTCTTTCCAACGGTCAGACTTTCTGCTTTTTTTGCATCGACTGACGCAACAAAATACCAGCCGTAGTTATCCACTATCTTGCATACAGGTTCGCCTGCAACTACGGTCTCTTTTCTCTCCGGTTCTATTCTATCCAACTCTTTCAAATGGGTTGGTGTCAGTTTTTCCGCATTTTCATAGATCAGGTCATCTTCCATCCCGTCGATTTTGGAGGTAAAAACCCCCGCTGAGGGAGCAACAATGGCATGCTTACTTCCTCCGGTGCTGATTTCCAGATCATACAATTCCTGTTTGAGTGCTTGCAGTTGTTGTGCACGGTCTACAACCCCGCCGGAATTCATGGTGTGCTTCCGCTCAATCAACTGATTCAGTTCCTCTTTTTGCTTAGCAAGTTCACTCATATTCCGGTTCTGTCTCAGATCGGAATAATTCCTTGCAGCGGAGGCAATTTTCTGTTCCACCATCACACCGTTTGCTGCATAGGTGTTTGTGGGGCCTTCCCCCTCCAACTCTGCAATCTGCTGACTGAGCTGCCGGATTCTTCCAGACCGCTCCGCATCATATTCTCCGGTATAAATATACCCGATAATCTGGCCCTCTTTAACACGCTCGCCCTCGTTGACTCTGCATTCCAGATATCCCGCAATGGGAGCCATAATGACTTGTTGTTTCCGCAGCACATATCCGTTTACCAGTTCATTTTCCTCCACCGAGCCTTTCATGGCAATGGTGGTAGACATGGAACTGTAAAAACTAAAAATTACTGCCAGCATCAAATATACTATAATTGCCGCCGCAATCCCTTTGACAATCCATTTTTTCTTTTTTCTTCGTTTTTCTTTCTCCTGTCTCTGGGTAATCCGGTCGGCACGGTCAGTAGTGTTTGACATCGGACTACCTCCTCACCTTTTTTGTTCGCAAAATGCCGTCATAAATCCACAATCATTATACCATGTTTTTTTTCAGTGTAAACACAGGTGAGAGAAATGTATTCCAAATGTAAGAGAATCGTAACAGAATGCAAAAAGACGGCGAAAAATCGCCGTCTTTCCCGTTTAGTCATCATTTTTCTTCTGGCAAATAAATTTGCCGTCTTCTACCAGAACCAAAACCTTATCGCCGGAGGTAATGCTTCCTTCCAGCATAGATTCTGCAACAGCATCCTCAATCTTACTCTGGATGGCTCTTCTCAGCGGTCTTGCACCGTAAACCGGGTCAAAACCTTCGTCCGCAATTTTGGCAACTGCATCCGGATGGAATTCCGCCTCAATGCCGTTATCCCGCAATCTTCCTGCCAGTTGGTTAAGCATCTTTACGGCGATCTCCTTAATATCTTCGCTAGACAACTGATGGAATACAATCATCTCATCAATCCGGTTTAAAAATTCCGGACGAAACGCCCGTTTCACCTCAGACATAACCTCGTTCTTAATCACTTCATAATCCCGCTCCGCATCTTCTGCTCCTGCAGAAAATCCGAGGCTCTTCTTTTTCTCGGTAATCTGGCGTGCACCCAGATTGGATGTCATAATCACAACCGCATTCCTGAAATCTACCCGACGTCCCTGAGAATCGGTAAGAATGCCATCATCCAGAATCTGAAGTAAGATATTGAACACATCCGGATGTGCCTTTTCAATTT